>NZ_LGDW01000028.1 GCF_001280005.1 Streptomyces sp. NRRL WC-3618 | reverse complement strand
GACTGGGTCGGCGGGCGCTACTCGTTCGACTCGGCGATCGGGCTGTCGCTGATGATCGCGATCGGGCCGGAGCGGTTCCGGGAGATGCTGGACGGGTTCTCGCTGGTCGACGACCACTTCCGCACGGCTCCCGCGGAGGCCAACGCGCCGCTGCTACTGGGCCTGTTGGGCATCTGGTACGGGAACTTCTTCGACGCCCAGTCGCACGCCGTACTGCCCTACAGCCACTACCTCTCCAAGTTCACCGCCTACTTGCAGCAGTTGGACATGGAGTCCAACGGCAAGTCGGTCGACCGTGACGGCAACCCGGTCGAGTGGGAGACCGGGCCCGTGGTGTGGGGCACGCCCGGCACCAACGGGCAGCACGCCTACTACCAGTTGATCCACCAGGGGACGAAGCTCATCCCGGCGGACTTCATCGGGTTCGCCGAACCGGTCGCGGAACTGAGCGACGAACTCAAGGGCCAGCACGACCTGTTGATGGCCAACTTCTTCGCGCAGACGCAGGCACTGGCCTTCGGGAAGACGCCGGAGGAGGTCCGTGCGGAAGGGGTGCCGGAGGAACTGGTCGCCCACAAGACGTTCCGGGGCAACCACCCGACGACCACCGTCCTCGCCCGCGAGCTGACCCCCTCCGTGCTGGGCCAGTTGATCGCGCTGTACGAGCACAAGGTGTTCGTCCAGGGCGCCGTCTGGAACATCGACTCGTTCGACCAGTGGGGCGTCGAGCTGGGCAAGGTCCTCGCCAAGCGCATCGAGCCCGCGCTCACCACGGGGGCCGACGTCCCCGGCCTCGACTCCTCCACCGCCGCCCTCGTGGCCACGTACCGCACTCTTCGTGACGCTCAGGAAGTGAACTGACATGCAGATTGGTCTGATCGGTCTCGGCAAGATGGGCGGCAACATGCGCGAGCGCATCCGCCGTGCCGGCCACACCGTCATCGGCTACGACCGCAACCCCGAGGTCTCCGACGTGAGCAGCCTCGCCGAGCTGGTCGAGCAGCTCGAAGCACCGCGCGTGGTCTGGGTGATGGTCCCGGCCGGTGCCGCGACCCAGTCCGTCGTCGACGAGCTCGGCGGCCTCCTGGACGCGGGGGACACCGTCGTCGACGGCGGCAACTCGCGCTGGACGGACGACGAGAAGCACGCCGAGGAGCTGGGCACCAAGGACATCGGCTTCGTCGACGCCGGGGTCTCCGGCGGCGTGTGGGGGCTGCAGAACGGCTACGCCCTGATGGTCGGCGGCGACAAGGCGCACGTCGAGCGGCTTCAGCCGATCTTCGAGGCGCTGAAGCCGGAGGGTCCGTACTTCTCGAAGATGGTCCACAACGGCATCGAGTACGCCATGATGCAGGCCTACGCCGAGGGCTGGGAGCTGCTGGAGAAGGTCGACTCCGTCACGGACGTGCGCGAGGTCTTCCGGTCCTGGCAGGACGGGACGGTCATCCGTTCCTGGCTGCTCGACCTGGCGGTCAACGCCCTCGACGAGGACGAGCACCTGGAGCGGCTGCGCGGGTTCGCGCAGGACTCCGGCGAGGGCCGGTGGACGGTCGAGGCGGCCGTCGACAACTCCGTGCCGCTGCCCGCGATCACGGCCTCCCTCTTCGCCCGGTTCGCGTCCCGGCAGGACGACTCACCACAGATGAAGATGATCGCGGCGCTGCGCAACCAGTTCGGCGGCCACGCCGTCGAGTCCAAGGAGTAGCAAAACCGTGGGTGACCTTCTCCTGGTCCGCCACGGCGAGACCGAGTGGAGCGCGTCGGGACAGCACACCAGCTGGACCGACCTGCCCCTCACCCCGCACGGCGAGGAGCAGGCGAGGTCCCTCGCCCCGCTCCTCGCCGGACGGACCTTCGCACGCGTCGTCACCAGCCCGCTCGCCCGCGCGGTCCGCACCGCCGAACTCGCCGGCGTGTCCGGGGCGTTGGTCGATCCGGACCTGCACGAGTGGGACTACGGCGGGTACGAGGGTCTGACGACCCACGAGATCCAGCGCACCCGGCCCGGCTGGTTCCTGTTCACGGACGGGGTACCGCACGGTCCGGCCGGGCACCCCGGCGAGTCGCCCGACGAGGTGGGCCGGCGCGCGGACCGCGTCCTGGCCCACCTCAAGGACGCGCTCGGGGAGGGCGACGTGATCCTCGTGGCGCACGGGCACTTCCTGCGTGTGCTGACAGCCCGTTACCTCGGGCTGCCGCCCGCCGACGGACGGCTGTTCCAGCTCGCCACGGGCACGGTCAGCAGGCTCTCCGCGGAGCACGACCGGCCGGTGATCGCGGAGTGGAACTCCCTTTGACAGACGCGTGGTTGAGACGCCTGCTGGTTCGGGGCAACTGAAGTGGCGATCGGGTCCGGGGTGTTGTCCCTGGACCCGATTGACATGGGTGTCCGTGGCGCGTCAGAGTCGCCCGGATGGAGATCAACGATCTGACGGCGGCCGAGGAGCGGGTGTGGCGGGCCTTCCCCAAGGGGGAGCCCGTGGACTTCCGCGAGGGTGAGGCCGAGGCCGACAACCCGGCCACCGGCTCCGACTGGGGGCCGGAGCGGACCGTACGCGCCTCGGTGCTGAGGGCCCTGCTGCTCAGCGCCCCCCAACTGGCGGGCGAGATCCCCAGACTGAGGCTGTCGGGCGCCCGTGTCACCGGGCATCTGAACCTGATGTACGCGATCGTGGACCACCCGATCCATCTGCGGTACTGCCACTTCGACGAGGCTCCCGACCTCTACGGCACCCGGCTGCGCCAGCTGAATCTGCGGGGCTCGGTGATCCCCTCGGTCAACCTCGCGAGTACGCGGATCGACGGCCCGCTGCGCATGAGCCGCTGCCGGGTGCGGGGGCCGGTGCGGCTGGGCGGTGCGGAGATCGCGGGCGCGCTCTTCCTGGACGGCGCCGAACTCACCACGTCCGACCCGTCCGTGCCGGTGCTCCAACTCCATCAGTCCGTCCTCGGCGACGGGTTCGCGGCCCCGGGGCTGCGCGTGCGGGGCGAGACACGGCTCGAGGGTGCCACGGTGGGCGGGTCAATCACCCTGGACGACTCCGACCTGAGCAACCCCGGCGGGCATGCGCTGTGCGCGCGCTCCCTCGATGTACGGGCCGACATACGGGCGCGGAACCTGCGTACCCGGGGAATCGTCGACCTGCGCGGCTCCCGGATCGCGGGATCTGTCGACTTCACCGGGGCGCGGCTGTCCAACCCCGGCGGTACCGCTCTGCGGGCCAGCAGTTGCACCATCGGTGAGCTGTGGCTGTACCGGTGCGAGCCCATCGAGGGCAGGCTGCATCTGCGCCGCTCCCGGATCGACGTCCTGGGCTTCGAGTCGGGGGTCGCCCCGGGCGAGGTGCTCTTCAACAACCTCAGCTACACGGCGCTGAATCCGCACGAGCCGGCCGACCGCCGTCTGTCCCTGCTGGAGCGCGACGGCGACGGCTATGTCCCGTACGCCTACGAACAGTTGGCCGCCGCATACCGTCATGGGGGCGACGAGGGCGCGGCCCGCCGGGTCCAGCTCGCCAAGCTGCGCAGACACCGGGCCACCCTCCCCTGGCTCGGCCGGACATGGGGCCACCTCCAGGACACGACCGTCGGCTACGGCTTCCGCCCGCTGCGTGCCGCCGTCTGGCTGTTGTCGCTGCTGGCGGTGGGCTCGATCGCGTTCGCCCTGCGTCACCCGAGCCCGCTCAACGCCGACGAGGCCCCGCAGTTCAACCCGGTCTTCTACACCCTCGACCTACTGCTCCCGGTGATCTCCTTCGGCCAGGAGGGGGCCTTCGCGCCGACGGGCGGGTACCAGTTCCTGTCGTACGTCCTTATCCTGACCGGCTGGATCCTGGCCACGACCGTCATCGCCGGGGTGAGCAGGAGCGTCGCCCGGCAGTGAGTCCGGTCTGCGGTAACTCTCCTCAGCGGAGGGGGCGTTGCGCGTGCTGGGCGGCGAGCCGCACCGGGGCGTTCTGGGCGCCGTAGCCCTGGTAGCCGCCGTCACGCTGGACCAGTTCGAAGAAGACGCGGCCCACGGTCCGTGTGTAGCAGTGCCTGAACTCGCCCTGTGCGTCACGGTCGTAGAGGATGCCGAGGTCCCGGTACGTCGCCAACTCGCCCTCGGTGAAGCCGTATCGGGCGGCCAGGTCGTCGTAGTAGTTCGCGGGCATCGGCAGCAGACTGCCGCCCGCCGCCCGGAAGCGCCGGGCGGCGGCCACCACATCGTCGGTGGCCAGCGCGATGTGCTGGGCGCGGGTCTCGTCCTCGCTGGGCGCGGGGCCGACGGCGAGCGCGACGCGTACGCTGCCACCGGAGTTGGTGACGGCCCGGCTGCGGAAGAGCCCGTACGGGTCGGCGACGTCGACGCTCTCCTGGCCGTGCAGCCCGAGCACGCTGCGGTGGAAGAGGGCGGCCTCGTCGAAGTGGTGCCAGGGCTGGGTGAGGGCCAGGTGGTCGATGCGCTCCACCCCCGCCCCGGTCCCGGCCCCGGCCTCGACCCCGGGAGCATCGAGGGGCTCGAAGTCGGTGCGCCAGTCGGGGAGTTCGGGACGATCCGTGGCGCAGAAGAAGAGTTCCGTGCCGTCGGGGGCGGCCACCGCGTCGAGCGGGGCGTCCTGCGGGCCCCGGCGGCGGGGAAGGACCGGGGCGAGCAGGGCCTCGGCCCGGCGGGCGGCGCCCTCGGGGTCCGGTGACTCCAGGCCGACGGCGGCGAGTCCGGTGCCGTCGCGTCGGGCGGCCGGTCCGGTGTTGACGAGGATGCGGGCGTCGCCGCGCTCCCAGAGGTCGACGGGCTTGCTGCGGTGGCGTGCCGTACGGGTGAGGCCGAGGGCGCCGAGGACCGCCGAGACGGGCTGTGCGTCGGGGGTGACGAGTTCGGCGAAGGCGATACCGGTGGGGAGGACGGGTTCGGGCAGCCGGGCGAGGCCGACGCTCTCCTGGAGGACCAGCAGGGAGCGCCGGGCGTCGACGGCGGTGGGTCCGGCCTCGGCCTGCCGGAACACGTCGTTGAAGACTTCGAGGGAGAGCGGACCGGCGTATCCGGCCCGGACGACGTGTCGCAGCAGACCCGCGATGTCGAAGCCGCCCTGCCCGGGGAAGCAGCGGTAGTGGCGGCTCCACTGCAGTACGTCCATGGCGAGCAGCGGGGCGTCGGCGAGCTGGAGGAAGAAGATCTTCTCGCCGGGGATGTCCTCGATCCCCTTGGGGTCCGAGCCCCGGGACAGGATGTGAAAGCTGTCGAGGCAGGTGCCGAGCGCGGGATGGCCGGCCGCCTCGACGATGCTCCAGGCGTGGTCGTACGTACTGACGTGCCGCCCCCAGGCGAGCGCCTCGTAGGCGACGCGGACGCCGAACTCCTCTGCCAGGTCGGCCAGTCGGCTCAGCTGGGCGGCGGCGAGGGCGTCGTCGTCGAGGGCGAGCGGGGAGACGCTGGAGCAGACGAGGACGGTGTCGGTGCCGAGCCGCCGCATCAGCTCGAACTTGTGCCGGGCGCGACGCAGGTTGCGGGCGAACTCGTCCTCGGGCACCGCCTCGATGTCACGCATCGGCTGGTAGAGGTCGATGGTGAGCCCGAGGTCGGCGCAGCGGGCGCGGATCTCCTCGGGGGTGAGGGGGCTGGCGAGCAGGTCGTTCTCGAAGATCTCGACCCCGTCGAAGCCGGCCCGGGAGGCAGCCGTGAGCTTCTCGGTCAGTGAGCCGCTGAGCGACACGGTGGCGATGGACGTACGCACGTCGGTACCTCTGCCTTCTCTCCGCTTCCGCGTCTGCTTCTACCGGTTCCAGTTGCTACCGGTTCCGACTGCTACCGGTTCCGGCTTCTCCTACTGCCGGCTTCTACTTCGGGGCCGGAAGCGCGCCCGCGAGCTGCGCGATGTCGGCCAGCATGCGCGTGGTGTCGGGTTCCCGGCCGGTGAAGAGACGGAACGCGTCCGCCGCCTGGAAGACGGCCATGCCACCGCCGTCGAGCGTGGCGCAGCCCGTCGCGCGGGCCGTGCGCAGCAGCTCGGTCTCCAGCGGACGGTAGACGACCTCGGCGACCCAGAGGCCGGGGTGCAGCAGCTCGGCCGGGAGGGGCAGGCCGGGGTGGGCTGCCATACCGGTGGGTGTCGCGTGCACCAAACCGTCAACGGTGCCGCCGACACCGCCGCCGTCGGCCCCGCCGATCAGCGCCGCCAGCCGGTCGGGCGTCGCGGCGTCGGCCCGGCCGACGCCGAAGTGCCGGTTGAGGGACGCGGCGAGGTCGGCGGCGCGCTCGGGCAGCGCGTCGACGACGGTGACCCGGCCCGCGCCGAGGGTGAGCGTGGCGTGGGCGACGGCGGCGCCCGCGCCTCCGGCCCCGAGCTGCACGACCCTCTCCAGCGGGGCGTCGGGCAGACCGCGCGCGAAGGACGCGGCGAAGCCGGTCACGTCGGTGTTGTGGCCGGTCGCCCGGCCGTCCGCGAAGACCACGGTGTTGACGGCGCCGAGCGCCTCGGCTCGTGGATCGAGGGCGTCGAGGTGGTCGATGACGAGTTGCTTGCAGGGATGCGTGATGTTCAGCCCGTCGAAGCCGAGGTCACGGGCGGCCCGTACGAGATCGCCCACCGCGTGTGCCTCGACGCCGAGCACGTCGATGTCGATCAGCCGGTACAGATAGCGCAGCCCCTGCCGGTCGGCCTCCCGTTCGTGCAGCGCCGGACTCAGCGACGGGCCGATGCCGGAGCCGATGAGCCCGACGAGAAACGAGTCCTTGGCCACGACCGACCTCCACTAATGTACGAACTAGTACGTTAGCTATATCAGCACGACCGGGCTCCGGGGAAGCCCCTCACGAGGGCTTCTAGAATCACGGGACTGGCCCCTCGCCCGAAGGAACCCGATGACCAGCGTCGAAGAACCGGCACACACCGGCGGGCGCATCCGCGACGCCGCCCGGACCAGGGCCGAGATCCTCGACGTGGCCACCAAGGAGTTCGCCCGGGCCGGTCTGGCGGGCGCGCGGGTGGACGAGATCGCCGCCCTCACCCGCACCACGAAGCGGATGATCTACTACTACTTCGGCGGCAAGGAGCAGCTGTTCACGGCCGTACTGGAGCGCGCGTACACCGTGATCCGGCAGGCCGAACAGGAGCTCGACGTCGAGCACCTGGACCCGGTCGCGGCCATCCGGCGCCTGGCCGAACTCACCTTCGATCACCATGAGGCGCATCCCGACTTCATCCGCCTGGTCAGCATCGAGAACATCCACGAGGGCGAGCACATCACCGCCTCCGCACAGCTCGGGAAGATCGGCTCGCCCGCGCTGGAGGTGATCCGCCGGATCCTGGCGTCGGGCCGCGAGTCGGGCCTGTTCACGGCCGACGTGGACGCCGTGGACCTGCACGCCATGATCAGCTCCTTCTGCTTCTTCCGGGTGTCCAACCGGCACACCTTCGGCGCGCTGTTCGGCCGCGACCTGACGGCCCCGGACCGGCGCGAGCACTACCGGGCGATGCTCGGCGACATGGTCATCGCCTATCTGACGGCGGACCGTACGGCCTGACGAGGCGGGCGTACGGGCGGCGAGGGGCTGCGCGGGGCCCGCGAGGCGCCGGCGAGAGGCCGGGAGAAGCCGCAGAGGCAAGATCCTTCGACGTGACCTCTTGACACCCGGGAAACGCGGGCGCAACATCCGTAGCCAACCGCTACTAACTACCCAGTGGGTTAATTAGCCGGACAGTCACCGGCGCCGCCGCCCCATCACCCCCAGGGATCCGGCACCCTCCCCCCTCCCTCCCCTCCGCTCACTCCACCTAGGGTGGAGTTCCCTCGAAGGAGCATGCCGTGGCGGATTCCGTCGCACCGCGCGACCCCGTAGCACCCCTGGACGACCCGCCCGGCGGCCAGCCGAAGAAGGCCGCCACGGCCGCCTGGATCGGCAGCGCGCTGGAGTACTACGACTTTTTCATCTACGGCACCGCGGCCGCCCTGATCTTCCCTAAGGTCTTTTTCGACGAGTCCGACCCGGCCACGGCGACCCTGCTGTCCCTGGGTACGTTCGGTGTCGCGTACGCCGCCCGCCCCGTCGGCGCGCTCTTCCTCGGGCACTTCGGCGACCGGGTCGGCCGTAAGAAGATCATGGTCTTCACGCTGATCCTGATGGGCCTGTCGACGTTTCTCATCGGCTGCCTCCCCACCCGCGCCCAGGTCGGCGGCCTCGCTCCGGTCCTGCTCGTGCTCTGCCGTGTCCTCCAGGGCATCTCGGCCGCCGGTGAGCAGGCGAGCGCGAACTCGATGACCCTCGAACACGCCCCGCCGGGCCGGCGCGGCTTCTTCACCAGCTTCACCCTGAGCGGCACCCAGGGCGGCCAGCTCCTCGCCACGCTCGTCTTCATCCCGGTCGCCGCGATGCCCGAGGAACAGTTGCTGTCCTGGGGCTGGCGGGTGCCGTTCTGGCTGAGCATCGCGGTCGCCGTCGCCGGCTACGTGATCCGCCGCAAACTGGCGGAGACCCCGGCCTTCGCCCAGCAGGCCGCCACCGAAGGCGTCGTGAAGATGCCGCTGCTGATCCTGCTGCGCGAGCACTGGGCGGACGTGCTGCGGGTGATCGGGGGCGCGATGGTCGCCTCGGTCTCCACGATCTTCACGGTCTGGGCGCTGGCGTACGCGACGAGCGACTCCGTCGGCATGAGCCGCTCGTCCATGCTGTGGGTGGCCGCACTCGCCAACGTGGTCGCGCTGGCCGCGATCCCGCTCTGGGCCACGCTGTCCGACCGCATCGGCCGCCGCCCGCTGTTCCTGGCCGGCGCCGCCGGCAGCGGGGTCATGATGTTCGCCTACCTGTGGGCGATCTCCACCGGCTCCTACCCGCTCATCCTGGTCCTCGGCGTCATCACCTTCGGTGTGGTGTACAGCGCCGCGAACGGCACCTGGCCGTCCTTCTACGGCGAGATGTTCTCGACCCGGGTGCGCCTGTCGGGCATGGCGATCGGTACGCAGATCGGCTTCGCCGTCGCCGGTTTCGCTGTCACCTTCGCGGCGGAGATCGCCGGTCCGGACGGGGACGACTGGTTCTCCGTCGCCCTGTTCACGGCGGCACTGTGCCTCCCGCCGGTGCTGGCCGCGCTCACGGCGCGCGAGACACACCGGGTGCCCACGGAACGGCTCGGTGAGCGCGACGCCGAGAATCTTGCGGAGCGCGCGACCGTGTCGGCCTGAGCCGCACTGCCTCAAGTCCCCGGCGGTGACAGGCCGTTCCGGGGCTTGGGCGTGCGCGGCGCCTCGCTTGTCACCCTGTGCGGGGACCAGCGGGTGGCCGCCGGGACCGGCCGCCACCCCCGCCCCACCGCTCACTGCCCGTACGCGACCAGCAGGTCGGTGGCCGGAACCACCACGAGGCCGCCGCCCGCACCGAGACCGGTCAGCGGCTGGGACACGTTGTGCTCGTCGGGCGCGTCGATCGACGCGCCGACGTCGGTGGACCAGACGGACTGACCGGTGGCGCCGTTGAGCGCCCACAACCGACCGCTGCGTGAGCCGACGTAGACGTAGCCGTTCACGACGATCGGCGCCGTGCTGATCTCGCCGTCACCCTCGAACTTCCAGCGACTGGCCAGGGTGCGGCTGTGCCGCTCCTGAAGGACACCGTCGTCGACGAAGTAACCCTGACGGCCGTCGAAAGCCGGTGCCGGCGACCAGCCCGCGGCCTCGTAGGTGCCCCGGACCTTCCCGTCGGCGGCGTTGAGGACCGTGGGGACCATCCCGGCGTCGTCACGGACCCAGACACCGCCGTCGGCGAGAACCGGGGTGCGACCCCCGCCGCCGGAGCAGTCCGTCTGGTGGCGCCACAGCGGGTCGCCCGACTTGGGGGCGAAGGCATACGTCTGCTCGCAGGCGTACGAGACGTACACCCCGCCCGCCGTGACGGCAGGCGAGCTGTTGTCCCCGTTCGCGACAGGCCGGGTCCAGAGCACCGCACCGCTGGCCGCGTTCACCGCGTACAAGGTGCCGCCCGAGCCGGCGCCACCCGTGTACACCACGCCGTCGGCGAAAGTGGGCGGGGAGGTGAAGGAGTACTGCCCGGGCAGCGAGACGCTCCAGGTCTTCTTCCCGTTGGCCGGGTTGAACGCGGTCAGCACGCCGTCGTAGTTCTGGGCATAGAGCCGGCCGCCCCCGTAGGCGAGGGCGGACCACCAGTAGGTGCCACCGAGGTCCACGGGCGCCCAGGCGTTCTGTCCCGTGGCCGCGTCCATGGCGTAGAGGACGGTTCCGTACCCGTCCGGCGAGGAAGCGGTGGCGAAGACGCGCCCGCCGGCCACGATCGGGTAGGAGACGTTCCCGCCCAGGTCGCGGGACCACTTCCGGCTGAGCGGCGGCGCGCCCACAGCGGTGTCGACGAGGCTGCCGTCGTGGCGGGCGTTGATCTGGTAGGCGGTCGAGGCGCCGGTCGTGATCGACTGTGCGCCGGCCGGCGTCACGAGCCCGAGAACGGACAGCGCCACGCCTAACAGGACGGCGATAGTTCTTCGAAGATTCACTCAGACATCCCTCATCCTCCGGCATCGCCGTGGCGATGCGCGCGGGTGGATCAGTTCCGGGTGCGGTTGCCCCCTTCCGGGTCTCATAGTCCTTCACCGGCACCCCAACCGCTCTCTATTTTCGGGCAGTTGGAGACGTCACGAGCGAGCCCGCAGAATTCAGTAGACACTGTCTACCAACCCCTGGTAGACAGTGTCTATGAGTGACTCTCTGCGTACCCGCCTCATCGATGTCGGCGTCGACCTGGTGACCTCGGAAGGCGTCCACGCGCTCAGCCTCCGGGAGATCGCCCGCCGGGCCGGCGTCTCGCACGGCGCCCCTCGCCGCTACTTTCCGACCCATCTGGAGCTGCTGTCCGCCATCGCCCGCCGTGGCTTCACCGAGCTGGCGGCCAGAGGTTCACAGGCGATCGAGGACAGCGGGCGCACCGCGACGGGACCCCGGGAGCAGATCGGCATCCTCGGGCGCGAGTATCTCGACTTCGCGCTCACCAACCGGGGCATGCACGAGCTGATGTTCCGTCATGACCTGTTGGAGAGCAACACGTTGGGGCTGCGGGACGCCAGTCTGCCCGTCTTCGCGCTGCTGGTGGATCTCGTCGGGCGGGCCCGGCCGGACGCCGACGCCCGGCTCCTCGCCGGGTCCCTGCTGGCGAACCTCTACGGCATCGCCCAGCTCTGGTCCTGGGGAAGCCTCCAACTCGCCACGGGCGCCGACGACTTCGCTCCCCTGTTGCGTACGGCCCTCGACGCGCACCTCGGGCCGGAGGGACGGTGAGCGCGCATCAGCACCGGGGGTCCAGGCGCAGTGCTCTCGCGTGCAGTGTGATCGGGGCGGTGGTCGTCGCTCTCGACGGCACCGTGCTGACCATCGCGCAGCCGACCCTGCAACGGGATCTGCACGCCTCCTTCGCCGAGGTCCAGTGGACGAGCACCGCGTATCTCATCGCGGTGGCGAGTCTGCTCGTGTTCGCCGGGCGGCTCGGGGACCGGTACGGGCATCAACGGCTGTTCGCCATCGGGATGTCGGGGTTCGGGGCCGCGTCGGCGGGCATCGGGTTCGCGTCCGGGGTGGGCTGGGTGATCGCGCTGCGGGCCGTCCAGGGGGTCTTCGGCGCGCTGCTGCAACCCGCGACGCTCGGGATGCTGCGCGCGGCGTACCCGCCCGACCGGCTGGCGATGCCGATCGCCCTGCGGACCAGTGCGATCGGGGTGGCCGCGGCGGCCGGTCCGCTGGTGGGCGGCGTGCTGGTGACCCAGCTGGGCTGGCGGGCGGTGTTCTTCCTCAATGTCGTACCGGCGCTGGTACTGGGCGTACTGGCGTCGGTCGTCCGTGCCCCTGACACGCGTCCCTCGTCAGAGGCCGGCCACGGGCGGCTCGACCTCCCCGGTGCCGCCCTGCTCGCGGTCTCCCTCGCCTGCCTCGTGTACACGCTCGTCGGCGTCCCGGAGGACGGCTGGAGCCCGTCGGCCGCGCTGGCGCTGCTCACGGCGACGGGCGCGGGCCTCGTTCTCGTACGCCATGAACAGCGTACGGCCGACCCTCTTCTGCCGTACGACGTGCTCGGATCCGGGGTCGTGGGCGCCGCGCTGGGCCTTCTCGTGGCCGCTTCGGCTGCGATGTTCGGCACACTCTTCGTGGCCAGTTACGTACTCCAGGACGAGCTCGGTATGGACCCGCTGCGGACGAGTCTGGCCGCGCTGCCGGGCGGCGCGGCGATGGTGCTGGGAGCGCCGTTGGTCGCCGTACTGCAGCGGCGGTACGGGGCCCGGCGTACGACCGTGGCCGGTCTGGTCATGCTCGCGCTGGGGGTGTCCGTGCTGTTCCGGGCGGCGGGGGTTGTGCCGGTCGGCGGTGGGTTTATGCTGCTCGGAGCGGGTTTCGCCACCGTGATGGTGACCGCGACGGCGGTGGTCGTACGGCAGGTCCCGGCCGGGTCCGCGGGCGTGGCGGGCGGGTTGCAGCAGACCGCGATGAACGTCGGCCCGGTCCTCGGGGTGGCCACGACGGCCGCTCTCGCCGCCGTCACCGACGGACCGCGGACTGCTCTGCCCGTACTCGCGGGAGCGGCCCTCGTCGGCGTACTCGCCGCCCGGAAACTGCCGGTCACGGACGACGGAATGGCGACGCCTGCCGGATCCCTGCGTCACCATGGGGGGTCCAATGCCTGAGGTGATCCTTTCGGGGTATGACAGGACGGCACTTCAAGCGACCGGAGGGGAACGATGGCACAGCTGCGACAAGAGGCCGAGCCGAGCGAGGTGGGACTGGACGCCAAGGCGCTGGACCGCCTTGACCAGCACTTCGCCCACGTGGTGGACGAAGGACGCCTCCCCGGCTTCCTCGTGTCCGTGGCCCGCGCCGGCCGCGTCGCACACCTCACCACGTACGGCCGGCGGGACCGGGCCGCTGGACTTCCGGTCGAGCCCGACACGCTGTGGCGGATCTACTCCATGAGCAAACCGGTCACCTCGGTCGCCGCGCTCACCCTGATGGAGGAGGGCCGGATCGCGCTCACGGACCCCGTGTCCCGCTTCCTGCCCGAGTTCGCCGAGCCGAGGGTGTATGTGAGCGGTTCCGGTGACGACCTCGTCACCCGGCCCGCCCAACCCCTCCTGATCCGGCATCTGTTGACCCATACGGCGGGCCTCACGTTCGCCTTCTACCACTCGCACCCCGTGGACGCCCTGTATCGCGCCGCCAACCTGGAGTCCTCGGTGGTGCCGGGCTCGACCCTGGCCGAGACGTGCGCGGTGTACGCGAGTCTGCCGCTCCAGTACGAGCCGGGCACCCAGTGGAACTACTCGGTCGCCACGAACGTCCTCGGCCGGGTCCTCGAGGTGGCTTCCGGGCAGCCGCTGGACGAGTTCGTCGCCGACCGCGTCTTCCGCCCGCTCCGTATGACGGACGCCGGATTCTGTGTGAACGCCGAACAGGCGGGCCGGCTGGCCGAGTTGTACGGTGAGACCGAGGACGGCGGCATCGAGCCGACCCTCGGCCTGCCGCTGAAGGGCCGGCCCCGGTTCCTGTCCGGCAGCGGCGGTGTGGTCGCCAGCGCCCACGACTACCACCGGTTCATGGAGATGCTGCGCCGGGGCGGCGAACTCGACGGCGTCCGCGTCCTGTCGGCCGAGACCGTGGCCCTGATGACCTCCAACCACCTGCCCGGCGGCGCCGACCTGCGCACCTTCGGCGCCCGCCCGCATGACGAACCCGGCAACGCGGGCGTCGGTTTCGGCCTCGGGGTCTCGGTGGTGATCGACCCGGACCGCACCCTCGCCCCGGCCGGCCTCGGCACATACGGCTGGAGCGGGGTGGCGACGACGACGTTCTGGGTCGACCCGAGCCGTGATCTGACGGTGCAGTTCATGACCCAGGTACGGCAGAGGGCCAGTCGGCCCTACTGGCAGGACCTCAAACGACTGGTGCACGAGGCTGTCCTCACCGACTAGCGCCGCCACCAGCAGCAGGCGGGGAGCGCGCCGTCGTCAGCCGACGGTGAGTCTGAACTCCAGTCCCTCCCCGCCGAGTTCGCTCAGCCACTCCTCGGAACGCCGGGCCGTCTCGGCGGCGCGGCTCAGGCCCGGCGGCAGCGAACCGTCGAGGATGTGCCGGACGCCCAGGGCCAGCGTGCGGGAGACGCAGCGGGCCATCGCGCTCTCGGCCGCGTCGCCCTCCAGGTCGAGCAGATAGCGCCCGGTCCAGCTCCGCCGCCGTCCGGAATCACCGTCCTCCCCGTCCGCGTCCACCTCCAGGGAGACGGCCAGGACCACGCGGTCGCGGTCGGCGTCGGTCGTCGGGTAGCGCGCCGCCAACTCCCTTGCCAGGGCGCCGATCCGCTCGTCGTCGCCGCCCTTCAGCTCCTCGAAGACGGAGTCCCAGGCGTCTCGCCAGCCGTCCAGCCGCAGGGTGCCCCGGACGAAGGTCCGCGCCTTCCAGGCCGTCGGCAGCTCGTACTGCTCGACGAACGGCACGCTGTCCCGGTTCGGGTACACCTCGAAGGTCTCCCCGTCGATCCCGTGCGGACGCGTCACCTCCCAGGGCCTGTCGGCCACGGTCTCGGCGCCGTCCTCGATGTAACGGGCGGGCGAACGAAGGGCGCCCAATACTCCGGCGGGCGCCCAGCTGAACCGGTACCTGAAGTCGTTGGGCACCGCCGGGACGCCTCCGCAGTACGACGTGAGGCGGTACGAGGCCGGCCTGTCCGCGCCGATCGCGTGCTCGGCGCGGGTGACCAGGCTGTGCGCGAAGAGGTGGTCGATGCCCGGGTCGAGCCCGCACTCGGTGAGGACGACCAGACCGGCCGTCTCGGCCGCCGGCACCTGTTCGAGCACCGCCTCCGACACATAGCTCGAGCACGCGAAGTGGGCCCCGCCCCGAACACAGGCCGCCAGCAGCGGGCCGTGTGCGGGCGCCGGGAGCATGGAGACGACGATGTCCCCGGGGGCCAGTTCGGCGGTGAGCGCGGGGAGGGTGTAGGCGCGGGGTTCGGCGCGTCCGGTGAGGCCCAGGTGGGCCAGGGCCTCGGTCGCGCGGCCCTCCGTACGGTGCCACACCCGCACCTGTCGCACGGCGTCACTGTCACACAACGCGGCCAGTCCGCCGCCCGTGGACAGACCCGCGCCGATCCAGTGGACGGTGCCGCTCGCGGGAACCGTTTCCGTCATGCGCCCACTCCCCCTTCGCTGCCCGACTCGCCCTTGACCAGGCCGAGTTCACGGCACGTCTCGTCGAACCGGGCCAGACAGCGGCCCCAGGGGCCGCCCACCTCGAAGTCGAGCAGCTGGGGCACCAGGGCCGCCGAGAAGTCGGCGCTCGCCTCGCGGGGCAGCAGCGACGGCAGGTTGTCGATGGCGATCAGGTCGAGCGGCGGCTCGTCCCGCAGCCGGCGCACCGGGGCGTCCCAGGTGGTCGCGGTGTCGTACACCGGGAGCAGGTTCATGGGCGAACCGACGTCGACGGTGACGTCCGAGAGGGTACGCAGACGGCGGCCGGAGGTGTCCAGATCGTCGTCCGTCAGGAACGGCGGGACCGGGGTGGTCGTGAGGACGGTGTTGACCAGCAACTCGTGGGCCAGCAGGGCCGGTCGGTCCAGATTCCGGGTCTCGGCCAGGTCCCAGCAGGTGGGGTCGATCCCGGCCTCGTCGAGCGCGACCCGCGCGCCCCGGCCGCTGCGGCCCAGGGCGCCGATCACCAGCGCGCTCATCCGGGTCCCGGGCGACCGGAGTTCGGCCTCCAGTGCCTCCTTGGTGGTCGGCAGCAGCGGAGTTGTCAGCCTGCCCCGGTGCTGGAGCACAGCGAGGGCCGCCCCCAGATATCCGGCCCAGTAGCCGAAGGCGGCGAGCCGGCGCCCCTGCTCGTCCGCCAGGTACTCCAGGTCCAGCAGCGCCCCACCCCCGGCGACGAAGCGGCCGAGCAGCTCCGCCGCGCCCGGCTGGCCCTTGTAGGCGTGCCCGAAGTAGATGTGCTGGTGGCGCAACTCGCCGAACTGGTCGGGGAGTTCCTTGAGGCCGACGATCACCGCGTCCGGGGGCGCGGAGACCCAGGACCCGGCGTCGGCGGTGCCGCAGCCGACCGCCTCGTACTCCTCGGTGGGGAAGATCCGCTGCGGGGACTCCTCGACGGTCAGGCGCACCCCCTGCTCGACGAGCCGGCGGGCGTCGGACGGGACGACGGGTGTACGGCGTTCGGTCGTACGGGTCTCGTGGCGCAGCCACAAGTGGAGCTCGGTCATACGAGGTTGACCTCCGGGCGCAGGGCATCGGCCGCGAAACGGCCGGCGTTCAAGGGGCTGATGTCGACGAAGGGTACGCGGCCCAGATAGAGGTCACGGACCACCTCGCCGACGGCCGGCCCCTGGAGGAAACCGTGGCCGGAGAACCCGGTCGCGTAGAGGAACCGGGACGGTGAACTCGCCTCCCCGATCAGGGCGTTGTGGTCCGGGGTGATCTCGTACAGGCCCGCCCAGCCGCCGGTGCGGCGCAGGTCGAGCAGGGCGGGCGCCCGGTGTTCCATCGCCTCGTACAGCCGGGGCATCCAGCGGTCGTGGGTCTCGGTGGCGAAGCCGATCGTCTCGTCGGGGTCGGACATGCCGAGGAGCAGTCCGGGTCCCTCGGTGTGGAAGTAGAGGCTGCTGCTGAAGTCGATGGTCATGGGGAGCGTCGGCGGCAGGCCGGGGACCGGTTCGGTGACCGCGATCTGGCGGCGCAGGGGGTCCACGGGCAGGTCGACGCCCGCCATCGCGCCGATCGCCCGGGACCAGGCGCCGGCCGCGCAGATCACGGTGTCGGTGGCGATGCGCCCCTGGTCGGTGACCACGGCCGTGATGGTGTCGCCGTCGCGTTCGATGCCGGTGACCTCGGTGCGCCGCAGGACGGTGGCACCGTGGCGGCGGGCAGCGGCGGCGTAGCCGTGGACGACCGCCTCCGGCGTGCAGTGGCCGTCGTCGGGCGAGTAGGCCGCCGCCAGTAGTCCGTCGGTGGTGATGAGCGGGGACAGCCGCTGTGCCTCGGCGGGGGTGAGCATCCGGCTGGGGACGCCCAGGCCGTTCTGGAGCGCCACGCCCGCCTCGAAGGACGCGACGTCCTCGGGTGTGGAGAGGAGGAAGAGATAGCCGACCCGGTGCAGTCCGATGTCGTGCCCGATCTCCTCCTGAAACCGCCCGAACGCCTCCAGGCTGCGCGCCCCGAGCTGGATGTTGAGCTCGTCGGAGAACTGCGCCCGGACCCCGCCGGCGGCGCGTGAGGTGGATCCGGAGGCCAGTTCGTCGCGCTCGACGAGGACCACGTCGCGCACACCGGCCCGAGCCAGGTGACAGGCGATGCTCGTGCCCATCACCCCACCGCCGATCACGACCACGTCCGCCCGCGTCACGCTCATCGACCCTCCGCTCATCGACCCTCCGCACGTGCCAGGTGAACGACAGCCCCGGCCGCCCCCGCGTCCTGCGCGCCGAGGCCGACGCTGTTGTAGAAGCCGACACCGTGGAGACCGCTGCGGCCGGTGCACCACGCACCTTTCTCCCCAACGCCCGTCGCATCCACACCCACCAACACCACACTCACCGCCGCGTCCCGCGCACCCAGCCCCGCACCCCCGCAGAAGACGACACCGTCGAAGCCGCGGCGCCCGCTGCACGCACCCTTCTCCCCAACGCCCGCCACACCCACCACACTCACCGCCCCACCCCCCTCACCGCGTGAATGACCGCCCAGGCCGCCGCCGCGTCCTGCACGCCCAGGCCGACGCTGTTGTAGAAGACGATGTCGTCGGGGCCGGTGCGGGCGGTCCGGGTGCCCGTGAGGACCTCGCCGAGCCCGATCAGGTCCTCGCGGGTCAGCAGACGGTCCCGCAGGGCGTCGACCACCGGTCCGGCGTGTGCCGCCGCTGTCGCCGGGTCGTCGACGACGACGGCCGCCGCCCGCCGTACGACCTCGGCGTCGACCTCGCTGCGGGTCGGCTCGAACGAGCCCACGCTGACCACCGTGCACCCGGGCGCGAGCCAGGCGCCGCGTACGACGGGGGTGGTGCTGAGGGTGCAGGCCGCGACCATCGACGCCCCGGTCACCGCCTCCCGGGGCGTGCCGGTCGCCTCGGCGGCGACACCGAGTTCGGCCGCGAGCAGTTCCGCCGCCCGCGCGCGCCGCTCCGGGTTCGGGCTCCACACCCGTACGGACTTCAGGTCCCGTACCCGGGCGACCGCCCGCGCGTGCGCGAGTGCCTGGGTGCCCGAGCCGATGAGGGCCAGTTCGGCGCTGTCGGCGGTGGACAGCGCGTCGAAGGCCACGGCGCTGGCGGCGGCCGTCCGCAGGGTCGTGACGGCCGTGCCGTCCATGACGGCGGCGAGTTGGCCCGTCACCGGGTCGAGGGCGGTGATGACGGCGTGCACGGTCGGCAGGCCGGCCGCCGCGTTGCCGGGGTTGACGCTGCCGAACTTCGCCACCGCGCCGGTGTCCCGGGACAGCCGGGAGACGTACGCGAAGACCACACTGTCGTCGAAGCGGCTGGGATGCATGATCTTCCCGGGCAGATCAGGAAGCTCGGGCCGATCGGGCGCACCGGCACCACCCGCGCCCAGCGCACCGAACGCCGCGCGCTGCGAGGCGATCGCCGTGTCGGCGTCGAGGAGGGCCGTCACCCGGTCCCGGGAGAGGAAGAGGACGTCGTCGGTCATTCCCTCTTCCTTTCCGGAATCGGGGCTTCTGGCACCCCCCGCGCGCGTCCGAGTGACGCGCGCCCCCTGATTGGGGCTCCCGGCCGGGTCTCCCGGTCAGGTCAGGACCAGTGCGCCACCGCGTCCAGGTGCGGCAGGACGTGGTCGAGACGCTCCCGCTTGGTCCGCAGGTAGGTGATGTTGTTCTCGCACGGCGGGATCAGCAGCGGCACGTCCTCGGCGATCTTGATGCCGTGACGGAGCAACGCCTCGCGCTTGCGCGGGTTGTTGGACATCAGGCGCACCGAACGGACACCGAGGTCGTGGAGGATCTCCGCGGCGACGCCGTAGTCACGGGAGTCCACCGGCAGGCCCTGCGCGAGGTTCGCCTCGACGGTGTCCAGACCCTCCGACTGGAGCTGCATCGCGCGGAGCTTGGCGAGCAGACCGATGCCCCGGCCCTCGTGCCCGCGCAGGTAGACGAGGATGCCGCTTCCCTCGGCGACTATCGCGCGCAGCGCGGAGTCGAGCTGGTCGCCGCATTCGCAGTGCTGGGAGCCGAAGGCGTCACCGGTCAGGCATTCGGAATGCAGCCTGGTGAGAACGTCGTCCTCGGCTATCTCGCCGTAGACCAGCGCCACTTGCTCGTCACCGCGATCGTGGTCCATGTAACCGACCGCCTGGAAATCGCCGTACACGGTGGGCAACGGCGCATTCACCACGCGTTCGACTCCCGAGGGCTGGGAGGCTTTGCCGAGTACGCCAATTTTTTCTGTCATGATCTGGTTCCTAAGCAGAGACGAAAGGCCGGGAGAACATGGATGATTCGGGGATACGGTTGCCGGTGGACACTACGGAAGACGTACGGACACGAGCCGCCGGCGTCTCAACGCAGGTCGCCGTTCTTCCGGTCGGGAGCTTCGAACAGCACGGCCCCTTCCTTCCGTTGACGACAGACACCCTGGTCGCCTGTGCCATAGCCCGGGAAATCGCCGCAACACACCCGGTGCACCTCCTTCCGCCGGTGACCATCGCCTGCTCGCACGAGCACGCGGCCTGGCCGGGAACCGTCAGCATCTCCTCCGTGACCCTTCACGCGGTGGTACGGGACATCGCCGATTCGCTGCGCCGCTCGGGCGTGGACGCCCTGGTGATCGTCAACGGACACGGCGGAAACTACGTGCTGGGCAACGTGGTTCAGGAATCCTCCGCGCGCGGTGAGCGGATGGCGCTGTTCCCGGCCGCGGAGGACTGGGAGACGGCGCGTGAGCGGGCCGGAGTGGTGACCTCGCTGCTCACCGACATGCACGCGGGAGAAATCGAGACCTCCATCCTTCTGCACGCTCATCCCGAATTGCTCCGTCCCGGTTATGAAACCTCTGATTTCGTCGCCGACGACCGCCGGCATCTCCTCACCCTCGGCATGGCCGGTTACACCGATTCCGGTGTCATCGGCCGCCCTTCGCTGGGTTCCGCCGAAAAGGGGAAAGCGTTGCTGGCGAGCTTCGCCGAGTCCTTCGGGGCGTATTTCTCGATGCTCACCGATGCCGGCGCCTCCGATGCCGGGGCCGCCGGCTCCGCGGGCGCCCAGAAGTAGCGGACGACCAGGACGAGCGCGCCAGGCAGGGCGGCCACGAAGCTCAGCACGCCGTACACGACGGCGACGCTCAGCCCCATGTTGGCGCCCAGCCCCGCCGCGCCGAACGCCCAGGCGGTGACGCCCTCGCGGGGGCCCCAGCCGCCGACGTTCAGCGGCAGGCCCATCGCCAGCAGCGCCAGTACGGCTATCGGCAGCAACTGCGCGACGGAGGCCGAGGATCCGGCGACCCGGGCGGCGACCACGAACATCCCGAGGTGTCCGGAGAGGATGACGAGGGAGGAGAGCGCCACGCCCGGCAGGTTCTCGCGGGAGAGCAGGGCGCCGCGGGCCTCGGTGAGCGCGGCACGCAGGGCGCGGGTCCTGCGGGCGGCGACCCTCGGGGCGCGGTTCATGCGGACGGCGACGAGGACGGCGACGGCGCCCAAGGCGGCGACGGCCGCCACCAGGGCGACCCGGCGGGCCTCGGCCAGTACCGGCGACGGCTGGGTGAGCAGCACCGCTCCGCCGACGGCTATCAACGCAACCTGTCCGGCGGCCCGTTCGAGGACGACCGCGCGGACCCCGCGCCCCATGTCACCGGCGCTCTTGCCGTGCCGTACCGCGCGGTGCACGTCGCCGAGGACGCCGCCGGGGAGGGCCGCGTTGAGGAACAGCGAGCGGTAGTAGTCGGCGACCGCCGGGAGGAGCGGCAGCTCGATGCGCAGGCTGCGGGCGACCAGCGCCCAGCGCCAGGCGCTGAACACCGTGGTGAGCAGCCCGATGCCGAGGCCGACGAACAGCGTCGGTACGTCGATGCGGCGCAGCCCGTCCAGGAAGACGCCGGTGCCCAGGCGCCAGAGCAGGACGCCGAGAATCGTTACGCCTGCGAGGGTGCCGAGATGCGGCCGCAGCGCTCGGCCGGCGCGGCGCAGCCGGCTCGGGGACGCCGGGGTCCCGGGATCCTTGTCGCCGACGAAGCCGATGACTCCGGCGCGGCCCGCTGAGGAGCGCGCCGCGGGATGAGCGGTTCGTTGACTGCGGGCCGGTGGGGGCTGGTCGCTCCCCCACTCTCGACTTCGCTCGATCGGGGGGACCCCCATCGCGGCGGAGCCGCTGATCGACACGGCCCCGCGCCCCTTTCGGGGCGCTGGCGCGCCTCCGATCAGTACTGCACCCGCCGTCTCGACCGTCCGGACGGTCATGACGTCGTCCCGCTCGTCGGCCTGGCCAGGGCCAGGAGGTCGCTGTGGTGGACCTCGACCCGGAGTTCCCCGGCCGCGCAGGCCTCCAGGCGCTCGGCGAGGTAGGTGTCGGCGCGGGACTTCAGTGCCGGGCGTTCCTCGACGGCCGCCGCGACCCAGCCGCGCAGCCACTCCGCGGTGAGCGCGGCCTCCGCGGGGCCGAGCCGCCAGGCACTGGGGTGGACGTGCACGGTCGCGCCCCGCTGGTCGAAGGCCTCACAGGCCGCGGTGACCGCGTCGGGGCCGAGCAGTCCCGCCCGTCGCTGGTGGGTGTTGAACGCGTCGGCGATGTCCCCGTCCAGCGGGTCGGGGGTGGCGAACTCGACGCGGCCGGCCACGGACAGGGTCAGCAGGGCCGGGCAGCCGGCTCCGGCACTGGCCGTGGCGAGGGCGTCGACCTCCTCGCGGGTGAGGACGTCCAGCAGGGCGGACGCGGTGACCAGCGAGGCGCCGAGCAGCGCGTCGGAGGTCAGGCGGGCGACGTCGCCGCGCCGTGTCTCGACGGTGACGCGGCTGCCGTCGGCGGCGGCGCGCGGCGAGGCCACGGCGGCGAAGTGCAGGAGGTAGGGGTCGCGGTCGTGCAGGACCCAGTGCTGAGCGCCGTCGAGCCGGGGCGCGAGCCAGCGGCCCATGGAGCCGGTGCCGCAGCCCAGGTCGTGGATGACGCGCCCGCCCGCCTTTCCGGGCAGGTTGGCCAGCCGGATGCGCAGCGGGTCGAGCAGTTCGACGGAGCGCGCGGCGGCGTCGGCGCCCTCGCGCAACTCCAGCCAGTCCGGGGCGTAGCGGGGCGGGTCGTCGGGTCCGGTGTCGCGCAGCCGGATCGTGCTCCGCTCCCCCGGGCCCACCGGCCCGGCGCCGGCCTTGACGTCACGGTGCGTGGGCTGGGCCGGAATCCCGGCGGCGGGCTGGGAATTGGCGTCCACCGGTGTCACCGGCCCCCGTCGCTGTATCTCCGACGCCGCCGAAGCGCTGATCGTCGTCGTCTTCTTCATGCCGCGCTCCTTGCGTCCCGGGAGGTTCGCCCCGGCGTTCCCACGAGACTCCGTAGCGCGGCCGCACGGCGGCCGGGCTCCGACCCGGCCGAAGCCGGGAACGTCGTCACCTTATTCGGGGCGCTCTTCGGGGCGCCGACCGGTATCCGTCCTCGTACCCCGACCGCGCTTCGCAGCGCGGCCACCCGAGGTCCCCGGGCGGAGACCGATCCGGCGGCCGAAGCCGCTGTCGCGCTCGCCGTCCTCATGCGGCCCTCCGGGGTTCCCAGGGGATCCGGCCCAGGACTCCGGCCAGGCTCCGTGCCGTTGCCGCCCAGCCGTCCAGGGCTGCCCGGCGGCCCCTCGCGGCTGCCTTCAGGCGGCGGCGGACGTCCGCCTCACCGAACCAGCCGCGCAGTTCCGCGGCGAGCGCCGCCGGGTTCTCCGGCGGTACGAGGATGCCGGGGACGCCGCCGTCGGGCGCGCGCCCGACCGCCTCGGGGAGGCCGCCGACGTCGGTGGCGAGGACGGGGATGCCGCGCGCGAGGGCCTCGGTGACCGCCATGCCGTATGTCTCCGCGTAGGAGGTGAGGACCATCAGGTCGGCGGCGGCATAGCTGGCGTCGAGCTGGGCGCCCGCCTGGGGGCCGGCCAGGGTCAGCCGGTCCTGGAGGCCGTGTCGCGCGATCAGGGCACGCAACTCGGCGACGTACTCGGGGTCCTGTTCGAGGCCGCCGACGCAGACGCAGCTCCACGGCAGGTCGGTCACCGAGGCCAGGGCTTCGACCAGGCGGTGCTGGCCCTTGCGCGGGGTGACGGCGGCCACGCACAGGAGGCGGGAGACGCCGTCGGTACCGGAGGCGAGGGGCGCGATGTCCGCACCCGGGGCCGCCATGTGGACGCGGTCCGGGGCGAGTCCGTGGTGGGAGACGAGACGGCGGACCGCCCAGTCGCTGGTCGCGATCACCGAGGGGACCGCCCTCAGGGTGGTCCGCTCCAGGGCGTCCAGCTCCGCCGCGTCGGCCGGGTCGAGGCCCGTCTCGTCGCCCAGCGGGAGGTGGACCAGCACGGCGAGGCGCAGGCGTTCAGCCTCCGGGACAATGATCTCGGGGACCCCGCAGGCCACCAGTCCGTCGAGCAGGACGACCGTGCCGTCCGGCAGGTCGCGCAGCGTCCGCGCCAGTTCCGCGCGGGCGTCCGCACCGGGCCGGGGCCACGAACCGGCGACGGCGTGCTTGTGGACCTGCCAGCCGAAGCCGGGCAGATCGAGGCTGATCCGGCGGTCGTAGGCGTTGCCGCCGCTCGGCCTGACCGGGTCGTCGACACCGCCCGGCATCACGAAGTGCACGGAGCGCAGGGACATGGGGATGATCGCCGCGTTCTTGAGGGTCGCGTTCTGCACCGGTACGTAGTTGAGCGACTTCTGCACGTGAGCCTGTACCTGTACCTGAGCCGGGGCGACCGCGGGGGCCTCCGGGGAAACGGGAACCGCGCGGTCGAGGGTCGTGTCGGTCACAGGGCACGCTCGTAGCTCGCCCAGGCGACGTGCGACTCGTGCAACGTGACCGTCAGGCCCGCGAGGCCTCGCGCGCCCTCACCCAGGGCGCCCTTCTCGATCCGCGCGGCGAGCCGGTCGGCGATGACCTTGGCCAGGAACTCCGTGGAGGTGTTGATCCCGGCGAAGTCGGCCTCGTTGTCGAGGTTGCGGTAGTTCAACTCGCTCACCACGGCACCGAGTTCCTGGGTGGCCAGGCCGATGTCGACGACGATGTTGTCCTCGTCCAGCTGTTCGCGGCGGAACGTGGCGTCGACGAGGAACGTCGCTCCGTGCAGGCGCTGCGCGGGTCCGAAGACCTCTCCGCTGAAGCTGTGGGCGATCATGATGTGATCGCGGACGGTGATGCTGAACAACGGACGACCCTCCAGGTGCGGCACGCCTTGTCCCCTGCTGATCGCTGCGGGGACATGCCGAGTAGTACGTCTGCCCAGGGCAGCTTGTTCAAGGCTTGTTCAAGGGATTCTGTCAGTCGGCGTCCGGATACCGGACCCGGTGGCAGAGGGCCGGTGTCTGCCCGGAGGCGAGCCTCGGCAGTACGTCCGGGAGTTCCTCGAAGGCGCACTCACCGGTGATCAGCGCGTCGAGCGCCGGGTCGGCCAGCAGGTCCAGGGCGAGGGCGAGGCGGTCGGCGTAGGAGCGGCCGGGCCGCGCGGCCGGAGACACGGTGCCCACCTGGCTGCTGCGGACGGTGAGGCGCCGGGAGTGGAACGCCTCGCCCAGCGGCAGACTGACGCGCCGGTCGCCGTACCAGCTCAGCTCGATCACCGTGCCTTCGGCGGCGAGGAGTTCGAGCGAGCGGGCGAGCCCCGCCTCTGTCGCGCTCGCGTGGACGACCAGGTCGCACTCCCCCAGGGCGTCGCCCGGCAGCGCGAAGTCGACGCCGAGCGCCGCCGCGGTCTTGGCCCGCCCGGGGTCGGCGTCCACCAACTGGACGCGTACGCCGGGGAACCCGGCGATCAGGGCGGCCACCGAGCAGCCGATCATCCCGCCGCCGACCACCGCTATCCGGTCGCCGGCCAGCGGCGCCGCGTCCCACAGGGCGTTCACCGCGGTCTCCACGGTCCCGGCGAGGACGGCGCGCTCGGCGGGCACCGAGTCGGGTACCGGTGTCACCGCGCTCACCGGCACGACGTACCGTGTCTGGTGCGGATAGAGGCAGAAGACCGTACGGCCGACCAGCGCGTCCGGGCCCTCCTCAACCACACCGACGTTGAGGTAGCCGTACTTGACCGGGCCGGGGAAGTCGCCCTCCTGGAACGGCGCCCGCATGGCCGCGTACTGGCTGACGGGAACCCCGCCCCGGAAGACGAGCGTCTCCGTGCCGCGACTCACCCCGGACCACAGGGTGCGTACCAGTACTTCGCCCTCGCCGGGCTCCGTCAGTTCGACGTCACGGATCTCTCCGTGGTCCGGCGAAGCGAGCCAGAACGCTCGTGCGGCGAGCTTCATCGGAGTCCTCCTGAACGCTTGGGAAGTTGTTCACGTACTGCGATGTGCACAGTCCGCGCACAGTACGCGGCATGATCCACTCTGTACATACGGCGGAGGACTCGCGGTGGCCCTGAACAACACGTACGAGGCGAGGCTCGTCCAGCAGGAAACGGCTCTGGGGGCAGGCCTGCAGGTCCTGTTGCTGGTTCTGCTCGGCTCGGCGATAGGCCTGGGCCCGGCGGGCTGGCTGACCGGACTGACGTTCGCCATCGCCACGTGGGCCGTCCTGTCGCGCGCGCTGCACCGGTCCGGGTCCAAGTCCTTCGGCCCGGCCAACCGTGTGACCCTGGGCCGGGCGACCCTGGTCGGCGGGGTGACGGCCCTGGTCGCCGACTCCTTCGAGAGCTCACCGCCGGTCACGCTGTTCGTCGGGCTCACGGCCGTGGCCCTGATACTCGACGGCGTGGACGGCAAGGTCGCCCGCCGCACCGGTACCTGCTCGACGCTGGGCGCGCGCTTCGACATGGAGGTCGACGCGTTCCTGATCCTGGTGCTCAGCGTGTACGTGTCGATGTCGCTCGGCCCGTGGGTCCTGCTGATCGGCGGTATGCGCTACGCGTTCGTGGCCGCCGCCCGCGTCCTGCCCTGGCTGAACGCCCCGCTCCCCCCGAGCACCGCCCGCAAGACCGTGGCCGCCCTCCAGGGCGTCCTGCTGCTGCTCGGCGCCTCCGGCTACCTGCCCCTCGCGGCGACCCAGGCCGTCATCGCGCTGGCGCTGGGCACGCTGGTCTGGTCGTTCGGCCGGGACGTCCGGTGGCTGTACCGCACGTCCCGCCCGCGTACGACGCCCCTCGCGTCGATCGCCTCGGTCGAGCAGCAGCTCCGCGCGCTGGTGCCGGAGTCGGTGTCGCGCTGAGACACGGTCGCACCGTTCAGCCCGTCCGGCGGCTACTGAGACACGGTCCGCACCATCCGGCCCGTCCGGCGACTACTGAGACACGGGCCACACCATCCAGCCCGCCCGCCCGGCGGCTACTGAGACACGGTCCGCACCATCCGGCCCGTCCGGCGACTACTGAGACACCGGCCGCACCCTCCAGCCCGTCCCGCGACTACTGAGACACGGTCCGCACCATCCGGCCCGTCCGGCGACTGCTGAGACACCGGCCGCACCCTCCAGCCCGTCCGGCGATTGAGGACGAGCGCGTTCAGCGCGACCCGGGGGTCCGGGGGCAGAGCCCCCGGGTCGGGGACCGGGGAGTCACTCGCCTCCCCCGGTCACCTCGTCCTCCAGCTCCTTCGCCATCCGGCGCAGATGCGGCCCGTACTCGGGGTCGTTGAGCGCCGCCGCGAACTGGGCGGTGAGATAGGCGAGCGGGTTGCCGGTGTCGTACCAGCGGCCGTGGATCACCTGGCCGTAGACGGCCCGGCTCGCGGCGTAGGCGTTGATGGCGTCGGTGAGGTAGACCTCGCCGGTGCGGTGGTCGTACCAGCGCTTGGTCTGGTCGCGCAGTTCGTCGATGATGCCGGGCGTGATGACGTAGCCGCCGATGGCCGCGTACGAGGACGGCGCGTCCTGCGGGCGGGGCTTCTCGACCAGGCCGGTGATACGGAGCAGACCGTCGTCGAGGTCCTCCTTGACGACGGGGACGCCGTAGCGCTGCGAGTCGCCCGGGTCCATCGGCATCAGCGCGAGGACCGGCGAGTTGGTCGCCTCGTACGCCTTGATCAGCTGCTGGGCGCGCGGCACCTCGGCCACGAACACGTCGTCGGGCCACAGCACCAGCATCGGCTCGTCGCCGAAGTTGCGGGCGGCGTTGAGGACCGGGGTGCCGTTGCCGTAGGGGCCGTGCTGGTCGAGGTAGGTGATGTGGCCGAGCCGGGACAGCTCGCCGACCTCCTCGACGGCGTCCGCGTAGGCGGCCTTGCCGTCGGCGCGCAGCTGGTCGACGAGGCCGGGGTTGGGCCGGAAGTGGTCCTGGATCAGGCCCTTTCCGCCGGACACCACAATGGTGATGTCGGTGATACCGGAGGCCACGAGCTCCCGGACGGTGTGCTCGATGACGGGTTTGTCACCGACGGGCAGCATCTCCTTCGGTGTCGCCTTGGTGAGCGGCAGCAGCCGGGACCCCAGTCCGGCTGCGGGAATGACTGCCCTGCGAATCGTGGCCATAGGCCCCCCTGTACAAAAGCGCGTACGCGTATCAACGGTCGTCGTGCGTGGTGCGTGGGTGGTACGTGGCCGTGCTCAGCGGCGCTGATCGATGCTCACCCGTGCCGGTCGGCGCGAGTGGTGTGACGCTACCAATTCGGCATGCCCCACCGCCCTGCCGCCCAGACTCTCGAGGTACTCCCCCGGCCACGGTTCAGGCCCGGCGCGGCAGGACGGCGATCGCCGCGAGGGGTACGGCGGCCAGCACCAGCCAGGGCACCGGCGCGGGCAGCCCGGTGTCGAGGAGGGTGCCGGTCAGCGCGCTGCCGACCAGCACGATCGCGCCGGATACCGATGAGAGGGCGCCGGTGTAGAGGCCGAGCCGGCCCTCTTCGGCCAGGTCGGGCACCCAGGCGCGGGTCACCGGCGCGACCAGCATCTGGCCGAAGGTGAGCAGGACGACGAAACCGGCGGCGGGCAGCAGCCCGGTGATGCCGGTCCAGCCTGCGGGCCTGGCCAGGGCCACGACGGCGAACCCGGCGGAGATCAGCAGCATCCCGGCGACCATCGAGCGACGCAGGGCGAACCGGTCGCCGACCCAGCGGGTGACCGGCAGTTGGGCGGTCACGACGAGCAGCGAGGACAGGGCGAACAGCCAGGCCAGCGCGGTCTGCGAGCCGGTCGCGCGCTCCACCTCGTCGGGCAGCGCCAGGTACAGCTGGTTGTACGCGAGCAGATAGGCGCCGTACGCGCAGCAGAGTGCCAGAAATCGCCGGTTGCCCAGCAGGGTGCGCACGCCCCCTTTCGCGCGGATGCGCTCCCGGCCGGGTGTGTGCTGCGGGAGCAGCACGGCGTGCCCGGCGAGGACGAGGACGAAGATTCCGGCGCCCGCGAGGCACACCAGCCGGAAGTCGACGGACAGCAGCAGCCCGCCCAGCAGCGGCCCGACGAAGGCGCCCGCCTGTCCGGCGACGGTGAACAGCGCGAGAACCCGGGTGCGCGAGCCGTTGCCCTGCTCCTCCCAGGCCACGGCCTGCCGGGCCACCTCGGACTCGACAGCGGGCGAGAACAGCGCGGCGGCGAAGCCGATGAGGAGAACGGCGCCGATGACGGTCGCGGTCGAGTCGGCGTAGCCGAGCCAGGCGAAGCCGGCGATGCGCAGGGCGCAGCCCGCGAGCACCACCGGCCGGAGGCCGTACCGGTCGGCGAGGGCGCCGCCCACCACGAACAGCCCCTGCTGACTGAAGGTACGCAGCCCGAGCACGAACCCGACGAGCCACCCGGCCATGCCGATGCCCTTCCCCAGATGCTCGGAGAGGAAGGGCAGCACGGCGAAGAAGCCGACGTTGAAGGCGAGTTGGGTAAGGATCAGCAGCCGCAGCAACGGCGACAGCCGCGTCCGGCCGGACGCGTTGCCTTGAAGGGCGGTTGCGGGGGTGATCATGGGAAAGCCGACTCCCGTGTCTCCGGGCACGGTTGAGCGCCCCTCACTGGCTTCCGCCGCCGCCGCGTCCCGAGCGACGGCGCCGGGCTCGTCCGGGCACGCACCCTCTCCGCGACGGCGGCCGGGCATGTCACGCTCCTCCCACGCCGCCGCGCCCCGAGCAACACCGGCAGGCACTCCAGGCAGGCGTTCCTCCCTCGGCGACGGCTGCGGACGATGTGATCACTGGAAGGCCAACTCTCGTGCCTCCGGGCGCGGTTGGGTCGCCGGCGCCGGCTTTCGGCGGGGGCGGCGGACCGTCAGGCCCGCCGCGGTGACTGCCAGGGCGCCGAGCAGAGCGAGTACGGCGGCGGGGGCGAGGACCGCCCAGGGGGCTCGTTCGGCGTACGGCTGGTTCTCGGCGAGGAGCAACCCCCATTCCGGGGACGGTGGTTGCGCGCCCAGGCCGAGGAAGCCGAGGGCGGCCAGGGCCAGGGCGACACCGGGCAGCCGCAGCAGGGCGTGCCGGGTGACCGGGGGCAGCGCGGCGGGCAGGAGTTCGTGGCGCAGGACGTACCAGCGGTCGGCGCCGAGGCCCCGGGTGGCCGCGACATGGAGGGTGGCCCGTTCCTGGCCCAGCAGGGCGGCGGTGTGCGCGGCCAGCGGCGCCCAGGCGACGGCGGTCACGGCGAGCGCGGGGGTGGCACCGCCGCTGCCCACGACCGCCGTGACGAGCAGCGCGGCGAGTACGGCCGGTATCGCGTTCACGGTGTCGACGAGGGGTCCGGACAGCCTGGGTGCCAACCCGAGGAGCAGCCCGATGAGGAGGGCTGCGGCGCTGATCGCGGCGGCGAGGAGCAGCGTGTCGAGGGCGCCGTGCCCGACGCGGGCGAGGACATCGCGGCCGAGGGCGTCCGTCCCGAACGGGTGTGCCCAGGACGGGTGTTGGAGCCGGGCACGGGTGTCCAGCGCGAGCGGGTCGCGCGGCAGGCCGAGGGCGACGACACCGAGCAGCACACCGGCGTACAGCAGGGGCGGGGTGCGGCGGGCGGGCGGCGCGGGCCGGTGCAGGGAGGAGAGGCCGCCGTCGCGCAGGGCGGGGCCGATGAGCAGCCTGGCCGCCAGCCGGGTGCCGCCCGCGGCGACCGCCGCGAGCAGGACGAGGGCGAGGGTGCCGGCCTGGAGGACGGGCAGGTCCTGGGCGACGGCGGCCTGGAGGGCGGTGCGGCCGAGGCCGGGGATGTCGAAGATCTGCTCGACGGCGACCGAGCCGCCGGTCAGCCCGACGACGAACAGCCCGGCGTTCGGGAGCAGGGCGGGCAGGCAGCGCCGTACGGCCTGACTCGCGATGCGCCGGGCGCGGATGCCGCGTGCGGCGGCGGCCAGCGCCCAGGGCTCGGTGAAGGCACCGGGCAGCAGGTCGTCGAGGAGCCGTCCGAGCAGCGCCCCGGCGGGCACGCCGAGGGCGAGGCCGGGCAGGATCGTCCACTGGAGTCCGTACCAGCCGAGGGCGGGCAGCCAGCCGAGCTGGACGCCGACGACGGTGGCCAGTACGGACGCCGTGAGGAACTCGGGCAGCGCGGCGACCATCGCCGACCCGCTGCCGCCGCGCCGGCGCCCGCCGCTCCACAGCGTCGGCGCGCACACCAGCGCGGCGACGAGAAACGCGATCGTGAGCGCCACAGCCATCAGCAGCAGTGAGGCGCCGAGCGCCTGGACGACGCCGGGCATGACCTCGGCCCCGGATATCCAGGACCGCCCGGCGTCCCCGCGCGGCAACCCGCCGAGCCAGTCACCGAGCAGCTTCAACGGCCCTGCTTCGAGGCCGAGTTGCTCCCGAACGGCGGCGAGCACGGCCGGGGTCGCCTCGCGCTCCGCCGACCGGGCCCTGAGTACGGTGAGCGCCGGGTCGGTGCGGGTCAGCCAGGGCAGCAGGCCGATCCCGCACACGAGCAGCGCGGCGAGCAGGGCACGCCACACCAGGGTGCCCACATGTCCCCGCACGGGTCAGCGCCGCGTTCCGGTACCGACCAGCGTGCGCTCGTACGGATCGAGGAGCACACCCTGTACGCCGGCGTCGACGCCGGTGATGATCCGCTGGTGGACCAGCGGGACGACGGCGTCTGAGCCGAGGATGAGGGCCTCGGCCGCCATGGCCGCGTCCTGTCGCTCGGCGGTGTCCTCGATGCCCTCGGCCTTGGCGACGGCCTGGTCGACCTTCTTGTCGCAGAGCAGGGAGAGGTTGTTGCCGCCGTCGCAGGTGTAGTCGCTCGCGAGGACGGAGACAGGGTCCCCGGTGTCGAGCATGGTGTTGCGGGCGGCGACGGCTGCGTCGAACTTCCCGGCGAACAGGTCGCGTTCGAGGCGCGAGTACTCCCGCACCTCCAGTGTCACCTTGAAACCGGCCTTCTCCAGCTGCTGCTTCAACACCTGTGCGGCTTCCGGGAGTTCGGGCCGGTTGTCGTACGTGGCGAGGGTGATGGAGGTGTCGTCGGGCGCCGCCGCCTTCGCGCGGCCGACAGGCTGGACGCGCTTGCCCTCGGCCCAGCTCAACGCGGGGCCGTAGATGCCCTTCCCGGCGTCGGCGTGGCCTTCGTAGACACCGTCGGCGAGTGCGCCGGTGGCCACGGCGGCGCGGGCGGCCGCCCGCAGCTTCGCGTCCTTGAAGGCGCCGGCCTTGGTGTTGAGGTGCAGGAAGGCGGTGCGGGCCGTGGCGGTCTCGCGGCGGGTCGCCTTGTCGAGGGAGGCGGCCTGGGCGACGGGGATCGACTCCGCGATGTCGACCTGGCCGCTGCGCAGGGCGTTGGCACGGGCGGTGCCGTCGGCGATGAACCGGGCGTCGACACCGGCGGCCTGGGCGCGTCCGCCCCAGTAGTCGTCGAAGCGGTCGAGGGTGGCCGCGGTGGTGCCGGTGGTCTTCGTCAGCTCGAAGGGTCCGGTGGCGGTGCCGACCGGGTCGACGGCGCCTTTCTTCGTGAACGCCTTCGGCGCGAGCACGGCGAGGGCGGGGCTGGACATGCGCAGGGGAAGCACGGGGTCGGGCGCGGCGGTGGTGACGGATATCCGTCCGTCGCCGGCGACCTTCGCGGTGAGGGTGACGCCGGTGAGGGCGGCGGGTTGGGGCTCGGCCCGGGTGGCGTGGGTGAGGGCGGCGGCGACGGTGGCCGCGGTGACGTCGGTGCCGTCCTGGAAGGTGGCCTCGCGCAGCGTGAACAGCCAGGTGCGGTCGTCTTCGCGGGTCCAGGACTCGGCGAGCGCGGGGGCCGGGGAGCCGTTGGCGTCCAGGGCGGTGAGGCCCTCGGTGACGCCGAGGCGGCTGAGAAGGGTGGCGTCGGCGCCGTACGGGGAGAAGTTCTCGGTGGGCGGGAAGGCGAGCGCGACGCGCAGCCGGGAGCCGGATCCGGCGTTCGAGGACGAGTCGCTGTCGGCGCCGCCGGCCGCGAAACAGCCGGTGAGCAGCGGGGATATCAGCAGTCCGACGAGCAGTCGGCGACGGCGGGGGGTGCGCATGGTCCTCAGTTCCGTAAGAAGGGTGGGGTGGGTGGGGTGGGATGGCGCGGACAAGGCCCGCACAGAAATCGGAGAGTATCTGATAATCATTTCCAATAGCCAGCCCGGGTCAGCCACCCGACGATCACCCGACGATCACCGGGTCAGCGGAACCTCGAAATGCAGGACGCTCTGCCCGCCGCCCGCACCCCCACGTTCGTCGTGCACGACCTTGCCCAGCGACCGCCAGAACCCCTCGGCGCCGGCCACCGCCGGATCCGTGTGCAGATACACGGCGCGATAGCCGCCGTCGGCCGCGGCGAAGGCCAGCAGTTCGCTCACGAGCCGCCGGGCCAGACCGCGCCTGCGGTGCTCCTGACGGACGTACACCCGGCGCAACTGGGCGGTGGCGCCCGAGGGATAGCACTCGGCGACCTGGCGCGGGTTCGGCGGATGGAGGGGGCCGCGCGAGTCGAGGGCGGCGGTGGCCACGACGCTCGCGTCGCGCTCGTCGACCGCCACCAGGAGGGTGTGGCGGGCGGGCGCGAGGTAGGCGGACACCGGGTCGATGATGTCGCCGTGCCAGCGGGGCACGTAACCCGTGCCGAAATCGCGGTACACGGTGTCGAGCATGACGGCTCGCGCGCCGTCGAGGTCGTCGGGCGTTGCCGTCCTGATGCAGTAATCATGCACCTGCACATCATATGCATTTAGGTTGATCGAACAAACGCTCGCCAACTGCACGCCACCGCTGCCCAGTTGGCGGCGAGGCGATTTGACAGCACCCCGGGTGCCGCATAAAAACTTGCCACATGACATTCATTTTCAAAACAGCTGCCGGGAAGCCGGCTGCCGCAGAACGAGAAGCGGCCCGGTAATGCGCGTCGCGTTCGTCGGCAAGGGCGGCAGCGGCAAGACCACGCTGTCCGCCCTGTTCTCCCGCCATCTCGCACGTTCCGGCGCGCCCGTCCTCGCCATCGACGGCGACATCAACCAGCACCTGGCCCAGGCCCTCGATCCGGTCGGCGGCGAGGCCTTCGCCGCGCCGCCACTCAGCGCCCACCTGGGTGACATCAAGGACTTCCTGCGCGGCACCAACCCGCGTATCGAGTCGCGCGAGGCCATGGTCAAGACGACCCCGGCCGGCCGGGGATCACGGCTGCTGCGCCCGCTCGGCGACGACGAGCTCCACCAGCGGCACGTCCAACGCGTGGGCGGCGTACCGCTGATGGCGACCGGCGCCTTCGAGGAGAGCGACCTGGGCGTGGCCTGCTACCACTCCAAGCTGGGCGCGGTGGAGCTCTACCTCAACCATCTCGTCGACGGCCGCGGCGAGTACGTCGTCGTCGACATGACCGCCGGCGCGGACGCGTTCGCCTCCGGACTGTTCACCCGGTTCGACATGACGTTCCTGGTCGCCGAACCGACCCGTAAGGGCGTCTCCGTCTACCGCCAGTACCGCGACCACGCCCGCGAGTTCGGGATTCCGCTCGCGGTGATCGGCAACAAGGTCACCGGCGAGGACGACCTGCTCTTCCTCAAGGAGGAGACCGGCGACGACCTGCTCACCCACCTCGTCCAGTCCAGTTGGGTGCGCGCCGCCGAACAGGGCCGCGAACAGGGCGAGTTGGAGGCGCAGAACCTGCATGCCCTGAACCTGCTCCGGGACGCGGTGGACGCCCGGCCCAAGGACTGGGCCACCTTCCAGCGGCACGCCGTCGAGTTCCATCTGCGCAACGCCCGGGCGTGGGCGGACCGGGCGACGGGCCTGGACCTCGCCGAGCAGGTGGACCCCGAGTTCACGCACGGGCCCTCCGCTCTCACCTGAACACCACGCCTCTCATGCACCACACGCATCTCCCCTGAACAACACGCAAGAGACCGCAAGAGACCTCCCGCACGAGACCGCGCGAGACCGCACGAGAACCAGAGAACAGGACACCCCTTCATGTCGCTCGACGTCTCCCCCCAGCTCCTCGCCGAAGCCGAGCAGGGTGACATCCCTGAGGACGCCTTCGTCGAAACCGTCCGCACCTCGCTCCCCTATGCCTACCGCCTCATCTCCGATCTCGCCGCCGAACTCCAGGGCGGAACCGCCGAGTTCGCCGACAACCAGACCCCGCCGCCCTCGGAGCAGGAGCGCGGTCAGCTGCTGCGGGCGCTCGCCAGTGACGCGATCCGGGGGAGCCTGGAGCGGCACTTCGGTATCGCGCTCGCCTTCCAGAACTGCCACCGGGTCGCCGCCTTCCACCCCGGCGCGCGTAGCGGCGCGACCTACGCCCGTTTCACCTCGCCGCGCTCGCAGGTCCTCAACCAGTCGCCGGAGTTCCGGGACTGCTGACTGCTGACGCTGTGGCGGCCGGGTGATTGCCCGGGGCACTGCGGAACACGGGGCGGTCCAGGCGCGTTCCCCTACGGGACGTTCCCGCGTGCACTCCTGGAGAGGAAGTGAGCACGATGGCGGCCGACACCGAGGTGACCGACGTGTTCGACCCGGCCGCCGAGGACGAGAGCGACGCTCCCCTCCCCCGGCTCGCCACCGGGGGCGGTTCGGTCGACCAGGTGCGGGACTACCTCCGGCTGATCTCCCGCGTCCGCCTCCTCAGCGCCGAGCAGGAGGTCGACCTCGCCAAACGGATCGAGGCCGGGGTGTACGCGCAGTACAAGCTGGTAAATGAGCCGCCCGCGGCCGCCGCGCTCCAACGGGAGCTGGAGCTCCTCGCTGAGGACGCGGAGCGCGCCAAGGACCACCTCATCGAGGCGAACCTGCGCCTGGTCGTGTCCGTCGCCAAGCGCTACACGGGCCGCGGGCTGCTGTTCCTGGACCTGGTCCAGGAGGGCAACACGGGCCTGATCCGGGCGGTCGAGAAGTTCGACTACACGAAGGGCTTCAAGTTCTCGACGTACGCGACCTGGTGGATCCGCCAGGCGCTCTCGCGCGCGCTGGCCGACCAGGGCCGCACCATCCGCATCCCCGTGCATCTGGTCGAGGTCATCAACCGGGTGGCCCGCACCCGCCGCGAGCTGATCCAGGACCACGGCACGGAGCCCTCGCCGCAGGAGCTGGCGGAGAGGGCGGGCGTCCCCGTGGCGCGGCTGTCGGAACTCGCCGCCTACACCAAGGAGCCCGTCTCGCTGCACACCACCCTCGGCGAGGACGGGGACGGCGAGTTCGGCGACCTGATCGAGGACCGCGACAGCGTCACCCCGATGGACATGGTCACCTTCCTGCTGCTCCAGGAGACCATCCGGTCCATCCTCGCGGAGATGACCCCACGGGAGGCCGGGATCATCTCCCTGCGTTACGGCCTGTCCGGCGGCCGGTCCAGAACCCTGGAGGAGATCGGCCAGGTGTACGGCGTGACACGCGAACGCATCCGCCAGATCGAGTCCAAGACCATGTCCAAGCTGCGCCACCCGTCCCGCTCCCAGGTACTGCGGGACTATCTCGACGCCATGTGAGGCGGCGGTCCTCCGCTGGGTAACGGGCTTCAGTCGGCGCCGAGTTCGACCATTCCCTCCGGCTGCTCACCGCGGACGTGAGCGGCGGCCGACGCCGGTCCTGCGAACAGGGCCCCCTGCCGTGCCGGGTGTTCACCCCGGGGACGTAGTCTCCCGCTCGGCGAGTCGCTGACCCTGCTGTGCCGCCGTACGCACGATCCTGGTCCGGCAGGCGGCAACCCGTCGGCACCTCGCCGGTACCTCGCCGAAACGACGACCGTCTCCCCGTACGGTCCCGAACCGCTCCAGAGCCACCGGAGAACCATGGCAACCGACGACACCCCGTCCGAATCACCGTCCCCCGCACCCTCCCCCGCCACCGGCGGCCAGGCGCGTGCGACCGCTCTGCTGGGGCGGCCCAAGCTGTGGCTGCTGCCCACCGTCCTGACCGGGCTGCTCGCGCTGCTGCTGTCGCTGCTCTACATGGGCGGCATCGTGAGCCCCAACCGCGATCTGCACGACCTGCCCATCGGCATCGTCAACGCGGACCGGGGCGCGCCGCTGCCCGGGCAGAAGGAGAATCTGGGTGCGCAGATCACCAAGGCGATCACCACCGACACGTCGGGCGGCGACAAGGCCGAGTGGCGTGAACTGAGCCTCGCCCGGGCCCAGGACCAGCTGGACGCGGGCAAGCTCTACGGCGCGCTGGTCGTGCCCGACGGCTTCACCGCCTCGATCGCCGCGCTCACCGGCACCGACGCCGCCGCCCGCCCGGCGCTGATGGTGCTGACCAACCCCGGCAAGGGCAGCCTCGGTTCCTCCCTCGCCAGCCAGATCACCACGCAGGCCGCGCACCAGGCCTCGCAGACCATCGGAAAGCAGCTGACGGCGAGTGTGCGGGGGGCGAACGCCACGACGAAGCTGCTGCTGGCCGACCCGGTCACGGTCACCCCGCAGGTCGGCCACCCCATCGGTACCCACAGCGGCCTCGGCCTCAGCACCTTCTACTACACGCTGCTGCTCGTGCTGGCCGGATTCCTGGGCGCCAACGTCATCAGCAACGGGGTGGACACCTCCCTCGGCTACGCCGACAACGAGATCGGCCCCTGGCACACGCGCCGGCCCACCGTGCCCATCAGCCGGACCCAGACGCTGCTGCTGAAGATGGGCATGACCGCCGGGATCTCCCTCCTGAGCGTCTCCCTGATCATGGTCGCCACCGTCGGCATCCTCGACATGGACTCCGCTCACCTGCCCCTGCTGTGGCTGTACTCGTACTGCTCCACCCTCGCGGTCGGCCTCGGCGTCCAGGCCATCAACACGGCCTTCGGCGGCATCGGGCAGCTCGTGTCGATGTTCGTGTTCATCGTCCTGGGCCTGCCCTCGTCGGGGGCCACGGTCCCGCTCCAGGCGGTGCCGGACTTCTACCGCTTCCTGTCCGTCTTCGAACCCATGCGGCAACTCGGGGACGGCGCCCGCGCGATCCTCTACTTCGACGCCCGCGGGGACGCGGGGCTGACCCGCGCCTGGATCATGATCGCGGTCGGCACCGCGCTCGCCCTGCTCTTCGGCTTCGCGATGGCCCGCTACTACGACCGCAAGGGCCTCAAACGCCTTACTCCGCAGCCCTCCTGAGCCCAAGTCCGCAGCCTTCCTGAGCCCAAGACAGCACCGGAGGCGCGGTGTTGAGATCAGCAGTTGCCCGTTCACCCTTTCGGTCAGTGGCCCCGGACTGACAGACTCACGAGGGTGCCCGACTTCGACATGCTTGTCATAGGATCCGGCCCGGGCGGCCAGAAGGCTGCCATCGCGGCAGCCAAGCTCGGCCGCCGGGTCGCCGTCATCGACCGCCCCGACATGGTCGGTGGGGTCTCCATCCACACCGGCACCATCCCCTCCAAGACGCTGCGCGAGGCGGTGCTCTACCTCACCGGCCTCACCCAGCGCGATCTGTACGGCCAGAGCTACCGCCTCAAGGAGGACATCACCGTCGCCGACCTGACCGCGCGCACCGAGCACGTGGTCAGCCGGGAGGTCGATGTCATCCGCAACCAGCTGTCCCGCAACCACGTCTCCCTGTTCGCCGGCAGCGGCCGCTTCGTCGACGACCACACCATTGCGGTCGACGAAGTCAACGGCAACGAACGGCTGTTGACCGCCGAGCACATCGTCATCGCCACCGGGACCCGGCCCGCCCGCCCGGACACCGTCGAGTTCGACGAACGCACGATCATGGACTCCGACAACGTGCTCAACCTCGAAGGTGTGCCGCGTTCCATGGTCATCGTGGGTGCCGGGGTGATCGGCATGGAGTACGCATCGATGTTCGCGGCCCTGGGCAGCAAGATCACGGTGGTCGAGCGGCGCCCCGGGATGCTCGACATGTGTGACGTCGAGGTGATCGAGTCGCTCAAGTACCACCTGCGGGACCTGGCCGTCACCTTCCGCTTCGGCGAGACGGTCGCGGCGGTGGAACGCCATTCCCGGGGCACCCTCACCGTCCTGGAGAGCGGCAAGAAGATCCCTGCGGACGCGGTGATGTACTCGGCGGGCCGCCAGGGTCTCACCGACGGACTCGCCCTCAACAAGGCCGGGTTGTCCGCCGACCGGCGCGGGCGGATCACGGTCGACGAGCACTACCGCACCGAGGTGCCTCACATCTACGCCGTCGGCGACGTCATCGGCTTCCCGGCCCTCGCCGCGACGTCGATGGAGCAGGGCCGGGCGGCGGCGTACCACGCGTGCGGCGAGCCGGTCGACCGGATGCACAACCTCCAGCCCATCGGCATCTACACCATCCCCGAGATCAGCTTCATCGGCCGGACCGAGGACCAGCTCACCGAGGAGAGCATCCCGTTCGAGGTGGGCATCTCCCGCTACCGCGAACTGGCCCGGGGCCAGATCATCGGCGACTCCCACGGCATGCTCAAACTGCTCGTCTGCCCCGAGACCCGCAAACTCCTCGGCGTCCACTGCTTCGGCACGGGAGCGACCGAGCTGATCCACATCGGCCAGTCCGTGATGGGCTGCGACGGCACGGTGGACTATCTGGTCAACGCGGTCTTCAACTACCCGACGCTCGCGGAGTCCTACAAGGTCGCGGCGCTGGACGCGACGAACAAGCTGCGACAGCTCGACCGGCTGCGGGACTGAGCCACCGCCACTCGGCCGGGCCCGCACGAAGGGCCCGGCCTGGGCGGAAGCGGGTCCCCGACGGCGCAACGACAGAGGCACCCGCTCCCGGCTGTGAGCCGGAGGCGGGTGCCTCTGTTTCTGTGTGTCCGAGGGGGGACTTGAACCCCCACGCCCGATAAAGGGCACTAGCACCTCAAGCTAGCGCGTCTGCCATTCCGCCACCCGGACAAGGTGTCTGCCGCTTCGCGGGGGTGTTCCCCGCAGCGGCACGACCAACAATACCAAGCTTTCGGAGTGGCTTTCACCTGCATATCTCTCACCCAGAGCGACCGCACGACTACGGGGCGCCCGGCGCTCGCTCGCGGCTGCCTCGGTCTCCGTCGCGCACCGCTCGTCGCCGTCGGCGATCGCCGCGATCAGCTCACGGTGCTCGATCCACCACTGCTGTCCGGACTGCCGGGCGACCGGCGTGCAGTACCAGCGCGACCCGTCGCTCGACCTGCGCGGCCGGCTCGGCGAGGACCGTGGCGCCGGTCGACTCCATGATCTTCGCGTGCGGCCGGGCGTTCATGGCGACCGTGCCGTCCACGTCGCCGACGGCGAGGGCGCACTCACCCTCCGCGCCCAGCTCCTCCAGCGCGGCGACGGACGCGGCACCCGCGCCGGCGGCGACGTGCGGTCCGACCGGGCTCGCGGGGCCCGGCGGCGGCGCCCGGCAGGACCGCAACGATTGTGAGGGCCCTCGCGGGGTTCCGGGAGGGCCCCCTCACCTCTGCACGGCCGCCGTCAGCACCTCTCGCGCAGCGAGTGGAGGTGCGCGCTGGAGCGGCGCGCGAAGGTGAAGGACTCGGTCGGGTTGTCGTGCTCGACCTGCCAGTGGTGGGCCAGACGCTCACCGCGCAGGCGGGTCACGGCGGAGATGAACCGCCGGTAGTCGATGTCTCCGTCGCCGACGTCGGTCATGCGGTAGCCGTACTGGTTGCTCGGGTCGCTCACGCCGTCCTTCACGTGGAAGAGCGGGTAGCGGTGGGGCTGCCTGAGTATGTAGTCGAGCGGCTCGAACGGCGCGGGGGTGCCGTCGGGGCGCTTGGAGAAGCGGAACTGGCCCGAGTACGCCCAGAAGATGTCCATCTCCAGGTACACGAGCTCGGGATCGGTCTCGGCGAGCAGTACGTCGTAGAGCCGGACCCGCGGGTTGTCGGTGGCGAAGGAGAACTCGTCGGAGTGGTTGTGCTGGTAGAACTTCATGCCGCGTGCCCTGGCCGCCGCGCCGTACGTGTTGAACTCCTCCGCCGCCCGCTTCCAGGCGTCGACGGTGGAGCCATAGCGAAACGGCCCGGAGGCGGTGCCGATGTGCTTGAGGCCGAGGGCCTGGGCGTCGTCGAGAACCTTGTCGAGGTTCTGCGCGAAGGTGTACGCGTTCGGGTCGTCGGCGTAGTAGCCGACGTGGCTGCCGATCGGGTTCAGGCCGTTGTCGCGCGCCAGTCGCCTGAGCTGGGCGAGGGTGATGGGGCCCGCCGAGCCCTGGGTGTATCCGGCGAACTCGACCTCGTCGTAGCCGTACTTCCTCAGCTCGGCGAAGACGGGTGCGAAGCCCAGCGTGGAGACCTTGTCGCGCACGCTGTACAGCTGGATGCCGAGCCGGCCGGGCGGCAGGACGGGCCGGCCCCGGCCAAGGGCAGCCGTCGCGGTGGCGGCCCCGGCAGGGGCGGCCGCTGCGCCCAGCAGCGCGGCGGCGGTCGCGCCGGCGGCCACACCGAGCATGTTTCGTCTGCTGAGGCGGTGGGTGAGTTCGGGGTCCGTGTGGTGGGTGCGGCTCATGCCTGGAACTCCTCTGGATGTCGGGGCTTCGTGGGCGGGCGGGGACTCATGGCAGTTCCTTCAGGCCCAGGTCGGTCAACAGGTCGCGGGTGAGGGCGAGTTCGGCGGCGATGCCGTCGGCGAGCCGGGCGCGGGCGCGGGGCCGTAGTGCGGGCGGGAGGGCCCGCCAGGTGTAGGTCTCGACCTCCAGGTGCCGGGTGAGGGGGTGCGGGCCGCCGACGAGCCGGGTCAGCGCGGACTCGAGGACGGGGAGCGTGGAGGTGAGGGGTGCGGCGGGGGCCGCGTGGAGCGGGACGTGGAAGTGGGCGCGCCATGGGGAGGCGTCGGGCAGGGCGTCGCCGTGGAGGGCCTCGCCCAGGTCGTCCGTGCCGCGCAGGCCGGCGGCGGTGGCCGTGCGGGTCTGGTGCAGGAAGCGGGGTTCGTCGAAGGCGGCGAGCGCCTCGCGGACTTCGGGGAGATGGGGGTGTTCGGCGTGCAGGGCGGCCGAGAGCTGGGACTTGACGACGGGGACGCGGGCCTGGGTGAGCGCGTCCAGGGCGGTGTGCGGATCTTCGAAGGAAGTGGCGAGGTGGCAGGTGTCGACGCAGACGCCGATGCGGTGGTGGCCGATCTTGCTGAGCGGGGCGATGGCGTCTGCGGTGGTCTCGAGGGTGCAGCCGGGTTCCGGTTCCAGGCCGATACGAATGGAGCGGCCGGTGAGTTCGGCGAGGGCGTCGAGGCGTTCCGCGAGGGTGACCAGGGCGGTCAGGGCGGTGGTCGCGCGCTCGTCGTCGTAGGGGGTGCGCCAGGCGAGCGGCAGGGTGGAGATGCTGCCTTCGGTGACGTCGTCGGGGAGGAGACCGGCGAGTACCCGGGCCAGGTCGGTGGTGTGGGTGAGCCGCTCGGGGTCGGCCCAGTCCGGCTTGTAGACGCGGTACTTGACCTCTTCGGCGCCGTAGCCGTCGTAGAGGAAGCCGTTGAGGGTGACGACTTCGAGGCCGCGCCGGTCGAGTTCGCCGCGCAGGCCGCGCAGGGCGGCGGGGTCGATGACCAGGGCGCGGGCCGCGTCCCTGGCCAGCCACAGGCCGATGCCGAGGCGGTCGCGGCCGAGGCGTCGGCGTACGGGTTCGCAGTGGTCGCGGAGTTGGGCGAGAACGCCGTTGACGGTTTCGGCAGGGTGGACGTTGGTGCAGTAGGCGAGGTGGACGAGGGAGCCGTCCGGGTGGCGGAAGCGCATCGGTCACTCCCCGCCGCGCGGGACGGAGTCGCCCTCGCGGCGGGAGAGGGGGCTGTCGGACGTCGGGGTGCCTGGGCCGGGGTGGGGCTGGGTCATGGGGGTGCTCCCTTCGGCCGAGGGGGAGGCGTGGCAAGGGAACGGGGGGGGAGGGGAAGGCGGCGGGCGGAGGTCCGGCGTCCTCCGCCCGTCGCCGCTCAGTGGCCCGTGGCGGCCGTGGCGGCCGGGCTCGCCGGTGCGTTCGCGGGGAGTCCCTTGATGCGGATGTCCCGGAAGGACACCTGGTCGTCGGCTCCGTGGTTCTGGATGCCGATGTGGCCATCCCGCAGGCTGCGGGCCGGATCGGTGTTGGTGAAATCGTTGATCCGTACGCCGTTGAGCCAGACGCGGAGGCGTTCGCCCTCCACGCGGATCTCGTACGTGTTCCACTCCCCCGGCGGATTCAGCGCGCGGTCGCGCTTCTTCAGGTCGGCGGAACGGAAGCCGTACACGGCCCCGGTGGTGCGGTCGGGGGTGTCGGTCGCGTCGATCTGGATCTCGTAGCCCTTGTCGACCGCCGACCACGGGTCGTCCGAGGGCGGGAAGCCCACGAACACACCGGAGTTGTCGTCTCCGCGGGCCTTCCAGTCGAGCTTCAGCGAGTAGGCGCCGAAGCTCCGGCCGGCGTACCAGAGCAGGCCCATGCCGCCGGACGACGTCAGCGTGCCGTCGTCGGAGACGGTGAAGGTGCCGGGGCCCGCTTGTTTCCACCCGTCCCGCGAGGTGCCGTCGAAGAGAGACTGGTAGCCGTTCTCCGGGCGGCAGTCCGCCTGTGCCCTGCCGGTGGCCCAGCGCAGACCGCCCAACAGGTGCTGTCTGAGCGCCGGTTCGGCGTACGCGGACGACAGGTGGCCGACGCCGGTGTAGAAGGAGCGGCCGCCCGCGTAGTTCTGGCACCAGGCGATCGGGTGGTCGCCGTTCATCGTGCCGCCGGTGTAGGACGACTCGTCGAGGGAGGCCAGGACGTGCACCGAACTGCGGGGATTGGAGCGGTAGTTGTACCACTCGTCGGTACGGTTCCACTCCGTGCCCAGGCCCGAGGTCGCCGGGTGGGCGCGGTCCTCCACCTGCGTCCGGGCCGGCTGGATCGCCGGGTGGCCCTGGAAGTAGGCGCCGACCAGGCCGCCGTAGAACGCCCAGTCGTACTCGGTGTCCGCCGCCGCGTGGATGCCCACATAGCCGCCGCCATGGTGGATGTAGCCCTCGAACGCCCCTTGTTGACCGTCCGTCAGTACATCGCCGGTCGTCGAGAGGAAGACGACGGCTGCGTACCGGCGGAGGTTCTTCGGGGTGAACGCCGCCGCGTCCTCCGTCGCGTCGACCCTGAAACCAGCGCTCGCACCGAGCTCCTTGAGTGCCGTGATGCCGTCGGGGATGGAGTCGTGGCGGAAGGCCGCCGTCTTGGAGAAGACCAGCACCCGGTCGGTGTGCCGTGGGGCGGGCTTGGAGGCGGCCGGGGTCGACATGCCTCCGAGGAGCAGAGCCGTGCCCACAACAGCGGTGACAGTTAACCCTGTTCGTCCCGTTGATCGCATGGCGCGCTCCCCTCAGCCGGTGGTGAAGGCGAAGTCGTCCACCTCGTACAGATCACCGCTCGCCGCTCCCTTGAAGACCAGGTAGAGCGTCGTCGTGCGATGCGGGGCGTGGGACAGGCTCGCGGTGACGTCCTGGTAGGTGTCCCAGCCGCCGGTCGCCGGTACGGTCGCGCGGCCCAGCACCCTGCCGGTCGGGGAACCCGCGCGGACCTCCAGCTTGCCGCCCGCGCCGGCCGAGGCGACGCGTGCCGTGAGCGACGTGGCGTTGCTCAGGACGTACGGCTTGAAGGCGATCCAGTCACCGTTGTCGATGTCGCCGACCGTCTTGCCGCCGCTCGCCGATTCCCGTGAACTCACTGCTGTACCGGAGGAGTTGTTGAAGTGCTCCGCCTGACGGTGGGTGGGCTGGACGACGTTCTGGTCATGGGTGGTCAGGGGTGCCTGGCCGCCGCCCCCGAGGTCGGTGTACTGGGCGTCGATGACCCCGAAGATGTTGGCGTTCGGGTCGTGGCCGCCGTCGGCGCTGGTCTGGATGGTGCCGGAGCAGCCGTTCGCCGAGGTCTGCGGGTGGCCGTGGCTGTCGTGACCGAGGATGAAGGTGACCTCGACCTTGGTGCAGTCGATGGTCCGGCCGTCCTCGCGGTCGGAGACCTTCACCTTGAACGGGATCGCGTCGCCGAACGCGAACAGCTGCCCATCCTGCGGGAGTTGGAGAAGCACCTTGGGCGCGGTGTTGCCGACGACGACCTGGACGCTCGCACCGCCCGTGCGGCCGGTGGTGTCCTTCACGGTCACCGTCGCCGTGTACGTCCCGTTCTTCTTGTACTTGTGGGTGGGGTTCGCCGAGGTGGATGTTGTGCCGTCGCCGAAGTCCCAGCTGTACGTGAGGGCGTCGCCGTCCTGGTCGGAGGTGCCGGCGGAGGAGAACTTCACCTTCAGCGGAGCCGGTCCGGAGGTGACGTCCGCGGCGGCCTGGGCCACCGGGGAGTGGCCGTCGGTGGCGTTCTCGATGCGGTACAGGGCGGAGTGCTCGTCACCGCCGAACCACGAGACGCCGTAGTCGAGGACGTACAGCGCGCCGTCCGGCCCGAAGGCCATGTCCATCACCTGGGTGCCGGTCCACGGAATGTCGTTGATGGACTGCACGGTCCCGTTGGCGTCGCTGCTGATCCGCTTGATCCACTGGCGGCCGAACTCACCGGCGAAGAAGTCGCCGTCGTACGCCTCCGGGAACTTGACCAGGGAGTCAAGCGAGGGGTCGTAGTGGTAGACGGGCCCGCCCATCGGTGACTCGGAGCCGTCGCCGAACTCCGGTAGGGACGCGCCGTCGTAGGGGATCCAGGCGGGCTGCGCCGGGGGAAGGTCGGTCAGGCCGGTGTTGTGGGGCGAGGTGTTCCTGGGGGCGGCGCAGTCGAAGGCGGCGCCCGAGGCCTTGGTCGCGAAGTCGTAGTCCACGTAGGGGTCGTTGGCGCCGGTGCAGTACGGCCAGCCGAAGTTGCCGGGGCCGGTGACGCGGGCGAACTCGACCTGGCCCGCGGGTCCTCGGGCCGGGTCGGCGGCGCCCGCGTCGGGGCCGTACTCGCCGATGTAGAGGATGCCGGTCGCCTTGTCGACGCTGAAGCGGAACGGGTTGCGGAAGCCCATCGCGTAGATCTCGGGGCGCGTCCGGTCCGTGCCGGGGGCGAACAGGTTGCCGTCCGGGACGGAGTACGAGCCGTCGGCGTTGACCTTGACGCGCAGGATCTTGCCGCGCAGGTCGTTGGTGTTGCCGGCCGAACGCTGGGCGTCGAAGGCCGGGTTACGGTTCGCGCGCTCGTCGATGGGGGTGAAGCCGTCGGACTGGAAGGGGTTGGTGTCGTCGCCCGTCGACAGGTACAGGTTGCCCGCCGCGTCGAAGTCGATGTCGCCGCCGACATGGCAGCACAGGCCGCGCGAGGCCGGCACGTCGAGGATCTTCTTCTCGCTGGCGTTGTCGAGGGTGCCGTCGGCGTTGAGGACGAACCGGGAGAGCCGGTTGACGCCGTCGAAGGGCGCGAAGTCGGCCGCGGTGCCCGTCTCGGGGGCGTCGCCCGCCGGGGTGTTCAACGGGGGTGCGTAGTAAAGGTAGATGAAGCGGTTGGAGCTGAACTGCGGGTCCACGCCGATGCCTTGGAGGCCCTCTTCGTCGTGGGAGTAGACGTCGAGCTGGCCGGCGAGCCGGGTGTTTCCGGCGGCGTCGGTGATGCGGAGTTCGCCGTCGCGTGAGGTGTGCAGGACCGAGCGGTCGGGGAGGACGGCGAGCGACATGGGCTCGCCGACCTCCGGTTCGCCCTTGGCGAGGGTGACCTGCTGGAAGTCCTCGACCGCGGCGGGCTCGGCGACGGCTGCGCCGGCCTGGGGCGCGACCAGGGTCAGGGACGCTCCGGCGAGCAGAGCGCCCGTGATCAGGGCGAGCGCTCTGCGGAATCCGGGGTGTCGTCTGCGGCTCTTGTTTCTACCGGTGCGGGTGGTGCTGATCTTGGCGTGCACGAATGCCTCCAGAACGAAAGCTCGTGGTACATGCGGGTGCGGCTCGTGGTACCTGCGGGTGCGATACGCCGGGGTGCGCCGTCACCCCGGAACAGTCGGAAGCGGAACAGCCGGAAACGGCTCAGTCGTTGCTGCCGAACGCCGCGTCGAACGAGGCCGACGGCGGGTCGAAGTCGTACGCCTTGAGGCGGGTCAGTGCCTCGGGGGCGCCCTGGAGCCGGTCCATGCCGGCGTCCTCCCACTCCACGGAGATGGGGCCCTGGTAGTCGATGGAGCGCAGCATGCGGAAGACGTCCTCCCAGGGGACGTCGCCGTGGCCGGCCGACACGAAGTCCCAGCCGCGGCGCGGGTCGCCCCAGGGCAGATGTGAACCGAGGCGGCCGTTGCGGCCGTCGAGCCGCTTGCGGGCCTCCTTGCAGTCGACGTGGTAGATCCGGTCGCGGAAGTCCCACAGGAAGCCGACCGGGTCGAGGTCCTGCCACACGAAGTGGGAGGGGTCGAAGTTCAGGCCGAAAGCGGGACGGTGGTCAACGGCCGCCAGTGCGCGCTGAGTTGTCCAGTAGTCGTAGGCGATCTCGCTCGGGTGGACCTCGTGGGCGAACCGCACGCCCTGGGCGTCGAAGACGTCGAGGATCGGGTTCCAGCGGTCGGCGAAGTCCTGGTAGCCGCGGTCGATCATCGATTCGGGGGCCGGCGGGAACATCGCTACCAGGTGCCAGATCGCGGAGCCCGTGAAGCCGATGACGGTGTCGACGCCGAAAGCGGCGGCGGCCCGCGCGGTGTCGGCGATCTCGGCCGCCGCCCGCCGCCGTACGCCCTCCGCGTCGCCGTCGCCCCAGATACGGGCGGGCAGAATCGCCTGATGCCGTTCGTCGATGATGGCGTCGCAGACGGCCTGGCCGACCAGGTGGTTGGAGATCGCCCAGCACTTGAGGCCGTACTTGTCGAGGAGCTGGTGGCGGCCCGCCAGATAGGAGGGGTCGGCGAGGGCCTTGTCGACCTCGAAGTGGTCGCCCCAGCAGGCGAGTTCGAGTCCGTCGTAGCCGAAGTCACGGGCGAGGCGGCAGACCTCTTCGAGAGGCAGGTCGGCCCACTGGCCGGTGAAGAGTGTGAAGTCGCGTGACATTGTCGTCGAGCCTCCTCAGACCGATGTGGACGGGACAGCGATGGGCGTGTAGACGGAGTTCTTCTCCGCGCTCTCCTCGACCGCCGCCAGGACCCGCTGCACCTGGAGGCCGTCCGCGAAGGAGGGGCGGGGCCTGCTGCCCGCCGCGATCGCGTGGACGAGGTCGCGGGCCTGGTGGATGAAGGAGTGCTCGTAACCGAGGCCGTGGCCCGGCGGCCACCATGCCTCCAGGTAGGGGTGGTCGGGTTCGGTGACGAGGATGCGCCGGAAGCCCGCGTGGGTGCCGGGTTCGGTGCCGGCGTGGAACTCGAGTTCGTTGAGGCGTTCCAGGTCGAAGGCCAACGAGCCCTGTTCACCGTTGAGTTCGATGCGCAGGGCGTTCTTGCGGCCGGTCGCGTACCGGGTGGCCTCGAAGGAGGCGAGGGCGCCCGAGGCGAAGCGGCCGGTGAAGACGGCGGCGTCGTCCACGGTGACCTGTCCGGTGCCGGAGGCCGCCGCGGCGCTCAGGCCACTGGTCGGGCCGCCGGGCAACGGGCGTTCCCGTACGAAGGTTTCGGTGAGGGCGGAGACTCCGGCGAGCGGTTCGCCCACGAGGTACTGGGCGAGGTCGACGATGTGGGCGCCCAGGTCGCCGAGCGCGCCCGACCCGGCCGCCTCCTTGCGCAGCCGCCAGGTGAGCGGGAACCCCGGGTCGACCAGCCAGTCCTGAAGGTACGTCACCCGTACGTGCCGCAGGCGGCCCAGCCTGCCCTCGGCGACCATGGAACGGGCGAGCGCGGTGGCGGGCAGCCGACGGTAGTTGAAACCGACCATCGCCAACTGGCCGCGCCGCTCCGCCTCTTCGGCCGCCGCCGTCATCGCCTCGGCTTCCTCGACGGTGTTCGCGAGGGGCTTCTCGCACAGTACGTGCTTGCCCGCGGCGAGGGCGGCGAGGGCGATCTCGGCGTGGCTGTCGCCGGGGGTGCAGATGTCGACGAGGTCGACGTCGTCCCGTTCGATCAGGGCACGCCAGTCGGTCTCGGCCGCCGCCCAGCCGTGCTTTTTCGCTGCCGCTCGGACGGCGCCGGCGTCCCGGCCGCAGATCGCGGCGAGTGCCGGGCGCCTGGGCAGGTCGAAGACGTGGCCCACAGTGCGCCAGCCCTGGGAGTGGGCTGCGCCCATGAAGGCGTATCCGACCATGCCGACGCCCAGTGCCGGCGTGTCCGCCTCGGCGGCGTCTGCCTGCGGCTGTGCCATGCGGAGGTCCTCCTCGTGGTGGTGGGGGTGATCCAGTGGTCGGCTGCGGGTGCGTCGTGGCTGGTCGCGCAGTTCCCCGCGCCCCTTTGGGGCGCGGATGTACCGCATGCCTGAAGGGGCCCGGCAACTGACCCCGCCCTGTGCTACTTGAAGCCGGTCGGCATGTACTGGTCGACGTTGGTCTTGTCGACCACTGCCGAGTAGAGGGTGAGCGACGAGGGGATCTCGAACTCGGACAGGCCGCTCACGCCCTTGCCCTGGCCCAGTGCGCGGGCCAGGTCGATGGCCGACGCGGCCATCGTGGGCGGGTAGAGCACCGTGGCCTTCAGGACACCGTTGTCCTGCTTGATGGCCTGGAACGCGGAGAGGGCGCCCGCGCCGCCGACCATCAGGAAGTCCTCGCGGCCGGCCTGTTCGATCGCCCGCAGCGCGCCCACGCCCTGGTCGTCGTCGTGGTTCCACAGGGCGTCGAACTTGGGCTGCGCCTGAAGGAGTTGGGCCATCTTGGCCTGGCCCGACTCGACCGTGAACTCGGCGGCCTGGCGGGCGACCTTCTTGATGTTCGGGTAGTTCTTCAGGGCGTCGTCGAAGCCCTGAGTGCGCTGCTTGGTCAGTTCCAGGTTGTCGAGGCCCGCGAGTTCGATGACCTTGGCGTCGGCCACGCCCTTGAGCTTCGCGCCGATGTAGTGCCCGGCGTTGAGGCCCATGCCGTAGTTGTCGCCGCCTATCCAACAGCGGTACGCCTGCGGGGTGTTGAAGATCCGGTCCAGGTTGACGACTGGGATGCCGGCGCGCATCGCCTTCAGACCGACCTGGGTGAGTGCCTTGCCGTCGGCGGGCAGGATCACCAGCACGTCGACCTTCTTGTTGATCAGCGTCTCGATCTGGCCGATCTGGGCCGCGGTGTCGTTCGAGCCCTCGGTGATCTCCAGCGTCACGTCGGAGTACTTCTTCGCCTGACTCTTGGCGTTGTCGTTGATCGCGTTGAGCCAGCCGTGGTCGGCCTGCGGTCCGGCGAAGCCGATGGTGACGGCCTTGCCGGGGGTGTCGGCGGCGGCCGGCCGGTCGTCGACCGCGGCGGGCTCGTCGTCCGGCTCGTTGCTGGTGCAACCGGTGAGCAGGACTCCCGCCCCGACGGCGGCGGTGCCGAAGAGCAGTCCTCTGCGGCTGGTGAAAGGCGTCGACTCTGGCATGGCGGTGAACCCTTCCCTCAGGTCGTGCCGGCGGTACGGCGCTGGACGAGCACGGCGGCGACGATGATCGCGCCCTTGGCGATCTGCTGCACATCGCTCTGCAGGTTGTTCAGGGCGAAGATGTTGGTGATGGTGGTGAAGATCAGGACGCCCAGCACGGAGCCGACGATGGTGCCGCGACCCCCGCTGAGCAGGGTGCCGCCGATGATCGCGGCGGCGATGGCGTCGAGCTCGTACAGGTTTCCGTTGGTGTTCTGGCCCGAGCCGGACAGGATGATCAGCAGGAAGGCGGCGATCCCGCAGCACAGTCCGGACAGGAGGTAGAGGTAGAGGCGCTGGCGGCGTACGTCGATGCCGGCCAGGCGGGCGGCCTCCGCGTTGCCGCCCACGGCGACCGTGCGGCGGCCGAAGGTGGTGCGGTTCAGGATCAGCCAGCCGATGATCGTCACTACCGCGAAGACCAGCACCAGCGGCGGGATGCCGAGGATGTACGCGTCGCGCTCGCCGAGATCGAGGACGCCGTCGATCGAGACGATCTGCGTCGCGCCGTCCGTGATCTGGAGGGCCAGTCCGCGCGCCGAGGCGAGCATGGCGAGGGTGGCGATGAACGGGACCATCCCGCCGTACGCGATGAGCAGCCCGTTGACCAGTCCGCAGCACACTCCGACGAGCACGGCGGTGAAGAGGATGCCCGCGAAGCCGTACTCCTGGGTGGCGACGGTGGTTGCCCACACCGAGGAGAGGGCGACGATCGCGCCCACCGACAGGTCGATGCCCCCCGACATGATGACGAAGGTCATGCCGACGGTGACGACACCGATCACCGAGGCCTGGGTGAGGACGAGTTGGAGGTTACGGGTGTCGAGGAACTCGTCGGGCTTGGTGATGCCGCCGACGACGACCAGCGCGGCGAGGACACCGAGGAGGGAGAGGGTACGGACGTCCGCGCGAGCCACCATGGTTCGCCAGACCGGGGGTTGACCGGTGGACGGGAGCTTGTCGGTGCCGGTGCGTGGCGGGGACACGGGCTGCGTCATGATGCGGGGCCCCTTTCACCGGCCGCAGAGCTGCCGGCCGTCGAGCTTGTGCTGGCCACTGGGGCTCCTTCCATCACGAGGTCGAGCACGCGGTGTTCGTCGAGTTCGCGGGCGGGTGCCGTGTGGACGACCCGGCCCTCGCGCAGGACCAGGACGCGATCGGCGAGGCCGAGCACCTCGGGCACTTCGCTGGAGACCAGCAGGACGGCGAGGCCCGCGTCGGCGAGGCGGCGGATCACCGCGTACAGCTCGGCGCGGGCGCCGACGTCGACGCCCCGGGTGGGTTCGTCGAGCAGCAGGACGCGGCAGCCGCGCAGCAGCCAGCGGGCGAGGACGGCCTTTTGCTGGTTGCCGCCGGAGAGGGTGCGGACGGGCACGGAGGGGTTGTCGGGCCGTAGCGACAGCTCACGGGTGGCGGCGCGGGCGGCGCCCAGTTCGGCGCCCCGGTCGATCCAGCCGGCGCGAGCGAAGCGGGACATGGAGGAGACCGACACATTGCGGGTGACGGACTCCAGCATCAGCAGAGCCTGCGCCTTGCGTTCCTCGGGGGCGAGCCCGAGCCCGGCACGCACCGCGGCTCGTACGCTGCCCGGCTTCAACTCCCGTCCTTCGACGACGACCTGTCCGGCTGTCGGCTTGCGCGCGCCGTAGATCGTCTCCAGGATCTCCGAGCGCCCGGAGCCGACCAGACCGGCGAGGCCGACGATCTCGCCCGGTCGTACGGTGAGGTCGACGGGTGCGAACTCGCCCTCCCTGGCGAGCCCTTGGACTTCGAGGACCGGCGCGGCGGCCGGGTTGCCCGCTGTCGCCGGGCGCTCCGGGAAGACGTACTCGACGTTGCGGCCCGTCATCAGGGCGACCACCTCGCGGGTCGGCGTGGACTTCGCGGGGAGTCCGCCCGCCACCGCGCGGCCGTCCTTGAGCACGGTCACGCGGTCGCCGATGCGGCGGATCTCCTCCAGCCGGTGCGAGATGTAGACGACGGCGACCCCGTCTGCGGTCAGGTCGCCGACGATCCGGAAGAGGTTGTCGACCTCCTCCGGGTCGAGCGCGGCGGAGGGTTCGTCCATGACGATCAGCCGAACGTCGTGGGAGAGCGCCCGCGCCATCGACACGATCTGCTGCTGCGCCGCCGACAACTCCCCGACCAGGCGCCCGGGATCGACCTCGGGATGACCAAGACGCTTGAGCAGTGCGGCAGTTGACGCTTTGGCCGCCTTGCCCCGTACGACGAATCCGGCGGTCGTGGGTTCGTGGCCGAGGTGGACGTTCTCCGCCACCGACAGGTCCTCCACCAGGTCGAGTTCCTGGTAGATGGTGGCGATGCCGAGGCGCATGGCGGCGCTGGGCGAGCGCAGGGTGACGGGTTCTCCGCGCCAGGTGAGGCGGCCGTCGTCGGGCTGGTGGGCGCCGGCCAGGACCTTGATGAGCGTCGACTTGCCGGCACCGTTCTGGCCGAGCAGACAGTGCACTTCTCCGGCCTGGACGTCGAGGTCGACGCCGTCGAGAGCGCGGACGCCGGGGAACGACTTGGTGATGCCGGACATGCTGAGCAGCGGTGGTTCTGGTGCCATGACGGTTCCCCTTGGCAGGCGTGCGGGCCGGTTGCAGGGCGGTTCATTTGCAGGGCGGTTCGGTTCGCTTGCAGGACGGTTCACTTGCCGGGGAGGCGTTTCGGGCAAGCGCTTCAAGCAGGCGGAGCAGGGCGCTGTACTGGCGATCCGTGGCTACGAAACGGTCTACGCGGGCGAGAACAGGTGGTCGCTGATGAGCCGGGCCGCGCCGATGACTCCGGCGGTGGGGCCCAACTCCCCCAGAACGATGGGCAGGTTGCCGGTCGCCAGGGGCAGCGACTGACGGTAGACCTGGGTGCGGATCGCGGCGAGGAGGGTGTGGCCGAGGCCGGTCACCCCGCCGCCGATCACCACCAGGCCGGGGTTGAAGAAGCTGACCAGGCCGGCGATGACCTGGCCGGTGCGGTTGCCGCCCTCGCGGATCAGGTCGAGCGAGGTGGCGTCCCCGGCGGCAGCGGCGGCGGCGACGTCGACGGCGCTCAGCGCGCCGTTCGCCTCCCACCGGGCCGCGAGTTCCGCCGAAAGTCCCTGCTGGGCCGCCTCTTTGGCGTCACGGGCGAGAGCGGCGCCACTGAAGTGGGCCTCCAGACACCCCCGGTTGCCGCAGGCGCACGGACGGCCGCCGGGCACCGCCTGGATGTGCCCGATGTCGCCGGCGCTGCCCGTCACCCCACGGTGGACCTCCCCGCCGACGACGATGCCGCAGCCGATCCCCGTGCCGATCTTGACGCAGAGGAAGTCGCCCACGGAACGGGCGACGCCCGCGTGCTGCTCCCCCATCGCCATCAGGTTCACGTCGTTGTCGACCATCACCGGGCAGCCCAGTTCCTGGCTGAGCGCCTCCCGTACGGGGAAGCCGTCCCAGCCGGGCATGATCGGCGGGGCGACCGGGACGCCCTCGGGGAAGCGGACCGGACCCGGGACGCCGATACCGGCGCCGTCGAACTCCTCCGCGAGCCCGGAGGCTTTCAACTTGGCGGCCATGGAAAGGACTTGCTCGAAGACCGCGACGGGGCCCTCGCGTACGTCCATGGGCTGGTTGAGGTGTCCCAGCACTTCCAGTTCGGGGTTGGTGACCGCGATGTCGATCGAGGTCGCGCCGATGTCGACGCCGAGGAAGCGCAGGGCGGGGGCGAGCCGGATGTTGTGGGAACGGCGGCCGCCGCGCGAGGCGGCGAGCCCGTCGGCCACGATCAGGCCCGTCTCCAGGAGCCGGTCCACCTCCACGGCCAGCTTGGACCGTGACAGGTCGACCTGATCCCCCAGCTGGGCCCGGGAGTTGGGCCCACCGTCACGCAACAGACGCAGCAGCCGGGCCTGATGGGAGTTCGCGGGTCGCGCGGTCATACGTCTCACAAACCCCTCCCCGCCTAGTCAGGCACCAACCGGCCACGTTCTCCGGCTACTTCGCCGGGCTTTCGAGTGGAACGTAGCAGCGGGGGCCGGGGCTGGGAAGAAGTAGTGCACAGATTGCCGCCGACTTCTTCCACTGGCAGGACAAAGAAGAAGGCGCCACGAGGGCGCCTTGAACGGGCCGCGCAGGGACCCGCCCGTCCATGGTGAGCCGGAAGCTCGCCCGGCCTACGGGCAGCGGACGACCTGTCCCGCGTACGAGAGGTTGCCGCCGAAGCCGAACAGCAGGACCGGGTCGCCGGTGGAGATCTCCGCGCGCTCGACGAGTTTCGAGAAGGCGAGCGGAATGCTGGCGGCCGAGGTGTTGCCGGACTCGATGACATCGCGTGCCACGACGGCGTTCACCGCGCCGATCTTCGCGGCCAGCGGTTCGATGATGCGCAGGTTGGCCTGGTGGAGGACCACGGCGGCGAGGTCCGCGGGGGTGAGGCCGGCGCGCTCGCAGGCCTGGCGGGCGAATCGCGGCAACTGGGTGGTGGCCCAGCGGTAGACGCTCTGGCCCTCCTGCGCGAACCGTGAGGGCGTGCCCTCGATCCGTACCGCGTTCCCCATCTCGGGCACCGAACCCCACAGCACGGGCCCGATGCCGGCGAGGCCCGGCTCGGTCGAGGCCGGCGGCGGACAGGCTTCGACGACCGCCGCGCCCGCGCCGTCCCCGACCAGTACGCAGGTCGTACGGTCGGTCCAGTCCGCCACGTCGGACATCTTGTCGGCGCCGATGACGAGGGCACGCGTCGATCCACCGGCCCGTACCGCGTGGTCGGCGGTGGCCAGGGCGTGGGTGAAGCCCGCGCACACGACGTTGAGGTCCATCGTGGCCGCCGAGGGGATGCCGAGCCGGTTCGCGACACGGGCGGCCATGTTCGGGGAGCGGTCGACGGCGGTGGAGGTGGCGACGAGGACGAGGTCGATGTCGCTCGCGGACAGGCCCGCCGACGCGAGCGCCTTGGCGGCGGCGTGCGCGGCGAGCTCGTCCACGGGCTCGTCGGGCCCGGCGATGTGGCGCGTGCGGATGCCCACCCGGCTTCTGATCCACTCGTCGTTGGTGTCGACCAGTCCCGCCAGGTCCTCGTTGGTGAGCACCTTGGCGGGCTGGTAGTGACCGACGGCGGTGACGCGCGAGCCGTACATGGGTGGGTCCCCCTTGCTGCTTTTCGGTAGCGGGATCCACCAGTCTGATGAGTGACTCACCAGTACGACGGCACGCGATGCCACAGGATTAGCCCGGCCGTGTTGTCGGCTTCCATCAGACTCCGCAGTGAGCGAACACCTACCCCGTGAACAACTGGGTCGCCTTCTGCACCAGCTCGTAGAGCCCGTAGCAGAGCGGCGCCCCCACCCACAGCCAGGCGAAGGCGATCAGGGGCCGGCGGTCGGACAGCGGGCCCGCGCTCTCAGACGGACTGCTCTCGCTGGACATGGGCGGCCTCCTTCGGTGCGGGCGCGGGGATGTGGTGGCGGGGGTGGACGGGGCGGATGAGCTCGTTGGCGGCGAAACCGACGGCGAGCAGTCCGATCATGATGGCGAACGACAGCCCGTAGAGCGCCGAGCCGTGTTTGCCGGCCTCCTCCTGCCGGTCGGCGATCCAGTTGACGATCAGCGGGCCGAGGACACCGGCCGTGGACCACGCGGTGAGCAGCCGTCCGTGGATCGCGCCGACCTGGTAGGTCCCGAAGAGGTCCTTCAGATAGGCGGGGACGGTGGCGAACCCGCCGCCGTAGAAGGAGAGGATCACCAGCGCGCAGATGATGAACAGCGGCTTGGAGGAGTCCCCGAACCAGGCTATCGACGCGTACATCAGCGCGCCCACGCCCAGGTAGACGCGGTAGATGTTCTTGCGGCCGATGAGGTCGGAGGTGGACGACCAGCCGATACGGCCCGCCATGTTGGCCGCCGACAGCAGCGCGACGAAGCCGGCCGCCGCCGACACCGAGACCGGCGTGGAGCTCTCCGCGAAGAAGTCCTTGATCATGGGCGCGGCCTTCTCCAGGATGCCGATGCCCGCTGTCACGTTCATGCAGAGGACGACCCACAGGCACCAGAACTGTGGGGTCCGCACGGCGCTGCGCGCGGAGACCTGGACGCCCGAGAGGGCGCTGGGCCCGCTCGCCCCGTCGTCGCCGGCGGGCTTGTCGCCGCGCGGCACGCGCACCAGAAGCACTCCGAGGGTCATGAACACGGCGTACGAGAGTCCGTGCACGAGGAAGGCGAGCGCGATCCCGGAGCTGTCGGAGCCGAACGACTCCAGCATCTGCGCCGACCAGGGGGAGGCGATGAGCGCACCGCCGCCGAAGCCCATGATCGCGATGCCGGTGGCCATGCCCGGCCGGTCCGGGAACCACTTGATGAGGGTGGAGACGGGCGATATGTAGCCGATGCCGAGGCCGATGCCGCCGACAAAGCCGTAGCCGAAGACGATCAGCCAGTACTGCTCGGTCGCGGCACCGAGCGAGGCGATCAGCAGACCGGAGGAGAAGCAGATCAGGGCGACGGTCATGGCCCAGCGCGGGCCGTTGCGTTCGACGAGGGTGCCGCCGAACGCGGCGGACAGGCCGAGCATGACGATGCCGAGCTGGAAGGGCAGCGCGCTCTGTGTGCCGCTGAGGCCGAGGGCAGATTCCAGGGGCGGCTTGAAGACGCTCCAGGCGTAGGCCTGACCGATGGAGAGATGGATCGAGAGGGCGGCCGGAGGAACGAGCCAGCGGCTCCAGCCAGGGGGTGCCATGGGGGGACTCATGATCGGACGATAGGAACCGGCCGCATGGTTGGGAAGGCGGCCAGGCCAACTCGCCGACCGTATGCGGTGAACGGTATCTACCATGCGCCGAACGGTCGTTCGGACCGGACGAACGGTATCTCCGGCCACGCGGGATCGGCGTTTCAGGCCAGGTGGCGGCAACAGAGCCCAGGGGGCCGCAGTGCCACTGGGGACGTGCAGGACAATGGATCCGCGAGGGTCACTTGCCAGCACGTACAGAACCGGGGCTGATCACACCATGGGACGAGTCACGGAGCGACGCAGGGTGATCCGGGTCCGCGACGGGGTGGTCTCCGCCCGGCCGGACACGCTCGTCGCCGAGGAGCCCATGGAGATCCGGCTGAACGGCAAGCCGATCGCCATCACCATGCGGACACCGGGCGACGACTTCGCGCTCGCCGTGGGCTTCCTGGTGAGCGAGGGAGTGCTGGCCGAGCAGCGGGAACTGCGGAACATCGTGTACTGCGCGGGCGCGACGGCGGACGGCTCCAACACCTACAACGTGGTGGACGTGAGCACGGCCGCGGACGTGGTCCTGCCCGACATCACGCTCGAGCGGAACGTGTACACCACGTCGTCGTGCGGGCTGTGCGGCAAGGCGAGTCTGGACGCCGTCCGTACGACGGCCCGCTGGGCCATCGACGACGGCCCCGACGCTCCCCCGGTCCGGCTGGCGCCCGAACTGCTCGCGAGCCTGCCCGACCGGCTTCGCGCGGCCCAACAGGTGTTCGACCGGACCGGGGGTCTGCACGCGGCGGCCCTGTTCACGGAGGAGGGCGAGCTGCTCGACATCCGTGAGGACGTGGGGCGGCACAACGCGGTCGACAAACTGGTCGGCCGGGCACTGCAGAATGGCGACCTGCCCCTGTCCCGCACGATCCTGCTGGTCTCGGGCCGGGCGTCCTTCGAGCTGGCACAGAAGGCGGTCATGGCCGGGATTCCGGTACTGGCGGCCGTATCGGCACCGTCGTCGCTCGCCGTCGACCTGGCGGCCGAGTCGGGGCTGACCCTGGTGGGATTCCTCCGGGGCGCCAACATGAACGTGTACGCGGGCGAGGACCGTATCGCCCTGCGCGCCGCAGCCTCCCAGGGCTGACCGGCTCGTTCGTCACCCGGTGCCCGCGACCCGGGTGAGCAGAGCCGTCAGCAGCTCGCGTTCCACGCCCGTGAGCGGTGCCAGCAGCTCGTCGTTGGCCTTGCGCGCGGCCCGTTCGCAGCGGGCCAGCAGCCGTCGTCCCGCCGCCGTGACCGTCACCGCGTTCTTGCGCCGGTCGTGCGGATCGGGTGCGCGTACGACCAGTCCGGCGGCCTGGAGGTCATTGAGGACGCCGACCATGTCCTTGGCGTCGAGCCCCACCCCGCGCACCAGTTCGGCCTGCGCGACAGGGCCCAGCTCCGCGACGGCGGAGAGCACCACGTGGTGCCACATCTTCAGCCCTTCACCGGCCAGTGCGGCGGCGACGAGCGCCCGCCCACGGTCGGCGGCCCTCCCCAGGATCCAGCTGGGGAGGACCCGTATGGAACGAAGTTCGACAGACATACGAAAAGACTAGCCAATAATCATTGGACCTTCCAACGGTTATACGTTTATCGTTGGATCTCCCAACGGTTCTGCGGAGGAGCGCTGTGATCGCGTACGGCCGAATAGCAAGGTTGTCCTGAACCCGCGACACGCGGTTCTTGTGGGGCGGCTGAGCATCCAACTACCGTCTGATGCACGCCCGTTGGACGTAGGATGTCCAGATTTCCGGATGCCCGATTGTTCAGATGTCCAGACCTCTGAAGTCACGAACTCTGAATTCCAGACGCATGAAGTCCAGACGTTGAAGGGCAGGGCCGTACATGCCGTCAAGTCTTCCCGCACGTCTCAGATTCACCCTCACGGCCGTGTTCACCACGGCCGCTCTGCTGCTCGCGCAGCCGAGCCCCGCAGGCGCCGACCAGGCGACCCCGACGGCCACGTTCGAGCAGCAGGTGCTCTTCCGGGCCTCCCAGGACCCCGGCTACTCCTGCTACCGGATCCCCGCGATCGTCCGGACCCTGAAGGGCACGCTGCTGGCCTTCGCCGAGGGACGCAAGGACAACTGCGGGGACGCCGGTGACATCGATATCGTCGTCAAGCGGTCGACCGACGACGGGCGGACCTGGGGCCCGGTCCAGGTCGTCGACGACGGCGGGGTCGACACGCACGGCAATCCGACGCCGATCGTGGACCGGGAGACCGGCCGTGTCATCCTCGCGGAGAGCTGGAACACGGGCCGGGGCGGCGGCAACTGCCCGGTCCCCTGTGACCGCAGCCCCCATCTGCGGTACAGCGACGACGACGGGGTGACCTGGTCCCAGCCGCGCGACCTGAGCGCCGAGATCATGCCGGCCGAGTGGAACTCCTGGTACGCCACGGGCCCCGTCCACGGCATCCAGCTCACCCGGGGCGAGCACGCGGGCCGGCTCGTCTTCGGTGTCAACACCGAGACGTGGGAAGGCACTCGGATCAGCGCCAACCACGCCGCGCTGATCTACAGCGACGACGGCGGCGACCACTGGAAGGTCGGCGCCACCGACAGCTGGCCCATCGCGGCGGACGGCACCTTCCGGCAGAAACCGTCCGAGCTCACGCTCACCGAGCGCTCGGACGGCCAGATCCTGGTCAGCGGGCGCGAACAGGACGGGACGGATCTCGGCCACCGCACCCAGGCCTTCAGCGCGGACGGCGGCAGCAGCTTCCTCACCCCGTTCCGCGCCCTCCCCGACCTCTACGCGCCCCAGGTCCAGTGCTCCACCGTCGACTTCGGCGCCCGCGTCCTGCTGGCCTGCCCGGCCGACCCCGACCGGCGCCGCACGATGATGATCCGCTCCTCCTACGACGGCGGGCGCACCTGGGACAGCGTCGACCGGGGCACAGTGGTCACCCGGGACTGGTCGGGCTACTCCGACCTGGTGAAGATCGACAGCGAGACGGTGGGCCTGATGTACGAGGGTGGCACCGTCGAGGCCCGCGACGAGATCCGCTTCGCCCGCTTCACCCAGGACTGGCTGACACCGGCGCGCGGCCCGGACCCGACCACCCCGGACCTGGCCCCGCAGGCCCGTCCGGCCGCCGTCCTCGGCGGCGCCACGCAGACCACCGGCGTGTTCGGCGGCGGCGCACTGGAGTTCGACGGCGTGGACGACGCCGTACGCCTCCCGTACAGCGACCGGCTGCCCCTGGGCACCAAGGACTTCACGGTGGCCCTCTGGTTCCGGACCACGGCGACGTCGGGTGACCGGCCGCTGCTGTGGATGGGCGGGGTCGGCTCCACGCAGCCGCAGGTCTGGCTGCGCGCCGAGCCCGCAAGCGACCGCGTCCGGGGCCTGATGACGGTCCGGGACGGCGCGTCGGCCCTCAGGACGGCGTCCGCGACTTCGGTGGGCACCTACAACGACGGTCAGTGGCACTTTGTCGCCCTGCGTCGCGGCGGCGGCCAGTTCACCCTGTTCGTCGACGGTACGGCGGTGAGTGTGGCGGACGTGGCCGGTTCGGTCAGCCGCAACTCGGGGTTCGGGGTGCACATCGGGCAACGGGTGGACAGCCTGCAGCACTTCAGCGGCGCGATCGACGACGTACAGGTGTGGGACCGGGCGTTGACCACGCCCGAACTGTCGGCGGCGTCCGTGTCGGCGACGGCTGGTGCGAAGAGGGCGACGAGCGACACGGTGGTGCGGCTGCCGCTGGACGAGGTCAGCTCCAGCTAGGTGGTCCTTTTGCCGCCGGCCCGGTGGGGGCTGGTCGCGCAGTTCCCCGCGCCCCTAGGGGCGCGGGGCGCGAGCGCCCACCCGGCCCTTTGGGCGTTCGGCTTCCGTCGTTTCCTGTTCGGTGGTCACCGGATCGTTCGAGCGGCGTTTGGCGATCACCGCGCACACCATCAGCTGCATCTGGTGGAAGAGCATCAGCGGCAGTACCGCCAGCGAGGCCTGTGCGCCGAACAGGACGCTCGCCATGGGCAGTCCGGCCGCCAGGGACTTCTTCGAGCCGGCGAACTGGATCGTGATCCGGTCCTCCCGGTTGAAACCGAGCGCCTTGCCGCCGTACCAGGTGAGCGTCAGCATCACCGCGAGGAGTACGGCCTCGACGGCCATGAGTCCGGCGAGCTGGGCCGGGCTGACCTGGTGCCAGATGCCCTCGGTCACGCCCTCGCTGAACGCGGTGTAGACCACGAGCAGGATCGAGCCCCGGTCGACCAGCCCGAGCACCTTCTTGTGCCGGGTGACGAAGCCGCCGATCCAGCGCCGGAGCACCTGCCCGGCGAGGAACGGGACCAGCAGTTGGAGCACTATCTCGAGAAGCGAGTCGAGCGAGAGGCCGCCGCCGCTGCCGCCGATCAGGGTGGCCGCGAGCAGGGGGGTGACGACGATGCCGACGAGGGACGAGAAGGAGCCCGCGCAGATCGCGGCGGGCACATTGCCCCGGGCCATCGAGGTGAAGGCGATCGACGACTGGATCGTGGACGGGACGAGGGTGAGGAAGAGCAGGCCGATGTAGAGGTCGTGGGTCAGGAACGCGGGTTCGAGTCCGCGGGCGGCCAGGCCGAGCAGCGGGAAGACGACGAACGTACAGACGAGGACCGTGGTGTGCAGCCGCCAGTGCTTCAGTCCCTCCAGCGCTTCGCGAGTGGAGAGACGGGCGCCGTAGAGGAAGAAGAGGAAGGCGATGGCCGCCGTGGAGGCTCCCGAGGCGACGTCGGCGCCCGTCCCGCGCGCCGGGAGGAGCGCGGCGAGGCCCACTGTCCCGAGCAACAGCAGGATGTAGGGGTCGATCGGCATCCAGCTCGGCCACTTCAGGCGTTTCACGGTGCTCCACTACTCGGGTACGGGGACGGTCGGGCCTGTCTCGGCTTTCATGGTCCTCCTCGGGTCCGTGATCGGGAATCCCGTACACCGCTCTGACTGTCATCGCGTTTCGCGATAAGCGGTTACCGTGGAGAGATGTACGACCCTTCTCACCTGCGGACCTTCCTGACCGTGGCCCAGACGCTCAGCTTCACGCAGGCCGCCCGGCGGCTCGGCCTGCGCCAGTCGACGGTCAGCCAGCATGTGCGGCGCCTGGAGGACGCGGCCGGACGACAGCTGTTCTCCCGGGACACGCACTCCGTGGAGCTGACCGAGGACGGCGAGGCGATGCTCGGTTTCGCCCGCCGGATCCTCGAGGTGCACGACCAGGCGACGGCGTTCTTCACGGGCACGCGGCTGCGCGGCCGACTGCGGTTCGGCGCCTCGGAGGACTTCGTGCTGACCCGGCTGCCGGAGATCCTGGAGGCCTTCCGGTACGACCATCCCGAGGTCGATCTGGAGCTGACGGTCGAGCTGTCGGGCACCCTTCACGAGCGGCTGGCCGCCGGGAAACTGGACCTCGTCCTGGCCAAGCGGCGCCCCGAGGATCCGAGGGGCGAGCCGGTCTGGCACGACGAGCTGGTGTGGATCGGTGTGGAACGGCTCCGCCTGGACCCGGACCGCCCGGTGCCCCTGATCGTGTACCCGCCGCCGGGCATCACCCGCGCCCTCGCCATGGAGGCGCTGGAACGGCAGGGGCGGGCCTGGCGCGTCGCCTGTACCAGCGGCAGCCTCAACGGGCTGATCGCTGCGGCCCGCGCGGGCCTCGGGGTGATGGCGCACTCGCGCGGGATGATCCCGCCCGGCCTGGTCCGCGTACCCGACCGGGCCGGGCTGCCGGAGCTGGGCAAGGTCGACTTCGTCCTGGTCCACGGCCACCGTCGGACGTCCGCCCAGAGCGCGGCGGACGCGCTGGCCGCGGCGATCCTGACCAGCGGGGACCGACTGCACCGGCGATGACCGTCGCCGTCACCGCGGGTAGTCGACCAGTGCGCCCCGAAACCTAAAGAGAGCCCCAAGAGGCCTGGTGCGGGCGGTGAGCGGGTCGGTCGGATTCGGTGGAGATTACCGGGCCGGAACCCGCTTCCCCGCAAGAAATTCTGTCCGCCCCCGACCCATACAGACACATTTTCTCCCCCCGGTACAGCGCCGAAACCGTACACCACTCGGCTTGGTACCCACTCCCGCGATGCGTGGCCGTGGGGTAGCTTTCACGGCGCCGTGCGAAGCGTCACTAGGAGTGGGTTTGCGCGAATTCACCAACCCTCCACTGGCGTTGGCGCCGCCTGTGGGCGGACTGGCCGACGTGGTGTTCGAACATGCCCTGGAAGACCCCCTCCGTGTCGCGCTCGGCCGCAAGGACGAGGCCGGCCAGTGGCGGGACGTGACCGCGGGCGAGTTCCGCGACGAGGTCCTCGCCCTCGCCAAGGGCCTGCTCGCGCAGGGCATCCGGTTCGGGGACCGGGTCGCGATCATGTCCCGTACACGCTACGAGTGGACGCTCTTCGACTACGCGCTGTGGACGATCGGCGCGCAGGTGGTGCCGGTCTATCCGACGTCCTCGGCCGAGCAGGTCTTCTGGATGCTGTACGACGCCGAGGTGACGGCGGCGATGGTGGAGCACGAGGACCACGCGATGACCATCGCCACGGTCATCGACCGGCTGCCCCGGCTCCAGCAGCTGTGGCAGCTCGACGTGGGCGCCGTGCAGGAGCTGTACGAGGCCGGCGCGCACCTCGACGACGAGACGGTGCACCGGCACCGGCTCGCGGTCACCCCGGAGTCGACGGCGACGATCATCTACACCTCCGGCACCACGGGCCGCCCCAAGGGCTGTGTCATCACCCACGCGAACTTCATGTTCGAGGCGGACACCGTGATCGAGCGCTGGGAACCGGTGTTCCACTCCCGCAAAGGCGACGAGGCGGCGACCCTCCTCTTCCTCCCCCTCGCGCATGTTTTCGGCCGGATGGTGCAGGTGGCCGCGATCCGTGGCGGGGTGCGTTTCGGCCACCAGCCGCAACTGAACGCGGCGGCTCTGCTGCCCGACCTCGCCGCTTTCCGGCCGACGTTCTTCCTCGGCGTGCCGTATATCTTCGAGAAGGTGTTCAACGCGGCCCGCCGCAAGGCCGAGCGGGAGGGCAGGTCCGGTCCCTTCGAGAAGGCCGTCGAGGTCGCGGTGCGCTACGCGGAGGCCATGGAGGAGAAGGCCTGGGACCTGGGTCCCGGTCCGTCGGCGAGCCTGCGGATGCAGCACCAGCTGTTCGAGAAGCTCGTGTACTCCAAGATCCGGGCCGCGATGGGCGGGCGGGTACGGCACGCCATGACGGGCGGTTCGGGGATGGACCGGCGGCTCGGCCTGTTCTTCGCGGGCGCGGGCGTCCACATCTACGAGGGCTACGGCCTCACCGAGACGACGGCGGCGGCCACCGCGAACCCGCCCGAGCGCACCCGCTACGGCACGGTCGGCCAGGCCATTCCGGGCATGACCGTGCACATCGCGGAGGACGGCGAGATCTGGCTGCGCGGCGACAACGTCTTCCAGGGCTATCTGAACAACCAGAAGGCGACGGACGCGACCCTGCACGACGGCTGGCTGGCCACCGGCGATCTGGGCTCCCTCGACGAGGACGGCTTCCTCACGATCACCGGGCGCAAGAAGGAGATCCTGGTGACGTCGGGCGGCAAGAGCGTCTCCCCGGGGGGCCTGGAGGAACGCGTCCGGGACCATCCCCTGGTCGCCCAGTGCATCCTGGTCGGCAACGACCGCCCGTACATCGCCGCCCTGATCACCCTGGACCACGAGGCGGTCGAGCACTGGCTCACGATGCGCCGCAAACCGCAGCTGACCCCGACGGAACTGGTCCGCGACGCGGACCTGGAGAAGGAGGTGCGGCGTGCGGTGGTCGCGGCGAACACCCTGGTCTCCAAGGCGGAGTCGATCCGTACGTTCCGCATCCTGGCCCAGCCGTTCACCGAGGAACACGGTCTGCTCACCCCGTCCCTGAAACTGAAGCGCGGGGCGATCGAGAAGGCGTACGCGAAGGAGGTCGAGGCCCTGTACCGGGCCTGACCTCCCGCGGTGCGGGTCTCATGGCTGACGAACCCTCAGATCAATTGGTAGCCACGGAGGTTGGTGAGCAGAAGGTAGGTGTCGCGCAGGGATCCGGAGGTGTCGCCGAGGGAGCGGTAGATGCCCCACTTGGGGCGTACACGGTCGGCCAGGAAGGTGTCGACGCCGGTCTTCGAGGCGTCGATCACGGTGGAGCCACCGGACTTGAGGATCCAGCGGACCGTGCCCGCCGAGCCGTTGCCGACCTTGATCTGGAAGTCGACGTCGGTCCACCTGTCGTGCAGCGGTTCCAGGTTCGTGCGGCCGACCAGGATGTCGTCGACGGCCAGCTTGAGTTCGATGGTCTGCACGCCGTTCACCCGGCGCAGCGACTGCACGACGAGCGGTGAGGTGCCGTTGCCCGGCTGCTTCATCTGCATGATGTGGGTGAAGGTGGTGGTCGCCCTGAGCGAGCTCGGGATGTACATCGAGTAGGTGACCCGCCAGGTCTGACCCTCCGTCCACTTGGGGTAGTTGCCGCCGCTTCCGTTGCGCAGACCGGTGACCTCCTGGCGCTGGCGGTCGGTCGAGGTGTCGCGGTCGACGGTGTGGATGTTGAAGCGCCAGTTGTCGCCGGTGGCGTAGATGTGCGGGTGTGCGGCGGGGTGGGAGTCGGCGCGGTCGTCCTCGACGGTCTCGAAGGCGCCGAGGCCGTCGGCGCTCGCCGACGGGGCCCACTTCTGCTGCCAGGAGGCGGCGTGTGCGGTGGTGGCGGTCGGCAGACCGGTGGCCGCTCCTGCGGCCCCGCCGAGGACGGCACCCAGCATCGCCCTTCTGGATGTGCTCATGACACTGATCACCTCGCGGTTTGTGAATGTCGTTTGATTCGGGGGCCTGGCCGGATCTCTCGCCGACCGACTGTTCACATGGCTGCACCGAGTTCACCAACTCGTTCGCCGGCGCGATCCAGCGTCGCGGTACGGGAGCCCGGCGGTCAATGGTCCGGACCGCTGATCCCGGATGCGTTTTCGGCCATTCCCGCCTCCGGTACTGACTAGCCAGTCAGTTCGAACGGACTCTCCGGCGGGGATGCGCCACGGGATACGGCGGGGTTTGTGATCGTACGATGGGCATCCCACCCGACGACTGAAGGATCGAGAGCTCGTGAGCAGCAAGGTCCCCCCGATCATTCTGAACAACGGCGTCGAGATGCCCCAGCTGGGCTTCGGCGTCTGGCAGGTGCCGGACGACGAGGCGGAGCGGGCGGTCGCCACCGCGCTGGAGACCGGGTACCGCAGCATCGACACAGCGGCGATCTACGGCAACGAAGAGGGCACCGGCAAGGCCATCGCCGTGTCCGGCGTCGCCCGCGAGGACCTCTTCGTCACCACCAAGCTCTGGAACAGCGACCAGGGTTACGAGTCCACCCTCCGCGCCTTCGACACGTCCCTGGAGAAGCTCGGCCTGGAATACGTGGACCTGTATCTGATCCACTGGCCGCAGCCGGCCAAGAACAAGTACGTCGACACGTACAAGGCGCTCGAGAAGCTCGCCGCGGACGGCCGCGCCCGGTCCATCGGCGTCTCCAACTTCCTTCCGGAGCACCTCGACCGGCTCCTCGCCGAGACGTCGGTCATTCCGGCCGTCAACCAGATCGAGCTGCACCCGCACCTCCAGCAGCACGCGGCCCGCGAGTACCACGCGCAGCAGGGCATCGCCACGGAGGCGTGGTCCCCGCTCGGCTCCGGCAAGGGCCTGCTGGAGGTTCCCGCGATCGTGGCCATCGCCCAGAAGCACGGCCGTACACCGGCCCAGATCGTGCTGCGCTGGCATCTCCAGTTGGGCAACGTGGTGATCCCCAAGTCCGTGACGCCGTCCCGGATCAAGGAGAACATCGAGGTCTTCGACTTCAGCCTGGACACCGAGGATCTCGCGGCGATCAGCGCGCTGAACGAGGACCGGCGAACGGGACCGGACCCGGCCACGTTCGAAGCCGGCTGACGGCACTCACGACAACGCCCCGGCACTCACCACAACGCCCCGGTCCGCACCGGCCACGGTCGCGGTTCCGGGGCGTTTCGCTTGGGCGACCGGGGCCCCTCGAAGCCCGGTCGACAGGGTTGACGCGGCCATGCCTGAAGGTCCACCTTGGATCGCACCCGGTAAGGAAACTTTCCTAACAGAAGGGCCCCCCACAGTGCGCTCTCGAACACTGGCCCTCGGCGCGGTCGCCGGCGCGGCCCTGCTCGCCTCCGCCACGCTCCCCTCGTACGCCTCCGGTACGTCCAAGACCGCGTCCGTCAGGGAGGGCTCGGTCAGCGCCGCCGCCCTGCTCGCCAAGGTGACGTCCTGCTCCCAGCTCTCCAACGGCAAGTACCGGACCGACGACGAGACTTCGGCCTCGATACCCGTGTGCGGCAAGAACGGCGCCGTGTTCTGGAAGGCCGACATGGACGTCGACTGCGACGGACAGCGCACGTCGAAGTGCAACGAGAACACCGACCCCTGGTATCAGGACGACACGGCGTTCCACCAGTCCAACGGCAAGCCGCTCAAGGCCGATGCACTGCCCTACGTCGTCGTGCCCAGCTCCAGCGGTATCTGGAACTACGCCGGCGCCGGCATCAAGGGCGGCGGTGTGGTCGCCGTGATCTACAACAACAAGGTCGAGTACGCGGTCGTCGGCGACACCGGCCCCACGAAGATCATCGGTGAGGCGTCCTACGCCACCGCTCAGGCCCTCGGCATCAACCCCGACCCGGAGAGCGGGGGCGCGGACTCCGGAGTGACGTACATCCTGTTCAAGAACTCGCAGGTGTCGCCCATAGAGAACCACGGCGCGGCGGTCTCCCTCGGTGATCAGCTGGCCAAGCAGTTCATCCGCGACAACTGAACCGGGGCGGCAGGACAGCAAAGCCGGGAGTCCCGGACGGGCCGGCGCCGCGTCCACGCACGCGGCGCCGGGCCCGTCTCCCGTCAACTGGAGCTGTACACGGCTCAGTTGGGCTGCCCGATCGGCCGTACGACCACGGTGTTGACGTCGACTCCCGCCGGCTGCCGGATCGCCCAGACGACCGAGTCGGCCAACTGGTCGGCAGTCAGCAAATGCCCCGGGGGCAGGCTTCCGTAGCTGTCCCAGAAGGGGGTTTCGACGCGCCCGGGAGCCACCAGGGTCACGCCGACGCCGAACTCCGTGACCTGGCGGCGGGTGTTCTCGGCCAGACCGGTCACCGCCCATTTCGTTGCCCCGTAGATATTGCCCGGCGTGTTGACGAACCCGGCGACACTGCCGATCAGCACGATCCGGCCCCGGGTCTCCTTCAGCGCGTCGATAGAGGCCCTGATGAGCAGCGCCGGCCCGAGCACGTTGGTCAGCACCATCTCCGGCCAGCCCGCCGGGTCGCCGTCGGCGACCGAGTCGTGGGTGGCGAACCCGGCGTTCGCGACCACCGTGTCCAGCCGCCCGAACTCCTTCAGCGTCGTCGCGACGGCGGCGCGTATGTCGTCGTACTCGGCCGCGTTTCCCTGAATCGTCAACAGGCCCTCGGGGCGGCCGAGTTCCTCGGCGAATTCGCGCAGCCGTTTCTCTCCCCGGCCGGTCACGGTGACCCGGTGGCCGGCTTCGAGCAACTGTCGCGCGACGGCGGCACCGATACCGCTGCCGCCCCCGGTGATGAGTGCGACGGGTGACTCGGTCATGGTGATTACCCCCTGTCTGTGCCACGCATGTGCCACATATGTGCCCTGCGCGGCGGTGCACCGCGCGTCGGCGAACAGCGAGGAGTCCATCACTTGGAGAGCTCTCGAAGTCAAGCTCGGCGGCGGCTGCGGCTACACCGGCGGCCTGCTGCCCGTGTGGACCGTGTGCGTGGCCAGGACGAAGATGTCGGGGCGGTGGTGCAGGCCCGCCTTGTCCTCGGGGTCGAGGAGGCGGTCGAGGGTGGCGCGGTCCTCGGCGTCGAGTTCTTCCGCGAACATCGTGCGGCGCCGGTCGAAGACGCCGATCACATAGGCGCGGGCCTCGTCCGTGAGGGGAGCGGGGAGGTCGAGGAGGAAGGAGCGGGTGCCGGAGGGGCGCAGACCGGCGGCGGTGAGCAGGGCCGGCCAGTCCTCGGTCTCGCGAATGTGGCCGGGCAGGCTGGTGCGCATCGCGGTGAACCAGGTCTGCTCGATCGTGTCGAGCCGTGCCTCCAGGCCCGGGCGCCCGAAGCCGAGGTCGCGCGGCAGGTTCCGCTCCGCGAGGCCGCCCTCCATCACGGCGAGCGTGCCGCCGGGCGCGAGGACGGCGGCGAGAGCTGCGAGCGCGGCGCGCTGGTCCCCGACGTGGTGCACGGCCCTGCTCGACCACACCAGGTCCGCCGGGTACTCCAACTCACCCAGACCGTGCGGAAGTTCGGCCTGTACGGTGCTGAAGCGGTCGGCGTGTCCGAGGCGGTCGGCGTTCTCGCGGGCTCGCTCCAGCAGCGGCGCCGAGCTGTCCGCGGCGACGATGCGTGCCTCGGGGAACGCCTTGGCGAAGAAGCCCGAGATGACGCCGGGGCCGCTGCCCGCGTCGACGATCAGCCCCGGTTCGGGCTGCTGTCCGGCCAGCCAGGCCAGGGCGTCGGCGTAGAGCGGCGCGAACAGTTCGGCCTGCCCCTCCAGGTGGGGGATCATCGTGGCGAAGTCGATGTCGGCGTTGTCGTGGGAATGGTTGTGCCGGTGCTGATGGGCCATGGTGTACGGGCCTCCCCTTGTCGTTGCCACCAGCCTGCTCCGCCTTCGCCGACCGAGCCAGTTCTGTTGCCGTTACGGCAAACGGCGATTGCCTCCCCGCCCTCGTCCGGCAAAAACCGGATGCGGGCACCGTCCCGCTCCCCCACGATGCCTCTATGGACGACAAGCAGGTGGAGCGCTTCCTCGACGACGGGTTCGTGAAGATCGAAGGCGCCTTCCCGCCACGGGTCGCCGAGCACTGCGGACGGCTGCTGTGGCGGGAGACGGGGTGCGACCCGGACGACCCGGGCACCTGGACGAAGCCCGTGCACTGGGTGTCGGACATGGCGCAGGGCCCGTTCGCCGCCGCGGTCAACACCCCTGTGCTGCATGAGGCGTTCGACGCGCTGGTGGGCGAGGGCCGCTGGGCGTCACGTTATTCGCTGGGCAGCTTTCCCCTGCGGTTCCCGCACGAGGAGGAACCGGACGACGCGGGCTGGCACATCGAGGGCAGCTACTTCCCCGACGGCGCGACCTGGCCGTACACCAATCTCCGCTCCCGGGACCGCGCTCTGCTGATGCTGTTCCTGTTCAGCGAGGTCGGCGAGGCGGACGCCCCGACGCGTATCCGGGTGGGCTCCCATCTGGACGTACCTCCACTGCTGGAGCCGTACGGCGAGGAGGGCGTCTCGGGCCTGGAGATCGCACCGCGGCTGGTGGAGGCCTCGGCACACCGGCCGCTCGCACACGCCACCGGCAGCCCCGGGGACGTCTACCTCTGCCACCCCTTCCTGGTACACGCGGCGCAACCCCACCACGGCACCCACCCCCGCTTCATGGCCCAGCCACCTCTGTACCCGGCGACCCCCTACGACCTGAACCGCACGGACGAGAACCACTCCCCGGTGGAGCAGGCGATCCGCCGGGGGCTGGCACAGCACAGCTGAAGCCCCCGGCGAACCATCACTTACCTTCTGTTACCGCCTACGCGGGCCGACGGGGTCGGGAGGCGCAACGCGCCCCCGACAGGGGCGCGGGGCTGTGCCCGATTTGCGGCTGCCGCCGCGGGGCGCGACAAGCCCCCACCGAACCCGCACCGGACAATCCCGCCGACCCAGCGGAGCTCAGAGCGCCGGGTAGGCGTTCCGCATCAGCTCCTGGAACTGTGCCGAGAACCACTTCCCGGCGAGCGGCGAGTTCCCGAGCGCACCCGACAAGTTGTTGTTGTTCAACGGGTTACCCGTGTACGTCGGGTCGCACATCCGGTCGAAGCCCTTGCCCTCGTCGTTCGGGATCGCCGAGCTGGCGCCGTCGGACTCACCCGGAGGCTTCATCCACACGTACGCGTCGATCCCGGCCGCCGGAGCGGCCTTCGGGCGTTCGCCCAGACCCGCGCCGGCCTGGTTGCACCAGTTGCCGACGTGGATGCGCCGGTCGATGCGTCCGCCCTCGACGTACGTGTCGACGGTGGTCTTCGGGCCGGGTCCGGTGGGCCGTGCGGTGCCGCCCCAGCCGTTCCTGGACGTGTCGATCAGCATGCCGATGCCTGCCGGGAAGCCGGCCGTGACCAGCTGGTTGCGGAAGGCCTGCGCGAAGGAGAGCTCATCGGTGTACCGGTTCCAGTCCACCCACTTCGACTCGCGGACGGACTTGCCGGCCACGGTGTCGCCGATGGCGAAGTTGGTCTCCTTCAGGGCGCTGAAGTTCGCCGTGTTGGTGATGAACCCGTGCACGTCGTTGACGGTCGCGCCCTCGGCGGTGGCCGCCTGCTTGAACAGGTCTGCCGCGGGGCCGGAGTTGTCGTCCCAGCCGAGCCAGCCGTGGTGGGCGACATCGATGTAGTTGTAGACGTTCGGCACGTGACCGAGTTTGTTGAGCGCGTAGCCGACACCCTTGATGTAGTTGCCGTTCGCCTTCATCACATTGCACGCGGGCGTGGCCGTGGGCTTGCTGCCCGTGTTGGTGATGAGGTTGGGCAGCGAGTCGATCTCGACTGCCGTGACGATACGCAGGCCCGCGTACTTGGCGTCCGCGAGGATCGCCGCGATCGGGTCGATGAACTGGGTCTTGTACTTGTCGATCTCCGTCGGGCCGAGCTCGCCGTTGGAGGCGAGGGCCGCGCAGTCGCGTCCGGGCAGGTCGTAGACGACCAGCTGGACGACCATTTCGCCGGTGCCCTTCTGCTGGAGGGCCGCGTCGAGGTGGGCACGCAGGCCCATCTTGCCGCCCGCTCCGCTGATCGCGGAGATCCGGTCCAGCCAGACGCCGGTGGGCTGGCTGGAGACCCGGCTGCCGCCCGGTTCGGCGGCGGCGTTCGCCGACCACTCCGGGTTCACGTACACCTTGGCGCCGGCGTACGGGTTGTCGACCTTCGTGCCGGTGCCGGGGCCCGGGTCCGTGGGGCCGGGCGGGTCCGTGGGGCCGCCCCCGCCGTCGACGTTGCAGGTGACGCCGTCGAGGGTGAAGGAGGTCGGGAGCGCGTTCGTGCCGCTGTAGCCGCCGTTGAAGCCGAAGCTCACCGAACCACCGGTGGGGAGCGTCCCGTTGTAGCTCTCGTTGGCGGCGGTCACGGTGGCGCCGCTCTGGGTGAACTTCGCGCTCCAGCCGCTGGTGACCTGCTGGTTACCGGCGTACGACCACTTCACGGCCCAACTCGACTTGGCAGCACTGTTGTTGGTCACTGTCACGGCGGTGGTGAAGCCGGTGTCCCACTGGTTCTGCACCTTGTAGTCGACGGTGCAGGGGATCGCGGAGATGCCGGCATCGGCGGGCGCGGCGGCTACCGCGGCGCCGGTGGCACCTGCGATCAGCGCCATGGAGGCGAGGATCGCTGTTCTGGTACGGCTCATGGGTGCGGGTGTCCTCTCGTTTTCCTGTGGGGTGGAACGCGCCTTACTGGGTGGGGAAGTCGGCGCACTGACCGATGGCGCGCGGATGGTCGCGCGGACCGGTTGCGAAGGCTGTGGGTGTGCCGTCGTAACCGGAGATCAGGTGGGACGGGCCGGTGGTGCCGGGTGCCAGGTGTTCTCGCCGATCTCGTCCACCGCCAGCGGGACCTGGGCGGCGGCGAGAGTGCCCGTCGGGTCGGCCGACTTGTACGTCAGCCACGTGCTGAGGTCGTTCGCGTGCACGAGCCCGCCGGCGAGGATCACGTTCCGCAGGCGGCGATCACCTTCACGGAGGCGTCGTCGACCGGTCCGTCCCCGATGCCGTTGCCCTGGACGCACGCGAACTCGCCGCCGAAGCGGTGGACGCGGAGCAGTCCTGAACGACGCCGGTACGGGGTTGCTCCCGGACCGGGAGGCGACGAACCCCGGCGCGACCGCGGTGCCCACAGGGGCGACGGCAGCGCCGAGCACGACTAAAAGACCTGAACGCGGAGGGTGTCGCATGAAGCGACTCCTTGCCGATCGGGCGCGTCGTTGCGGACGCGTCGACTGACGGTATCGCTCCCACTGGTGTCAACGAAGCTAGCGGCAAGTGACGGCAAAGGACAGGGGGGTTGAGGTGTTTCCATCAGATGACGACGTCGAATCAATTCGAGTCTTCAAACACCTTGACCCCTGATACCCCTGTCTTCAATATGGGAGCGCTCCCACTGGTTCAAGGCTTGTTGCTCCTCCCCACATCTCCACGAGCACCTCCGAGCCGCTAGGAGGAACCAGCACCATGCACCCCCGAAACAGACACCGCGTCACGCGGCGGTTCTGGACCGCTGTCGTGGCGGCCCTCGCCCTCCCCCTGACGATGCTCGCGACGAGCACAACTCCCGCCCAGGCAGCGGCAGTTCAGTGCAGCGTCGACTACAAGACCAATGACTGGGGCTCCGGTTTCACCACGGATGTGACGATCACCAACCGGGGCACCGACGTCATCAACGGCTGGACACTGACGTACGCCTACGCCGGGAACCAGAAGCTCGGCAACGGCTGGAACGGCACCTGGTCCCAGTCCGGCAAGACGGTCACCGTGCAGAACGCGCCGCACAACGCGACGATCGCCGCCGGCGCGGCGGTCACCACCGGCGCGCAGTTCTCGTACAGCGGCACCAACGCCGCGCCGACCTCGTTCGCGATCAACGGGACGACCTGCGCCGGGGCCCATCAGCCGCCGGTCACGGTGCTGACCAGCCCGGCAGCGGGCGCGGTCTACTCGCAGGGTGACGCGGTGCCGATGGCGGCGACCGCCGCTGCGGCGGACAGCGCGACGATCACCAAGGTCGAGTTCTACGACGACGCCACGCTGCTCGGCACGGACACGACCGCGCCGTACACGTACTCGGCCACCGCACTGGCCGTGGGCAGCCACTCGCTGCTGGCGAAGGCGTACGACAGCCTGGGTGCCTCGGCGCCGTCCACACCGGTCGGCATCACGGTCGCCTCGGGTCCCGCCGTGGTCGCCGTACCGACCCAACTCGGCGTGCAGCAGGGCAAGTCGGCGACGTACGACCTCAAGCTGTCGACGCAGCCGAGCGCGAACGTGACCGTGACGACCGCTCGTGCGAGCGGCAACACCGGTCTGTCGGTGACCGGCGGCGCCTCGCTCACCTTCACGCCGGCGAACTGGAACACGGCGCAGAAGGTGACGATCACCGCCAACGCGACGGGCACCGGATCGGCGGCCTTCGACTCGACGGCCACCGGCCACGCCAAGGCGACGGTCACCGTCACGGAGCTGGCGGCCTCGAAGGTGTACGACGCCCGGTTCCTGGACCTCTACGGCAAGATCACCAACCCGGCGAGCGGCTACTTCTCCCCCGAGGGCATCCCGTACCACTCGGTGGAGACGCTGATCGTCGAGGCGCCGGACCAGGGCCACGAGACCACGTCGGAGGCGTACAGCTACCTCCTGTGGCTGCAGGCCATGTACGGCAAGGTGACGGGCGACTGGAGCAAGTTCAACGGCGCCTGGTCGATCATGGAGCGGTACATGATCCCCACCCACGCCGACCAGCCGACCAACTCCTTCTACAACGCCTCGAAGCCGGGGACGTACGCCCCTGAGCAGGACCTGCCGAGCCAGTACCCGGCCCGGCTGGACAGCAACGTCGCGGCGGGCTCCGACCCGATCGCGGCCGAGCTGAAGAGCGCGTACGGCACGGATGACATCTACGGCATGCACTGGCTCCAGGACGTCGACAACGTGTACGGCTACGGCAACTCGCCAGGCAAGTGCGAGGCGGGCCCGGCGGACACCGGACCGTCGTACATCAACACCTTCCAGCGCGGCGCGCAGGAGTCGGTGTGGGAGACGGTTCCGCAGCCGACCTGCGACACCTTCAAGTACGGCGGCACGAACGGGTACCTGGACCTGTTCACCGGCGACTCGTCCTACGCCAAGCAGTGGAAGTTCACCGACGCCCCGGACGCCGACGCGCGCGCCGTGCAGGCCGCGTACTGGGCGAACGTCTGGGCGAAGCAGCAGGGCAAGGGCAGTGACGTCTCGACGACCGTCGGCAAGGCGGCCAAGATGGGCGACTATCTGCGCTACGCCATGTACGACAAGTACTTCAAGAAGATCGGCAACTGTGTCGGCCCGACGACCTGCGCCGCCGGTACCGGCAAGGACGCCTCGCACTACCTGCTGTCCTGGTACTACGCGTGGGGCGGCTCCACCGACACCTCGGGAGGCTGGGCCTGGCGCATCGGCTCGAGCCACACGCACGGCGGCTACCAGAACCCCCTGGCCGCCTACGCGCTCAGCTCGAACGCCGATCTGAAGCCCAAGTCGGCGACGGGACAGGCGGACTGGTCGAAGTCACTGCAGCGGCAGATCGAGTTCTACCGCTGGCTCCAGTCCAACGAGGGTGGCATCGCGGGCGGCGCGACCAACAGCTGGGCGGGCCGCTACGCGACCCCGCCGGCCGGTACGCCGACCTTCTACGGCATGTACTACGACGAAGCTCCGGTGTACCACGACCCGCCGTCCAACCAGTGGTTCGGCTTCCAGGCGTGGTCCATGGAGCGGGTGGCCGAGTACTACCAGCAGACGGGCAACGCCGCCGCGAAGAGCGTGCTGGACAAGTGGGTCGACTGGGCGCTGTCCAAGACGACCATCAACCCGGACGGCACGTACCGTATCCCGGCGACACTCCAGTGGTCGGGCGCGCCCGACACCTGGAACGCGACAACTCCGGGTGCCAACACGGGACTTCACGTCACCGTCGCTGACTACACGAACGACGTGGGGGTGGCGGCCGCGTACGCCAAGACGCTGAGCTACTACGCCGACCGCTCAGGTGACACCAGGGCGGCGACGACAGCGAAGGCACTCCTCGACGGCATGTGGTCCAACTACCAGGACACCCTGGGCATCGCCGTCCCGGAGACCCGCGCGGACTACAACCGTTTCAACGACAGCGTCTACGTTCCGTCGGGCTGGACGGGGAAGATGCCGAACGGCGACACGATCAACTCGTCGTCGACGTTCGCCTCGCTGCGCTCCTTCTACAAGAACGACCCCAACTGGTCGAAGATCGAGGCGTACTTGGCGGGCGGCGCCGCGCCCACGTTCACCTACCACCGGTTCTGGGCCCAGGCGGACATAGCCCTCGCCATGGGTTCGTACGCGGAGCTACTCGAATAGCCCCCGCAAGGTCCACCGGGACCTGAGCTCCGCGTACCTCGCCGGGCGGCCCCTTCCCGCACTGGGGGCCGCCCGGCGCCTCTCGCACCACATAGAAAGCGCTTACCGCCCGGTGATCTCTGCCTTCCCGAATCCCCCCACCCGGAAAGGACTTCCATGCGAAGAACCCGTATCCTCACGGCCGTCATGGCCCTGGCCGCAGGCCTGTTGGCGGGCAGCCCCCTCGCACTCGCCGCCCCGTCCGCCCCCGAGTCGACGCTCGCGGCGGACACGTACACCTGGAAGAACGCCCGGATCGACGGCGGCGGCTTCGTCCCCGGCATCGTCTTCAACCGCACCGAGAAGAACCTGGCGTACGCCCGTACGGACATCGGCGGCGCCTACCGCTGGCAGGAGCCGACGAAGACGTGGACCCCGATCACGGACTCCGTCGGCTGGGACCGCTGGGGCCACACCGGCGTGGTCAGCCTCGCCTCCGACTCCGTCGACCCGAACAAGGTGTACGCGGCTGTCGGCACGTACACCAACAGCTGGGATCCCGGAAACGGTGCCGTGCTGAGGTCCGGTGACCGGGGCGCGAGCTGGCAACGGGCCGATCTCCCCTTCAAGTTGGGCGGCAACATGCCCGGCCGGGGCATGGGTGAGCGGCTCGCCGTCGACCCCAACAGGAACAGCGTGCTGTATCTGGGCGCGCCCAGCGGCAAGGGGCTGTGGCGGTCGACGGACTCGGGGGCGACCTGGGCGCAGGTGGCGAACTTCCCCAACGTCGGCAACTACGCGCAGGATCCGGCCGACACCAGCGGCTACGCCAGCGACAACCAGGGCATCGTCTGGGTCACCTTCGACGAGTCGACGGGTACGGCGGGCAACGCGACCCGCACGATCTACGTCGGGGTCGCCGACAAGGACAACGCGGTGTACCGCTCGACGGACGCGGGCGCGACCTGGTCGCGGCTGGCCGGGCAGCCCACCGGCTATCTGGCCCACAAGGGCGTCCTGGACGCGAAGAACGGCTATCTGTACCTGCCGTACAGCGACAAGGGCGGCCCCTACGACGGCGGCAAGGGCCAGTTGTGGCGGTACGCGACGGCCACCGGCATCTGGAAGAACATCAGTCCGGTCGCGGAGGCGGACACCTCCTACGGTTTCAGCGGTCTGACGATCGACCGGCAGAAGCCGGGCACGGTGATGGCGACGGCGTACAGCTCATGGTGGCCGGACACGCAGCTCTTCCGCTCCACCGACAGCGGCGGCACCTGGACGAAGGCCTGGGACTACACCTCGTACCCCACCCGCGCGAACCGCTACACGATGGATATCTCGTCCTCCCCGTGGCTGACCTTCGGGGCGAACCCGTCGCCGCCCGAACAGTCGCCGAAACTGGGGTGGATGACGGAGTCGCTGGAGATCGACCCGTTCAACTCGAACCGCATGATGTACGGAACGGGTGCGACGGTCTACGGCACCGAGAACCTCACCAACTGGGACAGCGGCAGCCAGTTCACCATCAAACCGATGGTCCAGGGCCTGGAGGAGACGGCGGTCAACGACCTCGCCGCTCCCCCGTCGGGCGGCGCCGTGCTGCTCAGCGCGCTCGGCGACATCGGCGGTTTCCGCCACACGGATCTCACCAAGGTCCCCTCGATGATGTTCACTTCACCGACCTTCACGACCACGACGAGCCTGGACTTCGCCGAGACCAACCCGGGGATCGTGGCCCGCGTCGGCGATCTGGACTCGGGCCCGCATGTCGCGTTCTCGACGGACAACGGCGCCAACTGGTTCGCGGGGACCGACCCTTCGGGCGTCTCGGGCGGCGGCACGATCGCGTCGGCGTCGGACGGCAGCCGCTTCGTGTGGAGCCCGGCGGGCACCGGCGTGCGGTACGCGACGGGCTTCGGTACCTCGTGGTCGGCGTCGACGGGTGTCCCGGCGGGCGCGATCGTCGAGTCGGACCGGGTGGACCCGAAGACGTTCTACGGCTTCAAGTCGGGCACGTTCTATGTGAGTTCGGACGGCGGGGCGACCTTCACCGCGTCGGCGGCGACCGGTCTCCCGGCCGGCGACAGCGTGCGTTTCAAGGCCCTGCCGGGCACGAAGGGCGACATCTGGCTGGCGGGCGGCGCGGCGGACGGCGCGTACGGCTTGTGGCACTCGACGGACAGCGGCAAGACGTTCACCAAGCTGTCGGGCGTCGACCAGGCCGACACGATCGGCTTCGGCAAGGCGGCGACGGGAGCGGCGTACCAGACGCTGTACACGAGCGCGAAGATCGGCGGCGTACGCGGCATCTTCCGGTCGACGGACAAGGGCGCGAGCTGGACGCGTATCAACGACGATGCCCACCAGTGGGGTTGGACGGGCGGGGCGATCACCGGTGACCCGAGGGTGTTCGGGCGCGTGTATGTGTCGACGAACGGCCGCGGTGTCGTCTACGGCGAGTCGTCGGACGCGAGCGGTGGCGGCGGGGGCGGCGGTACGGACCCGACGCCGACGCCCACGGGGGCCTGTGCGGTGACGTACAAGGTCACCGGCGAATGGTCGGGCGGCTTCCAGGCGGAGGTGAAGCTCAGCAACACGGGCACAAGCGCCTGGAACAGCTGGTCACTTGGCTGGTCCTTCCCGAACGGCCAGACCGTCTCCCAGCTCTGGAACGCCGAGTACGCCCAGTCGGGCGCGACGGTGACGGCGAAGAACGTGACCTGGAACGCGAACGTGGCGGCGGGCTCGTCCGTGACGTTCGGATTCACCGGCAACTCGCCGGGCACCAACGGAAAACCGTCCGCTTTCAAGCTGGGCGACCAGTCCTGCACGGTCGCCTGACGCACCCCGGTGGGCGTGCGCTCGGCGGAGCACACGCCCACCGGCACCTGGGCTCGCACCGGCGCCGGTCCACAAGGGCCCCCTACGCCTTCCGGAACGCCCGCAGCGTGAACACCGGGTCCGGGCGGGGCCGGTCCTGGTCGGGCAGCGCCCCCAGACGGGCGGCGAAGCCGTCGGCCAGGGGGTCGCCCGGCGGTAACGTCATGAACCAGCCGCGCCGCAGGTCAGCGACGGTCCGCCGGGGACTGCGCCCCTGCCCGTGCCCCCGGAATCGCGCCTCACCGACCGGCACCAGCCCGTGGCCGACGGCGTGCGCCTCGACGACAGCGGCCGCGTCCGGCGGCGCACGCCAGGGCCGCGAGGCGAGCACGGCGTCGATGTCACTGCCCACGTTGTGCGAGGCGCCCTTGTCGACGGTCGTGACGTACACCCCGCCCGGCCGCAGCACCCGCGCGCACTCCGCGATGACGGCCCGGACGTTCTCGTCCGGCCCGGCGAGATGCAGCAGCCACACACTGGTCACCGCGTCCAACTGACCATCCGGAATAGGAAGTTGACGACAGTCGGCGAGCACGACGGCCCCGGGGAGCCGGGCGGCGGCCCTGCTGGCCATCGCGGCGTTCAGGTCGACGCCCGCCACCCGCATCCCGGCCCGCCCCTCCGCCAGCCGCCGGGTCACGATGCCCGTCCCGCACCCCACGTCGAGCAGGCTGCGCGTCTGTTCGGGTACGAGGCTCAGTACGGCCTCCGCGGCGGCCGCCGCCCTCGGCTCGCCGCCGCGCAAGGCGTCGTACAGCTCCGCCTCCTGGCTGTAGTCCAGCACGATCGCGATCCCGCGGCCGGTCAGCTCGCCCCATGGCCCGGTGCGAGGTCCTCGACTCTTCGGGCGAGCTCGAAATCGAGGTCCGTGACCGCACCTCCCACGCTGTGGGTGTTCACGGTGAGTGACACGGTGTTGTAGCCGAGGCTGAGGTCCGAGTGGTGGTCCAGTTCCTCCTGGACCTGGGCGATGTGAATGACCAGCGCCGTCGCGGCGAAGTGCGAGCCGAGACGGTAGGAGCGGGCGATCCGGTCTCCGTCGAGCGTCCAGCCCGGCAGCTCGTCCAGTCGGTCCTCGATCTCCTTCTGCGACAGCGGTTCGACGGGCATGACCACGCTCCTTCCCTGTGGTGGGGTGCCCTTCCAGCGTGCCACAGGCGGAGCGTTCCGGCCCAGGTCATGGGGGTTCCCGATGACCATTTCGAAGCCCGGCCGGCGCACGCGTCCGCACCCGTCGCGCCCCGCTCCTCGGCTACCGTCGTCGTATGACCACGCTCCCCATCGGCCGCGCCGCCCGCCCCACCGCCTCCTCGGACAGGACGCACGACGGAATCGGCCCGCTGCTGCGGGCCTGGCGGGAGCGGCGGCGGGTCACCCAGCTCGAACTGGCGCTGCGGGCCGACTCGTCCGCCCGCCACATCAGCTTCGTCGAGACGGGCCGCTCCCGCCCCAGCGAGGAACTGCTCCTGCGGCTGGCGGAGCATCTCGACATCCCGGTCCGGGAGCGCAACGCCCTTCTGCTGTCCGCCGGTTACGCGCCCCGCTACCGCGAGACGCCGCTCGACGACCCGGCACTGGAGTCCCTGCGTGAAGGCGTCGAGCGGCTGATCCAGGGGTACGAGCCCTACCCGGCGTTCGTCGTCGACGCCACGTACGACGTCCTGGCCGCCAACCGCGGCATCCTCATGCTCGTCGAGGGTCTCCCCGAGTCCGTGCTGGCGCCCCCGCTGAACGCGATGCGCCTGACCCTGCACCCGGAGGGCCTCGCCCCACGCATCCGGAACCTCCCCGAGTGGCGCGGGCACCTGCTCGCCCAGATGGAACGCCAGATCGCCCTGCACCGCTCGGCCCCGCTGCGCGCGCTGTACGAGGAGGTCGCCGCGTACCCGGTTCCGGAGGCGAAGGGCGGCCAGGCGGACCCGGCGCCCGACTCCGCGTCCACGTTCGCGCTGCCGATGCGGATCGAGCACGACGGGCAACTGCTCTCCTTCGTCTCGTCGATCTCCACCTTCAACACCCCGATGGACATCACGGTCGCCGAGCTGGCCATCGAGACGCTCCTCCCGGCCGACCCGGCGACGGTCAAGTACCTTCACTCGACGATGAGTTGCTGATCGGTCGGTGGTGAGCTGAGGCGAGTTGACGGCTCGTCAGCGATGGGCCCGCAGTGACACATACTGCAGCGCGGCGAATCCGGCCACGACCGCGGCCTGCAACAACGCCCAGACCGCTCCGGCCGTGCTCGGGGTGATCCACAGCACCACCGCGACGCAGCTGAGGACTGCCCAGACGACGTTGATCTCGATCACGGCTCGCACCGCCAGTACGGCCGGTCGTGCACGCGAGGCCAGCCAGCCGACGGCGCCGGCGAACACGGCGAGGAAGAGGCCGATTTCGAGCAGCAACGCCGAGCCGACGCCGAAGAGGCGGGCGAGCGGTCCGGCCGCCACCAGGTACGCGACCGCGTTCACCCCGGTGACCAGCGCGTCCAGCGCCAGGAAGCGGCGCAGCATCACCGGCGGTTCGGTGGTCCGGGAGGCGAACGTGGCGAACTGGGTTCCGGACATGGCGAATCCCCTCCGTCGAGGTCGTGGTGGTGGTGGTGGTTGTAGTGGTAGTCGTCGAGGTCCAGGTCGAGGTCGTATGCGTAGTCGCACTCGCACTCGCCGTCTCCATCTCAGTCTCAGTCTCAGTCTCAGCGGGACCTGCGACCTGAACCCGGGTTCCGGACCGGAGTGCGCCGCCCCGGAACCCGTTGACACCACTCTTGCTCGCGGCCTCTCCGGGGTCGATTACCTCCCGGGTAATCCACCGTGGCTCGAACCTGTCAAGACGACAGCGGAACATGACACACTGCTCGCGATACTGGCGCGTAGGGGAGGCGTGGCGTGAGTGAGCGGCGGGCTGCGCCCACCGTGGGCCAAGTGGTGCTCGGGAGGCGGCTCCAGGAACTGCGCGAGGCGGCGGGGCTGAAGCGGGAAGAGGCCGCGCGGGTTCTGCGGGTGGCTTCGGCGACCGTACGGCGGATGGAAATGGCCGAGGTCTCCCTCAAGATCCCGTATGTGCACGTGCTGTTGACGGCGTACGGCGTGCCCGAGGACGAAGTGGCCATGTTCGTGGAGCTGGCCGAGGAGGCGAACGAGCCCGGCTGGTGGCAGCGCTTCTCCGACGTCCTGCCCGACTGGTTCAGCCTGCATGTGAGCCTGGAGGGCTCCGCCCGGCTGATCCGGTCCTACGAACCGCACTTCGTGCCTGGCCTGTTGCAGACCCCCGAGTACGCGCGTGCCGTCATGGAGGCGGGGACGATCGGGCACACGGGTCCCGAGGCGGTCGAGCGGCACGTGTCGCTGCGCATGGCCCGGCAGAAGCTCCTCACCCGCGAACACCCGCCCCACCTCTGGGTCATCGTCGACGAGACGGTGCTGCGGCGGCCCGTGAGCATCGACGGCAAGGTCATGCGCGACCAGCTGGACCGGCTCCTCGACGCGTCGGAGAGCGGCCATGTCACCATCCAGGTCGCCGAGTTCAGGGACGGCCCGCATCCGGGTACATCGGCGCCCTTCGAGTTGTTCCGCTTCGCCGAGCCGGAACTGCCCGACATGGTCTACACCGAGTACCTGACGGGTGCGCTCTATCTGGACTCCCGCCGGGAGGTCGCCTCGCATCTGGAGGTGCTGGACCACATGACGGCGGGTGCCGCGTCGGCCCAGCGCACCAAGGAGATCATCGCCGAGTACCGCGACGGCTACTGATCCGCCGATCCACCGCGCCGAACGCACGGACTTGAAGCGCACGGCACTTGAAACGCACGGGACTTGAGGAGCACACACCGTATGACCGCACCCGAGGGCGCGCCCACCCGCGTGGACACCAGCAGACCCCACCCGGCCCGGGTCTACGACTGGTGGCTCGGCGGCAAGGACAACTACCCGGTGGACGAGGAGCTGGCCCGCCGGATCCTCGCCGTGGACGGCACGGTGCTGCGCGGCGCGCGCGCCAACCGCCGGTTCATGCAGCGGGCGACACGGACCGCCGCCGAGGCCGGCATCCGCCAGTTCCTGGACATCGGTACGGGCATCCCCACCGAGCCGAACCTGCACCAGATCGCCCAGAGCGTCGCCCCCGACGCCAAGGTGGTGTACGCGGACAACGACCCGATCGTCCTGCGGCACGCCCAGGCCCTGCTGCGCGGCACGCCCGAGGGCACGACCGAGTACGTGCACGCCGACGCCCGCGACCCGGAGACGATCCTGCGCCTGGCCGCGGAGTCCCTGGACTTCACCCGGCCTGTCGCGCTGTCGCTGGTCGCGCTGACCCACTACCTGGGCGACGAGACCGACGGCGACGATGTGCACGGCCTGCTGAAGACGTACGTCGACGCGCTCGCCCCGGGCAGCTACCTGGTCCTCTCGCAGGTCACCCCGGACCTCAGTCCCGAGGCCATCGCGAAGGCGGCCGAGCACTTCCGGCGCAGCGGCACCCCCTTCTTCCCGCGCCCGCTCGCCGAGTTCCACCGCTTCTTCGACGGTCTCGAACTGCTGGGCCCCGGCATCATCCCCGTCTACGGCTGGCGCCCGGAGCCGGAGGACGTGGCAGCCCAGGCGGAGGGCATCGTGCCGGTGTACGCGGGAGTGGCCCGCAAGCCCTGAAAAGAGCCCCCTGAGGTACCCCGGAAACGCCCCTGCCGCGCCCCTCGGATCGAGGGGCGCGGCAGGGGTGTGAGCGGCGTCAGGCGAGCTTCGCCGACAGGGTGATCGTCGTGCCGGTCAGGGCCTTGCTGACCGGGCAGTTCTCCTTGGCGTTCTCGGCGGCGGCGACGAAGGCGTCCTCGTCGATGCCGGGCACGGTGCCCTCCACGGTGAGGTGGATGCCGGTGATGCCCTCACCCGGCTGGAAGACGACGTCGGCCGAGGTCAGGAGCTTGGTGGCCGGGGTGCCGGCGCCGGCCAGGGCGTGCGAGAACGCCATGGAGAAGCAACTGGAGTGGGCGGCGGCGATCAGCTCCTCCGGGCTCGTCTTGCCGTTCGCGTCCTGGGCGCGGGAGGCCCACGTCACGGGCTGCTCGGCGATGGCGCCGGAGGAGTCGAAGGTGACAACGCCGCTGCCCTCCAGCAGGTTGCCTTCCCAGACGGTGTGTGCAGAGCGCGTGGTAGCCACGGTTCTTCCTTTCGCGTGTGGTCCCGATGCCGGGGTCCGTATCCCCCATCCGATCACACTCCGGCCCACTTCCGGCTCACTGCACGCGAAAGACCGGCCCACGTGCGGTGAACGGCAGCCGAGCGCCGTGCGGAATCAGATAGGCGTGCTCGCGCCGCACCCGCAGGACGTCGCACCAGCCGTCCGTGATCACCAGCATGGGCGCCCCCGGCGGAAAGTCGTCGGCCCGGTGCAACAGGTCGACGCCCGGCTGCAGCACGGTTCCGCCGCGCCCGCGCACCCGGACCCGTCCGGCGATCTCGGCGACGGGCAGATAGCCCGCGTCGTGCGCGGCGGAATCGCAGAACACGACGCGCGCCGCCGGTACGTCGCGTGCGCCGGCGTAGGAGGCGATCGCGCCCAGCGCCTTCCCGAGCAGTGTCCGGTCCATGGATCCGGAGGTGTCGAGTACGACCCCGAAGGTGCAGCGGGCGATCTCCTCGGGCGGGAAGTGCCGCCCCGCGCGCGGGATGTCGGGGGTGGACGACTGGCGGCGCGAGGGGCGAGCATACGACCGTACGGGCTCCGGGCGCGGCACGAACTCGTCGAACCAGCGGGCGAGTTGGGCGTCCCAGGGCAGCGGTGGATGGTTCAGCGCGCGGATCTCCTCCACCAACCCGCCCGGCAGGTACCCGCGTTCGTGCTGCTGGTGCAGGTTCAGTCCCTGGCCGAGGCCGCGCCGGTAGAACTCGTCGAGGTCGACGTAGTCGCGCGGCGAGCCGAGCGGAGCGCCCAGGACGTCACAGGCGCCCTTCCCGCGCAGCGTGGACAGCCGGCGCATCCGGCGCAGGTCCTTCGCGATCCGGTCGTACACCTCCTCCGCCGAGAGGCCCTTCAACTCGGGGTCGTGCAGCAGCCCTTCGGGCGCGTCGCCGACGTCCATCTCGGTCAGCCAGCCGTTGATGACGTAGTCGCAGGCGACGTTGAAGAGATACGGGTCCCGGGTGCCGCAGCGGTCGCCGTGGCGCAGGGCGGCGTGCAGCATCTCGTGGGCGAGGACGAACCGCCATTCCTCGGCCGTGAGTTGACGCAGCGGGTTGATGTAGATCTCGCCCGCCTCCGGGTTCACCGCGGCGACGGAGATCCCATGAGCCTGGGCCAGTTCGAGGTCGGCGACGAGCTTGATGCCGGACGCGATCCCACCGAGCAGCGGATAGGAGGTGACGAACCAGCTCAACGCCGCCTGCCAGGGCCGTCGTTGAGCCGGGTCGTCGGACATCGACTCGCGTCGGCCGCCGGCCACGTCCATGGCCGTCGCCATCGTGCGGGTCAGGGCGTGGGCGAAGGCGAGCTGCCAGTCGGGGACCGACGGGGCCCACTTGTCGTACGGTTCGAGCCACTGGTCGGGTTCGCTGCCCGCCGTACCGCAGCGCTCGAACGCTGCCGGGACGGAGCCCGCGCGTCGCCAGCGGGCGGCGAGCTGCTCCTCGTCGCCGTCGGGGTAGGCGTCCGGCAGGAGTTCGGGGGCGGAGCCGATGGAGAAGCCGAGCAGGAAACGGTTGACGACGACGCAGCGGGCGGTGACGTCGTAGCGGTCGGGCTGGACACGCTTGCCCTTCGCCGCCGGGACATGCCCGAAGCCGAGATGGATGAGGCCGTGCGCGACCGCCCACGCCCATTCCGCGGGTTCGGCCCGCCGGGTGGGGTGGACATGCAGGATCCCGTCGGAGTCCGTGCGCACCAGACCGTCGACGGGTGACCGGACGCATTTCTCGCTGCGGCAGGTGCGGAACTCCATCGAACCGAGTGCCGGGTTGGCGCGCACCAGGGCCAGCCCGGCCTCGAACGCCTCCCTGGCGAGGTCCTTCTTGCGCTTCTCCGGCCCCCGCGCCCGGCTCACCGCCGAGCCTCCACCAGCCGGGGCATGTCCCGCGCCGCTTCGACCAGGAACCAGGCGGGCAGCAGGGGGTTGCCGTCGGCGTCGGCGGCGATGACGCTCTGCGCGACCTCCACCGAGATCTCGGCGAGCTGCACGAGCAGCGACTTGGCGCGGTACGCGGCCTCCCGCCCGTTCGGCGACATGTGCCCCTTGCTGACGGGGAGTTCCTTGACCAGTCGGCCCCGGAACGACTCGGCGAGGTAGTAGAGCAGGTCGCGGTCCTCCACGCGGTGGGGCCAACTCGCGTCGCCCTTGATGATCGCGTCGATGCCGAAGCGGCTGCGCACGATCTTGACGTAGCCGCAGAACGCGGTGGCGTGCGTCGGCGTCAGCGTGCCGTGCGCGATCACCTTGAGGGTCTCCTCGTCGAGCGCGGGCCCGAAGGAGTGCAGGGCGTCGGAGAGCATGTGCCAGGAGCGGGGCGTGGAGAAGGGCTCCTCGGTCTTCGGCGGCTTGGACCAGAGGTGGTCGGGCCGGTCGGTGACGTGGTCCACGACCCATGGGTGGATGTCGTTGTTCGCGGCCCAGACCAGCCAGTCCTTCGGCGAGGCCTCCAGGTGGACGTGGGCGAGGCGGTTGATCAGGGCGGAGGCGATGGGCCGGGCGAGAGCGTTGTCGGTGGCGCGGTTGCCGGCGCCGATCACGATCGAGCCCTTCGGCAGCTCGTAGCTGCCGATGCGGCGTTCGAGGATCAGCGAGTAGAACGCCTTCTGGACGTCCGGTGTGGCCGCGTTCAGCTCGTCCAGGAACAGGCAGTACGGCTCGTCCCGGGCGATGGCCTCCGGCGGGCAGAACACGGACCGCCCGTCCCGGATCTGCGGTACGCCGATCAGGTCCTCCGGCGCCAGCTGGGTACCGAGCAGGCTCACGCAGTCCAGTCCCAGGGACTCGGCGAACTCCCTTACCAGGGAGGACTTTCCGATACCCGGAGCGCCCCAGAGGAACACGGGCCGCACGGTCGCGAGACCGAGCAGCAGCTCCGGAATCCGGGCGGGGGTGACAGTGACGGCAGCCTGCACGCAGGTACTCCAGGGGTTCGTGGACGACGGAGCGCGCGTAGGCGCGAGGTCCGGTACGAACAGTGTGGGTACGCGGACGGACGAGCGCAGCCGGTTTTCCGGCGGCCCCGCGAACGGCAGGGCCTAGGCGACCTGCTGGTCCGTGGGGTCCCTTGGGATCTCGATGGGCACCTGCGGGCCGTTGCACTCACGCAGCCAGCGTCGCAGTACGCGGTGGATGTGCTCGGCGCCGACGAGCTCCTCCCCCTCCGCGACCGCCGGTGACAGCGCGCGGGGCGCCAGCAGGAACGGTCTGCCCTGGGCACCGCCGAGTCCGCCGTGCGAGCCGATCTGTTCCTCGAAGGCGAGCACCTCGCCCTCTGCGGGGTCGTACCAGGAGTTGACCATGATGTCGGCGGTGTGCGGAAAGGAGTGCGTACGGCGCACCGCGCTCGCCGCGCCGGGCCCGAAGTCGGCCAGCGGACCGGGGGGTTCGTCGCCTTGTTCGTCCAGCGCGTCCACCGGGATCTCGGCGCCGTGCGCGCCCAGCACCAGCCCGCCGTGCTCCTCGCTGCCGACGAGGACGAAGCCGACGCCGGGATGGTTGGCGAGGGTGGTCAGCAGCGCGGGATGGCGGGCGTCGATCTCCTCCTTGGTCATCCGGTGGTGCACGTCCGGGAAGGAGATGAGCCCGAGGTTGCCCGAGGCGAGCACCAGCGGTTCGGAGTGGCGGCCCGGGGGTACGTGCCGCCCGCCGTCCTCCTCGACGGGCCGGCGCAGCGCCGCGCGCACGGCGGCCCGCGCCTCGGCCCCGCTGTGGGTGCGCCCCGCCCTGCGCGGCACGGGCAGACCGCAGCCGGCCCGGACCAGATCCCCGAGGCTGAGCCCGTACCGCCCCCGGAAGGTCTCGCCGGGGCTCTGCCCGTGGTCGGAGAGGAGGACGATCCGGTAGGGGCGTGGCGCGTGCTCGGCGACCTGTGCGATCAACGCGGCGCAACGGTCGAGGCGTTGGAGGACCTTCTCCGCGTCCCTGCTGTGCGGCCCGGAGTGGTGGGCGACCTCGTCGTAGGCGACCAGGTCGGCGTAGACGGCGGTGCGTCCGGCGAGCATGTCGCCCATCACGGCGGCGACGACCACGTCCCGCTCCACGACGGTCGCGAAGGCGCGGATGAAGGGGTAGAGACCACCGCGTGCCACGCGCGGACGCCGTTTGCGCACCCTGGCCACCGTCGACTGGCCGATCTCGCGGCCCACTTCGGCGACGAAGGACAAGGCGGTGCGGACGGCGTTGGCGGGGTCGGAGAAGTAGGCGAAGTAGCCCGCGCGGGAACGGTTCTCCCGGCCGCGCCGGCGGCCCGCGATGGACAGCACGAGGGCCTGCTCGTCGGCACCGCCGCTGAAGAGGTTGCCCCGGCTGGCCCCGTCGACGGTGAGCAGACCGCCGTCGCCGGTGTGTTCGACGGCCCGGCGCTGGAGTTCGGCGGCGCTGGTGGGCCGGTTGCAGACCACGACCTCGCCGGTGGTCTTCTCGTACCAGCGGAAGGCCGGGATGTCGTGGTTGGTGCCGTGCAGGATGCCGAGCTGGCTGGCGCCGGTCTGACTGGACCAGTCGGTGCGCCAGGGGGTGAGCCGGTGGCCTGCGCCGAGCCAGCCCGCGACGGTCGGCATCAGCCCCTTCTCCACGGCCCGCACCAGGACGTCGTGACCGACGCCGTCGAGTTGCAGGAACACCACGCCGGGCATCGTCGGACCCTCGAACGGCCGTGCGGTACCGCGTCGGTCGGCGAGCCGGTAGAGGCGCCTCCGGTAGGCGTCGTCGTCCCGTACGGCCAGGGCCGCGCCCGTCGCGGAGGCCACAGCAGACATCACCGCGGCGACCACCACCGCCGTCTCCGGGGCCGCCTCGGGGCGGTCGGCCGGGGTCAGCCGCAGGGCGACGAGCAGCAGGGCGCCGTTGAGGAAGAAGACCAGCAGGCCGAGGACGAGGGCGGGCACGAGCAGCAGCAGCCGGACCAGCACCGGCCAGACCAGGGCCGACAGCAGGCCGAACGCGCCGGCGCCGAAGGCCGCGGTGACGGCGATGCGGGTGGCGCTGTCGCCGTCACCGGAGCGGATCTGGAAGTCGGGCAGGAGGCCGGCGAGCACCAGCATGGTGAGCGTCGACACGGCCCACACCGCGACGCTCCGCCCGATCTGGCCGGCGATCCGCCGCCAGGGCCCCGCACCCACGTCCCGCACACCTCGCGTCCCGGCCCGTCCCCACGTCTGGCCTGCGCCCACCCTGTCACAGTCACAACGGAGGGACGGACTCCGGCGTGCCCTGTTCAGCGGCCGTCGTACCCGGCGGTCGGCATGGACAGGCGGCGGTGGACACGGGCCTTCATCTGGGCGTCGTACGCCGGCTCCGCGCGGCCCACCGTCTCCACCCGCACCCCGCGCCGCGCGCACTCGGCGGTGAACTCGTCGACCGAGGTCAGCGCCTGCTCCAGGACCCGCCGACTGGGCGCCACGAAAAGGTCCAGGCCCGGCTCGACGCCGTCCCAGAGGGCACAGTGGTCGGGGCGCAGACTCCGGACGAGCAGCTCCCGGGTGACGACATAGCCGCGCTCGGCGGCCCAGCGGGCGCACATCGCGTGCTGGCTGCGGGAGTCGACGAGGAACGGCTCCTCGTCGAGCTCCTCGAGCGGTGTCAGGCTGGCGATCGCGGTGACCCGCGGCAGCGGACCGGGCAGGCCGACGGCGGCGTACGCGTGTCCCATGGCGTCCCCCTAAGCTCCGGGCTTCCCCGCTCACCTCGGGGTTTCCCCACTCGCCCCGGGTTTCCCGCCGACCCTACTACTGCCCGTAGTCTTCGGGGAGTCGCACGAGGGAGGCAAAGGGGTGCCGGTGGAGATCACGTGGTGGGGGCACGCCACCTGTACGGTCGAGGACTCGGGCGTACGCGTGCTCACCGATCCCCTGTTCGTGCGCCGGCTCGCCCATCTGCGCCGTCGCCGGGGCGAGTTGCCCCCGCCCGGCGCATGGAGCGCGGACGTGGCGCTCGTCTCCCATCTGCACTCCGATCACCTCCATGTGCCCTCCCTCGCGCGCCTCGCGCCGGGCGTGCGCCTGCTCGTGCCCCGGGGCGCACCGAAGGCGGTGCCGGGTCTGGCGCGCCGGCTGGCGCATCTGCGGATCACGGAGATGGTCGCCGGGGACCGCACGGACGTCGGTGACCTGGTCGTACGGGCCGTGTCCGCCCTGCACGACGGGCGGCGGCTGAATGTCGGACCGCAGCGGGCTCCCGCGCTCGGCTATGTGATCGAGGGCGAGGCGCGGACGTATTTCGCCGGGGACACGGGCCTGTTCGCGTCGATGGCGCGGGAGGTCGGGCCGGTCGACGCGGCGCTGCTGCCGGTGGGCGGCTGGGGCCCGTATCTCGGCGCGGGGCATCTGAACGCGGAGCGGGCCGCCGAGGCGCTGGCCCTGCTGGCACCCGGCAGCGCGGTGCCGGTGCACTACGGCACGTACTGGCCGATCGGGATGGACGCCGTGCGCCCCCATGAGTTCCACGCGCCGGGTGAGGAGTTCGTGCGGCTCGCGGCGGAGCGCGCGCCAGAGGTCGACGTGTACCGGCTGGGACATGGGGAGAGCGTGCGTCTGAAGGTCGCGCGGTGATCGTTTCTCTGGCCGCCGCGGTGTCCTCGGGGCAGGGGTCGGCGGGGCAGGCGATCGGCTATCCGACGCTGTTCCTGCTGGTGATGATCGGGGCGCTGGTGCCGGTGGTGCCGACGGGGGCGCTGGTGAGTTCGGCGGCGGTGGTGGCCTTTCACCAGACCACGCCGCTCGCCATGGTCCTGGTGTTCGCGGTGGCCTCGCTGGCCGCGTTCCTCGGGGATGTGGCGCTGTACTGGCTGGGCGGGCGCGGGATGGGCTCGAAGAACGGCTCGCGCTGGCTGGCCGCGATACGGAACCGGGCGCCCGAGGACCGTCTCGCGCAGGCCCAGGGGAAGCTGAGCGAGCACGGAGTGGCGGTGCTGGTGCTGTCGCGGTTGGTGCCGGCCGGCCGTATCCCGGTGATGCTGGCCTGTCTGATGGCGAAGTGGCCGATACGCCGCTTCGCCCGCGGCGACGTCCCGGCCTGCCTCGCCTGGGCCGCGACGTACCAGTTGATCGGCGTCCTGGGCGGTTCGCTCTTCAACGAGCCCTGGCAGGGCGTGGTGGCGGCGGTCGCGCTGACCCTGACGATCAGCGTGGCGCCGAGTGCGTGGCGACGAATACGGGGGCTCGGCGGAGCGGGCTGAACGCCCGCGTCGGGCAGGGACCCCGCAGGGCGTTCAGGCCGCTCCGTCCGGTGTGTCAGGCCAGTACCCGGGAGCCGCCGACCGGCAGGTCCCACAGGTCCTGACGGGGCAGGCCGGCCTTCTCCCAGGCGGCCCGGACCCGGGTCAGCGGTTCGAGGACCGGCTCGGCGGACAGGACGAAGGTCGCCCAGTGCATGGGCGCCATCCTGCGCGCACCGAGGTCCATGGCGGCCTGGACCGCCTCCTCCGGGTCGCAGTGGACGTCGCTGAGCCACCAGCGCGGGTTGTAGGCGCCGATCGGCAGCAGCGCGAGGTCGATGCCCGGGTAGCGCTGCCCGATGCGCGTGAACCAGTGGCCGTATCCGGTGTCGCCCGCGAAGTAGACGCGCTGCCCGTCCAGGTCGGTGAGCACCCAGCCGCCCCACAGGGTGCGGCAGGTGTCGGTGAGGCCACGCTTGGACCAGTGGTGGGCCGGTACGAAGTCGAAGCGGACGCCGCCCAGTTCGGCCGTCTCCCACCAGTCGAGCTCGGTGACCTGGGTGAACCGGCGGCGCCTGAACCAGCGGCCGAGCCCCGCCGGCACGAACACCGGGGTGTCGCGCGGGAGTCGGCGCAGCGTCGGGGCGTCCAGGTGGTCGTAGTGGTTGTGGCTGATGACGACGGCGTCGACGCGCGGCAGCGCGCTCCAGGCGACGCCCACGGGGGTGATCCGGGCCGGCGTACCGAGGATGCGGCGGGACCAGACCGGGTCGGTGAGGACGGTGAGGCCGCCGATCCTGACCACCCAACTGGCGTGCCCCGCCCAGGAGACGGCGACCGTGCGGGTGTCCACGCGGGGAAGCGGGCTTGGAGCGAAGGGCAGCCGCGGGATGTCCGCGAGGCCTTCCGGGGCCGGTCGTACCGCGCCCTCCCGGGCGAATCGGGCCATGCCGCTGAGGCCGGGCAGCGGGGCGGTCAGCCGGTCGGCGAAGGACCGGGGCCACACCCGGTGCCCGTGCGGCGGCCGCAACACCTCGGTCGTCATGCTGAACCTGTCGCCGGCCCTGTCGCCGGCCCTGTCGCTGAGGCTGGTGCTCGTCGTGGTCGACTCGGACTGTTGCGTCATCGAGGAGGCTCCCGTCGCTGAGCGTCGTCACAGAGACCGTCGAAGATCGATCCCATCAGGGTCAACGCACGTCGCACGTGTGGCAGTTCCAGCGGTTCGGGTGAAATGAGCGACTGCGCGCGTTCCTCGGGCGTGTCGCCGAGCAGCGCCCCCGTGGCCAGCCGGACGCGCAGCGCCGCGAGGTCGTCTCCGAACCGGTGGCCGCCCGGCGCGGGCATCCCGAGCCGGGCGGTGAGGTAGTCCTCCAGTTCCTGGGCGTCACCGACACCGTGGGCGCCGAGCGCGGTCCGCAGGGGGCCGAGATCGACGTACAGATGACGTCCGGATCTCGGCGGCAGGGCCAGACAGCCCGCGGCGACGACCGCGTGGTGCGCGGCGGTCGCCACGCGCGCGTGCAGGCGTACGGAGGCGGTGAGCCGTTCGGTGACGGGCTCGCTCTCGCCGAGCGCGTAGCCGGCCGCGGCGGCGACCGGTTCGGCGATCCGGGCGCCGAGCGCGGTGAGTACGTCGAGCACGCGCGCGCGTAGGGCGTCGCCAGTGGCGTTCGCGGGGAAGCGGGCGAAGGCGGCGGGCCAGCCCGGCGGCAGCAGCGCGCCGCCCAGGTCGGTGACGACGGTGACCCGGTCGGGCAGCATCTCGGCCGGGCTGAGCAGCACGGTGTCCTGCGGCCGGTGCAGGGTGTCGCGCCAGGTCTCGTCGCTGACCAGGTGGAGTCCCTCCCCGGCGGCGGCCTCCACGGTCTCGTGCAGGAGTTCGGGCGGCGCGACGGTGGCCGTGGGGTCGTCCGCCACGGACAGCACGAGCAGCCGGGGATCACCGCCCTCGGCGCGCACCCTCCGTACGGTCTCCAGCAGGGCGTACGGGTCCGGCACGCCCCCGCACTCGGCCGGCGTGCCCACGTGGAACACGGACCCGCCCAGCGCCCGTACCTGGGGCGCCCACCAGGCCGCGCAGGGCCGGGGCACCAGGACGTCGCCGCCGATCGCGGCGGTCAGCGCGTGCAGCAGGGCCGGGGCGCCGGGCGCGGCGACCACCTGGTCGGGCTCGGCGGACAGCCCGCGCCGGGCCCAGTAGCCGCGGGCCGCGTCGCGGAGGGCGGGGCCGCCGCCGATCGGCTGGGCGTCGGGGCGGCCGGCCGCGGCGGCGAGCACGGCGGCGAGTTCGGGCAGGACGGGGAGCGCGTCGACGGGGAACGGCGGGCCGTAGCGGACGGGGCCGTGCCCCTGGGGATCCGTCCGCCGCATGCGTACCTCCGCGCGGTTGCTGGTGCGGTGCCTGTTGGTGGCTGTGCCGGCTTTGCTGGCCGTGGTGCCTGTGGTGTCGAGTACCCACGGTCACAGGGACCCATGGGGGCCGGCTCGGATCACTTTCCGCGGTATACGGGCAGCAGCAGGGTCAGCGGCGCGCGGACGTCCCCCTGCGGCGCACCCGGTGTACGGCTGCCCCGGCCGCGCCCGCGATCAGCACTCCCCCGGCGACCAGAGCGGGCACCGAGTCGGTGAAGGCCCCGCCCTGCCCGGCGTGCACCCCGCGCTGCACCGGGGCGGGCGTGGGCACGGGGGCGGGCGTGGGCTCCTGTGTGGGGGTGTGTGTGGGACAGGAGGACAGGTCCTGGAAGTCGCCGCCCTGCCAGTCGCCGCCGTGGGAGTCGGCGGCGCAGTTGCCGGTACCGGTACTGGTGGCCGGGCCGGTGCCGGCGCCAATGCCGGGACCGGTTGCGGCGCCGGTGCCGGTGCCGGGACCGGTGCCGTCGCGGGTCACCGTGAACGCCGCCTTCCACGCCTTGCCCTCGGCCCCGGCCTGCCCGGGACACGTACCGTCGGCGGACCATTCGGAGACCGGGGAGTCCGCGTTCTGGTCGCCCTCGATGCTTCCGGCGGGCGCGATCTTCGCGGTGCCGCTGTAGGCGGGGCCGGTCACCTGGTCGTCGTTGCCGGGGACCTGCTGGAGCTGGACGGTGCCCTGTTCGAAGCCCTGAGAGTGCGCGTCGATGGTCGCGGGCGGGGCCTGGCCGGTCGCCTCGCAGGCCACGGAGACGGTGACGGTGCCGCCGGGGCCGACGGTGCCCGGGCTGACCTCCCCGGCGGCGTCCGCGGACGCGGCCGGGGCGGCGGTGCCCAGGGCGGCACCGGCCAGGGCGACGGCGGACAGGAGGCGGGCGGTGCGGCGCATGGCTGGGCTCCTTCGAGCGGCGGCTGCGGAGCACGCCGGGTGGTGCCCCGCACCCCATGACAGCCCGCCCGGCGGCGGGGCGCGCGCGGCCGGGCACCATTCGCGGGACGGGCACACCCGAGCGGGTGACGACGACCGTGGCCGCCCGTCCCGCGCGCCCGTCCTCCGTCCCTGGCCCGGGCGCCGCTGCGACGCGGTTCGACAGGGACTCAGTGCGACAGGGACTCAGTGCGACAGAGACTCAGTGCGACAGGGAGAGAAGCTCCCGCTCCAGACCGCGCCCGCGCCGGGCGACCACATGTGCGGCGACCTCGGAGAGTTTGCGGTTCGTGCCCTGCGAGACACGGCGCAGTACACCGAAGGCGTCGTCCGCGTCGCAGCCCAGGACGTGCATGACGATGCCGCACGCCTGGTCGACGACGGGCCGGGTGCGCAGGGCCGTGCCGAGCTGCTCCAGCTCGGTCAGCGCGGCCCGGTAGGAGCGGTCGTGGACCAGCGAGGTGGCCGCGAGGTCGCCGAGGGCCCGTACGGGACCGTGCTGGGCGTCGTACAGGCTGCCGGGGCGGAAACTGTAGAGGCTGAGGGTGACGGTGAGCCCGGGGCGCCGGAAGGGCAGCGTGACGCTGGAGCGCAGCCCCGAGTCGAGCGCCACGGCACGGTAGCGGGGCCAGCGGCGCTCGCTGAGCAGGTCGGCGCAGGCGACGGGCGCCCCGCGTTCGAGGGCGGCCGGGAGGGGTCCGTCGCCGGAGCGGAGCTGGACGGCGACGAGTCCGGCGAGGTCGGGATGGGTGACGGCCGCCGATCGTTCCGCCCCCGCTTCCGACGCCGCTTCCGGACCCGCCGAGGCGCCAGTCTCGACCAGCATGCTGCTGGCCCCGCAGCAGTCGGCGGTGCAGCGGACGGCCTGTTCGGCAAGTTCCGACAGTCTGCGCCCGGGGGCGGTCAGTTCCGTCGAGTCCGTTGCCCAGCGCCCGAGTTGAGTGCGCTCCGGAATCGCGTCCACCTCCTTCTTCCCGCGCCTGCCCGCTCGACCGGCGGGAAAACGAGTTAGGTTCACCCCATGCCGCAGACTGAGGAATTCGGTGAAGAACTTGAGGGTTTCGTGCGCCGGGTGGCCGAGTTGAAAGCAGCCAGATCCGTACCGAGCGGTGATCTGCCGACCGTCCTCGACGCGGCGATCTTCGAACTCGACCATGTGGCCGACCAGTTGTGGCCCTGGTACGAACAGCTGTCGTCGACCGTCCCCGTTGCAGCCGTAGGCCAACGGGACCGCCAGGAGCAGCAGTTGCTGCGGATGATCTTCCAACAGCTGCCGATACCCGTGGCGTTGACGGATCGCGACACGGTGGTGCGTCGGCTGAACTCCGCGGCGACCGTGTTCACCGGCGCCCGCCCCGGTTACACGACGGGCCGCCCGCTGGCCGGCCTGCTCGGGCCCGCCGACCGGGCCGCGCTCCGTTCCCAGGTCGCGGCGGTCGCCCGGGGCGACGGCGACCGCAGCCTCACCGTCAGGTTCCAGCAGCGACCGAGCCTGCCCGTGCACACCACCCTCACCGCGCTCAGGCCGAACGGCGAACCCCGTCCCACGGTCCTGGTGGTGCTCCAGCCCACCGACCTGCGACTGCCGCCGAACCCGCCCGAGCAGCGCAGGAACCCGGCGCCCGCCCTGCCCGACCTCTCCGAGGCGACCCGGCACGCGGCCCTGCGGGACCTCCTGGACGCCATGACATCGGCCCTGCTGACCACCCCGTCCCGCGACGGACGCACGGTGGCGGAGCGGGCGGCCGGAGTGCTGCACGACCGGTTCGCGGACTGGGTGATCGCCGACACGGGCAGCGGTCGTCCGGTCCGTACGACCGTGCTGGGGCCGTCCGGGGCGGACACCGACGCCGTCGCGGCGCAGGATCCCACCGACTGCCCGCTGGTCGTCGAGGCGGCGCGGGGTGGCTCCACCGCGCCGCGCGTTCGCCTGGACCAGGACCCGGACGCCTTCGGGCGCGACGCGACCGGCGCCCCGGTCCTGGTCCAGGCGAACGTGACGTCCCTGCTGTGTGTACCGCTGGCCCGCGACGGCGTCGTACTCGGTGTGCTCACCTTGTTCCGCAGTGGGGCCCGGCCGGCGTTCTCGATGGCGGAGGCACAGGCACTGGACATGATGTCCCATCACATCGCGCTGGCCGTAGACGAGTTGCCTACGCGGCGTCTTTCATGACCTGGTCCCGCAGCCGGTCGCAGGAGCGGCTGATCAGGCGGGAGACGTGCATCTGGGAGATGCCGAGCTGCTCGGCGATGCGGCTCTGGGTCATGTCGCCGAAGAACCGCATGTAGAGGATGGCGCGTTCACGTTCGGGCAGGGCCCGCAGTCGCGGTTTGACGGCCTCGCGGTCGATGACGGTGTCGAGGGCCGGGTCGGCGGCGCCGAGGGCGTCGCTGAGCGAGTATCCGTCCTCGCTGCCGGGCAGTTCGGCGTCGAGGGAGAGAGCGGTGAAGCTCTCCAGCGCCTCCAGGCCGGCCTTGACGTCCTCCTCGGTCATGTTGGCGTGCTCGGCGATCTCGGCGACGGTGGGCCTGCGGCCCGAGATGGTCTGCGACAGGTCCTGGGCGGCGAACCGTACACGGTTGCGCAGGTCCTGGACCCGGCGCGGTACGTGCAGGGTCCACATGTGGTCACGGAAGTGGCGCTTGATCTCCCCGGTGACCGTGGGGACGGCGTAACTCTCGAAGGCGTTGCCGAGTTCGGGGTCGTAGCGGTCGACGGCCTTGACGAGGCCGAGCGCGGCGACCTGGCGCAGGTCGTCCATGCTCTCGCCCCGGCTCCGGAAGCGGCCCGCGAGCCGGTCCGCCATGGGCAGCCAGGCTTCGACGATCTTCGCCCGCAATGTGTCGCGCTGCTGGCCCGGCGGAAGTGCGGCAAGCCTGCGGAACGCTTCGGCGGTGTCGGGGGCGTCGTCGTGGGGGTGTCGCTTCGGACTCGTGTGAGTTCGCATGGTGCGTCGCAACTCCCTTGGAGTGCTTGAGGTGGACGGGTTCCCGTGGGAGGGCGCCCAGTCCGGACAGACACACCCGGGTCGGTGATCCACCGCTCCCACGGACGTGCCTCCTGTCCGAAGCACTGTGGTGCGCCTGCCCTGCCCTGTGCGCGCCAAACAGGTTTTCCGCCGGGCCTTGTGGTGACTCGGCGGGTGACACCCGTAAACCTCCTCCATCAGGGGTTCTCATGAGCACGAAGGTTGCCGACCATGTCCTGCAGCGGCTACGCGAGTGGGGGGTCGAGGAGGTCTTCGGCTATCCGGGCGACGGCATCAACGGTCTGCTCGCCGCCTGGGGCCGGGCCGAGAACCGGCCCCGCTTCATCCAGTCACGGCACGAGGAGATGTCCGCGTTCGAAGCGGTCGGTTACGCCAAGTTCAGCGGCCGTCTCGGAGTGTGCGTGGCCACCTCGGGGCCCGGCGCGATCCACCTCCTGAATGGCCTGTACGACGCCAAGCTGGACCATGTGCCGGTGCTGGCGGTCGTCGGCCAGACGCACCGCACGGCGATGGGCGGGTCGTACCAGCAGGAGGTCGATCTGCACTCCCTGTTCAAGGACGTGGCCTCGGACTTCGTGGAAACGGTCACCGTGCCCGAGCAGTTGCCGAACGTCCTGGACCGGGCGATCCGCACCGCGTACGCGCGCCGCGCACCCACGGCGGTCATCATCCCCGGCGACGTCCAGGAGCTCGAATACTCCGCGCCCACCCACGAGTTCAAGATGGTGCCCTCCAGCCTCGACCGCAGCGCGTGGACGGCGATCCCCTCCCAGGAGTCCCTGGAACGGGCCGCCGAGATCCTCAACTCCGGTGACAAGCCCGCGATTCTCATCGGGCAGGGCGCGGCCGGCGCGCAGGCGGAGGTCGAGCGGATCGCGGAGGTCCTCGGCGCGGGCGTCGCCAAGGCGCTCCTCGGCAAGGACGCGCTGAGCGACGAACTCCCGTACGTCACCGGCTCGATCGGCCTGCTCGGCACGCGCCCCTCGTACGAGTTGATGCGCGACTGCGACACCCTGCTGACGATCGGTTCCTCCTTCCCGTACTCCCAGTTCCTGCCGGAGTACGGCAAGGCGCGCGCCGTGCAGATCGACATCGACCCCCACATGGTGGGGATGCGCTACCCGTACGAGGTGAACCTCGTCGGCGACGCCAGGGCGACGCTCGAGCGGCTGATCCCGCTGCTGGACACGGCGGACCGGGGGCGCGAGTGGTACGACACGGTGTGCGCGAACGTGGCGCGGTGGCGGGATGTGCTGGACCGGCGGGCCGCGCTGTCGGCCGATCCGATCAACCCGGAGTACGTGGCGCGGGTCCTGGATCCGCTCCTGCCGGACAACGCGATCGTCACCTCCGACTCCGGCTCGACGGCGAACTGGTACGCCCGGCATCTGACGATGCGATCCGGGATGCGCGGCTCCCTCTCCGGGACCCTGGCGACGATGGGGTGTGCGGTGCCGTACGCGATCGGCGCGAAGTTCGCCCGTCCGGACCGGCCGGTGATCGCGCTGGCGGGGGACGGGGCGATGCAGATGAACGGGCTGGCGGAGATGATCACCGCGGCGAAGTACCGGGACCGCTGGGAGGACCCGCGTCTCGTGGTGGGCGTGTGGAACAACAACGATCTCAACCAGGTGACCTGGGAGATGCGCGCGCTGGAGGGCGCCCCCTCCTTCCTGCCGTCCCAGGAGCTCCCGGACATCCCGTACGCGGACTTCGCCCGTTCCCTGGGTCTTACCGGGGTACGGGTGGAGCGGCCCGAGGACGTCGAGGCGGGCTGGCGCGCGGGCCTGGAGGCCGACGGCCCGGCGGTGATCGAGTTCCGCACCGACCCTGCCGTCCCGCCGGTGCCCCCGCACGCGACCTGGGAGCAGATGGAGGCGACGGCCGAGTCCATCCTGAAGGGCGACGCCGACCGGGGCGGGATGGTCCGCCAGGGCTTCAAGGCGAAGGTACAGGAGTTCCTGCCGGGCCGGGAGCGCCGGGGCGCCAAGCGTGTTGAACGGCACTGAAGAGTTCAGTTGGGCACGAAACAGTCCAGTGGTCAGTTCAGTAGCGCGGGGAACTGTTCAGTGCCGTACCTACTCGACTGGTGGGTACAGCGCTCGGCCGAACTCCTCCGCATAGCCACTGCCCGCCGGCTTCAAAGATGAACAGGGCATCTACGTGCCGACCCGCCACCTCGCCTTCACCGCGAGCCTGGGGCGCCTCTACCGTGACACAGCCGAGGCCATACGCTCGAACAGTCACAGTGTCGCTCTGCGCGCGGCATACGATGCACTCGATTGCCTGGAAGGAATACGATGGAATGCGTTCGACAAAGCGACGAATTCCAGCAAAGTCCGTAAAGTCTTGGAGAGACTGCGCGAGACTGCCTTCATCAGTCGCCAAGGTGACGCTTCCCCTGTGCGAGCGTGCAGCAGGAGCCTTGGAGGAGGTTCGGGACGGCTTCATCACCAGAAGTCGCCATTACTCAACCTATGGACTGGTCAAAATATCAGGAAAGGGAGGTTTGTAAAAATTTTCCTGGGACAAGGTCGTCCAGATGCACTTGATGGACATGTTGGCAAATTGTGAGCACCTCCAAGTGAAGCTCTCCAAGCGCCGCTAAGGAGTTTCAGATCATTAACATTAATCTTGAATGAGGGTCCGTCAGCTTGCTGACGGACCCCTTTCTGGTCGTTCAGAGCGGAGATTTCTCTTTGCGGGCAGGTCGATGGCCCGGCTGTCGCGCCGAGTGGGCGCCGGGTTCCACGGCTCCGGGATGGTGCTGCTCGTGGGGGCGGGACGCTGCTGGTCAGTCAGGGTTCGGGAGGGCATCGAGCCGGGCGAGGGCACTGGTGATCACGTTGGTGAAGGGCCAGTGCTTTGCCAGGCGGAGGATGCGGCGACGGTCGGTCATGACGAGCTGGGCGGCGGCGGAGAACAGCCGCAGACGCAGACGGCGGGGCTCCCACTGGCGGGCGGCGCTGGTTCGGCATCCAGGCCAGCAGGTCCAGCGCGATCTGGACGATCTCCAGCCAGACCTGGTTCTCTGCGGTGTCGTGCAGGGGCAGACATCCGATGCCGTTGATGGTCCGCTGAGGCGGGGAAGGCGGTCGCTTCGTTGTAGCGGATGCGTTTGGTGAGGCAGTGGTGGAGGCAGCCGATCATGCGGTTGAAAAGGTTGCGCAGACCCGTGGCGCGTGCGGCACGGATGCGGTCCTCGGCGCGGGCGCGCTGGCGGTGCCGCAGCTCCCAAAGCGGCGATAGGCGTGTTCTTGGTGTTGGTGGCGAATCAGGTCAGCCGCTTCCCGTCGGCGTCGGTGAAGCGGAGTTGGGCACCGGGGTGCGGGCGTTCCTTACGGACGATCAGCCGCGTGCCTGTGGGCCAGCCCTTGAGGCGGTCGCCGTCGAGTTCGGCGACCCAGGCGCCATCTCGGATCTCGACGGCCGGCTCGACGGCCGGCGTCCACGTGCTGGCCGGGACTTACGCGGGTTGGTCGCTGGGGAAGAAGACCTTCTCGACCTGGTCGTGTTGGGTGTGCAGCTCCCAGTACAGCGGCGCGATCTCTTCCGGTGCGGTGGCGCCCGGCTGGCGGCCGATCCACGCGCCGATCGCTATGTGGCCGACCTGTACTCCTCGGGGAGCGGCGGCGGCGTGCAGTCCGTGGGCCCAGTTTCGCAGCCACGCCGCGGCCGGGGCGACGTTGCCGAACATGTCGTGACCGAGCTCCGGGCGCACGGACGAGGCGCCGGTGGTGAACAGGATCGTGCCCGAGCCTCGGGCGAGCATCTCCGGAAGCACCTGGTTAACCGCCGCCACGGCGCCGTGCACGTAGAAGTCGAGCTGGCTCTGCACGTTGTCGTGGGTCAGCTCGGTGGAGGAAGCCATCGGCAGTGCCGGGTTGGACGGCGAGTACTCAAGGACGTCGATCTGCCCGAATCGCTGCTTGACCGCCGCGAGGCCGGAGACGATCGATGGCCGGTCGAGTACGTCGGCGGCGAAGGCCGCCGCTTCGATGCCCTGGTCGGTCAGTTCGGCCACGACCGGGTCCAGCTTGGCCGGGGTACGCGACAGCAGCGCGACCTGGTGGCCTTCCTTGCCGAAGGTCTGGGCGATGGCGAGCCCCATTCCGGGACCGGCACCCATGATGGCGATGGTAGGCATGACTTCTCCTTCGATGAGAACAGCGTGGTGAACAGCGGGATTCGGTCGGAACCGAGTCCCGCTCGAGTTGGTGGGCGGAAGAGGTACAGGCGGGGCGCCGCGTACAGCTGCGCGGCGGCGGCGTGCAGGGCCGGTCAGTTGCTGATCCGCAGCTCCTGCCGCGCGTATCGCAGGTCATCGGCCTGAGCGAGCATGAACTGCGCGAGGTCGGCCCGGGAGATGCGCGAGCCGACCCGGTCCCCGGTTCCGGTCCCGGTGCGCACCTTGACCCTTCCCGATCCGGGCTTGTCGTTGGGCGCGGTGACGACCACGATGGTCCAGTCTCGATCCGAGCCGCGAATGGCCTCGCCCACCTCGACCGACTCGTTGACCATGGAGCGGGTGGCGGGCAGCAGCCCGAACAGGGCGAAGCTCGTGCTGCGCAACGCGCGCAGCAGGGGGTTGCGGGGAATCGAGATGCTCGGCCCCCAGCTGAAGACGAGCCTGCGGACGCCGTGTGCGCCCATCGCGGCCAGGATGTCGCCCGTTCCCGACGCGAGGGGCAGATCCCTAGGACCGCCGAAGATCTTGGGGCTCAGAGCGGCGAGGACGGCGTCGGCGCCGCGGACGGCCTCGGCGACGGCCGCCTCGTCGGTCAGATCGCCCTGCGCGACCCGCAGCCGTTCGTGGCGCAGGGTGAGCTTCGCCGGATTTCGCATCAACGCCACCACGTCGTGCCCGGCGGCGAGTGCCTGCTCGGCCAGGTGCGTGCCGGTGCGGCCGCTGGCGCCGAAGATGGTCAGTTTCATCAAGTCTCCCGAGCCCGGTCCGAGCCGAATCGCCTCACAATATGAGGGTGTCCTCATCTTGCGAGGCGAGCGTAGCACTGGAAGTCGAGGTACCCCTCAAGTTGGTAGGCTGTGGGTATGCCCCCTGAACTCGCACCAGCCGCGACTTCGGCCTCCGCTCCCGCCCGGCCGCTGCGCCGAGACGCTCAGCGCAATCGCGACTCGCTGCTGGCCGCCGCCCGGGCCGTGTTCGCCGAACACGGGATGCAGGCGTCGCTGGAGCAGGTCGCCAAGCGTGCCGGGGTGGCCATTGGCACGCTCTACAACCACTTCCCCGCCCGGCTGGCCCTGGTGCAGGAGGTCTTCGCCGGCAAGCTCGCAATCTGGGTCGCCGCCGCCGAGCAGGCCCTGAGCATGGACGACGCGTGGGAAGGGCTGTGTCTGTTCCTGGAAACCATGTGCGAACTCCAGGCCCGCGACCGGGGCTTCAACGACTTCGCCTCGATCCGGCTGCCCGAGAACGCCTGCCTGGCCGGCCAGCAGACCCGGATCCATGACCTCGGCGTGCGCATCGTCGAACGGGCGCGAGAGCAGGGCCGCCTACGATCCGACCTGGTACCCGAGGACCTCGCCTTCGTCATCTGGTCCCACAGCCGGATCATCGAGGCGACCGACGGGATCGCCCCGCACGCATGGCGCCGCCACCTGTACCTGATGCTCGACGGCTTCCGCGCCGAGCGCGCCCACCCACTCCCCGAACCGCCCCTGACCCCCGAACAGCTCTACCGCGCCATGCTCCGCCTCGGCGGCGCCGACAACGGCACCGACTGACTACCCGGACCGCCGAGCCGGACCGTCATGCCGGAGGCCGCCACCGCCGCCCAGCCTTTGCCTGATCCGCCTCCCCGTTACCCGGCTGCGATCCACCGCGCCATCGGCAGGGCTTCCGGTCTCACAAACGGTCCTTTGCGCGATCAAGATCAATCACGGGCCGCCAGACCCCCGCCGATCCCGGATTCGTCCTCAGAACCCGTTCTCACGCAAGAGCGGGACGGACCCCCTTCTGAGACTTGCATTGTGCGAAAAGCCGGGCCCATGACGGACCCTCAACAGGCTTCCCCAACCGACCGGTCGGACGCGGACGATGTCGAACAGCACGCCTGTAACGACACGCTGAGTTACTTGTCACTTGGCGACAGCTTCGGGAGAACAGGGCCGAGTGAAGCTCTGAAGCAAGATCAAGTCCTTAGCGCTAACGGCTGTTCCGTTGCCCCAAGGCCGAGGCAGGCACCGTACAATTTGGACCCGAACGATTGCGTTGCCCCATGCCTTCACAGGCTGCCCGAAGGAGTGTGCCCGTGCCCGGCCATCGTTCCATCACCGAAGCCGAGAAACTGGCAGAGGCCAAGCTTGGCGGTATCCCTCTACGGCATGACCAGATGGCCGTCGTCGCCAATATCTATCGCGCCGCCTCGGCGGTGCGGCAGCACCTGGAGAATTCCGTGTTGCGCGGTGTCGACCTGACGTGGACCGCCTTCGTGGTTCTCTGGGTCATCTGGGTCTGGGGTGAGCCGGAAACGCGGCACGTGGCAGAAGAGGCCGGGATCTCCAAGGGCACGCTCACGGGGGTTGCCCGGACGCTGGAAAGACGTGGGCTTGTACAGAGAGCCGATCACCCCACCGACGGCAGGCTGGTGCTGCTCAGCCTGACAGATCAAGGTGCGGAGCTGATGCGGCGCGTCTTTCCGGCGTTCAACGAGGAGGAAGCCTTTGTCACGGGACAGCTCAGCGATGAGCAGTGCGGCATCGTCGCTGCCGGGCTGCGTCAGGTGGTGCTGCAGGTGGAGGAGCACGGTGAGACACGCCGTCAGGCTCTCCTGGACGGTGCGGCCCCCGCGCCACGTCGTAGTGGCCGCCGCCGCAAGGCGTGAGCCCACTCAGAGCGTTGTGGCCAACCGAACTGCAGCTTGAGGAGCTGCGGTTCTTCCATAATCGACGTGTTCTCGTCGGTGGGTCCGGGCAGCACCGGGGCGGGTGGTCTTCTCGTCCTGGAGGTGGTCGCTGCCGTCGGTGATCGCGTTGATGGAACAGCGTGAAGTGCGGGCTAGTTGAAGTGCTGGACGGGGCGGCGGCGCGGCTGCGCGAGGCCGAGGAACAGGCCGCCGAGGCCCGTCGCGGCGGGAGTTCGCCCGGATCGGGCGGGAGGAGCTGATGGACGAGCTTGCCGCGACGGGTGCGCAGGCGGCCACCTGTGCCGGGGCGGTTGCCGATGTGCCGCAGGAGCCGGACAGCGAGGCCAAGGTGCCCTCGGGCGTGGGGGCTATGACGAGCGGCCGTCGCAGTGGCACGTGGGCCTGGAAGGACGGTCGTTGTGTGGCATGTACCGGCAGATTTTCGAGACGGTTGTGGCCGCCGACGGCCGGGTGGACGTGTCCGCGATCGCGGACACCCGGGGGCTGGGACGGGAAAAGCTCGCGTGGAACGGGTGCGTCATCGCGCCTATGCCCTGCATGCGAAGTGCTGGCTGGAGCGGGAGAGGTGCCTGTTCAGGCCGGCTGCGGGCCCGGGCGGCGGCCCGGCCGGAGATCGGGCCAGTGCCGGCGCTCGCCGGCGATCCGGCGGGTGAGGGTGATCAGGCCGGCCCACCAGACCATCTGCTCGTGATGGTCCGGGCGGCGTTCGTGGTCGCGGTTGAGACGCCGGGCCCGTAAGAACTGGCCCAGGGTGCGTTCCACGACCCAGCGGCGGGCCAGGACGGTGAAGCCGTGTGTCCCGTGCGGGCGTTGAACGACCTCGACCCTCACGCCGTGCCGGGCGAAGGCATCGGCCAGGGGCTGCCCTTGATAGACACTGTCGACCCAGACGACTTTCAGCAGCCGGCCAGGCTCGTCCATGTAGCGGTCCAGGAGCGCGGGCGCGGGCTTGGAGTCGTGGACGTCGGCCGGGGTCACGATGACTTCCAGCAGATCACCGCAGGTATCGGTCAGGATCGAGCGCTTGCGGCCGTCGCGCTTCTTGTTCCCGTCGAAGCCGCGTGACATCACGACGATGTCCGCGCCGTCGACGGACTGCGCATCGATGATCCCGGCGGTCGGCTCCGCGCTGCGGCCCCTCGCCACCCGGTTGGCGCGGCGCAGCCACTGGTACAACTCCCGGACGTATCCGTGCGCACGCCAGCGGCGGAAGAAGTCGTACACCGCCCGCCACCAGGGGAAATCTCGTGGAACGGCACACCACTTCGCGCCATTGTCGACCACGTAGCGCACCAAATCGATCACACACAGTCACGAAGTTGCGGCTCAGTTGGCGGTGTCAAGGCCCAGGGGAAGAGGGATCTTGTACGTACTCGGTGCCGTACGGATGAGTCGGCCGTTGCGCGCCCAGCAGCAGAGCCGCGCGCTGAAGCCGCTCAGCACACGCCCGGTGGCGATGAGGCCGAGATGCCCTGCGATGGCGCGGGCGGGCATGGCCTGGTTGGAGTTCTCCGCCAAGATTCGGCAGACCTGTCCCCAGCGGCCGGAAGCGGCCCGGTCTGGGGCATGTGCGGTGGGGAGAGCCGGTGGATGCAAGGTGATCAGACGCGGGTGCCAATGTGTCCTACCAGGTCAAGGCGTCCGCTCGGAGTTGCGGCCGCAGCCGTCCCAGCGACGCCAACGACCGTGTCGTGCGCGGCCTCCAGGGCCACGGTGACGCCGGCCCGGTCGGGATCGCAGCCAGGCACTGTCTCCACTGCGGTCACCATCATCGAGCGCAGAGCCTGGTAGATCGTCAGAAGTGCCCACATCTCCTGAGTGAGGCGCACCGGGTCCTTCGACCGCAGAACGCGCCCTTTGAGCATGGTGTGACGCAGCGCCAGATAGGCGGTCTCAATCTCCAGCGCTCGTGACAAAGACCGACCAGGCGGTCTGCTGGGTCAGCGTGGTGGTCGCTCAGCGTGGTGAGCAGACGATAGGTTCCGCTTCGTCGCCGTCGGCGGTACGGGAGTGGATCTCGGCCTCGATCACCCTCAGTCGGACGCCGCCGATCCGGGTGAGGAAGGACCCGTCGGACAGCAGCGCAAGCACCGGTGGACGCCGGGTGCTGGTGGCACGGATCAGCAACCCACGTGCGCGCGCCGGGCCCGTTCCGCAGCGTCCGGCCCGTTGGCGTCACTGGACCCATGGGCGGTAACCGGTCGGACCCGGCGGCACCGTCGGTCTCCGCGGGAAACTGTGCCGCGGCGGGCGCGGCGCCGTCCAGCGCGGCCTGCCACCGGTCGAACGTCGCGGCTTCCTCCTCGGAGGGCCGATAGGCCGCGTCTCGGTCCGGTTCACGGGATGAAGTCACGCAGGTAAAGCGCTCATGACGAAAACGTTGACGGAAGCATGGGCTCCGCTTATCTTCTGATCGCATTTACGAACCACGTTCGATATTACGGACGCGGTCGCAATTACGGACAGGGACGGTCCCGCATGCCGAAGATGTCACAGCAGCCCCCCGCCAGACGCGGCAGGTCCCTGATCCTGTGCGTGCTCGCCGTACTGATCGCCATGGTGTCGGCGACGACCCCGACAGCCGCCGCCGACGGCCAGCCGTACACCAACCCGATCAAGACGCAAAAGGGCGCCGACCCGTGGCTCCAGTACTACAACGGCAACTACTACCTGGTCACCACCTCGTTCACCGGTGTGCTGACCATGCGGAAGTCGCCGACCCTGGCGGGACTCTCCACGGCCGCCAGCGTCCAGATATGGAGTGACACCACCTCCACCCGCAACACCAACATCTGGGCGCCGGAGATCCACTTCTTCAACAACCACTGGTACCTGTACTACTCCGCGGGACAGAGCGGTGTGGCCTGCTGCGACTCCCAGCGCACCCATGTCCTGGAGAGCGCGGGCACCGACCCGATGGGCCCGTACACCTACAAGAACCAGCTCAGCGGCTCCAACCTCACCCCCGGCGGCTGGCTCATCGACGCCACCGTCCTCGAGAACAACAACAACCTGTACCTGATCGGCAGCGGCTTCATCAACGGCAGCAAGCAGAGCCTGGTCATCGCGCCGATGAGCAACCCGTACACGCTGGCCAGCAACACCTTCACCATCATCTCCAGCCCCACCGCGAGCTGGGAGACCTCGGGCGGCGCGGTCAACGAAGGCCCCGAGCCGCTCTACCACGACGGCCGCACCTTCCTCACCTTCTCCGCCAGCTTCTGCGAAACCCCGGACTACAAGCTGGGCCAGCTGGAACTGACCGGCACCGACCCGCTGAACCCCGCCTCCTGGACGAAGAAGTCCACGCCGGTCTTCCAGCGCGATGACGCGGCAGGTGTCTACGGCCCCGGCCACAACGGCTTCTTCACCTCGCCGGACGGCACCGAGAACTGGATCGTCTACCACGCCAACGACTCCGCGACCGGCGGCTGCGGCAACGGCCGTACGACGCGGGCGCAGAAGTTCACCTGGAACGCGGACGGCACGCCGAACTTCGGCACCCCGGTGGCGCTCGGCACGACGCTGCCCGGTCCCTCGGGCGAGACCGCGGCGACCCCGACCGCGTACACCCTGGTGAACCGCAACAGCGGCAAGTGCCTGGACGTCCAGGACGGCAACACCGCGGACGGCACCAACATCTTCCAGTGGAGCTGCACCGGCGGCGCCAACCAGAAGTGGCGCGTCGAGGACCTCGCCAACGACACCAGCCGGCTGGTCAACGTCGCCACCGGCAAGGTCATGGACACCGCGAGCTGCGCGAAGGCCGACGGCACGAACATCCAGCAGTGGTCCTGGCTGAACAACAACTGCCAGAAGTACCGGCTGGTCTACACGGCCACCGGCGACTACGTGCGGATCGTGAACGAGAACAGCGGCAAGGTCGCCGACGTCGCCAACTGCGGCACCACGAACGGGACGAACGTACGGCTGTGGACCTGGCTGAACAACAACTGCCAGCAGTGGCGCCTCGTCCCCACGACCTGACCTCCCTCCGCATCCCCGCATCCCCGCATCCCCGCATCCCCGCATCCGCAATCTGGAGCAACCCTTGAGACGCAACGCCGTACGGCTGCTCATGGCCGTCCTCTTCGCCCTGGTGGGCTGTCTCGCCGGACCCGGCACCATGGCCCACGCCGCCGTCCCCGCCTCCCCCGGCGTGACCTACACCAACCCGATCGCCGCACAACGCGCCGACCCGCAGATCTTCAAGCACACCGACGGCTACTACTACTTCACCGCGACCGTGCCCGAGTACGACCGCATCGTGCTGCGCCGGGCGACCACCATCCAGGGCCTGTCGACGGCACCCGAGACCACGATCTGGACCAAGCACGCCAGCGGTGTGATGGCCAACCACATCTGGGCACCGGAGATCCACTACATCAACGGCAAGTGGTACGTGTACTTCGCCGCTGGCTCCACCAGTGACCAGTGGGCGATCCGGATGTACGTCCTGGAGGGCACCGGAGCCAACCCGCTCACCGCGACCTGGGCCGAGAAGGGCCAGATCAAGACGACGTGGGAGAGCTTCTCCCTCGACGCCACCACCTTCGTCGTGGGCGGGGTCCGCTACCTCGCCTGGGCCCAGCGCAACCCGGCCGAGAACAACAACACCAGCCTGTTCATCGCCAAGATGGCCGACCCCTGGACGCTCACCGGCACGCCGGCAGAGATCTCCCAGCCGACGCTGTCCTGGGAGACGGTCGGCTACAAGGTCAACGAGGGGCCGGCGGTGATCGAGCACGGCGGCAAGGTCTTCATGACCTACTCGGCCAGCGCCACCGACTCCAACTACTGCCTGGGCATGCTCACCGCCTCGTCGACGGCCGACCTGACCGACCCCGCGTCCTGGACCAAGGGTGCGCAGCCGGTGTTCAAGACGAGCGACGCGACCTCGCAGTACGGGCCGGGTCACAACTCCTTCACCGTCTCCGAGGACGGCAAGTCCGACATCCTCGTTTACCACGACCGCAGCTACAAGGACATCACCGGCGACCCGCTGAACGACCCCAACCGCCGTACCCGCGTCCAGAAGGTGTACTGGAAGGCCGACGGCACCCCCGACTTCGGCATCCCGGTCGCCGACGGGGTCACCCCGCAGCGCTTCTCGTCGTACAACTTCGCGGACCGCTTCATCCGCCACTTCGACTACCGGGGCCGGATCGACGCCAACGTCAGCCCGCTCGCGGACTCGCAGTTCCGCGTGGTCACCGGCCTGACCGGCAGCGGCACCGTGTCCCTGGAGTCGACCAACTTCCCCGGCTACTACCTGCGGAGCAACGCGAGCTTCGAGGTCCGGCTGGAGAAGAACGACGGCACGGCGCAGTTCGCGTCCGACGCCACCTTCTACCAGCGGGCGGGTCTGTCCGACTCGGCCGGCGTCTCCTACGAGTCGTACGGCTCGCCCGGCCGCTACGTCCGCCACTTCAACTACCTGCTGTACGTCCAGACGCCGAGCACGGCCACGGACCGGGCGGACGCCACGTTCTACGCCCAGTAACACCTGCGGACGGCTCTCACCGGGGCCGCGGACCGGTGTCGAAGGCAGCCCCGATGGGGCGCTCCTCGACCGGGACGCGGCCCTGGGGAGAGCCGTCGGCGTGTTGGGGGCGCGCGAAGGCCGCCACGCCCAGGGTGGTGCCGCGGGCCTTGAGGGGAAGGGCGAGCACGCGGGTGGCCGCGTCGGTAGTCGGCGCGTTCTCGGCCAGGCACCGCAGGCTGACGGGTTCCAGTTCGTCGTACGCGGTGTCCTTGGCCGCGGTGTGGTCGGTGCGGTGAGCTACCCGGCAGAGGGTGGGGTGGGTGCTGCCGTGTCGTGGTTCCTCCCCGCTCAGGACGGGTTCGAAGATGTCCACGATGACGGCCTCGGCGAATTCGGGGACCACGAGTTCCGCCAGTTCTCCGGCCGTCTGCCGGATGTCCAGGGTTCTTCCGATACTGCCGCTCGCCCGGCTGAGCAGAGCGAGACGCTGCCGTGCGACATAGCGGTCGGTGATGTCGAGGCCGGCCTCACAGACTCCGATCGGCCGGCCTTCCTCGTCCTGAAGCCGGAAGTAGGAGCACGACCAGACGCGTTCGTGATGGGGGGCCAGGAAAGTGGCGCTCCGGTACCGCACGTCGACCGCGGGTGAGCCGGTGCAGGCCACGCACTGGACGGTGACCGGCCGGTCAGCCTCCTCCAGCACCTCGCCCTGCGGCAGAATGTCCTTCAGGAACCTTCCGGCGACCTCCTCGAGCGAGATTCCGAACTGCTTCTCGATCGCGGCGTTGATCCAGCGCACCCGGGCGTCCGTGTCGTAGATCACCAGCTGGACGGGCGATTCCCGGTCGAGTCCGTCAAGCATGGCCCGTCCGAGGGCCTCCCAGTGCGCCAGCTCGGAATCCACTGCCACCAGCAGCCACCCGCTCGCCCCCACCCCGAGGGCGAGCGGGGTAAGAGACAAGGACACCGACACCGGGCGGCCGTCACCCCGGCGGACCGGCCGAGGGCCGAGCGACCATGCCGTACCACCGTCACCAGCGGCTGAGGAGATGCCGGCTCCCGTTTCGGTATCGGCCAGGACGGCGTCGGCGGACCGGCCGAGGACTTCTTCGGACGCCAGACCGAACAGCTCCTCGGCTTCCCTGCTCCACCCGGTGAACCGCAGGTGCCGGTCCAGCACCGCGGTCGCGCCGCCGGGCGTCGGCATGCCCGAGGAAGGCGTGCCGTGCGGCCGGACTCCCTGGTCATGCCCTGTGAAAATGCTCCTCATCGCCGCTCCTGAGGTTGGTGCAGGAGAGCTTCGGCTCATTCAATGTACCGTCGGACGCCCCCGGTGACGCCTGCGCGCGATGGGCCGCGAGAAGTCGGCGCAGGGCGTCGACACTCTCCTCGGTGCGGCCCGGTGCGCCGGACGTGACCTGGTGGAATACCAGGCCGTCCAGGGCCGCGAAGACGATCTCTGCCATGTCCTGCGACACGTCGAAGCAGGCCAGTGCCTCGCGGACGGCGTCGCGGTATGCGTCGTAGAGCACGTCCACGTGGTGCCGCAGCTCCGGCCGCCTGCTCGCTTCGAGCTTCAGCTCGTACTGGAACGCCTGGACGTCGGGGTCGGCCGCGATGAAGTCGGCCAGGGTCGCGGCGAAGTCCTCCAGTCTTCCGCTGGCGGGCACCAGCGAGGACGTCTCGATGCTGCGTGTGACGCACCACCGCAGCGCCTCTTCGAGGAGGGCGTCGCGCGAACCGAAGTGGTGGGCGACCAGCCCGTGCGTGACGCCGGCTTCGGCGGCGACGGCACGGTAGGTCAGCTTCCGCAGGCCGCCCCGGGCCACCACCCTGACGGCCGCTTCCAGGAGCGCCTCCCGCCCTTCGCCGTAACCGGGCCGTGCGTCCTGCCCGGCCTCGCAGTCCGTCTCTGCCGCGGCGTTCACTCGCCCCTCCCTTCCGTCTGCCGTCCCCGAAACTCAATCTATCCTATTGACAAGTTATCCAGATGGATAGATTCTCACTGCAGCGCACGCCCTCTACCCACTGGAGTTCCCATGGCCATCCCCGAAGGATTGGGCACCACGCCGTTCGCTCCCCGCTACGCGGACCGGGTCGAGGAGTGGATCGACGTCTACGGCAACGCCGTACCGCTGGCCATCGGTGATCCGGCCGAGGAGTACGAGGCCATCCGCACCGCCGTCGGGGCCTCCGAGTACTCGATGCTCTACAAGTGGCATGTCGAAGGTGAGAATGCCGTCGCCACCGTCGACGCCGTCTTCTCGCGCGGCGTCAGGGGGCTGGGCGCCGGACGCATCGCCTACGGGGTCGTGGTCGACGCCGACGGGATGATGCTGGACGACGTGACCGTGGCCGTCCTCGCGCCCGACCACGTCGTCGTCACCGGCGGCAACCCCGCCACCCTGCAGTCGCTGGTCGCTCACGCACCCGCCGGGACCACGGTCGCCGAACGCCGCGACGAGTCCGCCGTCCTGACCCTGCAGGGCCCGCGCAGCCGCGACGTCCTCCAGCGCCTCACCCACGTCGACGTGTCAGGCGCCGTCTTCCCCTACTACACCTTCCTGCGCGACGCCCTCGTCGCGGGCATCCCCGCGCAGGTGAGCCGGCTCGGTTTCACCGCCGAGCTCGGCTACGAGATCCAGGTCCCGCGGGAGCAGGCGCTCGCTCTGTGGGACGCGGTCTTCGAGGCCGGTGGGGACCTGGGGATCAGGGCCTTCGGCGCGATCGCCCTGATGGCCTGCCGCACCGAGGCCGGGATGATCATGGGGGAGCTGGAGTACGACCACACGGTCACCCCGTTCGAGTGCCGGATGGGCTGGGCGCTGGACTTCGACAAGGGCCCCTTCCAGGGGAGGGACGCGCTGCTGGCCAAGAAGGACAGCGTGACCGGCCGTGTCGTCAGCGTCGTCGTGGATGCCTCGCCGGAGGCCGCCGAGGGCGCCCGGCTGGAGCTGGACGGCCGTGACATCGGCTACGTGACGATGGCGGTGCCCTCCCCCGTCCTCGACGGCGCCACCCTCGGTCTGGCCCGGGTGCACCGCGACGCCGTGAAGTCCGGCACCGCGCTGATCGCCGTCGCTGCCGACGGCTCGAAGGCCGACGCCACGGTCCGGCCCACACCCGTGTACGACCCCGAGCGCGCCCGCGTGCGGGTCTGACCCGACGGAGATCCCGACGTGCAACGCTACATTCTCACGCTCCGCTGCCCCGACCAGCCGGGCATCGTCCACGCACTCGCCGCGGGCGTCGCGGAGGCCAAGGGCAACATCCTGGAGAGCGCCCAGTTCTCCGATCCCGGTACCGGCATCTTCACCATCCGTGTGAGCCTGGAGACACCCGGCGCCGACACCGAGAGCCTGCGGGACGAACTCAGCCTGCGGCTGGCCCGTTTCGACCCGGTTCTGACCGTCCGGCCCGAGGAGCAGCGCCGCCGGGTGCTGCTGATGGTGTCGAAGTTCGACCACTGCCTGGTCGACCTGCTCTACCGCTGGGGTTTGGGTGAACTGCCCGTCGACATCCCGCTGATCGTCTCCAACCACCCCGACCTGGCGCCGGTCGCGAAGCGGTACGGCATCCCCTTCGTCCACGTTCCCGTCACCCGCGACACCAAGCCGGAGGCGGAGGCCGAGCTGCTGCGGCTGGTGGCCGAGCACCAGGTCGACTTCGTGGTGCTCGCCCGCTACATGCAGGTCCTCTCCGACGACCTGTGCGGCAAGCTGTCCGGCCGGATCATCAACATCCATCACTCGTTCCTGCCGGGCTTCAAGGGCGCCAAGCCCTACCACCAGGCCCACGAGCGGGGCGTCAAACTCATCGGCGCCACCGCCCACCTCGTCACCGCCGACCTGGACGAGGGCCCGATCATCGAGCAGGACGTCGTCCGCGTCGGGCACCGCCACACCGCGCCCGAACTGGTCGCGATCGGCCGGGACGTCGAGCGGATCGTGCTGGCCCGCGCGGTCCGGCTGCACGCGGAGGACCGCGTCGTCCTCACCGGCTCCCGCACTGTCGTCTTCTCCTGACAGCCGCACCGAGAGGCTTGTGTGACATGACCACCGCGACGCTGCTCGACGGGAAGGCCGCGGCAGCCGAGACCAAACGTGAACTCTCCGAGCGGGTGAAGGCGCTGAAGAGCCGGGGCATCGCCCCCGGGCTGGGCACCATCCTGGTCGGCGACGACCCGGCCAGCCGCTCCTACGTCGGCGGCAAACACCGCGACTGCGCCCAGGTCGGCATCGCGTCGATCCGGGTGGAGCTGCCCGCCACGGCGACCCACGCCGAGGTCGAGGCCGCCGTGCTCAAGCTCAACGCCGATCCGGCCTGCACCGGCTTCATCGTCCAGCTGCCGCTGCCGGCCCACATCGACACCCACGCCGTGCTGGAGCTCATCGACCCGGCCAAGGACGCCGACGGACTCCACCCCGCCAACCTGGGCCGACTCGTGCTGGGCATTCCGGGGCCGCTGCCCTGCACCCCGCGCGGCATCATCGACCTGCTGCGGCGCAACCGCGTGCCCATCACCGGACAGCAGTTCTGCGTCATCGGCTGCGGTATCACCGTGGGCCGCCCGCTCGGCCTGATGCTCACCCGCAGCACCGAGCACGCCACGGTGACCCTGTGTCACGAGGCCACCCAGGACACCGCGGCCCACACTCGCGTCGCCGACGTGGTGGTGGCCGCGGCCGGCGTGGCCCATCTGGTCAAGCCCGACTGGATCAAGCCGGGCGCCACCGTCCTGTCCGTGGGCATCACCCGGACCGTCGAGGGCATCCTCGGAGACGTCCACCCCGACGTCGACCAGGTCGCGGGCTCCCTCGCACCGCCGGTCGGCGGAGTGGGACCGATGACCCGTGCCATGCTGCTGACCAACATCGTCGAGGCGGCGGAGCGCGGCTGACTTCGCGTAGGGGGTGGGGGCTGGACCGCAAGGCCCTGCCGCCACGCCGTTGCGTGCGGCTGGAGAGCCCTCACGCACGCCTACACGCGACCGGAGTAGTCGGTGTAACACTCCACCGGGTCCCCCTCGTAGCTCCACGGCCAAGGCGTCACCAGTCCGCCGACCGCGGAGAAGACCGGGCCGGCATCGCCGCTGCGGCCCGCCCGGATCAGGGCGTAGGCGAGCGTTCCCAGGTCCGCGACGGCAGCCGCGTGACGCAGGTGCCCGGGTTGCGGCCAGTGGGCCGTGGCCTGGTCCAGCAGCCGTGCGGTGTGCGGCTGCGACCAGTACTGGCTCACGCCCAGCGCCTGGATTCCTCCGCTGCTCCTTTCGCGGTGGTGCTGCCGCACAGCCGCGGTCAGGGGCAGGCATGCCGTCGGCGCGTCCCACGGCATGACCGCGATGGCGTCGTCGAGGAAGTCCCGCAGCGCGGCCTGGCTGCCCTGCTCCTCCGGGGAGAGGTAGCCCAGGATCTGCAGGTGCGCCTCCCGGTGCCATGGATCTCGCGCGTGTATCTCGTGCCAGACGAACGAGAGTTCGGAGCTCGGCCGCTTCAGGAGCCGCAGCGCAGCCAGCGCACCCACCCACGGGGTCGGATCGGCCGGGCGGGCATCGGCGGCGACGCGGCAGAGCGCCAGGGCTCCACGCGGATCGGTCGCCAGTTCAGCCCAGGTGGCCAGCAGCAGGGCATCCGGGTCGCGGGGCCGGCGTTCGCGCCAGCCCCGGGCCAGCGCGGGTGCGGCCTGCGCGAGGACGCCGACACGGTGGCAGCGGCGGTCCCAGTCGTCACCGGTGGCCCGCAGGAGCCGCTCCACCTGGGCGATGGCGAGGTCCTGCGGTCCGGGGCCGCGGGCGGCGGTGATGCCTTTCAGTACCCGGCCCAGCACAACGTCGTCGAGTTCGGGGGCGAGGCGGGGTGCCTGTCGTCTGTGGCCGAAGAGAGCCATGTCTTTTTCAGTGTCTGTTGTGGGCGGCCTGGACCAGCGCGTCGAACAGGCCCTGCTGGGCCGGGTCCTGGTCCGCGGTGTCCTCGGGGTGCCACTGCACTGCCGTGAACCACCCCGGGTGTCCAGGGAGTTCGAGCCCCTCCACCGTGCCGTCGGCGGCCCGCGCGGTGACCTTGAGCCCGGCACCAACGTGGTCGACGCGCTGGTGGTGATAACAGGAGGCCTCCGTCTTCTCTGCGCGGGTGGCCTGTTCGAGCAGGGTGCCTCGCTCGATCGCGACCGGGTGCACGATGTGCCGGTGTTCGCGGTCCGCGCCGCCCATGTCCTGTTCCAGGCTGCCGCCGAGGGCGACGTTCACCACCTGCAGCCCGCGGCAGATCGCGAGCATGGGCAGGCCCGAGTCCAGGGCCCGCCGGGCGACTTCGAGGTCGAACACGTCCTGGAGGTCGTCGACGTCATAGACGCTGTCATGGGTGTCGGCGGCTCCGTAGCGGTGCGGGGCCAGGTCTCCGCCGCCCGGGAGCAACACGCCGTCGAAGCGGGCGAGGCGCTCGGCCACGTCGGCTCCGGCCGGGTCGGCGGGGTGGATGCTCACCGGCTCGCCCCCGGCCCGCCACACGGCCTCGACCAGCGCGCGGGCGTTCACCTCGGCGGCGTAGCGGAGCGCGGACGTGGTGGCGGCGAACCGGGCCGGAATCGCGATCAGGGGTCGCGTGCGCGTACGGGTCACAGCTGGATCCAGGTGGTCTTCAGCTCGGTGTACTTCTCCATGGCGTGGGCGGACTTGTCGCGGCCGTTGCCCGACTGCTTCATACCGCCGAAGGGGACGGTCAGGTCGCCCTCCTCGTAGCAGTTGACCCAGACCGTGCCGGCCTTCAGCGCGCGGGAGACCTTGTGGGCGGTGGACAGGTCGGAGGTCCACAGCCCCGCGGCGAGGCCGTACTCGGTGGCGTTGGCCAGCCGTACCGCCTCGTCGAGGTCGTCGAAGGCGAGGACGGACAGGACGGGGCCGAAGATCTCCTCGCGCGCCAGCCGCATGCCGGGGTCGACCCGGTCGAACACGGTGGGCCGCAGGTAGCTGCCGCCGGTCTCGGCCAGCGCCCGGCCCCCGCCCACGCGCAGCCTGGCACCCTCGTCCAGGCCGGAGGCGACATGCTCCAGGACCCTGCCGAGGTGGCTGTCGCCGACCAGTGCGCCCATCTCGGTCGCCGGATCGAGCGGGTCGCCCACCCGCAGCTCGCGCGCCCTCGCCACGACGGCCTCCGTGACCTGTTCGGCGATGGACGAGTGGACCAGCAGCCGGGAGGGCGCGGTGCACATCTCACCCTGGTTGAAGAAGATGCCCCAGGCCGCCGTTGCCGCCGCCTTCTCCAGGTCCGGGGCGTCGGGCAGCACGATGTTCGGTGACTTGCCGCCGAGTTCGAGCCAGACGCGCTTGAGGTTGGAGTCGGCGGCGTAGCGCAGGAAGTGGCGGCCGACGGCGGTGGAGCCGGTGAAGGCCAGGACATCGACGTCGGGGTGGAGGCCGAGCGCCCGCCCGGCCACCGGCCCGTCACCGGTGACGACGTTGAGGACGCCCGGCGGCAGTCCGGCGTCGGTGGCGACGCGGCCGAGCAGGAGGGCGGACAGCGGAGAGGACTCCGACGGCTTCAGGACGACCGTGCAGCCGGCGGCGAGCGCGGGAGCGACTTTCCAACTCGCCAACGTGAGCGGAAAGTTCCACGGCACGACGGCGCCGACAACGCCCGTCGGCTCCCGGGTGACGAGAGCGAGCGAGTCCGGTGCGGTGTGGGGAGACTCGTCGGTGAGTTTGTCGGCGAGCTGCCCGTACCAGCGGAAGGTGTTGATCGCGGCGCGCAGCTCGATGGCGTACGCGTCCGTGATCGGTTTGCCCATCTCCAGGCTCACGGTCAGCGCCAGTTCCTCGCGCCGCTCCTCCAGCAGCTCGGCGATCCGCAGCAGGACCCGGCCGCGCTCGGCGGGCGCCAGGTGCGGCCACGGCCCTGTGTCGAAGGCGCGGCGCGCCGCCGCGACGGCGAGATCGACCTCCGCCTCCCGCGCGTCGGCGACCCGGACCAGGGTCTGACCGTCGCGAGGGGAGATCACGGCGAACGATCCACCGTCACCGGCTTCGTCCTTGCCGTCGATGTGGTGCTGCGTGGGCAGGCCGAGTTCCTTGGCGCGGCGCAGCAGTTCTTCATGGGTGGCGTTCAGCACGCGCTCTCCATCTCCGTTTCATCCATGTCATTCGATGACAGACGACTCACACGTTCGACAAAGGCCCGATACGGCCGGGGCGCGGGCTCCGGCCGTATCGGTGAGGGATCGTGGTGTTCAGTCGCTGATCTCTGCTCTGGGCCGCGTCAGCCGGGCGGCGGCGACGCCGAGGATCAGCACCACCGGAACGGTGACCTGGAGCCATATGGCCGTGGTCTGGTCGCCGCCGATGAGCGTCGTGAAGTTGGCGATGATGAGCCAGATGGCACCCGCGATGCCGAGCGCGCCCAGTACGGGGGCGATCAGGGTGTTCCAGGGGCGGGTGTCGGCGCGTGAGCGGCGGAAGTACACGATGACCGAGACCGAGGTCAGGAAGTACAGCAGCATGATGCCCAGGACGGCGACTCCGCTGAACCAGGAGAAGAGGGTCAGCACCGGGTCCTTGCCCAGGACCGCGAAGGGCATCACGAGCAGCACCGCTATCACGGTCTGCACGGTGCCCGCCACCCAGGGCGAGTGACGCCGGTTGATGGCGGTCAGGCCCTGCGGCAGGAGCCCTTCGCGGCCGAGAGAGAACATGTAGCGGTTGGCGGAGTTGTGGAAGGCCAGGAGGCCGGCGAACAGTGAAGTGGCCAGCAGGATCGGCAGTACGTCGTTGACCCAGCCGCCGAACTGGGCGGCGATCGGCGCGAAGACGAAGGCCGCGGCGTCGCCGCTCTCCAGTGCCTTGCCCGCGTCGGCCGTGGCATGGGAGGCGCCGTGCGCGGAGACCAGCATCCACGAGGTGACGGCGAAGAAGCCGGTGACCACCACGACGGACAGGTAGGTGGCCCGGGGAACGGTCTTGCGGGGTTCACGGGCCTCCTCGCCGTAGATGGCGGTGGCCTCGAAGCCGAACATCGACGCCACGGCGAACATCAGCGCCACGCCGGGAGCGCCCTGGAGCGCGGCGGACGGCGAGAAGCTGTCCGCGAGGCCGAGCCCCTCGGGGCCACCGCCCTTGAAGAGCATCACGAGGGCGAAGACGATCAGGACGCTGAACTCCGCCAGCACGAAGACGGCGAGGATCTTCGCCCCCATCTCGATGCCCGAGGCACCGAGCACCTGGACGATCACCATCGTGACCAGGGCCCAGACCCACCACGCCACGTGGGCACCGGTGTAGCGCTCGACAAGGCCGCTCATGATGCTTCCGTACAGCCCGTACATACAGGCTTGCACGACACAGTAGGAGAAGAGCGCGACCGCGGCGCTGCCGGAGCCGGTCGAACGGCCGAGGCCCTTGCCGATGTAGGCGTAGAAGGCGCCGGCGTCCACGACGTGGCGGCCCATGGCGACGAAGCCGACCGAGAACAGCAGGACGACGAAGCCGGCCGCGAGATAGGCGGCCGGAGCGCCCGCGCCGTTACCGATGGCGATGGCGATCGGCACGGCGCCGGCGATGCCGGTCAGCGGCCCCTGGGCGGAGAGAACGAAGAAGAGGATGCCGAGGACACCGAGAGAGTTGGGCTTGAGTCTGCCTGCCATGGATGCATCATCAGCAGTCTGCGTGACGACCGCGGTCTGACTGTCCACTCGAATCACCTGCCGGGGACGGGGAGGGGCGGATTTTGTTTTGGGCCAAACGAGTTGCCCCATGGTGGGCCGGAACTATCCGTTTGACAAGGGGTGTGGGGAGATCCTTTGCGCGGCGGCGGAGTTCTTACACGGTGGAAACCCGGGGACTCGCGGCACGTGCGACGGATTACGCGGTCATCCTCTCCACGCGCCGCATGACGTCCCGGCAGAAGGTTCCGATGCCGTTGGGGTCGTCGATGAACTGGTTCGGCTTGATGCAGAAGGTGGTGAAGCCCTGCTCCAGCTGCTCGGGAACGGAGGCCAGGGCGGCGCCGAGGTTGGCCGGTGAGTGGTCGTCGGGGAACACGGCCTGGGTGCCGCCGATCATCTCCAGGTCGGCGATGTCGCGTCCTGCTCCGGCCATGGCGTCCCCGAGCTGCCGCATGTCTTCGGGTGTGGGCCGTCCGAGCGGATGGAAGCCGTGCCCGTACCGCACCAGCCGCCGCAACAGCGGGCCGTGCATGCCCTGTCCTCCGAACCACAGCCGCGGGCCGTCAGGACGGTACGCCTTGGGCTCGAAGTAGACGTCCTGGAAGGGATAGTGCTCGCCGTCGTGGGAGATCGGGGACGGCCCCCAGGCCTTCGCCCAGACCTGAAGGTGCTCGTCCAGCAGCCTCCCCCGCTTGCCGAAAGGCACGCCCAGGGCCGCGTACTCGTCCCTGCTCCAGCTCACCGTGGGCTGCACCACGAGACGGCCCTCGCTGAGCATGTCCAGCGTGCCGAGTTCGCGGGCGAGCAGCAGAGGGTGGCGCAGGGGTGCGAGGACGGCCGCGGCGGCCAGCCGGAGGCGGGAGGTGACGGAGGCGATGGAGGCGAGCAGGAGCAGGGAGTTCGGCCAGGGGGTATAGGGGTCCTGGTTGCCCGGGAGGGCGTAGTCGCGGGGGTTTCCCATGACACCGGCGGCCCCGGCGTCCGGTCCGAGCACGATGTGTTCGCTGACCATGACCGCGTCGAAGCCGGCCTCCTCGGCCTCGCGGGCCCACCGTACGGCGGTGGGCAGGTCCGCCCGGCCGCCGGTCAGCGTCCAGTTCTCGCTCAGGACGAGCAGCATGCGGGGAGGGGTGGGTGCAGGCACGGGTGGATGTCCTTCACTCGTGGGGATCGGGTCTACTCGTGCACCGTGATGGCCTGGAGCGGACATACGTCGGCGGCTTCGTACAGCTCCTCGGCGCTCTCCTCGTCCACGTCGGCCTCGTAGACGTCGGCCGCCCGCGACCGCAGGGACAGGCGTCCCTCGTCGTCCAGCGCGAACAGGTCGGGGGCCGCGTACACGCACTGGCCGTGGTCCTGGCACTTCTTGAGGTCGACTTCGACCTTCATGACGGCTCCTGTCTCTCCCGGTTCTCGGAGAGGTCGGTGGATCAGAGGAAACGGACGGGGAGGTGGGTGATCGTGCGCAGGAACTCGGTGTGGGCGTAGGCGGGTTCACCCGCCGGCACGACACCGGAGAACCGGTTGACGATCGAGCTGAAGACGATGTCCGCCTCGGCGCGTGCCAGGACCTGCCCGGCGCAGCCGTGCATGCCGGAACCGAAGGCCAGGTGCTGGCTGACGGCGACCGGGCGGGTGTGATCGAAGGTGTCGGGGTCGGCGAAGACCTCCGGGTCGCGGTTGGCCGAGGCGATGAGCAGGGCCAGCGCCTCTCCGGCCGGCACCGTGATGTCGCCGACGACCGTGTCCTGCGTGGTCAGGCGCACCACCATCGACTCGGGCGTGTCGATCCGCAGGATCTCGTTGATGATGCCCGGCCGTGCCTCCGGCTCGTCCCGGTAGGCGGCGAACAGCCCGGGCTGCCGTGTCATCAGCCAGATGCCGTGGTTGATGAGGTGCTTGACGTCGAGGTGGCCCACGGCGAAGAACAGCAGGATGGTGTGGACGACTTCTTCCTCGGTCATCCTGCCCTCGTCCTGCGCGGTGATGAAGGCGTCGATCAGGCCCTCGCCGGGGTGGGCTCGTTTGTCGGCCACGAGCCGGCGGATGTGCTCGGCGTACCAGACGAGCGCCTCCGTGGTGGCGCGGGCCTCGTCGTCGTTGCAGCCGGGGCCGAGGCTCAGCCCGATCTCGTAGGTCTTGCGCTGGATGGTGTCCATCTCGGTCGGCTCGATGCCGAAGATATGACAGATGGTGTCGAAGGTGCACTTCAGGGAGAGGCCGTCGGCCGCGTCCAGGGTGCCGTCACCCTTCTCCACCTCGTCGAGCACGGCCTCCACGGAGGCACGCATCACCTTCGACCACTCCTCGACCGCCTTGGGGGTGAACCAGCGGTTGGTGATCCGCCGCAGCCGCGTGTGGTCGGGGGCGTCCTTGCCCAGCATGGTGTGGTGGAGCGGGGTGGCCGGCCCGAAGTCGAGCTGTTGCACGCTCAGGGTGGGGTTGCGGATCAGCCGGGCGACGTCCTCGTAGCGGGAGACGACGTACAGGCCGACCGGATGCCTGTAGACAGGGTGCTCCTGCCGCAGCCGCGCGTAGTACGGGTACGGGTCCGCACGGAAACCGGGGTCACGGAAGGGCAGCAGATCCTCGGCGGCGGACGCGGGTCCGGCCGTGGTGACGGTCATGTCGTGACACTCCTCGTATCGGGCGCGAGGCGGAGGGAGCTGGGAGGAAAAGAGGAAGGGCGACCAGTGGGCCCTACACCACCGAGAATTATCCACACGGATAATTTCGTCAATGCTTCGCGCGCACGTAATCAACTCTTTACGCCGCCGGAAACAGGCGAGTCCCCGTCGCTGAGCGACGGGGACTCGTCCTGACCTGCCGTTATGGCAGGGACTACCGCATGGGTGACTACTCTGCGCCGCCACGCTGCCGCATCAGCAGTGACCGCAGCTCCTTCAGCGCGGCCTCGGTGACGTCCGGCTCATCAAGGACCAGCTGGTGCAGTACGAGACCCTCCAGAGCGGCGAAGACGAGCCGGGTCAGGGCAGGGCTGGTGCCTTCGGGCAGGCTGCGGGACAGTTCCCTCTCCGTGGCCTCGAAGTACTCGTCGTACAGCGCGCGGATCTGCGGCAGCAGCTCGGGCCTGCGCCGGGACTCGAGCATGAGCTCGTACTGGAACGTCTGCATGGCCGGCTCGCGGGTGACCATGTCCGCCACTCCCGCCGCGAAGTCGGCGATGTCGCCCGTGCCGGGTTCCAAGGAGCTGCTGCTCGTGCTGCTGCGCACCGCGTGTTCGAGGGCTGCCTCGATCAGCGCGTCCCGTGAACCGAAGTGGTGCACCACGAGCCCGTGCGTGACACCCGCCTCGTCCGCGACGGAGCGATAGGTGAGCTTGCGCAGCCCTCCTCGGGCCACGACGCGCACAGCGGCGTTGAGCAGGGCCTCGCGGCCGGTCCCGTAGTCCACGCGCTTGCGGGGCCTGGCGGGGGGCTGCTGGGAGGAATCGCTCATGAGCGCGACCCTACCCGCGCGTCGGGACCAGCAGACCACCCAGGGGTGTCATCGCTTCGGCGGACGGATGCCGCGGAACTCCCAGTCGCCGCCGAGCGCGGTGGACAGTACCTCCTCCGATTCGGTGGGCTGGGCGCCGATGTCGGCGCGGACCGGGGTGGGACCGGTGACGATGTGGTTGGTGAGGCGGCCCAAGCCCTCGACCTCGACCTCGACGATGTCGCCGGGCTCGACGGGGCGGGAGTTGGCGGGGGTGCCGGACAGGAGGACGTCGCCCGGGTAGAGGGTGATGGTGCGGGCGATGTCGGCGACGAGATAGTGCATGTCCCACTTCATCTCGTCGGTCGAACCGTCCTGGACCACCTTTCCATTGACATAGGTGCGCAGGCTCTTGCCGTGGAAGTCCCAGTCGGTGACCAGGCCGGGGCCGAGCGGGCAGAGGGTGTCGGAGCCCTTGACGCGGAGCATGGAGCCGGCGTCGGTGTCACGGAAGTCGTGGAGGCCGTAGTCGTTGGCGACGGTGTAGCCGGCGATGTACTCGCCCGCTTCGGCCGGGGAGATGTTGCGCGCGGTCCTTCCGATGACGATGGCCACCTCGCCCTCGTAGTTGAGCCACTTGCAGCCCTCGGGGCGGACGATGGCGCCCTTGTGCGAGTTGAGGGCCGAGGTCGGCTTGTGGAAGTAGGTGGGAGTGTCAGGGAGGTCGATATCGAACTCGTCGACACGGCTGCGGTGGTTGAGATGGACCGCGATGACCTTGGAAGGCACGACCGGGGGGAGGTGCTGGGCGTCCTCGGTCTTGACGCGGCGGCCGTCCGCGGCGACGAGTTCGTCACCGTCGACGGTGACCTGGACGGCGGCTCCGTCGAGGAGGATGCGGCGGTATTCAGGCATGGCAGTACTCCTAGATACGGCTGTGAGGGTTGTGCGCGGAGGGGGAGGCGGGCAGGCCGGCGCCGGTCCAGCCGTCGGCCGGGCGGTCGAACCAGAGGTGGACCTGGCCGGTGCCGATGGAGTTCTCGTACTCGCCGTACTGGCGGGCCTTGGCGACGCAGGCCTGTTCCCCGAGGGCGCCGGCCAGCATCAGGTAGTGGAAGAACTTCGCCTCGGGCCTGTACTTCGAGAACTCCGGCATGGTGTCGAGGACCTTGTCGTGGCGGCCCTCCTTGAACCAGGCGATCCGCTCGTAGTCGGCCTCGCGCGCCTCGGGCGTGAAGATGTGCACCGGGTCGCTCGACTCGTGGTCGCGCAGCTCGCGCAGCGGCCAGAAGGTGTGCGACAGCGCACCGGAGGCGATGACCAGGACCCGGCGGCCCGGGGTGGCGGCAATCCCGTCGGCCAGCGCGCGGCCCAGCCGCAGGTGGTCCTCCATGTCCCCGGTCTGGCACACACCGATGGTCACCCACCGCTTGTCCGGCAGCCCCTCCCCCAGGAACTTCCAGAGGTTGGTGGTGGCGTAGTAGATCGGCAGGTACTCGTCCTCGATCGCGGTGATCCAGGTCCCGTGCTTGTCGGCGAACTTCTCGATGTTGTGGGCCAGTTCAGGATCACCGGGGAAGTCGTACGGCATCCGGCACATGCCACGCGGCAGTTCCTCGGAGGTGAACAGACCGGCGCGGCGCTGCTGGGCCGTGACGACGAACTCGACGGTGGTCGCCCAGTGGGAGTCCAGGACGACGACGGTGTCGTATTCGTTGGCGGTGTCGCGCTCGAAGACGTCCTTGCGGAGCTGGTGCAGGCCGGTGACGAGGGTGATCTCCTTGCCCCCGTTCAGCTCAAGCCGGGTCTCCTCGGGCAGCACGATGGTGGGGACGTGGGCGAGGAGGCCCGCCCCGACGATCTCACCCATGGTTCTTCCATCCGTTCGGCGAGGTCACGGTGTTCTTGAGGTCGCAGTAGAAGTCGAAGCTCCAGGTGCCGCCCTCGCGGCCGACGCCCGAGTGACGGGAGCCGCCGAACGGCGCCTGCAGGTCGCGGACGAAGAAGCAGTTGGTCCAGACCGTGCCTGCGACCAGCTGGGCGGTGACGCGTTCGGCGCGCTCGGGGTCACCCGTGGCGAGCGTGGCGGCCAGCCCGAAGCGGGTGTCGTTGGCGAGGCGGACGGCTTCGTCTTCGGTGGCGAAGGTCTGCAGGGTCAGGACCGGGCCGAAGACCTCCTCCTGCACGACCTCCGAGTCCTGGGCGACGTCGGTCAGGAGGGTCGGCGCGTAGTACTGGCCGTCCTTGCGGTGGCCGCCGATGACCGCGCGGGCACCGGCCGCCACGGCACGCTGCACGAAGCCGTCGATCTTCTCCAGCTGGAGCGGGTGGATGTTCGGCCCGATGTCGGTAGCCTCGCCGCGCGGGTCGCCCTGGGTGAGCTGCCCGGCCTTCTCTACGAAGCGGCGGGTGAACTCCTCGGCGACCGACTCCTCGACCAGGAAGCGCGTCGCAGCCAGGCACACCTGGCCGGCGTTGTCATACTGCTCCACCGCCAGGTCGACGGCCAGGTCCAGGTCCGCGTCGGCGAACACCAACAGCGGCGACTTGCCACCCAGTTCGAGACTCAAGGGCGTGAGGTTCGCGGCCGCCGACTCCGCGATCCGCTTGGCCGTGGGCACGGAGCCGGTGAAGCTGATCCGGCGCACGTCGGGATGCGAGGTCAGCGCGTCGCCGATCTCGGAGCCGTAGCCCTGGACGACGTTGAGGACGCCTGCCGGGAGCCCGGCCTCGGCGGCGATGTCGGCCAGCAGGGAGGCAGTCAGCGGGGTCCACTCGGCGGGCTTGAGGATCACCGTGTTGCCGGCCGCGAGAGCCGGGGCGACCTTCCAAGTGGCCAGCATCAACGGGGCGTTCCACGGTGTGATCAGCACGGAGGGGCCCGCTGGGTCCCAGCTGACGTGGTTGGTGTGCCCGCGCGTCTCGAAGTCCTCGTGCTCCAGTTTCAGCAGCCAGTCCGCGAAGAAGCGGAAGTTGTGGGCGACGCGGGGCATGACGCCCCGGCGGTGGGAGCGCAGAAGGGCTCCGTTGTCGGTGGTCTCGACGATGGAGAGCTCTTCGATCCGCTTCTCGACCCCGTCGGCGATGGCGTGCAGGATGCGTGCGCGTTCCGCGCGGGAGGTGGCCGCCCAGGCGGGGAACGCGGCCTTCGCGGCGGCCACGGCGGCGGCTGCCTCCATGGCCGTGCCTCGGGAGATGCCGCCGATCGTGCTGCCGTCGATGGGCGAGACGTCCGGGAACGTCTGTGCCGAGGCGACGCGCTCGCCGCCGATCCAGTGCCGGGTGTCGATGGCGACCCCGGCAACGGTGATGGTGTGTTCGCTCATGCTCTGCTCCTCCGGTCTCACGAGGTGGTGGGGTCTACTCGGCGCCGGAGGTGCCGGATTCCAGCAGTCGGCCACCGTCCCAGACGACGCCGACCTGGCGGTAGTAGGCGGCGATCGGCTCGCGGATCTCCAGGCGGGCCAGTTCTTCGGTGGGCGCCTCGAACAGCTCCAGCTCGGCGTCGCCGCGCCAGGCCTGTCCCCCCTCGAAGGATGCGGCGCCCGACTCGATCAGCTCGTCCAGAGCGAGGCCCTTGCCCTTCTCGATGGAGGGCAGCCAGCGGTGGTGGGCCATCGGGTGGGCGTTGACGAAGCCGTTCGTCTGCGACGGCTCGCGCAGGGTGACCACGGTCTGGGCCAGGCGCCGGTCGGCGGCGGCGAGCGTGGCGCCGAAACGGGCCCCCGCCTCGATGCGCGGCGCGGGGCCGTAGGGGTGCGGGCGGGTCTGGTGGATCGAGCCGAGCTTCTTCGGGTAGCCCTGGTACAGCCCGCGCGCGATGGCGAAGTCCTTGTCGACCCAGATGTAGACGCATCGCGAGTACGTCTGGCCGCGGTACTTGCAGCGGACGACCGCGAACGCCTCCTTGTACTGGGAGAGCACGGGATCGAGCAGCTCCTCGCCGGACGCCGAGCAGGACTGCCAGTCGGCCCAGATCAGCGCCACCGCGCCCGGGTCCTCGTCGGCGAGCTCCAGTGGCTCGGGAAGCAGTTCACGCACGCGCGCCGGGTCGGTGCGGTACTCGACGGTGAGCAGGTCCCCGGAGTACAGCCAGGGCGGTGAGGGGACCAGCGACGAGGCACCGCTCGCCGTCTTGGGGAAGAAGAATCCACGGACGGTGTTCATGATCAGCGAAGTCCTTTGGCGGTGAGGGCGGGCTGCTCGAGCAGTTCGGCGCGGTATCGGGAGGCGGCGGCCACCGCGGCCGGACCGCCGAGGGCGACGACACCGGCCAGCCGGTCGCCGGTGTGGTAGCCGACGACGACATCACCGTCGAGGTCGCCGTCCAGGACCCGTACGTCCTCCTTGCCGAGTACCGGTGCGCCGAAGGACTGGAGGCGGAAGTCGTGCTGGTCGCTCCAGAAAGTGGGCAGCGGCGCGAACGGGGACAGGCCGTGGCTGGTGCCGGCCAGCTGGGCGACGAGGGTCTTCGCGGCGTGCTTGGCGGTGTCCGTGGGGATGCACCAGTGCTCCACACGTCGCGGTACGCCGTCGTAGCGGGCGTTGGGGAAGCGGGCGACGTCGCCGACGGCCACCACGTCGGGCCGTCCGCCGGCGCGCAGGTGCTCGTCTGTGAGCACGCCGTCGCTCAGGTCGAGGCCGTTGCCGTCCAGCCACTCGGTGTTGGCGACCGACCCGACCGACTCGACCACCACGTCGGCGGGAAGGACGGTGCCGTCACCGAGGGCCACCCCGGTGACGTGGTCGTCGCCGGTGAAGCCGGTCACGCCTGTGCCGAGGGCGAAGCGCACGCCGCGCTCTTCGTGACGCTTCAGCAGGGCCCTGGCGAGGAGCTCGCCGAGGGGGCCGACCATCGGCAGGGGCAGCGGGTCGACGACCGTCACCTCCTGGGCGCCCAGAGCGAGGGCGGTGGCGGCGACCTCGCAGCCGATGAATCCGCCTCCGACGACGACCACGCGGGTTCCGGGCCTGGTCAGGGCCTGTCGCAGGCCCTGCGCGTCGTCGATGGTGCGGACCGTGTGCCGGCCCGCGAGCGGGCCGGGGCAGCGCAGGCGCCGGGGCCGCATTCCGGTGGCGACGACCAGACCGTCGTACGAGAGTGCCTCGCCGCCGTCGAACTCGACGATGTTCTCCGCGAGCCTGGTGGCGACGATCTTGGTGCCCAGCCGCCATTCCGCGTCGGCCACACTCGCCCGAAGACGGAAGGCGAGTGACTCGAAGGGTGCCTTGCCGGCCAGGACCTCCTTGGACAGGGGCGGCCGGTTATAGGGCATGTGCGGCTCGTCACCGACGAGCGTGATGGTTTCGGTCCAGCCGGCGGCCCGCAACTGCTCGGCCGCGCGCAGGCCAGCCATGGAGGCGCCGGCCACGACGATGCGTGCACTCCGCGAAGTCATGGTCAGTCCTCTATACGGATGGCCTGGAGCGGACACACGTCGGCGGCTTCCTCGACCTCTTCGCGCAGCGCGTCGTCGGGGTCGGGGACGTAGGCCAGGTGGCCGCTGTCGTCCATGGAGAACACATCGGGGGCGGCGAAGACGCACTGGCCGTGGTCCTGGCACTTGTTCATGTCGACGACGACCTTCATGGCCGGTCCTCCTGAAAGTGAGGGCGTCGGAGCGGGGGGTCAAGGGAGGAAGAGGGGCCCGACCACTGTCGGCCGGGCCCCGGCCAAGGGTCCGGCGACTGACCGAGCCCTTACTCATTTGGCTTCAAACAACATAGGAAGCCACCCGGCCCTGGTCAATACCTATCCATGCGGATAATTTTTTCCCTGCCCCCTCTTGCGGGGCCCCCGAAGCTCTCATACCGTTTGGCATCAAACAAGCTGCCCCGTGCGCCGCGCCCCCCACCCGTACCGGCCCTCTGACTCCCCTCACCATCCACACCCCTAGCGCCCGAGGAGACATCGGTGAGCGCAGACCCAACCTCCAGCCTCCGTCAGCGCATGCAGCGGCTCGCCGCCGACGGCATCGACGTGGTGCGCGTGACCTATCCCGACCTGATCGGCACCGACCGAGCGCGCGACGTGCTGCTGGATCACCTGCCGTCGGCCTGCGACCACGGCCTGGCCTTCTGCCGGGCCGTGTACCACACCAGCCCCCAGGGTGACGTGGTCCCCGTCTCCGGCGGTCTCGACGCCGGCCTGCCCGACATCACCGTGCGACCGGACCTGGACACCCTGGTCCCCCTCCCCTGGGAACCCGGCGTCGCCTCCTGCCTCGCCGACGTCACCGACCCGGCCACCGGCCTGCCCGCGCCCGAGTCGCCCCGCGATCTGCTGCGCACCGTCATCGACCGATGTGCCGAACACGGCCTGCGTCCGGTGGTCGGCCCCGAACTCGAGTACTTCCTCTGCGAGGAGGACCCGGCCTCCCCGAGCGGCTGGAAGCGTTACTCGGGCGCCACCGGCGTCGCCTACACCGCCGGTCTGCGCGGCGACGGCGACAATCACCTGCTCCGCACGCTGCGTCTGTTGCGGGACATGAACATCGGCGTGACCAGCGGAAACCACGAGTTCGACGGCGGCCAGTTCGAGATCAACCTCACCCACTCCGACGCCCGGTCCGCCGCGGACCGCGCCTTCCGCTTCAAGTCCGCGATCAAGGAACTGGCCCGGAAGGAGGGAAAACTCGCCACCTTCATGGCCAAGCCGTTCAACGACGCCGGAGGCTCCGGTTTCCACCTCCACCTGTCATGCGACAGCTCCGACGAGGAAGGCGCCGGTAACGCCTTCGACGATCCCGCCGGAGCGTACGGGCTGTCCGCCACCGCACGCCACGCCGTCGCCGGCATCCTCGCCCACGCCCCGGCCCTGGCCGCACTGGCCAACCCGACCGTGAACTCCTACCGGCGTTTCGGCCCGGACACCCTCGCCCCCTGGCTGATCGACTGGGGCCTGGACAACCGCAGCGCCATGATCCGTATCCCGCCCGAGCGCGGCTCCGGTGCCCGGTTCGAACTGCGCCTCGGTGACGCCAGCGCCAACCCGTATCTGCTGATCGCGGGCACGGTCGCCGCCGCACTGCTCGGGGTTCTGACCGGCGAGGAGCCCCCCGCCCCCCTGGAGGGGTACGGCTACGACACCGCCAAGGCAGCCATGCTGCCCATGAGCCTGCCGGCCGCGCTGGACGCCCTGGAAGCGGACACGGAGCTGACCGACATCCTCGGCAAGGACTTCACCGCCTCGTTCCTCTCCTACAAGCGCAACGAGATCGAACGCTTCCAACGGCACGTCACCGACTGGGAGTTCACCGAGTACGCCTACCACCTGTGACACTGGGAGCCATGCGATGACGACCGAGAGCCCGACCGCCGCCGTGAACGAACCGATGCCACTGGCAGACGTCAACCTCGCCGACCTGGACAACTTCACCGACGGCATCACCCCATGGCGCATGTTCCACACCCTGCGCCACCAGGACCCGGTGCACTGGCAGCCCGAGGACGCCCCCAACTCCGGCTTCTGGGCCGTGACCCGCCACGCCGACATCGCCCGCGTCGACCGTGACGCCGAGACCTTCACCTCCACGAAGTTCGTCAACCTCGAAGAAGTCGACGATGACCAGATCAAGACCCGCGCCTCCATCCTGGAGCTGGACGGTGTCCGCCACCGCGCGCTGCGCAGTCTGCTCCAGCGTCAGTTCGGCGCGAGCGTCATCAACAGCTACACCGACTTCCTGCGTGGCCTGACCGCCACCACGCTGGACGCGGCGCTGGCCAAGGGGACCTTCGACTTCGTCAAGGAAGTCTCCGCCGACTTCCCCATCAACGTCCTCGCCCGCCTCCTCGACGTACCGCCCGAGGACAACCAGCAGCTCATCGACTGGGGCAACCGCATCATCGGCAACACCGACCCCGACTACGCCGACGTCCTGCTGGACAGCGCGGAGAGCGAGCAGTACCGGCACCTGCCCTTCCGCTCACCCGCCTCGCTGGAGGTCTTCGAGTACGGCCGTGAGCTGGCCCGGCAGCGGCGCGGCGGCGACGGCACCGACCTGGTGTCGAAGCTGGTGAACACCATCCCGAAGGACGGTGTGCCGCTCTCGCCACAGGACTTCGACAACTACTTCCTGCTCCTCGTCGTGGCCGGCAACGAGACCACCCGCCACACCATCACCCACTCCATGCTGGCCCTCCTCCAGCACCCCGACCAGCTGGCCCGCCTCAAGGACGACCCGTCCCTGATTCCCGTCGCGGTGGAGGAGTTCCTGCGCTGGGCCTCCCCCGTCTACCACTTCCGCCGCACCGCCACCCAGGACGTCGAACTCGGCGGCAAGCGGATCAAGGAGGGCGACAAGGTCGTCATGTGGTACGCCTCCGGCAACCGTGACGAGGCGGCCTTCGCCAACCCGTACGACTTGGATGTCACCCGCGCCGACAACGACCACGTCACCTTCGGCAAGGGCAGCCCACACCTGTGCCTGGGAAACCTGCTCGCCCGCACCGAGATCCGCATCATGTTCGAGGAGCTGATCCCCCGCCTCGCCGACATCCGCCTCGTCGGCGACGTCCCGCGCGTCCGCTCCAACTTCGTCAACGGCATCAAGAAACTACCCGTCGAAGTCACCCTCGCCTGATCGCGGCGGCCCATCCGCACGGCGGCTCACGAAGGTGGGCACGCCCTCGGAGTCCTGGGGGCAGCCCCTCATGTTTGTTGTCAAACGATCTCCGTCTCGAGGATTGCAACGATGACCATTCCCCGCATGCAGCTCGTCCTCAGCGAGAACTGGACCATGACGGGCGGTCGGGCGGATCTGCCGACCGTGGTCCGCTGGGCCCGCGAAGCCGAGGACGCCGGGTTCGACTCCGTCATGATCAGCGAGCACATCGTGCTCGGCCCCGACGCAGGCGCCAACGGCGTGATGGGCAACCCGCGCGACTACGCCTTGCCCGGCAACCAGGACCCGTACACCCCTTGGCCCAACTCGCTCATCCTGCTCAGTGCGATCGCCGCTGTCACCGACCGCTTGCGCCTGGCCGCGTCGGCGGTTATCGCCCCCCTGCGGCACCCCCTGCTCCTCGCTCGCGAGCTCGGCACCCTCGATCTCCTCTCCGAGGGACGCCTGATGGTGCTCCCGAACGTCAGTTGGAGCCGCGACGAGTATGCGGCACTCGGCGTCCCGTTCACCCGGCGCGGCAAGCTCCTCGACGAGCACCTGGAGATCTGGGCGAAACTGTGGGGCCCCTCTCCGGTGTCGCACGAGAGCGAGTACTACAGCTTCCAGGACGTCTACTTCGAGCCCAAGGCCCACCACCTGGACGGCCCTCGGCTGTGCTTCGGCGGCGCAGGCATGCACGACGCGATGGTCCGGAGGATCGTCCGGTACGGCCACGCCTTCAACCCGCTGGGGAAGGTGAAGCCCGAAGAGATGCAGACACTCAAGGAGGCGATGGCCGCCGCAGGACGCGACGTCGCCGACCTGGAGATGATTGGCGGCACCCGCGCCGTCTTCCCCGACGACAGCTCGTGCGCCGACCTCGCGCAGGCCCTGGACCCGATTCCCGAGCAGATGGCACAGGGCTTCACGACCTTCTGCATCAAGCCCTCGCAATTCACCGACGACCCGGACGGAGTCGGCGAGTTCTGCCGCGAGGTGATGCGCCGCGTGGGGACGCTGACCGCCTGAGGCGAGCGCACACCGTCACACCGACCGCTGCGCTCGACTGGCTGCCGGCAGACACCACCTGAGGCCGCGGGACAACGTCGTGGGTCCGGTCCCGGGCCGGACCCACGCAATGAACCCAATGAACTGAATGAACCGAATGAGCAACCGGAGGATCATCGCATGACCACCGCCGACGAAGCCGCCGACGGCCGGACCCCAGCCCCGGCCAGATCCACCGCACCAGGCCCCTACGACCTCCCCGACATTTCAGGCCTGGTCGTAGGCGTCCTCGGGGGCACCGGCCCGCAGGGGCGCGGCCTTGCCTACCGGTTCGCCTGCTCGGGCCAGCAGGTCATCATCGGCTCGCGCAGCGCCGAGAGGGCCGCGTCCACTGCGACGGCCATCGGACACGGCGTACGCGGTGCCGACAACATCATCACCGCGCGGGAAAGCGACCTGGTGATCGTCGCCACTCCCTGGGAAGGACACGCTGAGCTGTTGACCGCGCTCCGCGAAGAACTCGCGGGCAAGATCGTGATCGACTGCGTCAACCCGCTCGGCTTCGACAAGAAGGGCGCCTACGCCCTCAGGCCGGAGGAGGGAAGCGCCGCCCAGCAAGCCGCCATCCTGCTCCCGAACTCCCGTGTGACCGCCGCGTTCCACCATCTCTCCGCCGTCACCCTCGAGGACCGGCACATCGAGAAGATCGACACCGACGTGCTCGTCCTGGGCGAGGAACGCGCCGCCACCGACATCGTTCAGGCACTGGCCTCCCGTCTCCCGGGCGCGCGCGGTGTCTTCGGCGGACGACTGCGCAACGCCCATCAGGTGGAGTCTCTGGTGGCCAACCTGATCTCGGTCAATCGCCGCTACAAGGCCCACGCCGGCCTGCGCGTCACCGACGTCTGAGTGGCAGCCCGGGGGAATCGGCGAGGTACGCGCGCCGGTTCTCACAGCCACCGGCCGGCGCTGGGGGTTCAACGACGCCTTCCTGTTCTCCGGGGCCTTCCCGTACGTCCGGCCCCACAGGCGTATCGGCAGACGAACTCCAGGCTCTGCGCCGACCTGCGGCAAGGTCGAGATCGTTGTCGAACTCGTGGTGAGCGAAGTGGTCATCGACGCCACCGGTTACGGGCAGCCCGTCGGCCGAGGTGTGCGTGTGCTCGCCGAGGTGCTGACGGTAGTTCCGCGACCGTCGCACCATCGGATGCGAAGTGTCACGGTCGGGGTGTTCGTGCTGGTGGGTGGGGTGATCATCGGGGCGAGATCGTCCGTCACCGCTGGACCTCGGTGTTCGCCAGGACGAGGAGGGCTCGCAGGAGGGTGGTCCGTGGCGGGTGTCCATACGGACCTTGGTGAGGCAGCGCCACGATTTCAGGTTCGCGAAGCCGTGCTCGACGGCGGCGCGTTCGCGGTTGAGCAGGCGGTTCGCTTCTCTCTCCGCGTCAGTGAGCTGGTGGTTGCGGGTGGCCTTTCGGCCGGTGACGATCACCGGGTGGTCGTCGGGGTCGTCGTCCAGGCGGACGAACCCGAGATCGGCCAGGGCTCCGAGACCGGCCTCGCGCAGGTGTCCGGTGATCTTGTTGTGGCGGGCGGTGGTGATCTCGCTGGACCGGCCCGGCTTCGCCGCCGAGATCCAGGTCACGTTGCCCTGCTCGTCGGTCGGCGCGAGAAACAGCAGGCCATGGGACTTGTGTTTGCCGCTGTAGTTCTTCCGGTTGTCCTTCCCGGGGTGCGGCGCCGAGTACGGATGAGGGTGCCGTCCATCAGGACCACGACCCCGCCGGCACGGGCGATCTTCTTCAGCGCGCGGTCCAGGCGCGGTGCACGGCGGACAGCAGCCGGATCACTTCCATCACCCAGCGGCGCACGGTGGAGGCGCAGACCGCGTTGCCGCCGGCCATGTCGCCAAGACGCTGGTCGTGACGGAGCACGGCGAGCACGATGACCGCCTGGGGCCCGGAACTGACCTTGCCGCCAACGGGTGTTCAGCCGATTGCGTTCCTGGCCTATCAGGCCGCCGACGAGATCGAGGGTCCGCTTCGACACCAGAAGCCGAACCTGATAGACAGCATGCTGAGCCCAAGGCCCCGGGGAGAATCCGGAACGTCCGCTTTTGATCATGGGATGCCGTGAAGGGTGAGGACGTCCTCCGGGCGGGTGAGAGCGCGTCGCCCGTTGGCGATGTTGGCCCAGCCGGCTCGGTGGAGGGTTGCCCGGGCGAGGTCGCGGAGGGAGCTCATGACGGCAGGTGTGCGGTGGCGGCGGACCTGGCTGGCGTCCTCGGCGAAGGTGACGTCCTTGACCCAGTGGATCTTGTTTTCGATAATCCAGTGTCCCCTGCTCCAGGCGGCCAGCTCGGCCGGGGAGGCTTCGTGGGCTTCGAGGTCGGTGACCGCGTAGACGCTCTTGGTCGACCACTTCCGGGTGTCGATCCGGCGTCGCTTGCGACGGATCCGCATGGCCTGCCGGGCATGCGGGAACAGGAGGCCGTCGACGGTGACGACCTGCAGTTCGCGGATCTCTTCACGTCCATGGCCCCGGTCGCGGCAGCGGTCCATGACTGGGGCCTGCTTCCAGGCAAGGCGGCTCAACTGGCTTGACAGTTTAGGCTGGTTGGACTTCACGGAGAGTAGGTAGGGGGCCTTGCGCTGTTCAACGAGGTAGGTGGCATGGGCCCGCTGGGCGTGGAGGGCGTCGACCGTGACCACGGCATCGTTGAGGTCCTGGTCGTCGATGGTGTCCAACAGCGGGGCGATCTCGTATCTCGTTGGTTTCGTGCCGATCTCATGCAGGGCCGTGGTCAGCGCGTCATCGTGACGGACAGCGGTCAGCACGAATACCCGGCTGTCATCAGCGCGGACGGCTCCGCGCAGGCACTTGCCGTCGACCGCGAACGCCCGCCGACGCCGGCGCTGATCCGGGCTGCGTGCGGAGGTCCGGTGGGCGCGGCGCTGCTCGCGCTCCGGAATGCCGTCCGGGCCCAGCGGCCCTACCACGGACGGTGCGAGAGAGGTGAGTCGGGCGAATCCGGCCGCTGTGAGAGCGCCGGGGTCGACCCGGGCGAAGACGTCCCGCAAGGTCCGCTCTCCCGGCGCCCGGAAGCGGCCGGCGAACGGATCGAAGGGACAGCCCAGCCGGGCCAGTACCGCCTGATCGCAGCGGTGGGCCCACTCGGCTATCGCGACCAGGGAGTGGTGGCCGGCCGCCGTCATCACGCACACCCCGTCGCCAGGAGCGTGGGTAGGTGGTAGCGCACCCCACGTGGATCCCGGGGATCGGGCACCCGGGCCAGCGCCTGCAGCAAACCTGTGGGAGGCACCTTCCTGGCCGGGACAATGGACGAGGAGGGTGCCTCG
>NZ_LGDW01000027.1 GCF_001280005.1 Streptomyces sp. NRRL WC-3618 | reverse complement strand
GAACTCCATGATCCACAAGAGCCGTGCTTGTTTCATGTCCGGCCATCGTTGATCATCCGACCAAACCGGGACCTACGGAACTCTCCGAGGGCCCCTGGTTCTTCGAGGACTTCGCGCGCAGGACGATCGGGCACTCGATGGCCGATTCGATGGCCAGCGTCAGCCTGACTCTCGTGGCCGCCGACGAGCAGGACCGGCCGATCGGCGCTCTGTCCGTCACCGCCCCCGGAACTCGGCGTCGTAGATGCGCTTCCTGGATGCCATGACCCCCGACTATCCCTCCGGTCACGGTCTCCACAGTAGGAGGGAGGTGCAGGTGGAAAGAACGTGTGATGTCGCACGCAGCATGGCGCCGAGTAGCATCCACGATTCGGGACTTAGTCCAAGCCTGTTTCGATTCCGTCCAGGTAAGGCCGAGGACCTCCCCCTCACGGAGGCCGAGGACCAGGATCAGTACGTCGCGCCGTGCAGGTAGTCCCGGCAAAGCTGCGCGTTTTCTAGGAAGCAGGGCTGTGCGCCTGACGGCCTCGCCCGGGACCGCAGGCTGCCGTTCGTGGAGTTCACGTCAGGGCCGGAAGGTGCGTTACCCCATAAGGCTGGTTCAGAGGCCGGGGGGATTACGCGCCCACCCCAGGGCGGAAATATGGTTGTTGATTGACAGGGCCGACCCAAAGCGGTTCCGAGCGGGCAGCTGCGGGCTGCCCCCAAGCGCGGAGATTTCGCATGTACGGTACGCAGCCAGAAAACACCCCGGCTTCACGCCTCGACCCCAAGAACTGTGGCGAGCCAGGTGACCACGGTCCAAGAGATGGTCTCTGGCTCAAGGTTCAGGAGTGCATCAGTGCGGGTAATTGCGTGGACGTCGACAAGGCACAGCGCTGCGCCGTGATGCACGGCGGCCTGGTGGTTCCCATCGATCGCGTGAAGGGCATCGAGTGCTATACGATCTGGCAACTTGGGGCCCCCAATTACTGGCACAGCGCCTGGGAATATGTTTGCAAGCACATGCCCCCGGCGTCCACCGGATTGGGAATCAATTCGAAGTCGGCCCGCACCAAGGATCAGTTGCACATCCACATGGCCGACTTTCACGAGAGGGCGAGCGGAGATCTTGTACACGAACTAAAAGGCCAGCAAGGGAATATGGCCCCCCACAGTGGCAAGTCATGGGCGGAGTCACTGGTCACGGCAACGGGATGGGTTGCGCCAGCCCAAAAATGGGAGCAGAGAAAATATCGAGCACAACATGTCCCAAATCTGGGCAGCAACCTTTTCGAAACCTTGCAGAAGGAAGTGGCCCCAGGTCCGGAGCGGATGCAAGAGCAAACTATGATTGTGATTCCAGCGTCGCAGGGTTTCTACGTTTTGAACAGCGAAAAAGGCATCCGCGATGGCACTAGTACATGCGACTATCTCCTCAGATGTAATTGAGGATCACGCGTCGGTGCGGTCTACGGGACCAGGGGCCCTCGGAGAGTTCCGTAGGTCCCGGTTTGGTCGGATGATCAACGATGGCCGGACATGAAACAAGCACGGCTCTTGTGGATCATGGAGTTC
>NZ_LGDW01000026.1 GCF_001280005.1 Streptomyces sp. NRRL WC-3618 | reverse complement strand
GGGTAGGGGTGGCGGTGGTGATGCGGGGCCGTCCGCTCCGCCGCTTGCTCGGCGGCTTCGACCATGTGCTGCACGATCGTCGTCGCCGGGACCACCGGCCATCGGTCGGACACGTCCGGCCAGCCTGGACGCTGCGGGAAGAAGCAGTGGTCGAGGAGGTACGGCATGGTGTCGGGGGATACGTGGACGGTGGTGCGCCAGGGGGGTGGTGGGGTGGCCCCCGGCTGGCGTGAAGCCCCGGCAGGTGGGGGTGCGACCTGGGGGAATGCATTCGTGGGCGGCACGGAAGCCTGGCGGGAGGCCCCGGTCGGTGGCACGGACGCGTGTCGTGTGGGCTGGGAGGAGACACCGGCGGGCGTCGCTGCGGGCCGTCGGTCCAGCCCGGTGGGCGTGTGGCGGGTCGGGGCGGGCAATCCGGTGCTCCCGGTGGGGCCGCCCGGACCCTGCGTGGCGTCGCCCGCATAGGCCGCGGCCGAACCCGGACGACGGTGGCCCGCGCCGATCAGCTCGGCTGCGGCGTCCGCCGTCTCCCGCAGCAGGGCGCCGAGTTCGGCGGCGGCGGGGAAACGGCTGGCGAGGGCGTCCAGGGACGAGGTCAGCCCGGGGGCATATGGAGTTTCCATGGCACCCAACGCCCCGTCAAGAGCGCCCCGTTGGGTCGAGACCGCCGCCCGAGCGGCCACCGCCGAGGGGTCGCCGACACCCGGCAGCCCCACCGGACCGGGAGCCTCGGTGGCACCCAACACCCCTGCGGCACCTCCCCGTTGCGCCGAGACGGCCGCCGGAGCGGTCACCGGCGAGGGGCCTCCCCCGCCGGGCAGACCCCCAGAAACGGGCGCCCCGGTGACTCCCGACAACCCTGCGGATTGGTCCCGTTGACTCGGCACCGACGCCGGAGACGCCGTCCCCGGCGCCCCAGTGGCCGCACCCCCCGCCAGACCCCGCCCCAGACTCAGGTCCGCCCGCAGTCGGGTGAGCGTCGGTTCGTCGAGGGATATGAGGGCGCCGCCCAGGTCGAGGCGGACCGGTGGGCGGTTGGAAGGCCGGTCCCCCCGCACGGAGGCCGTTGCGTGGGCCGGGTCCGTGGAGCGGTCGGAGGGACCGGCGGTGTGGGGAGTGGGCCCGCCGGTGGGGTTGCCGAGGGCGGGCGACGGCAGTGCGGGTGCCGTCTCCCTCCCTGTCGTCCACAACGCCGTTGCCACGCGCCGGAGTTGCGCCAACCCGTCGCGGTGCGGGGAGTTGGCGGCGACGACCAGATGATCGCGGCCCGCCAGCGTGTCGCCGATGAGGGAGCCGAGCTGGCCGGTGCCGACCTGGACGAAGGTCCGGTGTCCGGCCGCGTACATCGCCTCGACGAGTTGCCGGAAACGCACCGGTTCCAGCAGATGCCGTACGAACAGTTCACGCACCGCCGACTCGCCCGCCGGGAAGGGTGCCGCCGTGGTCCCCGACCAGACCGGAACCGTCGGCGGCCGGAGCCGGAAGCGGTGCGCGGCCTGCTCGATCGGGGCCAGGTAGGGCGCCAGCATCGGTGTGTGGAAGCCGGACTGGAAGGGCAGCACCTGGCTGAGCACCCCCCGGGCACGGAACGCCCGGACGAACTCCTCGACCGCCTCTTGCGGGCCGCACACCATCGACTGGCCGGGCGCGTTGTCGTGCGAGAGCACGATGCCGGCGTCCCCCCAGCCCTCCTCGGCGAGCGCCGCGAGCACCCGTTCGGCGGGCGCGCCGAGCGCCCCGAACGCCAGCCCCGGCACACTCACCGTGTCGGGGTCGAAGGTAGCCATGAAGGCGCCGACCTCGTCCTGGTCGTACAGTCCGGCGGCCGTCATCGCCGTCCATTCGCCGACGCTGTGCCCGGCGACCGCGTCGGGGACGACGCCCATGCGGCGCAGCGCCCGGTCGAGGAGCAGCCCGACCCCGACGACCCCGAATCCGTGCCGGCCCACGTCCCCGACCTCGGCCCGTTCTCCGGCCGGGAGGACACCGTCCAGACCGAAGTGGGCGGCGATGTCGTCGACGCGGGGCTCGAAGTCGCCTTCGAGTCCGGGGAAGACGAAGGCCAGGCCACCCAACTCGTGGGCCGCGCCCGCCTGTAGAGGCCCGGGGCGGTACCAGACGTCGCTACGGCCGTGCCACGTACGACCCTTGGCGACCGTCCGGCGGGCCAGGGTGAGCCGCTTCGCGGTCGGGTCGACGATGCCGAGCCGGGTACGCCCGGCCCGCTGATGCGTACGGGTGGCGTCGAGACCGGCGGCGAGTACGGCCGTGTCGTCGGCGTCCAGGAGGGCGGCGAGGCTCTCGGGGGTGTCGGCGGCGAGCAGCAGGACGCGCTCGGGCTCGACAACGGTGACCGTCGGCGCCGGGGACGCCGCCCCCATACGCGCCGCCTTCCCCCTACGCGCTGCCTTCCCCGTACGCGCTCCCGGCGCCTCCTCGATCACCACATGCGCGTTGATCCCGCCGAACCCGAACGCGTTGACCGCCGCCCGACGTACCGGCTGCTCGGCCGTTGTCTCCCAGGGCGCCGCCTTGTCCAGCGGGCGGAAGCGGGTGGCCGCGAGGGCCGGGTGCGGGTCGTCGCAGTGGAGGGTGGGCAGGAGCATGCCGTGGTGGACGGCGAGGGCGGCCTTGACCAGGCCCGCGACCCCGGCGGCGGGCATGGTGTGCCCGATCATCGACTTCACGGAGCCGATCACCGCCGGGCCACCGCCATCCGCGTCGCCGCTTTCCCTGGGCCCGAACACCTCGGCCAGCGTCGCGAGTTCGGCGGCGTCACCGGCGGGGGTCGCCGTGCCGTGGGCCTCCAGGAGGCCGAGGGAACCGGGCTGGGCGGGGTCGAGACCGGCGGCTTGCCAGGCCTGGCGTACGGCGTGGGTCTGGCCGCCGGGGTCGGGGTTGACGAGACCGGCGGCGCGGCCGTCGCTGGCCACGCCGGTGCCCCGGATGACGGCGTAGATCCGGTCGCCGTCGCGCTCGGCGTCGGCGAGGCGCTTGAGGACGACGACGCCGGTGCCCTCACCGATCAGGATGCCGTCGGCGCCCCGGTGGAAGGGGCGGATGCGCTGGCTGGGCGAGAGGGCGCGCAGCTGCGAGAAGACGCTCCACAGGGTGATGTCGTGGCAGTGGTGGACTCCGCCGGCCAGCATCAGGTCGCAGCGCCCGGACGCGAGTTCGTTCACCGCCTGGTCCACGGCGACCAGCGAGGAGGCACAGGCCGCGTCCACGGTGTACGCGGGTCCGCGCAGGTCGAGCCGGTTGGCGACCCGGGAGGCGGCAAGGTTGGGGACGAGTCCGATCGCCGACTCGGGGCTGTCGGGGCCGAGGCGGTCCGTGAACGCCGTACGGACGCGGTCGAGTTGGCCGGGATCAAGGTCCGGCAGCAACTCGCCCAGCGTTCGGACGAGTTGGCTCGCTGTACGGACCCGCTGGTCGAGCCGGACGAGTCCGGGGGTGAGGTAGCCGCCCCGGCCGAGGACCACGCCGATGCGGTGGCGGTCGGGGAGGTGGTCGTCGCCGCCCGCGTCGGCGAGGGCGGCGGCGGCCACGTTGAGGGCGATGAGCTGGTCGGGTTCGGTGCCGGAGACGGAGTTCGGCATGATCCCGAACCGGGTCACCTCCACCTCCGCCAGTGCGTCCACGAACCCTCCGCGCCGGCAGTACACCTGGTCGGCGACGGCACGGTCACCGGCGGAGTCCGGCCGGTAGTAGGCGTCCGCGTCCCAACGCCCGTCCGGCACCTCGGTGATGGCGTCCGTGCCGGCGAGCAGGTTCTGCCAGTAGGCGTCGAGGCCGGGGGCGCCGGGCAGCAGCACCGACATGCCGACGATGGCCACCGGCACGGCCGTTGCGTGACGATCCGTCATGTCGCTTACCAGCCCGACGAGGTGTAGACGACGGCGCCTGCCGACTCCTCGCCCCAGGCCAGTTCGCGCAGCAACGCGGCCGTGCCCTCCTCGGGGTCGATGAGCCTGACCCCACGGCGGGCGTACTCGCGCCCGAGTTCGGGGGTCACCATGCCGGTGTGGCCGCCGGTCGGCGCCCATGGCCCCCAGTGCACGGTCAGGGCCCGCTGGCCGGACCGGGCCGCCCAGGCGGCGCCGAGGGTCTGGAGCGCGTCGTTGGCGGCGGCGTAGTCGACCTGGCCCCGGTTGCCGAGGACGGCGGAGATGCTGCCGAACAGGACCGCGAAAGCAGGGGGGTTGGGGAGCTGCTCCAGCGCCGCGAGCAGTGTTTCGGCGCCGGTGGTCTTCGTCCCGTAGACACGCTGGAAGGACTCGGTGGTCTTCTCGGCGATCAGCCGGTCCTCGATCACCCCGGCCGCGTAGACGACCCCGTCGAGGCGGCCGTGTTCGGCGTGGATCTCCTTCACGGCCTGGAGCGCCGCGTCCTGTGCCCTGAAGTCGACGGAGTGGTAGCGGGCCGGGCTGCCCAGGGCTTCGAGTTCGGCGAGGGTGGCGGTGATCTCCCGTTGAGCGAGCAGGAGTTCGGCCTCGCGGCTGATCGCGGCGGGGGTGAGCCCGCCCCGGGCGGCGAGGGCGGCGCGGAGTTCGGTCCGGGTACGGGCGGTTGCCGTGGCCGCGTCCTCCGGGCCGTCCGGTGCGGGTGTCCGGCCGAGCAGTTCGATCCGGCAACGGGAGGCGGATGCCAGTGCGGCGGCGAACTTCGCGGTGATGCCCCGCGCCCCGCCGACCAGCAGCACCACACTGTCCCGGTCCAGTCCGAGGGCGGCGGCCTCGGCGGCACCGTCCCCGGCGGGTCCCGCGCCGGTGGTTCCGAGGGCGCCGAGGGGGGTTTCGACCAGCTCAAGTCCGTGGCGCCCGGCGGCGGTTCGCAGGACGACCGGGGTGCGGTCGGGGGCGAGCAGCTCGCCGAGCAGCGCGTCGGCGACAGCGGCGGCACCGGTCTCAGGGAGGGTGAGGTCAATGATCCGCGCGTCCGTCTCCGGGTACTCCCGGGCCACGGTCCGGAAGAGCCCGTGCAGACCGGCAGACCTCAACTCGGCGCCGTCCGGGGCGCCTTCCGCAGTCACTCGTACGGCGAACAGCTGGCGCGGGCCGAGTCCGAGGGCCGCCTTGAGGACGGGGAACGCGTCGGGCAGCACCGGCGGCCGGGAGGCGGCCAGCGGGTCGAGGTACAGCACTCCGTCGACTGGTCCGTCCGCCTCCGTCAGCAGGTGCTCGGGCCCCAGGACCACCGCGTCGGCGCCGTGCCCGGCGAGCCTCGCCACCACCTCGCGGGCAACCTCCCCCGCGTCGTCGTCGCCGAGGACCACGAACCGCTTCCCAGCCAGGACGGCGGCGGGGTCGCCGGTCCCGGTCACGTTCCCGTCCTGCTGCTCCAGCAGGACGGGCCGCAACTGGAAGCGCTTCGGTGCCTCGCCGATGACCTCCGGGGGCGCCTCGGCCTCACCGGCCGCTGCCGGTCGCGGTGCCTGCGGCGGAGCCGACGCTTCCTCGGCTTCGGCCGGCCCTACGAGCCGCGCCGCCAGCCATGCCGTCACCGAGGCCGCCGTACGGGCCTTGGCGAGCTCCTCCAGCTCGGCGTCGGCAAGCACGGTGAGGTCACCACCACCCCCGACCCCGAGCCGCTGCGCCAACTCACCAGCAATCTCAGCCCGCTTGATCGAGTCGATACTCAGATCGGCCTCCAGATCAAGATCCGGCTCGATCATGTCCACCGGATACCCGGTCCGCTCACTGATGATCTCCAGCACCACCCCCAGCACATCCGCCTCCGTGAACCCCACGACGGCGGCCGGGGCGGGGACAGGCGCGGGTACGGCGTAGAGCGCGGGCGGGTACGTGGGGGCGGGCAGCTGCGCGGCCTGCTGGAACTGGGACTCTGCCGCCCCCAGGGGCTCCGGGGCTGCGGGCGCGGGTGTCCACTGGCCCGGTGTCGCGCCGAAGTACGTGAGGAGTACGTCCCGTTGGGCGGCGACCATCTCGCGGCTGGTGCGCAGGAACTCGGAGATCAGCGCGTCCCTGCCGTGAGCGCCCGGGGTGGCGTCCTGGTGATTCGCGGTCACTGTCGTCGTCTCCACTACGCGTCGGGCCGGTGCGAGGGCACCGGGGAGGAGTTCGCCGGCGGCGGTGCGGACCAGGTGGCCGTCGACCGTCCAGCCGGGGCGCTTGGGTGCCTTGGTGCGCATCGCGTCGACGGCGTCGCGCCCGTGGAAGAGCCATCCGGTGCGCACCGGCTGTCCCGCGACGGCCAGTTGGGCCAGCGCGTCCAGCCAGCCGCGCAGTCCGCTGTCGGGACGCGGTTCGCAGGCGACGGTGCGGTGGGGGCGGTCGCCGAGGATCTGGCCGACCAGACGGGTCAGTACGGACCCTGGCCCGGCCTCGACGAAGATGCGGGCGCCCGCCTCGTACATCGCCTCGATCTGGGCGACGAAGGCGACCGGGGCGCCGATCTGGGCGGCGAGTTCGGCACGCACCGCGTCCGCGTCGGCGCCGTACGGGGCGGCCGTACGGTTGGACCACACCGTGAACTCGGGTGCGCGCAGGGGCTGTTGGGCCAGCACGGCGGCGAAGCGTTCGCCGGCCCCGGCGACCAGCGGGCTGTGGAAGGCGCAGGCGACGGGGATGCGCTTCGCGCCCAGTCCGGCGGCGCGCAGCAACCGTACGGCCTCGTCGACCGCCTCCGTCGGCCCCGAAATGACCGTCTGCTTGGGCGAGTTGTGATTGGCGACGACGACGGAGGCGGGCGCTTCGGCGGCGCGCAGGGCGGCCGTGACGTCCTCGGCGCCCGCCGACACCGCCGCCATGGTGCCCGGGTCGTCGCCCGCGTCACCGGCGGCCGAGAGGATCGCGGTCGCGCGCTGGGCGCTCAGCGCGAGGAGGGTTTCCGGGTCGAGGGCGCCGGCCGCGCTGAGGGCGACGAGTTCGCCGTAGCTGTGCCCGGCGGCCATGTCCGGGCGTACGCCCGCCGTGGTGAGCAGGGCGTGCGCGGCGAGACCCGCGATGCCCAGGGCGGGCTGGGCGACCCGGGTGTCGGTGAGGGCGGCGTGCTGGCGGTCGCGGGTGGTGTCGTCGAAGGGGGTGGGCGGGTAGAGGACGTCGGCGTGGTCGCGGCCCAGTTCCAGGTAGTACTGGAGTTCGGGGAGTGCGACGAACACGTCGGCGAGCATGCCGGTCCGCTGGCTGCCCTGCCCGGGGAAGAGGAAGGCGACCTGGCCCGGGGTCTCCTGCTGGTTCCGTGCGAGGTGGATGCCGGCCCGCGGATCGTGCTCACCCGCCAGCGCCCGCCGCAACTGCCCGACGAGTTCCGCCGGGTCCGTCGCCACGACCGCGATCTGCACGGGTTCGTGCCGGGCGTCGGAGCGGCGGGAGGCAGCGAGCGCGAGATCACGCAGCCGCCAGGAGGACTGCTCGTCCTGGGCCGGCTTCAGCACATCCTCGACGGCGCGCCGGGCCCCTGCCGGATCGGCGGCCCGGAAGGTGAACAGTTCGGCGGGCCAGGCGTCCAGTGTGTGCGCAGGCGGGGCGGAGTCGGCGTAGGCCTCCAGCACCACATGGAAGTTGGTGCCGCCGAAGCCGAACGCGCTGACGCCCGCGACGCGTTCGTGCGCCGGTGTCGCCCAGGGCCGCGCCTGTCCGTGGAACACGAACGGGCTGCTGCCTGCCTCCCAGGCGGAGTTGGGCTCGCTGACGTGGAGAGTGGGCGGCTTGACCCCGGTGTGCAGGGCGAGGACGGTCTTGATGAGTCCGGCCAGGCCGGCGGCGCACTTGGTGTGGCCGATCTGCGACTTGACCGAACCGAGGGCGACACCCCCCGGCTTGGCCCCGGCCTCGCTGAACACCTCGCCCAGGATGGTCAGTTCGGTACGGTCACCAACCACGGTTCCCGTGCCGTGCGCCTCCACGAGCCCGACCTCGGCGGGCGACACCCCGGCGTTGCGGTACGCCCGTTGCAGCGCGGCCCGCTGCCCCTCGGGCCGGGGAGCCGTCAGTCCGAGGGAGCGCCCGTCACTGGAGCTGCCGACTCCCTTGATGACCCCGTAGATCCGGTCGCCGTCGCGCTCGGCGTCCGCCAGCCGCTTCAGCACGACACACGCGACGCCCTCCCCCAGCGCTATCCCGTCCGCCGAGCTGTCGAAGGCGCGGGAACGCCCGGTCGGGGACAGCGCGTGCACGGAGGAGAAGAGGACGTAGTCGTTGATGCCGTTGTGCAGGTCGGCGCCGCCGCACAGCACGACGTCGCTGGTCCCGCCCACCAGTTCCTTGCAGGCCACGTCGACGGCGGCCAGGGACGAGGCGCACGCGGCGTCGACCGTGTAGTTGGCACCGCCGAGGTCGAGCCGGTTGGCGATCCGGCCGGAGATGACGTTGGAGAGCATGCCGGGGAAGGAGTCCTCGGTGAGCCTGGGCAGCTGATCGACGAGCCCGTCCGGCACCTTGCCGTAGTAGGAAGGCAGCACGGCCCGCAGCGTGCCCGCGTTGGACAGGTCGCTGCCCGCCTCCGCGCCGAAGACGACCGAGGTGCGCGAGCGGTCGAACTCCCGCCCCCGCTCCCCGTATCCGGCGTGCGTCAGGGCCCGCCGGGCGGCTTCGAGCGCCAGCAGCTGGACGGGCTCGATGCTGCCGAGCGAGGTGGGCGGAATGCCGTACGACAGCGGGTCGAAGGGGATGCGGGGCAGGAAGCCGCCCCACTTGGAGGGCGTGACGCCCCCGTCCCCGTCCTCGGCCGAGTAGTGCACGGAGGGGTCCCAGCGGTCGGCCGGCACCTCCGCCACGGCGTCGTGACCGCCGAGGACGTTCGCCCAGAAGGCGGCGAGGTCGGGCGCGTCCGGGAACATGCAGGCCATGCCCACCACGGCGACGTCGAGGGGTGCGGGCGCCGGGGCCTCTTCGGGCGGACGCACACCGAGCGGCTCCCGCAGCTCTGCCGCCCGCCCGGTGAGGAAGTCGGCGGCGCCTTCCGCCACGGAGTGGTGCAGCGCGCCGACGGTCGTGACCGCCGAGCGCAGCACGGCCACTTCTCCGGCCATGAACATGCCCTCGGTGAGCTGCCGTTGCTCGTCCACGGCCGCCAACTCGCCCTCGGTATCCCGTTCGATGCCCTTGCTGGCGATCCGCAGCCGCCCGACGTTGAGCCGCTCCAGTTCCTCCCAGATCCGCCGCTCGGGCACCCCGCTCGCCCTCAACTTCGCTTCGAGGTCACGGTAGTTGTCGCTGAACGGACTGGGCACGCACCGGGTGGCGTGACCGGGGGCGGTCTCCAGCAGCGCGGTACTGGTCGCGTCGACGACCTGGCGCTGGAAGAGCGGCTGGACCGCTCCGCAGGCCACGGCCTCCTCGGTGAACAGATAGGCGGTGCCCATCAGTACGCCGACGGACGCACCGCGCGCGGTCAGCGGAGCGGCGAGGGCGGCGACCATCGCGGCCGACCGCTCGTCGTGAACGCCGCCCGCGAAGAACACCTCGACGCCCTCGGCGTCACTGTCCGGGGCCCCGGCCAAGTAGTCCTCGATGACGGCGAGTTGGGCTTCCCAAAGCGGAAAGCTGCCGCGCGGTCCGACATGGCCGCCGCACTCGGACCCCTCGAACACGAACCGGCGGGCCCCCGCTTCCAGGAACTGCTTCAGCAGGCCCGGCGAGGGCACGTGCAGGAAGGTGCTGATCCCGGCCCGCTCCAGCGCCTCGGCCTGGGCGGGCCGGCCGCCCGCGATGATGGCGTGCGTGGGCCGCAACTCCCGTACGGCTTCGAGCTGGGCGTTTCGCAGCTCCTCGGGTGCGAACCCGAGGACGCCGACCCCCCAGGGCCGGACGTCTCCGACGGCTTCCCGGGTCTCGGCCAGCATGGTCCGGGTCTGCTCGCCGGTGGCGAGGGCCAGCGCGACGAACGGCAGGGCGCCGCCCTCGGCGACGGCGGCGGCGAACCGCGCCTGGTCGCTGACGCGGGTCATCGGCCCCTGGGCGATGGGCAGTTGGGTACCCAGGGCCCGGCTCATCGGGGACCCGGCACGCAACGCGCGTACGGCACCGTCACCCCGTACGACATCTCCTACGACATCCCGCACCGCTTCGGTGAGGGCGCGGACCGTGCGGGCGGTGTCGCCCCAGCGGTCGGCGAAACGGGCGGCGAGGAAACCGTCCTGGCCGACCGGGAGGAGTTGGGTGCGCGGGTCCTGGGCGCCGAGCAGCGCCGCGACCGCCGCCGGATCAGCGGCCGGGACGGGCGGGGCGTCGGGGCCGCGCCGGTGCAGTACGCGGTGACCGGCCACGACGACGGTCTCCGAGCCGTCCATCGAGCGCAGCGCGGCAGCCGTCGCCTCCGGCAGCGACGACTCGGCGAGCAGGGCGAGTTGGCTGTCGAGGACGACGCCCGCCGCTCCCCCGGCGACGGCGGCGACGGCCGTACGGGGGCCGATGCCGCCGCGTGCCCAGACGGGGAGGTCGATGCCGGGTTCGGCGAGGAGCCGTTGCAGCAGGACGAAGGTGCTGAGCTCGCCGATCCGGCCGCCGCCGTCGCTGCCCCGGGCGATCAGCCCGTGCGCACCGGCGTGGACGGCGGCGAGGGCGTCCGCCAGGTCGGTGACCTCGACGAGGACGCGGTGCCGGGCGGCGATCTCGGCGACCGGCCGGAAGGCGTCGGCGGCATCGGGGGCGAGGATCACGGTGCCGGGGCCGTCGTCGCCGCCCAGGTCAGCGGGGGTGAGCCGGCAGTGCGGGCCGATGCGTACGCCGTAGCGGAATCCGGGGGCCGTGGCGGAGGCGGGCGCCTGGGCGGCGAGGCGGCGCATTCTCGCCAGCGCGTCTCTCGCTCTTCGGTCGCCGAGGCCCAGGTCCAGTACCCCGAGGCCGCCCGCCCGACTGACGGCGGCGGCGAGCCGGGCGTCGGGCTCGCCGAAAGGGGTGACTCCAACGATCATGTCAACGGCGCGCACGGCAGACGTCATGATTCTCCGAAATATTCGGTGAAATTGCACGGTGGGGGTTTGTGGCGCAGACGTACTTCACCTCAAGGCGAAACCAACGGGAAGCTAGCGCCGACATTACTCACGAGTCAACATGGCGCGGAATATTCCCTAAGCGGCCGATTCCATTCGGCCAGCGCCGCCCGACCACCCCAAGTCCCGAAAAACCGCCCAATTCCAATCAGTTTCGACGTCACCGCAGACCCGGCGGTACGCCTCCTGGCGTCAGGGAGCTGTCGGATACCCGGTTGAATTCACTTCGGCCTCACGCCCCGGAAACACCACTGGCGAGGGAAGTAAACCTTGTAAATTCTTCATGTCCGCGTCGCGGCGGCCGAATCGGGCCATGCGTAGGACATGAATCGGGCCATGCGTAGGACACCCTTCGGCAACGCCAAAGGCGCCCGCCGGGTGACTCAGAGACTCACCGACGACAGACCCCTACTTTCACGTGACCTTCCGCGACAGGACAAGGGGCAGGACGCGACAGAACGCGCACGGGGGCGCGAGGGGCACGCCTTGAGGGCCGAAGGGCGAGGGCCGAAGGGCGAGGGCCCAGCGACTGTCGGGCGGGACCTCGGTCCGATGAACGGTCACGCCGAACGCTTACGGGCGGCGGTCTTCTTGGCCGCGGTCTTCTTCGCCGTACTGGCCTTGGTCGTGGTGGTCTTGGCCGTACTGGTCTTGCTCGCCGTCTTCTTGGCGGTGCCGGTCGACTTCCTGGCGGCGGGGGCCTTCTTGGTGGCAGCCTTCTTCGCGGTGGAGGTCGACTTCTTCCCGGCCTCGGCCTTGGGCGTGGCCCGGGAGGTCGCCCGGGAAGTGGCCCGGGGCGCCGCCTTGGAAGCCGTACGGCGCTCACGCAGGGACTGCACCTCCCCTTCCCCTCCCTCCTCCTCCGTACCCTCCGCGACCTCCTCGCCGCGCGATTCCTTGGCCTCCCGCACGCTCTTCTCCAGCGCGGCCATCAGATCCAGCACCTTGCCGCCACCGCTCGGAGCCGGGGCGTGCGGCGCCTCCTCGCCGGAGGCCTTCGCGGCGATGAGCTCCTCCACGGCTTCGCGGTAGTCGTCGTGGAGGTCGGCGAGGTCGACCTCGCCGAGGGTGGCCATGAGGGCGTCGGCGAGATCGAGTTCCTGGTCCCTCACGGTGACGCTCGCGTCCGGCGCGACACCCTCCGTGTCGCGGATCTCGTCGGGCCAGAGCAGCCCGTGCATGGCGATGACGTCGTCGACGACCCGCAACATGCCGAGCCGCTCCCGCCCCCGGAGCGCGAACTTGGCGATGGCGACCTTCTGGCTGCGCTTGAGCGCCTCGCGCAGCAGGGTGTAGGGCTTGGCGGCCGGAACCCCGTTCGCGGAGAGGTAATAGGCGGTGTCCATCTGGAGCGGATCAATACGGTCGCCGGGCACGAAGGCGACGATCTCGATGGTCTTGGCGGTGGGCAGGGGCAGCGACGCCAGATCGTCGTCGGTGATCGGGATCATCGCGCCGTCGGCACCCTCGTACGCCTTGCCGATCTCGTCCCCCCGCACCTCGCGGTCCTCCACCTCGCAGACCTTGCGATAGCGGATGCGCCCGCCGTCCTCGACGTGGATCTGCCGGAAGGAGATCGAGTGGCTCTCGGTGGCGTTCACGAGCTTGATCGGGATGCTGACCAGCCCGAAGGAGATGGCGCCGTTCCATATGGATCGCACGAGGTGAACCTTCCTTCGGAGGTGGCTTTGCCCCACTTTCGTGGGATTCTCATCGTATGACGCCGATCACGGAGGTGGAGGGGCGAAGGGTGGCTCTCTCCAACCTGGAGAAGGTGATCCACCCGGCGACCGGCTTCACCAAGGGCGAGCTGCTCCACTACTACGCCACCACCGCGGACGCCCTCCTCCCCCACCTGCGCGACCGCCCGGTCTCCTTCCTCCGCTACCCGGACGGCCCCGACGGCCAGCTCTTCTTCACCAAGAACGTGCCACCGGGTACGCCCGACTGGGTCACGACAGCGCACGTTCCGCGCTCGGAGGGCCCGGCACGCATGGTGCTGATCCAGGACCTGCCCTCGCTGATGTGGGCGGCGAACCTGGTCACGGAGTTCCATACCCCCCAGTGGCTGATCGACGCCCCCGGCGAGGCCGACCGCCTGGTGATGGACCTGGACCCCGGTCACCCGGCCACGATCGTCGAGTGCTGCGAGGTGGCGCTCTGGCTACGGGAACGACTGGCGGCGGACGGGATCGAGGCGTACGCGAAGACGTCGGGCTCGAAGGGCCTGCACCTCCTGGCAGCGCCGGCGGCCCTGACCCCGTCCGGCGAGATCACGGCGTACGCGAAGGAACTGGCGGTCGAGGCGGAACGCGCCCTCCCCCACCTGGTCGTCCACCGCATGACCCGCAGCCTGCGCCCCGGCAAGGTCTTCGTCGACTACAGCCAGAACGCGGCCCGGAAAACGACGGCGACGCCGTACACCCTGAGGGCCCGCAGGGAGCCGACGGTGTCGACGCCGGTGACGTGGGAGGAGGTGGCGGGGTGCACGAAGCCGGGGCAACTCATGTTCGGAGCGGGGGACATCGAGGGCCGACTGGATACGTACGGGGACCTGCTGTCGCCGCTGGTGCCACCGCAGCCACCATGAGCACGCGGATCTCGGGCTGTTAGCCTGCGCGCATGTCAGATCTGGGGCCCGTCGCCTGGCCGCCTGAGCCGATCAGGACCGAGAGGCTGGTGCTCCGCGCGCCCGAGGCCCAGGACCGTGCGGCGTTCATCGAGCTGCTGGCGTCACCGGAGGTGCACACCTACCTCGGCGGCCCCCGTCCGCGTGCCGACCTCGAGCGAGAGATGCCCGGGACGCCCGAGCGGTGGCCCGGGAGCTTCGTCGTCGATCTCGACGGGGCGATGATCGGCCAGATCCTGCTCAGGAGAGCAACGGAGCACCGCCGTCCGGCTGCCACGGGCAAGGCCGATCTCGGCTACCTCTTCCTGCCGCGGGCGTGGGGATTCGGGTACGCCGCGGAAGCGTGCGCGGCGGCACTCGACTGGTTCGACGGCGCCCTTCCCGGCGAGCCGGTGGTGCTCACCACTCAGACCGCCAACGCCGCCTCGATGCGCCTGGCGGCCAAGCTGGGGTTCACGGAGATAGAACGGTTCCAGGCCTGGGACGCCGAACAGTGGCTCGGCCTACGGCCCACGGTGGCACCGCTCGCTTGAGCGCACGGCCCGTGCTACAGCTCGCTCCCCCCGACCACGCCCCCTAAACCCGCCCACAGGTCCCCCGATCCCGAGCCACCGCATGCAGCGCCTCCACATCCGCCGGTTTCAGCACGCCCCCCAGTTGCGCCAGCCCCGGCAGGTCCGTGTCCCGGAAAATCCTGACCTCTCTCGGGGGGACCGTCACCTTCAGGTCGGCGGGGTCCGTCAGGGTCAGGACGGGGTGGACCTCCGCCGTCAGGGCGTGTGAGGCGCGGTGTGCGTCCGAGCGGATCCTGCGGAGCAGTGGGCGGGGGGCGCGGCGGCCCAGGGTCACCATCGGGTCGGTCACCACGACCCGCTGCTTGCGGGCGTACAGGGTGTACACCGCGTACAGCCCTCCCGGGCCGATCACCAGGTGGTGGATCCGGTCGCCGCCGGGAAGCGGGAGCGAGTGCAGGGTGTGCCACCCCCCGCCCTCCAGCGCCTCCAGCGCGTCACCCACCGTCTGTTCCGCCGTCAGGGCGCGTCGTCGGGGGTCCGGGCGGAGGCGGTGGGGCGGGGCCGGGTCGCGGTCCAGGGCGATCTGAAGGGCCTCGCCGGGGCGGTTGGGGGCCAGGTCGTCGTCGGGGTGGAGGGAGAGGCGGGCCAGTTCCGCCGGGGTCGGGACCGGGGGCGGGCCCACCGCCACGGGGCCCGTCAGGAACGGGGCCAGGGCCTCCAGTACGTCCCCTCGGAGGTCGTCGCTCAGCAGGTTGACCCGGGACGCCTCCCTGTCGTACCAGGCGACGCTCCGCCCGTCCGTCAGGCACACGTACAGCCGTTCGTGACCCTGGCGCCAGGCCGGTACGACGCGCAGTCCGCTCATCCACCCTCACCCCATTCCCCCGCACGCCCATGGGAACAGGCGGGGTGCTGCGACGGCAAGAACCCGGTTACCTTTGTAGGGAGTTGAGGGCGGAGTTGGGTGCCCGAGTGGGGGAGGCGGCGAAGTTGCGGACCCGCAGGAAGCAGCCCGACGTACCGGCACCGGGCGAGCCGTGGAGCGAGATCGTGCCCGGGCTGTGGATGGGCGGACACGAGTTCGCCAGGCACCCCGGGGAACTTGAACTCGCCGTCGTGCACGATGAGTTCGACCTGGTCATGACCCTTCTGAAACTGCCCGGGTACGGGCCGGATCCCGGTGTCGAGCACCATGTGTGGGCCATCCCGGACGGGCCGCTGGACGGGACCCAGCTGGCCGGCGTGATCCGGCTCGCCGAGGCCGCGTGCGCCGCGCAGGAGGACGGGCGCACCGTGCTCGTCCGGTGTTACAGCGGGTACAACCGTTCGGGGCTGGTCGTCGCGCACGCCCTCGTCCGGGACGGGCACACCGTCGACGAGGCGATACGTCTGATCAGGTCCCGCCGCTCCCCGTGGGCCCTGCACAACGACCTGTTCGTCGAGTATCTGCGCACGGGCCTGTCCACGGCCCGGCTGCTGGAGGAACTGGCCGAATAGGCGGAACGGGCGCAGCGGCCGGGCCGGGCGGAGCAGCCGGGTCGATCGGAGCAACCCACGCGGCAACCGTGTCCGCCCTGCGAATAAGGTGTGAATTACGGGGCGACCGACCGGTTGTCGCCCACCACGTCCCCCGGCCAGGAGCAGGAACCCAGTGACTCCCAGCCGCATCTCCCGCGCCGCTTCCGTCTCCCTGGCCGCCCTGACCACTCTGGCCCTCGCCGCCCTCACCTCCGGCTGCGGCGACGCCGGTGGGCTGCGCGGCGCCGGGCCGACCGCCACCGCCGTCAGCCCCGCCCGGCTCTGGCCCGACCTGCCGGCCGCCTCCAGCCCCGCCTGGGACTACGGCGAGGCCGAGACCGAGACCGTGAAGGGCATCACCGCGCCAGGCGACGACATCCACAAGGTCGACCCGGTGGCCGTCGTACGGGCGGAGATCGCCGCGCATCCCGACCTGTACACCGCCGACAGCCCCCCGTACGCCGGGACGGTCTCCCGGATGGCGGCGTGCGGCCCGAAGAGCGGCGGTTCCGGTGCGGGCGCCTGCCCCGTCCTCAAGGCCTACTACCGCGACCTCACCGGTGACGGCCGCGACGACATGGCCCTCGGTTTCCGGCTGCTGCCGGGCAACGGGACGGCCGTACGCGTGTACACCTTCCGGCGGCACAAGTTGGTGCAGATCATGGCGAACGACGACGCGGTGGCCGCCGTGGAACTGGCCGGCCGGGCCGTGATAATCCGCTCGCCGTCGCAGATCCCGGGGTACGAGTACCGCACCCAGTGGACCTGGGACGCCGACCAGAAGGCGATGCTGCTCACCAGCGACGAGTTCCTCCGGACCGGCAAACCGAAGCGCGCCCACTCTGCCCCGGCGACCCCCTCGGCCTCCTCGTCCGCATCCTCGTCCGCCTCCTCCTCGGCGCGCGCCCGGTGAGGGTCGCGCTGCCCGGATGGGCCAGGACCCTCGCCGCCAAGGCCGCGCTGTTCATCACCGGGATGTGCTGCGCCCTCGCCGCCCTGCTCGGCGTCCTCGTGCATGTCTCGGTGACGAATCAGACCGTCGACCAGGCCCGCGACCGCGCCCTGTCCCGGCTCGTGGAGGCCACGGCCGCGTACGAGGCCGGGGACGCCCTCCGGTCGCACGCCGGTATCGATCCGGAGGGGCTGCCGAAGTCGCTGCGGGCGCTCGCGGCGGCCGGGGAGCGCGGCACGATGGTCAGCGACCACGACGGGGTGCCGACGATGTGGGCGGCCGGGCCGGCGAACGGCGGGCACGCCCTCGCCGTGGCCCTCAATTACTCGCAGAGCGCCCGGACGATCGAGGGCCTCGACCGGGCCATCCTGTGGTCGTCGGGCCTCGCCATCGGCGCGACGCTGCTGGTCGGCGCGTTCGCGGTGACCCGTGTGACCCGCCGGCTGCACGCGACCGCCCAGGTGGCCCGCCGGATCAGCGCCGGCGATCTGGACGCCCGCGTCGGCGACGCCCGTACCCAGGACCCGAGCCGTCCGCCGGACGAGGTCGCCGCCGTCGCCGCCGCCCTCGACACGATGGCGGCCTCGCTGCAACGGAAACTGCTCAGCGAGCAGCGCTTCACCGCCGACGTGGCCCATGAGCTGCGTACTCCGCTCACCGGACTGCACGCGGCGGCGGAACTGCTGCCGCCCGGGCGCCCGACCGAGCTGGTCCGGGACCGCGTCGCCGCGCTGCGTACGCTCACCGAGGACCTGCTCGAGATCTCCCGGCTGGACACGGGCAAGGAGCGGCTGGAGGTCGACACCGAGGCCCTCGGCATACTCGCCGAACGGGTCGTGCGGAACGTACGAGCGCCGGGAACCACCGGAGCCGACACGGAGATCGTCGTCGTCCGGGACGCCCTCGTCGACACCGACCGGCGGCGTCTCGAACGGGTGCTCGGGAATCTGGTCGTCAACGCCCACCTGCACGGTCGTACGCCGGTGACGCTGACCGTCGACGGGCCGGTGGTGAGCGTGCGGGACCACGGTGACGGCTATCCGGAGTACCTGGTGGAGCACGGGCCGCAGCGGTTCCGTACGGAGGGCGGGGCGACCGGACACGGGCTCGGGCTGACGATCGCGTTGGGCCAGGCGGAGGTACTGGGCGCCCGGCTGACCTTCGCCAACGTGCCGACGAGCGAGGGCGGCGGCGCTCTGGCGACGCTCACGCTGGCCGAATCAACGGGGCTCGCCACCAACGGCCCAGCGTGACGGGCGTCTTACACGAGGCACTCCTAGCGTGGCGGTTAGTCAGCTCTGTCCGGACAAAGGAGCCCACATGTCACCGCGGACCACCCTGACCCGCCTCGGTATAGCCGCCGCCACCACCGCGCTCGCCGTCGCCGCGGCCACCCCGGCACTCGCGAGTGCCGCCGACGACGACTGGGGCCAGCAGAACAACGGCAACAGCTGGAACCAGCGGCCGAGCAACAACCAGCCGCCGCCGCAGCCGAGCAACAACCAGCAGCAGCCGCCGCAGCAGCCGAGCAACCAGACCGGCAACAGCTGGAACCAGCAGCCGAGCAACAGCCAGCAGCAGCCGAGCAACTCGAACAACCAGAGCGGCAACAGCTGGAACCCGAGCAACCAGAACAACCAGACCGGCACCAGTTGGAACCAGAGCAACCAGAGCAACCAGAGCAACCAGAGCAACCAGAGCAACCAGAGCAATCAAAGCGGCAACGGCTGGAACCAGCAGAACAACAGCCAGCAGCAGCAGAGCGGCAACAGCGACTGGGGACAGCACCACAACAACACCAACAGCACCGTCGGCCCATACCAGGGCATCGTCACCGCCATCGGCGGACTGCGGCTGCGCAGCGCGCCCAACCGTGGCAGCGCGATCATCCGGGTCGTTCCGCAGGGCGCCATCGTCAACATCTTCTGCAAGGTCGCCGGTGAGAACGTCGACGGCAACTCGCTCTGGTACCTCCTCACGGACGGCACCTGGGCCTGGGGCGCCGCCCGCTACATCAACAACATCGGCGCCGCACCACGCTTCTGCTGACCTGCGCACAATATTCCGTCCGCTTTAGGTAGATTCCGGACATGACGAAGCCCGGAACCACCGTGGCGGCGCAGTACGAGGAATCCCCGAAGCCCTGGCTCTCGGAGCCCGCCGATCCCTCCGCTCCCGCCCCGCGAGTCCCCCGGCGCCGTGGCATCGAGCTGGCCCTCATCGTCGTCGCCGTCCTGCTGTGCGTGTACGGCTACTGCGACGTGGGCCTCGCGAAGAACGGCACCGTCCCACCCGGCGCCGCCGGTTACGGCGCCGGGCTCGGCGTGCTCGCGCTCCTCGCGCATGTCGCGGTGCGCCGGCGCGCCCCCTGCGCCGACCCGCTCCTGCTGCCCATCGGCGTGCTGCTCAACGGCCTCGGCCTGGTCCTCATCCACCGGCTCGACCTGGAGACACCCGGGCACCGCGCCGCTCCCGTCCAACTCGTGTGGTCCACGGTCGGCGTGGCGCTGTTCATCGTGGTCGTCGTCCTGCTGCGCGACCACCGTGTCCTCCAGCGGTACGCGTACGTCTGTGTGACCGCCGCCCTCGTCCTGCTCGCCCTCCCGATCTTCTTCCCCTCGGTGAACGGGGCCCGCATCTGGATCCGGATCGCCGGATTCTCCCTCCAGCCGGGCGAGTTCGCGAAAGTACTGCTGGCGGTGTTCTTCGCCGCGTACCTGGCCGCCAACCGGGGGTCGCTCGCGTACACCGGCCGCCAGATCTGGCGCCTGCGCCGTCTCCAGCTTCCGACCGGGCGGGTGCTCGGCCCGATCGTCGCGATCTGGCTGCTCAGCGTCGGTGTGCTCGTCCTGGAGCGCGACCTCGGCACCTCGTTCCTCTTCTTCGGCCTCTTCGTGGTCCTCCTGTACGTCGCCACCGGCCGCACCGGCTGGATCGCGGTCGGCCTGCTGCTGGCCGCGCTGGGCGCGTTCGCCGTCGGGACGCTCGAACCGCACGTCCACAGCCGTGTCGAGGACTGGCTGCACCCCTTCGCGACGATCGACGCAGGCCAGGGCCCCAACCAGCTCTCCCAGTCGCTGTTCGCGTTCGCGGCGGGCGGCCTGTTCGGCACCGGTCTGGGCCTCGGCCACTCGATCCTGATCGGCTTCGCCGCCAAGTCCGACTTCGTCCTGGCGACGGCGGGCGAGGAACTCGGGCTGGCCGGCCTCTCCGCGATCGTCATCCTGTACGCCCTGCTGGTGGAGCGCGGTTACCGGGCCGGCCTCTGCCTGCGCGACCCCTTCGGACGGCTGCTCGCCGTCGGCCTCGCCTCGATCGTGGCGCTCCAGGTGTTCGTCATCGCGGGCGGGGTGTCGGGGCTCATCCCGCTCACCGGCATGGCGATGCCCTTCCTGGCACAGGGGGGCTCGTCCGTCGTCACCAACTGGATCATTGTGGCGCTGCTGATCCGGATCAGCGACTCGGCCCGCCGACAGCCCCAGGACGACGACAGGGCGCCCACACCATGACGAGACAGCCCGAACGGGCAAGAAAACCACGGCAGATGACCCGCTGTATCAAGCACGCGGCCGTCTTCTGCGCCCTGTTGCTCCTCGCCCTCCTCGTCAACCTCACCCGCGTCCAGCTCGTCCAGGCCCAGCGCTACGACGACAACCCGGCCAACCGCCGCCAGGTGATCGCCCGTTACGGCCAGCCACGCGGCGCCATCCTGGTCGGCGGCCGGCCGGTCACCGGGTCGAAGGACACCGGGGAGCAGCTCCGCTACGAACGGACGTACAAGAACGGCCCGTTGTACGCCCCGGTCACCGGCTTCTCCTCCCAGGTGTACGGCACGACGTTCCTGGAGCACGCGGAGGACGGCATCCTGTCGGGCACCGATCCGCTCCTCACCCCGTTCCCCCTGTGGAACGACGTGACGCGCGCACGGAATCCCGGCGGCGACGTCGTGACCACCCTCGACCCGGCCGCCCAGGAGGCCGCCTATGAGGGTCTCGCCGGACGCAAGGGGGCGGTCGCGGCCGTGGAGCCGTCGACCGGACGCATCCTGGCCCTGGTCTCCTCACCGTCGTACGACCCGGCGGTGCTGTCCGGCAACAGACCTACGGTGAAACGGAGTTGGCGGCGGCTCAACGACGATCCGGACAAGCCGATGCTGAATCGGGCGGTGCGGCAGACCTATCCGCCGGGTTCGACGTTCAAGGTGGTCACGGCGGCGGCCGCGCTGGACGCGGGGGTGGTCACCGATCTGGACGAGCCGACCCGCTCCCCCGACCCGTACCGCCTCCCCGGTACGTCCACGGCGCTGACGAACGAGGGCGACGGGTGCGCGGACGCCTCGCTGCGGGCCGCGTTCGCCTGGTCGTGCAACACGGTCTTCGCCAAGCTGGGCGTGGACGTCGGCGTCACCGACCTGGCGGCCACGGCGGCGGGCTTCGGCTTCAACGACCCGGGGCTGCGCGTCCCCTTCTCGGTCGCGCGCAGCACCTTCGACCGCCACGTCGACAAGGCGCAGTTGGCGCTGTCCGCGATCGGCCAGTACAACACGCGGGCCACGCCGTTGCAGATGGCGATGGTCTCGGCGGCGGTCGCCAACGGCGGTCAGGTGCCCTCCCCTTACCTGGTGGAGCGGACAACCACCGCGAACGGTACGACAGTTGCCACACCGGGCGTACGGAGCCGGTTCCGGGCGATGCATCCGTCGACCGCCGTACGGATGCGCGAGCTGATGCGGGACGTCGTGGAGCGGGGCACCGGCACGAACGCGGCGATCCCCGGCGCCACGGTCGGCGGCAAGACGGGCACCGCCCAGCACGGTGTCGGCAACTCCGGTACGCCGTACGCCTGGTTCGTCTCGTGGGCGCAGGGCGAACGGGACGTCGAGCCGGCGGTGGCCGTCGCGGTGGTGGTCGAGGACGCGTCCGCCGACCGTACGGACATCAGCGGCGGCGGGGTGGCGGCGCCGATCGCGCGGGCGGTGATGGAGGCGGTGCTCGGCGAGTGAGAAAAGGGGATGCGGGGCCCGTGCCCCCGCCCTACCGTGCGGCCATGACGCCATCTCCGGAAGCCGCGTACGAACTCGCCCAGGTCAACATCGGCCGCCTCAAAGCCCCTCTGGACTCCGCCGAGTTGAAGCCCTTCGCCGACGGCCTCGCCCCGGTGAACGCCGTCGCCGACGCCTCGGACGGGTTCGTCTGGAGGCTGCAGGACGACACGGGCGACGCGACCGACCTGCGCGCGTTCGACGAGTGGACCCTGGTCAACCTGTCGGTGTGGCGGGACACGGACGCCCTCACGGCGTTCATGTACCAGGGGCAGCACCGGGAGTTGCTGTCGCGCCGCCGGGAGTTCTTCGAGCGGCTGGAGGAGGCGGTCACGACGCTGTGGTGGGTACCGGCGGGACACCGTCCGACCGTCAAGGAGGCGGAGACCCGCCTCCTCCATCTGCGTGCGCACGGCCCGACGGAGTACGCGTTCACCCTGCGTACGTCGTTCCCGCCGGGCCCCGCGGACCCGCTGCCGGCACCGCTCAGCCGATCGGTTTCCTGATCTCCTCGCGGATCTTGACGGCGGTCTCGGCGGCCGCCGCCAGGTCCACCTCGGCGGGCTTCTTCGTGACCGAGTCGGGGGTGATCTCGGCGATCGAGGCACCGGTGTTGCCGTCCACCCAGCCGCAGACCGGGATGGTGATCTCCGTGGCGACTTCGGTCTGGACGAGCACCTCGCAGGTGACGGTGATGTCGGAGCCGGCGGGCTTGAAGTCCCTGGGCTTGACGGCGAGCTTGGCGCCCTCGCCGCCTGCCGCGCCCTTCATCATGTTGTCGCGGGCGAGGTCGGTGTTCTTGAACCGTCCGTACATGCCGGACACCACGAGCGTGCCCGCGGCCTGCTTGCCGCCGAGGCTGTACTGACCGACCACGGCCTTGGTGTCCCGGGCGTCCCAGGCGCCGTCGGCCTCGGTCTCGATGTTCTGGCCCTGGGTTTTGGAGAGGTCCTCAGCGAGTTCGTACTTCTCGTCGAGCACCTTCTGCGGCAGCGTCAGCTTGTACTCGGCCTCGGGAAAGCCGGTGTCGGACTTCACGCTGAACCAGTAGAGGCCGGCCACCGTCGTCACGGCCAGCACGACGACACCGCCGACGATGCCGAGGACCAGCCCGACCCTGCTCTTCCTGGGCGGCGGAGGCGCGGCGCCCCAGGGCGCGGGGCCGGGGGCAGGGGCGCCGTAGGGCTGCTGCTGCCCGTAGGGGAACGGGGGCGGCGGCTGGCCGTAGGGATTCTCGCCGTACGGGCCCGAGGCCTGGTACGGGCCCGACTGGGGGGCCTGGTACGGCGACGCAGGCGGCTGCCGGCCGTAGGGTCCCGAAGTCGGGGGCGGGCCGTAGGGGTTGTCGGGCGGCTGGGGCGGCGGAGTCGTGGACACGACAGCACGCTACTTCACCACTTCACCCGGGTGACTCCACAGGCCTTGGTTCCAGGGGATTGACCCGCTTGCTGACAAGCGGTCTCATAAGCATGTGACGACAGTGACGGAAGCAGAGATACTCCGCGACGCCCTCGGCGTGCTCAAGGACCGGGAACAGGTGGCCGAGCGGCTGCTCGACGCCTCCGCCAAGCACTCCTTCGACCCGGACAGGGAACTCGACTGGGACGCCCCCTTCGAGGACGGCAAGTGGTTCTGGCCGCCCGAGCTGGTCTCCCTGTACGGCACCCCGATGTGGAAACGGATGAGCGAGGAGCAGCGCGTCCTGCTCTCCCGGCACGAGGCGGCGGCGCTCGCCTCGCTCGGCATCTGGTTCGAGATCATCCTGATGCAGCTCCTCGTACGGCACATCTACGACAAGGCGGCGACGAGCGCGCACGTCCGATACGCCCTGACGGAGATCGAGGACGAGTGCCGTCACTCGAAGATGTTCGCCCGCCTCATCAGCCGTGGCGGCACCCCCTACTACCCGGTCAGCCGCGCGCACCAGAACCTGGGCCGCTTCTTCAAGACGGTGTCCACCACGCCCGGTTCGTTCACGGCGACCCTGCTCGGCGAGGAGGTCCTCGACTGGATGCAGCGGCTGACGTTCCCGGACGAGCGGGTGCAACCGCTGGTCAGGGGCGTCACGCGGATCCATGTGGTGGAGGAGGCCCGCCATGTCCGCTACGCCCGGGAGGAACTCCGCCGCCAGATGGTGACGGCGCCGAGGTGGTCGCAGGAGTACACCCGCGTCACATCCGGCGAGTTCGCCCGCGTGTTCTCGGTCGCCTTCGTCAACCCCGACGTGTACGCGAACGTGGGGCTCGACAAGGCGGAGGCGGTGGCACAGGTACGGGCGAGCGGGCACCGGCGGGAGGTGATGCAGTCGGGCGCACGAAAGCTGACGGACTTCCTGGACGACATCGGGGTGCTACGGGGTGTCGGCCGACGGCTGTGGAGGTCGTCGGGCCTGCTGGCTTGACCTCGGAGTGCAGCCCGGTGGGGGCTGGTCGCGCAGTTCCCCGCGCCCCTAAAAGCCCGGGGCTGTGTCGACATGCGGCTCCGCCGCGTGGGCGCGACCAGCCACAACGCACCCGCACCCGTACACACCCCCCCACCCGACTACCCTGCACAC
>NZ_LGDW01000025.1 GCF_001280005.1 Streptomyces sp. NRRL WC-3618 | reverse complement strand
CACCCGCGCCCCCTCCACCGCCTCCTCGAACTCCTCACACGCCCCCACCGCCGAACCCCCGTCCACCGCGAGCACGACCAGCCGTTCGCCCTCCGGGACCACCAGCACCGCCTCCCCGGCCCGCGCGGCGGCCGACTCCAGGCACTCGGCGAGGGCGCCCAGCGGATCGCCGTTCGTGTCGGCCGCGACCAGAGCCCCGGCCGTGGTCCTGCCCGCGGCCCCGCCCCCGTTCTCCCGGCCCGCCCCCACGGGAGCGGCCGCCGACTCGGCGACGACGATCCGGAACGGCGCGTCGAGCAGCTCGCCGTACAGGCCCCCGGCGACGGTGCGCGCGTGGTCGGGTTCGCCGGCCAGCAGCATGCGCAGCACCGCCGCACCGAGGCGCTGCTCGGCGTCCTGAAGGGCACGGGACCGCTCTGTGGTGAGGGTCAGCAGGGCGATGGCCGAGTGCAGGGCGTACCGCTCCGCCGTACCCAGCGCGGCGGCCGTGCCGACGGCCAGCGCGGCGCGCGGTCGGCGCCCGGTGCCGAGGGAGTGCAGCTCGACCCGGTCGGCTTCCGCGTCGTCGCCCCCGCCGCCCGCGCCGACCACCGCACTCGCCGGAGCCGGTCGCTCCCGCAGCCGTTCCACGTCGGCCGTGAGCCGCGCCGCCCGGCGTCCGGCCCACTCGGGCGCGGTGGCGACGACGGCGCCCGAGGCGTCGTACAGGGCGGCCCAGCCGTCGATCTGCGAGGCGAGCGCGGCGAGCAGGCCCTCCGGGCCGTCGCTCAGCGCCTGCCGGGTCAGTTCCCGCTGCGCCGCGAATCCGGCGGTCACCGCCCGGTACTGGTCGGCGGCGATGCCCGCCGACACCGCCTTGCTGATGGCGAGGAAGGGCGTGCGGCGCGGGACTTCGAGGAGCGGGAGCCCCTCCTGCTCGGCCGCCTCGACGACCGCCTCGGGGATCTCCGCGTAGTGGACGCCGACGGCGAAGCCGAGGCCGACGACCCCCGCCCCGACCAGCCGCTTCACATAGCGCCGCATGGTCTCGGGATCCTCGGCGTCCAGCTTGAGCGCGGTGATCAGGAGCAGCTCCCCGCCCTCCATGTACGGGACGGGGTCGGCCAGTTCACTGGCGTGCGCCCAGCGCACGGGGACGTCCAGGCGGTCGCCGCCCGCCCGCACGATCAGCTTGAGCGCGGAGTGGTGGACGAGCGAGGCGAGCGTCGGGGGCATGAGGCCTTCAGGTCTGTGTGAGCTCCGTGAACTTTTGGCCGCCGCGTATGAACGACCTGTGTCGATTCTGCCTCACCGTACGTACCGCGTGCTGCGCTCAGCCCCGCAGATTCACCAGCAGCGGAGGGGCGTGCTCGCCGTCGACGGTCGTCAGGGACAGCACGGCGTGCCCCGGCGGCACCTCGTGCGCCAGTTCGGACGCCGACCAGCGCTCCCGTTCGACCGTACGCACGGTCACGGCATCGGTCGTGACAGCCTTTCCGGTGACCAGCTTGCGCAGGGCGTGGATGGCGCGGGTCATCGGCTGGTCCGCGAACACCGTGTGCTTGGCCACGTCCCGCGTCTCCACCCAGGCCGTGCCCCAGGCCTGGGCGAACCGGCTGCCGTCCCAGGTGGTCACGCCGGAGAACGCCATCCGGCAGCCGACGGCGCCGTACAGCGGCCCGTGCAGCGCCTCCGGGACGTCGCCGATCGTCCGCAGGGCGAGCACGACGCCCGCGTTCTGGGTGCGCAGCCGCTGGATACGGCGCACCGAACCGGCGGTGACCGTCCCGGTGGCGTCGTCGAGGACCAGGCAGGCGAAGTGGGGGCGTTGTCCGTCCCGTACGACGGCACAGAACTGGGCGAGGACGAGCCGCGTGATCAGCCGGGCGGCCTCCTCGTGGCCGTGCTCGGGCAGGTCGACGCGGACGCGCAGCGGATGCTCGGCGAGGGAGCGCAGGGAGAACGGCCGAGCCGTGCCGCCCCCGCCGAAGAAGCCGTCGAAGACCGGCCGGTTGAGCAGCGCGAGCCGGTCCGCGAGGACCCGGCCGACGTCCGTGGGACTCGCCGCCTGCCGGATGCGTACGTCGAGTTCGCGCCGCATGACGGCGTGCCCGTCCCCCGCGAGGGCCTCCCGCAACGCCGACAGCGCCGCCGGTTCGCTCTCCAGCAGTTCCCGCAGCGCCGGCAGCGCCGGGAAGCGGCCGTACGCCGCCCAGTAGGGGCCGAGCACCTGGGCGAGCGCGGTCGCGGCGCTGTCGGTGCCGACGGTGTCGAGGTCGCCGACCAGGGCCTCGGCGAGGAAGGAGGCCGCCTCGTCGGGGTCGTCGGAGTCGGCGTACGGGTCGAGGTCGTGGACGGAGTCGCGGTCACCGATCCGTACGACGACGTCGAAGGCGGAGTCGGCGGCAAGGGGTGTCCCGGGCGCGGACACCGTGACGAACGCGCACTGTCCGGCGAGCGCCCGCAGCGCCAGCGCCTCGGTCACGGGTTCGATCAGATGCCGTGTCTTGCCCGCTCCCGAGGGCCCGACCGCGAGCAACGAGGTGCCCAGCACATCGGGCCCGAGAGCCGCGCCGGCGCCGTGATAGACGAGCGGGGCCCGCTCGGCCTCGACCCACCGCCCGATGCGCACCTGACCGGCGACCAGGTCGTGCGGCGCGGTACGCCGGGACAGGTCCCGGGCGCCGGAGGGGTGGACCCACGCCGTCGCACCCTGCCGCAGCACGGTGTCCCGGAAGCGCGCGAGCTGCCCGTCCCGTCTGGAGAGCGTCCACGCGTGCTCGACCCGGGCGCAGTCCACGTCGTTCATCCGACCGCCGGCCACCTCGGCGGTGAGCACCTCGGCGGCCTCGTACTGACCGGCCTCGCGGAGGTCGGGCCACTGGTCGCGGGGCCGGTCGGCGGGCGCGGGCCCGGTGGGTCCCGCGGCGGCCTTGCGCGCGGCGAGGCGCTCCTTCGCGTACGCCCACCAGCCGCCGATCCGGGCGAACGGCCATACGACGAGCAGGGCGATGACGGTGTAGAGGCCGACTTTGAAGACGGTCGACCCGAAGACGTCGAATCCGCCGGAGATCAACGCGACGAGGGCCACGACCGCGTCGACGAGCGGCAGGGCGTCCCAGCCGACGCCCGGAAAGGCGTCCGGGAACACGAAACTGAGCGTGAGGAGGGCGCCGAGAGCGGCGAACAGCGCCCTTGAGGGCTGTGATCTGCGCCCGACGAAATGCCGGGCGATGTCGGGCCAGCTGCCGAGCCGCCCCATGCCGTAGAGCAGCACGAGAAAGAAGGCACCGTTGTAGACGAGGATCGCGGCGCTGCCCTCCCAGCCCTTCGGCGAGGCCGTGCCGCCCCACCACCAGTCCTCCGGCGTGAACAGCCGCAGCAGCACCGACTCGTACGGCATCGCGCCCCGCCGCCAGAGCGACCACAGGAACAGCCCGACGACGAGCGGCACCAGCAGCCCGACGACGGTGACCGGGGACAGCCGCTCCGCCGCCTGCGCCCCCTTGGGCAGCCGGTACCCGTACCGCCAGATCCCGGGCCTGGTGTCGGGCCGGGGCTCATTGAGCCACTCGCCGAGGGACGCGCGCCCGGACCCGCCACCCTGCGGCGCCCCCTGTTCGACGGGCCGCGGAGCCCGCGCGGGCCGAGGCGGCACGGAGGCCCCGCCCGGCGGCCCCGCCGGACGCGGCACAGGATTCGCATGCGTACCCCGCGCGTCCTGCGTCCCGTCGCTGTCCATCGCTTTTGCCCCCTGACCAGCCTGACCAGCCGTTGTGGCCACCGTCACTCGACAGCGGCCAATCTAACGCTCCCACAAGGGGAGTTCACCGCTCACCCGGCCGACCTGGGGCCTGCCGCCACATTTCCGTCCTCCGAAGCCCTGGAAGGAGTGTCCTCTGTCCACCAAGGACAACGACACACCCCCACCACTCCCAAACGGTGCATGCCCGCCCCCACCCCCCACGCCTAGCCTGCGAAGAGAGCCGTGGCGAAAGTTCCGCGTCGGCCCCACGACCGCCTCACCGTCCACTCCCGCGTCCGTCACGCCCCCAGGAGCCCCTCATGACCTCCCTCCCCCAGGAGCGCCGCCTCGTCACCGCCATCCCCGGCCCGAAGTCGCAGGAGCTCCAGGCCCGCCGTCTCGCCGCCGTCGCGGCCGGCGTCGGCTCGGTGCTGCCCGTGTTCACGGCGCGGGCGGGTGGCGGGATCGTCGAGGACGTCGACGGGAACCGGCTGATCGACTTCGGCTCCGGCATCGCCGTGACGTCGGTCGGCGCCAGCGCCGAGGCGGTCGTGCGGCGGGCCTCCGCCCAGCTCGCCGACTTCACGCACACCTGCTTCATGGTCACGCCGTACGAGGGGTACGTGGAGGTCGCCGAGGCGCTCGCCGAGCTGACGCCCGGCGATCACGCCAAGAAGAGCGCCCTCTTCAACAGCGGCGCCGAGGCCGTCGAGAACGCGGTCAAGATCGCGCGCTCCTACACCAAGCGGCAGGCCGTCGTCGTGTTCGACCACGGGTACCACGGGCGTACGAACCTCACGATGGCCCTCACCGCCAAGAACATGCCGTACAAGCACGGCTTCGGGCCGTTCGCGCCCGAGGTGTACCGCGTGCCCGTGGCGTACGGCTACCGCTGGCCGACCGGCCCGGAGAACGCCGGCCCCGAGGCCGCCGCGCAGGCGATCGACCAGATCGGCAAGCAGGTCGGGGCGGAGAACGTCGCCGCGATCATCATCGAGCCGGTGCTCGGCGAGGGCGGCTTCATCGAGCCCGCGAAGGGCTTCCTGCCGGCGATCCGGAAGTTCGCCGCGGACAACGGCATCGTCTTCGTCGCCGACGAGATCCAGTCCGGGTTCTGCCGGACCGGGCAGTGGTTCGCCTGCGAGGACGAGGGCATCGTGCCCGACCTGATCACCACCGCCAAGGGCATCGCGGGCGGGCTGCCGCTCGCCGCCGTCACCGGGCGCGCCGAGATCATGGACGCCGCGCACCCGGGCGGCCTGGGCGGCACCTACGGCGGCAACCCGGTCGCCTGTGCGGGCGCGCTCGGCTCGATCGAGACGATGAAGGAGCTCGACCTCAACGCCAGGGCGAAGCACATCGAGGCCGTCATGAAGGCCCGGCTGACCGCCATGGCCGAAAAGTACGAGGTCATCGGTGACATCCGCGGCCGGGGCGCCATGATCGCCGTCGAGCTGGTCAAGGACCGCACCACCAAGGAGCCGAACCCCGAGGCGACGGCGGCTCTGGCCAAGGCCTGCCACCAGGAGGGCCTGCTGGTCCTTACCTGTGGCACCTACGGCAACGTCCTCCGCTTCCTGCCCCCGCTGGTGATCGGCGAGGACCTCCTCAACGAGGGCCTCGACATCATCGAGCAGGCCTTCACCAGCGTCTGACGCGCCCTCGGCTGCCGCCTCCCGTCCACCTCACTCGTTCGCACGCCCCGACGGGCCCGGATTCCGCTTTTTTCCGGGCCCGTGTGGGCACCGTCAGAGCGTGTGAAGAAGGTGTGCGAGGTGGATGGCGGCATGCCGTTTGACCTGTTTCAGCCGCCTCGACTGCCGTAGGTTTTCTCCAGATGAGAGATACACCCCGCCCGCAGGGAACTGCGGACGGCACCTGGTCGGGGCCTCCCCAGCTTCGATCCGGTAGTGCCCTCGCGCACACTGCCGGAGCCTCTGGCTCCGGGTCTCCTCACCGATCGGACAGTCGCCCGCCCCAAACCCCCCGGGGCGTGCGACGACCCGATCTGATCGGCCGCCCTGGAGCTCCCCCCCCTGTTCCAGGGTGGCCGACTTCTCGGCTTTCCCAGGTCCCCCGGGGTCTCCTCCCCCTTCTGGCCCTCACGCTCCTCCTCTTCGCGCTGATCACCTGGCAGGTCGCCGTCCACGGCCCCCTCGCCCGCGCGGACGAACGCCTCAGCGATTCACTCGTCCACCCCTTCCGTGGCTGGGCGCTCCTCGCTGACCTGGGCAGCATCGCGGTCGCCGTTCCCGTCCTTCTCGTCGTGCTGGTGTACGTCGGTCTGCGCGCACGCCGGGCGGGTACGGAGCGCTGGTGGCGGGAACCCGTCGCGGCCGGCGTGCTGATGGGGGCCGTACCGGCGATCGTCGTACCGCTGAAAGAGCTCGTCGCCCGGTCCGGGCCACCGGTCATGGGCCCCGGCACCGGGTTCTACCCCTCCGGTCACACCGCGACAGCCGTCGTGGCCTACGGCTCTGCCACGCTGCTCCTGCTGCCGTGGCTGCGGGGTACGTACGCCCGTCGGCTCGTCCTGATCTGCTGTCTGGCCCTCAACGTCGCCGTCGCTGTCGGGCTGGTCGTCCGTGGTTTCCACTGGCCGCTGGACGTGGTGGCGAGCTGGTGTCTGTGCGGGGCGCTGCTGATCCTGCTGCGGCTCTTCGTGCGGCCCTCACCCTGATCCCGTCGGCGGCCAGGCCCCCCCCCCCCCGTTTCGGTGCGATCACACGCACCGTTCGGCGACGCTGGAGGCGAACCGTTTCCTCGACCAGGGCGGCGGTGACCACCGCGCTCAGGACCGGGGCGAGCCGGCCCGGGGCCGGGTCGCAGCCCCACAGGACGACCGTCGCCGCGGCGGTGACGGCGGGGGCCGCGGCCCCCGCGCCCTCGGGCACACAGGCGCCTCGCTCTGTCCCCCAACGCCACGGCGGCTCCTGTCGTGGTCAATTGTCGTCCGGCCGCACCCAGCAGTTGCCGGGCTGTGCCCAGCTGCCGGCTGTGCGACCACTGTTCGATGCCTCTACGTCCACCTCCCCCGTGCCCCGGTTCGCGTCGACCGCACGGACGGCCGACAAGAGCGTGGTCACGCGGGGATCAGGGACCCGCGAGAGCCTCGGGCGTCACCTGTCCTGGTCGGTCGCCAGACTCGCCGCCGCCTCGTGCATGGCCAGCTCGAGGAGCGCCGGGTCGGTGAGGGTGCCTGAGCCGTCCGGGGGGACCAGCCAGCGGACACCTCCGGTCACCCGGCCCGGGTACGGCACGACGATCCACGTACCGCGTCCCGCCGTACGCACCCCTGTGCCCAGCCAGCGGGCCGCGGTGCCCGGCGGCACGAAGAACCCCATCCGGGAGTCGCCGAAGTCGACGAGTACCGGACCGGGCTGGTCGATGACACGGGTGAGGACGTCGAGGGTGGAGTAGCCGAGTTCACCCGGCAGGATCAGTACGTCCCAGGCCTTGCCGGCGGCCAGCAGCGCGATCCCCAGGGGATTGCGCTCCCATTCCCAGCGGCAGGCCTCGGGATCCGGAGCCACGGACGCCAGCCACTCGACCGCCGTTTTCGCCCCAGCCATGAGGGACCTCCCTGTCTCTGTGAACGCTGGTCGCGTCACGGGAGAGAGGGAGGTGTCCCGGGAGCATTACGCGGGTTCCGCCATATCGTGGGAGTGAATCAGCGCACGGCCGTTGAGCTGGGCGTACGCCTGTGGATCACCGCGCTCCCGTACGCGCCCTCAGCTGTCGAACCCCAGCCCGAGCCGGTCCATCGTCCGCAGCCACAGGTTGCGCCGGCCGCCGTGCGAGTCCGCGCGTGCCAGCGACCACTTGGTGAGGGCGATGCCGGTCCAGGCGAACGGTTCGGGCGGGAACGGCAGCGGCTTCCTGCGGACCATCTCCAGCGCCGTACGCTCGGTGCGCTCACCCGCCAGCAGGTCCAGCATCACGTCCGCGCCGAAGCGGGTGGCGCCGACGCCGAGGCCGGTGAACCCCGCCGCGTACGCCACCCGGCCCGCGTGCGCGGTGCCGAAGAACGCCGAGAAGCGCGAGCAGGTGTCGATCGCGCCGCCCCACGCGTGCGTGAAGCGGACGCCCTCCAGCTGCGGGAAGCAGGTGAAGAAGTGGTCGGCCAGCTTGGCGTAGGTCTCCGGGCGGTCGTCGTACTCGGCGCGTACCCGGCCGCCGTACGGGTAGATCGCGTCGTAACCGCCCCACAGGATGCGGTTGTCGGCGCTGAGGCGGAAGTAGTGGAACTGGTTGGCGCTGTCCCCGAGGCCCTGCCGGCCTCGCCAGCCGATGTCAGCGAGCTGCGTCTCGCTCAGGGGTTCGGTCATCAGCGCGTAGTCGTAGACGGGGATCGTGTACGCGCGCACCCTCTTGACCAGGTTCGGAAAGATGTTCGTGCCGAGCGCGACCCGGCGGGCGCGGATCGACCCATAGGGCGTGCGTACGGCCATTCCGGCGCCGTACGGCCGCAGGGTCAGCGCCGGGGTGTGTTCGTACACGCGGACGCCCAGCCGCAGGCAGGCCCGCTTGAGGCCCCAGACCAGTTTCGCCGGGTTGAGCATCGCGACGCCGGTGCGGTCGTGCAGGCCGGCCAGGAAGGTGGGGGACGCGACCTGCTCCCGTACCGCTTCCGTGTCCAGGAACTCGATGCCGGTCGCGAGGCCCTTGTCCGTCATCTCCTCGTGCCAGGCGCGGAGTTCGGCGGCCTGGTGCGGTTCGGTGGCGACGTCGATCTCGCCGGTGCGCTCGAAGTCGCAGTCGAGCGAGTGCCGGGCCACCGCCTTCTCGATCTCGTCGAGGTTGCGCGCGCCGAGTTCCTCGAGCCGGTGGATCTCGTCCGGCCAGCGGGCGAGGCCGTTGGCCAGGCCGTGGGTGAGGGAGGCGGCGCAGAAGCCGCCGTTGCGGCCCGAGGCGGCCCAGCCCACCTCGCGGCCCTCGACGAGGACGACATCCCGCTGCGGGTCGCGCTCCTTGGCGATCAGCGCGGTCCACAGCCCGCTGTATCCGCCGCCCACCACCAGCAGGTCGCAGGTCTCGGCGCCGGTGAGGGCGGGCTCGGGGCGGGGCCTGCCCGGGTCGTCCAGCCAGTACGGGACCGGCTGGACGTCCGCAAGGGATTTCGTCCAGCGATTTACGTTTCCATGAGTCATGGCGCGTGGGGCCATGATTCCAACTCCCTACGAGTTCTTCGGCTTGTTCTTCCGGTTGCCGATGACCATTCCGGTCAGGACGAACAGTACGGCGATCAGGAACATGGCCGTACCGATGACATTGATCTGCACGGGCGTCCCACGCTGCGCCGAACCCCAGACGAACATGGGGAAGGTGACGGTCGAGCCCGCGTTGAAATTGGTGATGATGAAATCGTCGAAGGAGAGCGCGAAGGCGAGCAGCGCACCCGCGGCGATTCCGGGGGCCACGAGGGGCAGGGTCACGCGGACGAAGGTCTGCACGGGGCCCGCGTACAGGTCCCGGGCGGCTTCCTCGAGGCGTGGGTCCATCGACATCACGCGCGCCTTCACGGCGACGACGACGAAGCTGAGGCAGAACATGATGTGGGCGATCAGGATCGTCCAGAACCCCAACTGCACGCCCAGGTTGAGGAACAGGGTGAGCAGCGAGGCCGCCATGACGACCTCGGGCATCGCCATGGGGAGGAAGATCAGGGAGTTGACGGCGCCCCGCGCGCGGAAGCGGTACCGCACCAGCGCGAAGGCGATCATCGTGCCGAGGACGGTCGCCCCGATGGTCGCCCAGAAGGCGATCCGCAGGCTGAGCGAGAGCGAGCCGCACATTCCGACGACCCCGCAGGGATCACGCCAGGCGTCCGTCGAGAACTGCTGCCACTCGTAATTGAAGCGGCCCTTCGGTTTGTTGAAGGAGAACACCGTGACGACGATGTTCGGCAGCAGCAGATACCCAAGCGTGACGAGTCCCGCGATGACGACGAAACGGCTCTTGAGCCAGCGCCCGATCGAATTCACGAAGGCCATTTAAACCAGGTCCTCCGTCCCGGATTTACGGATGTACAGGGTGACCATGGCGAGAATCGCGGCCATGAGAAGGAAGGAGAGCGCGGCGGCCGTCGGATAGTCCAGGATGCGCAGGAACTGCGTCTGGATGACGTTGCCGATCATGCGGGTGTCGGTGGAGCCGAGGAGGTCGGCGTTGACGTAGTCGCCGCTCGCCGGGATGAAGGTGAGCAGCGTGCCGGAGACGACTCCCGGCATCGACAGCGGGAAGGTGACCTTGCGGAAGGTGGTGAACGGCCTGGCGTAGAGGTCGCCGGCCGCTTCGTGCAGCCGCCCGTCGATGCGTTCGAGCGAGGTGTAGAGCGGCAGGATCATGAACGGCAGGAAGTTGTACGTCAGTCCGCACACCACCGCGAGCGGCGTGGCCAGCACCCGGTCCCCGGCCGTGATGCCGAGCCAGCTGGTGACGTCCAGGACGTGCAGCGAGTTGAGGGCGCCGACGACCGGGCCGCCGTCCGCGAGGATCGTCTTCCAGGCGAGCGTACGGATCAGGAAGCTGGTGAAGAACGGCGCGATGACCAGGATCATGATCAGGTTGCGCCAGCGGCCCGCGCGGAACGCGATCAGATAGGCGAGCGGATACCCCAGCACCAGACAGAGGATCGTCGCGGCACCGGCGTACAGCACCGAGCGCAGGAACTGCGGCCAGTAGTCGGACAGGGCGTCCCAGTAGGTCGCGAAGTGCCAGGTGACCTGGTAGCCCTCCTCCAGGGAGCCCGTCTGCACGGACGTGGAGACCTGGTAGACCATCGGCAGCGCGAAGAACACGAACAGCCACAGCAGGCCGGGCAGGAGCAGCCAGTACGGCGTCCAGCGGCCTCTTCGCCGCGGGGGCTTCTTCGCCGGTGCGGGCGCCAGAGGTGGCGCGTCGGGGGTCGCGGTGGCCATCAGACGGCCGCCTCGTCGTCGACCGTCTCGACGCCCGCGTCTATGTCCTGGTCGGCGTCGAGGCCGAAGGTGTGCGCCGGGTTCCAGTGCAGGACGACCTCCGCGCCGGGGGCCAGCCGGGCGTCGCGGTCGATGTTCTGGACGTACACCTCGAACTCGGGGCAGACGGGGCTGTCGATGACGTACTGGGTGGAGACGCCGATGAAACTGGTGGCGGCGATCTTGCCGGTGATGCGGTTGCGGCCGGCCGGGATGTCCCCGGCGTCGCCCGCGTGGGTGAGGGAGATCTTCTCGGGGCGGACCCCGACCAGCACCTTGCCGCCGGTCGTGGTCGGCGCGGAGCAGCGGGACGCGGGGAGCAGGAGCTTGCCGCCGCCCGCCTTGAGGACGATCTCGTCGCCGCTCTTGGTGTCCACCTCGGCCTCTATGAGGTTGGAGGTGCCGAGGAAGTTGGCGACGAAGGTGGTCTGCGGGTTCTCGTAGAGGTCGGCGGGCGAACCGAGCTGCTCCACTCTGCCGCCGCTCATCACGGCGACCGTGTCGGCCATCGTCATGGCCTCCTCCTGGTCGTGCGTGACATGGACGAACGTGATGCCGACCTCGGTCTGGATGCGCTTGAGCTCCAGCTGCATCTGGCGGCGCAGCTTGAGATCGAGGGCGCCGAGCGGTTCGTCGAGGAGCAGCACCTTCGGGGTGTTGATCAGCGCGCGGGCCACGGCGACGCGCTGCTGCTGGCCGCCGGAGAGCTGGTGCGGCTTCTTGCGCGCCTGTTCACCGAGCTGGACGAGCTCCAGCATGTCGTCGACCTGCTTCTTCACCGACTTGATGCCGCGCCGGCGCAGGCCGAAGGCGACGTTCTCGAAGATGTCGAGGTGCGGGAAAAGGGCGTACGACTGGAAGACGGTGTTCACCGGTCGCTTGTACGGCGGCAGGTTCGTGACCTCCTGCTCGCCGAGGAAGACGGTCCCGGAGGAAGGTTCCTCCAGGCCCGCGATCATCCGCAGGGTGGTGGTCTTCCCGCAGCCGGAGGCGCCGAGCAGGGCGAAGAAGGAGCCCTGCGGGATGGTGAGGTCGAGGGGGTGTACGGCGGTGAAGGAGCCGTACCGCTTGCTGATCCCGGAGAGACGGACGTCGCCGCCGTGGTCTGTGCTGGTGCTGCTGGTCATGGTGTGGTCCTTGGGGAGTCGGGAGGGTTTCGCACCGCTGGGGGCAGGCGGGGCTACGCCCCCGTCAACTTCGCGAACTTCTCCTCGTACGCCGTCTCTTCCTTCTGGCTCAGGGACCTGAACGCGTGGGACTTCGCGGCCATCGCCGCGTCGGGAAGGATCAGCGGGTTGTCGGCCGCGTCCTTGTCGATCTTCGCGAGGTAGGGCTTGACCCCGGCGACGGGACACACGTAGTTGATGTAGGCGGCCAGTTCGGCGGCCGGTTCGGGCTCGTAGTAGTAGTCCATGAGCCGCTCGGCGTTCGTCTTGTGACGCGCCTTGTTCGGGATCAGCATGTTGTCGGTCGACGTCATGTAGCCGCTGTCCGGGACGATGAAGTCGATGTCCGGGCTGTCCGCCTTGAGCTGGACCACGTCACCGGCCCAGGCGACACAGGCGGCGAAGTCGCCGGAGGTCAGGTCGGCCGTGTAGTCGTTGCCGGAGAAGCGGCGGATCTGGCCCTTGTCGACGGCCTTCTGGAGCCGGGCGACGACCGCGTCGTAGTCGTCGTCGGTGAACTTCGCCGGGTCCTTGCCCATGTCGAGCAGGGTCATGCCGATGCTGTCGCGCATCTCGGAGAGGAACCCCACGCGCCCCTTCAGCTTGGGATTGTCGAGCAGGTCGGAGACCGACTTCACCTCGACGCCGTCCAGCGCCTTCTTGTTGTAGGCGATGACGGTCGAGATGCCCGTCCAGGGATAGGAATAGGCCCGGCCCGGGTCCCAGTCGGGGCTGCGGAACTGCTCCGACAGGTTCGCGAACGCGTGCGGAAGGTTCGACGCGTCCAGTTTCTGGACCCACCCGAGCCGGATGAGCCGGGCGGCCAGCCAGTCGGTGAGGATCATGATGTCGCGTCCGGTGTCCTGGCCCGCCGCGAGCTGCGGTTTGATCTTGCCGAAGAACTCGACGTTGTCGTTGATGTCCTCGGTGTACTTGATCTTGATGCCGGTCCGCTCGGTGAACGCGTCGAGCGTGGGGTGGTGCTTCTCGCTCTCGTCGACGTCCATGTACTCGGTCCAGTTGGAGAAGTTGACGGTCTTCTCCTTGGCCGAGTGGTCGTCGGCGGAAACGCCTCCCGCGGTCTTGCCGGCCGCGGGGATGCCGCAGCCGGTCAGCGCACCGAGGCCGCCGGCCACCAGGGCGCCGCCCGCGGACGCGCGCAGCAGGGACCTGCGGGTCAGGGCGGCCCTGCCGTTTCGGAAGCTGCGCCGCATGGCGGCCACCTGGGCCGGGGAAAGGCGGTCGGGCTCGTACTGCTCCATGCGAGTGATGCCCTTTCGGGAGGGTGGCGGCCGCTGGTCGGTCGGCCTGTGTCCGGTCAGCGGTCCCCGAAGATCGTGCGGTGCCAGTCCTTGCGGGCAACCGCCGTATTGTCGAACATGACGTGCTTGATCTGTGTGTATTCCTCGAACGAGTACGTGGACATGTCCTTGCCGAAGCCGGACGCCTTGTACCCCCCGTGGGGCATCTCGCTGATGATCGGGATGTGGTCGTTGACCCACACACAGCCCGCCTGGATCTCACGGGTGGCACGGTTCGCCCGGTAGACGTCCCGGCTCCAGGCGGAGGCGGCGAGACCGTAGGGCGTGTCGTTGGCGAGCGCGATGCCCTCGTCGTCGCTGTCGAAGGGCAGGACGACGAGCACGGGCCCGAAGATCTCGGACTGGACGATCTCACTGTCCTGGGCGGCGTCCGCGACCAGCGTGGGCCGGTAGTAGGCGCCGCTCTTCAGCTCCCCCTGAGGGGCCTCACCGCCGGTCACCACGCGCGCGTAGGCACGCGCCCGCTCGACGAAACCGGCGACCCGGTCGCGCTGCGCGTGCGAGACGAGCGGCCCGAGATCGGTGCCCGGGGCGAACGGGTCACCGAGCCGGACGGTGTCCATGAGGGCTGCCGTCCTCGCGACGAACTCCTCGTACAGCGGCCGTTGCACGTACGCGCGCGTGGCGGCCGTGCAGTCCTGCCCGGTGTTGATGAGAGCGCCCGCGACAGCGCCGTTGACGGCGGCGTCGAGATCGGCGTCGTCGAAGACGACGAAGGGGGCCTTGCCGCCCAGTTCCAGGTGGAGTCGCTTGACGGTGGCGGTGGCGACCTCGGCGACGCGCTTGCCGACGGCGGTGGACCCGGTGAAGGACGTCATGGCGACGTCGGGGTGCCCGACGAGATGCTCACCGGCTTCCCCGCCGGTGCCGGTGACGACGTTGACGACACCGTCCGGGATCCCGGCCGCGGTGGCCGCCTCGGCAAAGAGGAGGGAGGTCAGCGGGGTCAGCTCGGCGGGCTTGAGCACGATCGTGTTGCCGGCTGCGATCGCCGGAAGGATCTTCCAGGCGGCCATCTGGAGGGGGTAGTTCCAAGGCGCGATGGACCCGACGACTCCGATGGGTTCCCGGCGGACGTACGAGGTGTGGTCACCGGAGTACTCCCCGGCCGACTGCCCCTGGAGGTGCCGGGCGGCCCCGGCGAAGAACGCGGTGTTGTCGATCGTCCCCGGGACGTCGAACTCGCGGGTCAGCTTGAGCGGCTTGCCGCACTGGAGGGACTCGGCGCGCGCGAATTCCTCGGCGCGCTCGGCGAGGACGGCGGCAAACCGGTGCAGCGCGTCGGAACGCTCGCCCGGAGTGGCCCCGGCCCAGCCCGGGAAGGCGGCGCGCGCGGCGGCGACGGCGGCGTCCACGTCGCCGCGACCGGCCAGCTCGTACGTGTAGACCGCGTCGCCGGTGGCCGGGTCGACGACCGCGTGGGTGTGCCCGGAGGTGCCGTGGGTCAGGCGGCCCGCGATGTACTGCGCGCCGGCCGCGAGCCGCTCCTGAGCCGGGAAGCGATGGCCCGAATCGTGCATGCCGCTCTCCTCCGTAGCCTCCCCCCACTGCGGGGGTCAACGTAGCTCCAGGTCGATTTGAGTGCCGATCCTGACAGAGTCGGCGGACTCCAACAAGGGATTCCGTTGTTTCCTTTTGGTTAAGCGACGGAATCTGTCGACCAGGTGTCGAGCCGAATGGGAAATGACGAGACGCGATGTCAGTGGTGGCTGCCAGACTCGCGTGCATGGGGAAATTCACGGAGATCGCGGAGAACACGGAGATCACGGAGAACACCGGGGAGTCGGGCAGGGCGGGGCAGATCGATTCGCTGGAGGCCCTGACCAGGGAAATCCGTGCGGGGGCCAGGGTCAAGTACCTGCACTTCTGGGGGCACCGGGCACGCCCGGACGGCAGTGTGGGGGCGAGCTGTCTCAGCCAGTGGTGGCCGGCCACGTTTTCGGTGGACGGGGTGGAGTACGCGACGGCCGAGCACTGGATGATGGCCGCCAAGGCCCGCCTGTTCGAGGACGCGGAGGCGGAGCGCCGGGCGATATCGGCGCCGAACCCGGCACTGGCGAAGAAGGCCGGCCGACTCGTGCGCGGCTTCGACGAGGCCGTGTGGGAGCGCGAGCGGTTCGCCATCGTGGTCGAGGGCAGCATCCACAAGTTCGCCGCGCATCCCGCGCTGCGGGAGTTCCTGCTGGGCACGGGCGAGCGCGTACTGGTGGAGGCGAGCCCCGTGGACCGCGTGTGGGGCATCGGCCTCGCTGCGGACGACGAGGCGGCGATGGACCCCGAACGCTGGCGGGGCCCGAACCTGCTGGGGTTCGCACTGATGGCGGCGCGAGAACGGTTGCGGGCGGGCTAGTACTCCAGCAGTACTGCGGGAGTACTAGCGCTCGGCCGGGTGGACCTGGACCCCCCGCCCTACCGCGACTGGGACAAGGAGCTCGAGTAGCTGCCCTCGACCGTGTTCTCGGACCCCCTCGCGGCGGACACGATGATGACGACGCCGATCGCCACCGCGAGAACGATGCCGACGACACCGCAGATGACCCCGGCCAGCGCCTGGCCCGCGTTGGTCGCCTGCCCCCGGCGGGCCCGCTGGCGGGAGACCAGGCCGAAGACCACGGCGAGGATGCCCAGGATGATCGCCACTGGCCAGAGGCAGGAGAAGACAACCGAGACGATGCCGATCACGAGCGAGGCCGTGCCCATGCCGTTCATCGGCTGAGGCGCCATGGGCGGCCAGCCGTAGCCGGGGCCGCCGTAGCCGGGCTGATGGGGATAGCCGTAGCCCGCCCCGGACGGGTAGCCCGCCCCGGACGGGTAGGTCGGGTAGGAGGGGTGGGACGGATAGCCGTACGGGGATGGTCCGGGGCCGTCCGGCGCTATGGGCGGCGGGGGAACCGGCTCGCCGGGCGCGGCGGGCTGGGCGTGGGAAGCCCTCGGGGCGGGCGGCGCGAAGGGGTTGTCCTGCGGGACGCCGGCCACGGTGCCGCCGGGAGCGGCGAAGGGGTTGGCCCAGGGCTGAGGGGCCGGGGCCGCCGGTGGGTTGGGGTTGCCGTTGTTCCAGTACAGGGTGGAGCCGGAGCCCGGGGCGTCCTCGGCGGGCGGCGCCCAGGGATCGATCTCGGCGCCGGAATCCGCCGCAGCGTCGGAGGCCGGCCTGGCCGGAGGCTTGTCCAGCGGGACCCGCGCGGGTGTGCCGGTCGCCGCGCCCTCTGGATTCGCCCCCTGCGCCGGGATGTTCTCGGGCGACTGCGGCGGCTGCGCGGCATCGGACATGCGTGGGGTCCCCTCGTTCGTACGTTCTGTCATGCTACGGCCCGAGATCTCAGGGCGGCCGGGGCATCTCGGAATCCCCGTCCGCCCCACCCCACATGCCCCGCCCCGCCTCTGGCCGGAACCCACGGGCGTCTCGCCGTCGGCCCGTCCTACGATGATCCGAGTCATCGATCAGCCGATCACCCGCGTCCCGCCGACCCTCGCACGGTCCGGGGCGCCGTTCCCCGGGGAGGAACCCTTGACAGAGCACCAGACTGCCGCAGCCGGCGCCCGTGACCAGCACGCCTTCATCGCCGGGCTGCCCAAGGCCGAACTGCACGTCCACCACGTCGGCTCCGCCTCCCCCCGGATCGTCTCGCAACTGGCCGCCCGCCACCCCGACTCCCAGGTGCCCACCGATCCCGAGGCCCTGGCCGACTTCTTCACGTTCACCGACTTCGCCCACTTCATCAAGGTGTACCTGTCCGTCGTGGACCTCATCCGCACACCCGAGGACGTGCGGCTGCTGACGTACGAGATCGCCCGGGACATGGCCCGCCAGCACGTCCGGTACGCCGAGCTGACCATCACCCCGTTCTCCTCCACCAGGCGTGGCATCGACGAACGCGCCTTCATGGACGCGATCGAGGACGCCCGCAAGTCGGCGGAGGCCGAGTTCGGGACCGTACTGCGCTGGTGCTTCGACATCCCGGGCGAGGCCGGACTCGTCTCGGCCGAGGAGACGGTGCGGCTCGCCACCGACGACCGGCTGCGCCCGGAGGGGCTGGTGTCGTTCGGGCTCGGCGGGCCGGAGATCGGCGTACCCAGGCCGCAGTTCAAGCCGTACTTCGACCGGGCGATCGCCGCCGGACTGCGGTCGGTGCCGCACGCGGGCGAGACGACCGGCCCGGAGACGGTCTGGGACGCGCTGAACCACCTGCGCGCCGAGCGCATCGGCCACGGCACGAGTTCCGCCCAGGACCCCGAGCTGCTCGCGCACCTCGCCGAGCAGCGCATCGCCCTGGAGGTCTGCCCGACCTCCAACATCGCCACGCGCGCGGTGCGTACGCTCGACGAGCACCCGATCAAGGAGTTCGTGCGGGCCGGCGTACTCGTCACGATCAACTCCGACGACCCGCCGATGTTCGGCACCGACCTCAACAGCGAGTACGCGGTCGCCGCCCGGCTGCTCGACCTCGACGAGTGGGGTCTCGCCGACCTCGCCAAGAACGCCGTCGAGGGCTCCTTCCTCGACCCGGCGGGCAAGGCGGCGCTGGCCGCCGAGATCGACACCTACACCTCGGCATGGCTCGCCCCCTGAAGCACCGCATCACCTCCCGCCCCAGCACAATGGGCCCATGCAGAACGTGACCGCCGTGGCCCATCGCGGCGCCCCCTACCGCTTCCGTGAGAACACGACCGACTCACTGCGTTCCGCGCTCGACCAGGGCGCGGACGCCGTCGAGATCGACGTACGGCTGACCCGTGACGGCGTGCCCGTGCTGCTGCACGACGCGACCCTGAAGCGTCTGTGGGAGCGGGAACGGCCGCTGGCCGCGCTGTCGGCGGCCGAGGTCAACGGGCTGACGGAGGGCGGGGTGCCGACCCTCGCGGAGGCGCTGACGGTGACCGAGGGCAGCCGGGTGATGATCGATCTGCCGGGTACGCCCGATATGCGGGCGGTACGACGGGTCCTGGACGTGGTCCGGGAGTGCGGTGCGCACGAACGCGTGTACTACTGCGCGGACGCCCCGGCGATGCTCGCGGTGCGGGCAGCCGACCCGGCCGCCGAGATCGCCCTGACCTGGAAGTCCGTCGCCCCGCCGCGCCCCGCCCTGCTCGCCGGGGTACGCCCGCGCTGGCTCAACTACCGCTTCACTCTGGTCGACCGGAAGCTCGTGGCGCGGGCGCACCGGGACGGCTACCTGCTGTCGGTGTGGACCCCGGACACCCGTCGTGCCATGCGACGCCTGCTGGACGCCGGCGTCGACTCGATCACCACCAACCGGATCGACGCGCTGTGCGCGCTGCGCAAGGGCTGAGGACGCCGGAGGCGGAGGTCCGTTGCTCTCGGCGTGCCGGACGCAGACCCTCAGGGTCCGGCGGCTTCACGCCGTGCCGCGCCCCACGACCGATGGCGCCGCCGTCAGCGCCTCCAGCCTCTTGATCCGCTTCCGTACGACGTAGAGCGGGATCACGCCGAACACCCCGAACGACATGTCGATCACCGTCCACCAGAAGGGAATCCCCCGGATCGGCCCGCACACCAGCGCGAGCGGGATGATCCCGGCGCAGGCGATCATCCCGAACTCGACGACCCGGATGTTGCGTACGGGGTCGCGGTAGGGCCCGTAGAAGGCGACCGCGATGACGAGGTGGGCGAAGGCGAGCCAGTCCGTGCCGTAGAGGACGAAGGGGTAGCGCTCGTCGGTGGCTTCGAGGCCGTCACGTACCCGCTCGATCCAGTCCGTCAGCCCCGGCAGGTGCTCGGGGACGGACAGGGCCCGCAACAGGCTCTCGGTCCAGCGCAGTTCGTGCACGAGGGGGAACGGAGGCAGCGTACGCCCATGGTGAACACGTTCAAAAATGCTGCCGCCCGCCGCCCGCCGGCCGGCGACCGGCGAACCGCCGAAAGCGCGCGGCCCGGACTGAGAACTCCCGTCCGGGGCCGCGCGCGACGAACGACGACCGTCAGCCGCCGAGCGACGTCATCACGTGCTTGACCCGCGTGTAGTCCTCGAACCCGTACCCCGAGAGGTCCTTGCCGTAGCCGGACTTCTTGAAGCCGCCGTGCGGCATCTCCGCGACCAGCGGGATGTGGGTGTTGATCCAGACGCAGCCGAAGTCCAGGGCCTTCGACATCCGCATCGCACGCGCGTGGTCCTTCGTCCACACGGACGACGCGAGGGCGTAGTCGACACCGTTGGCCCATCCCACGGCCTGCGCCTCGTCCGCGAAGGACTGCACGGTGATGACCGGACCGAAGACCTCGTTCTGGATGATCTCGTCGTCCTGCTTCAGGCCGGACACGACGGTCGCCGCGTAGAAGTAGCCCTTCTCGCCGACCCGGTGGCCACCCGTCTCGACCTTGGCGTGGGCGGGCAGCCGCTCGATGAAGCCGGAGACCTGCTTCAGCTGGTTCGGGTTGTTCAGCGGCCCGTACAGCACGTCCTCGTCGTCCGGCTGCCCGGTCCTGGTCTCGGCGGCGGCCTTGGCGAGCGCCGCGACGAACTCGTCGTGGATGGCCTCCTGGACGAGAACACGCGTGGCCGCCGTACAGTCCTGGCCCGCGTTGAAGAAGCCCGCGACCGAGATGTCCTCGACGGCCTTGGCGATGTCGGTGTCCTCGAAGACGACGACCGGCGCCTTTCCGCCCAGTTCCAGGTGGACGCGCTTGAGGTCCTTCGACGCGGACTCGGCGACCTGCATACCGGCGCGCACCGAACCGGTGATCGACGCCATCGCCGGCGTCGGGTGCTCGACCATCAGCCGACCGGTGTCACGGTCCCCGGTGACGACGTTGAAGACGCCCTTGGGCAGGATCGAACCGATGATCTCGGCCATGAGAACCGTGGACGCGGGCGTCGTGTCCGACGGCTTGAGGACCACCGTGTTGCCGGCGGCGATCGCCGGGGCGAACTTCCACACGGCCATCATCATCGGGTAGTTCCAGGGCGCGACCTGCGCGCAGACACCGACCGGCTCGCGCCGGACGATCGACGTCATCCCGTCCATGTACTCGCCGGCGCTGCGACCCTCCAGCATCCGGGCCGCGCCCGCGAAGAAGCGGATCTGGTCCACCATTGGCGGGATCTCCTCGGACCGGGTGAGCCCGATCGGCTTGCCGGTGTTCTCCACCTCGGCAGCGATGAGTTCCTCGGCGCGCTCCTCGAACGCGTCCGCGATCTTCAGAAGGTGCTTCTGCCGCTCGGACGGTGTCGTGTCGCGCCAGGCCGGGAACGCGGCGGCCGCGGCCGCCATGGCGGCGTCGACGTCGGGCTGCCCGGACAGCGGCGCGGTCGCGTACGCCTCGCCCGTCGCGGGGTTGACCACCTCGGTCGTCCGCCCGTCGGCGGCGTCCCGGAACTCACCATCGATGTAGTTGCGCAGACGACGCAGCTCGGTGCTCACTGCCGGCCCTCCAGATTCGGGTGTCGGCCGACTCGGTGTCGGTCGACGTGGGTGTCCAATGGCTGAGACACCCACCCTATTCCTCCGCCCGACGTTTTCAACACCCCCGATCCCCCGGAATCTGCGAAATCCGCAAGACAAGCATCCAAGAACAACGAATTTCATCGATCGAGCCTTGCGAAACAGTCGACTCCTCGTGCACAGTGAGCGCGTGGCCAGTCGAAGCGCAGAGCACAGGGACTCCCGCGAGTCCAGGAACGGCACTCCCCAGGTGGACGCCGTCTCCCTCGCCATCATCGAACAGCTCCAGGAGGACGGCCGCAGACCGTACGCGGCGATCGGCAAGGCGGTCGGCCTCTCCGAGGCGGCCGTGCGCCAGCGCGTCCAGAAGCTGCTCGACCAGGGCGTGATGCAGATCGTCGCCGTCACGGACCCGCTCACCGTGGGTTTCCGCAGGCAGGCGATGGTCGGCGTCAACGTCGACGGCGACCTGGACCCTGTGGCCGACGCGCTGAGCGCCATGCCGGAAGTCGAGTACGTGGTGATGACCGCGGGTTCCTTCGACATCCTCGCGGAGATCGTGTGTGAGGACGACGACCACCTGCTGGACGTCATCAACAAACGCATGCGGGCGCTGCCCGGCGTGCGCTCCACCGAAAGCTTCGTCTACCTCAAGCTCAAGAAGCAGACCTACATGTGGGGAACCCGATAACCGTGACGACCACCGACAGCCACAGCTCCAAGGACCTCAGCCGCACCGCGTACGACCACCTGTGGATGCACTTCACCCGCATGTCGTCGTACGAGAACGCCCCCGTCCCGACGATCGTCCGGGGCGAGGGCACCCACATCTACGACGACAAGGGCCGGCGCTACCTCGACGGCCTGGCGGGGCTGTTCGTGGTCCAGGCAGGTCACGGCCGCACCGAGCTGGCCGAGACCGCCTTCAAGCAGGCCCAGGAACTGGCGTTCTTCCCCGTGTGGTCCTACGCCCACCCGAAGGCGGTGGAGCTGGCGGAACGTTTGGCCAACTACGCGCCGGGCGACCTCAACAAGGTCTTCTTCACCACCGGTGGCGGCGAGGCCGTCGAGACCGCGTGGAAGCTCGCCAAGCAGTACTTCAAGCTGGTCGGCAAGCCCACCAAGTACAAGGTCATCTCGCGCGCCGTCGCCTACCACGGCACCCCGCAGGGCGCCCTGTCCATCACCGGCCTGCCGGGCCTGAAGGCGCCCTTCGAGCCGCTCGTCCCCGGCGCCCACAAGGTCCCGAACACCAACATCTACCGCGCCCCGATCCACGGCGACGACCCGGAGGCGTACGGCCGCTGGGCCGCCGACCAGATCGAGCAGGAGATCCTCTTCGAGGGCGCGGACACCGTGGCCGCCGTCTTCCTGGAGCCGGTCCAGAACGCGGGCGGCTGCTTCCCGCCCCCGCCGGGCTACTTCCAGCGGGTCCGCGAGATCTGCGACCGCCACGACGTCCTGCTCGTCTCGGACGAGGTCATCTGCGCCTTCGGCCGCCTCGGCACGATGTTCGCCTGCGACAAGTTCGACTACGTCCCGGACATGATCACCTGCGCCAAGGGCATGACCTCGGGCTACTCCCCGATCGGCGCGTGCATCATCTCGGACCGGCTCGCCGAGCCGTTCTACCAGGGCGACAACATGTTCCTGCACGGCTACACGTTCGGCGGCCACCCGGTGTCGGCGGCGGTGGGCATCGCCAACCTCGACCTGTTCGAACGCGAGGGCATCAACCAGCATGTGCTGGACAACGAGGGCGCGTTCCGTTCGACCCTGGAGAAGCTGCACGACCTGCCGATCGTCGGTGACGTCCGCGGCAACGGCTTCTTCTACGGCATCGAACTGGTCAAGGACAAGGCGACCAAGGAGTCCTTCGACGCGGAGGAGACGGAACGTATCCTCTACGGCTTCCTCTCCAAGGCCCTGTTCGAGAACGGCCTGTACTGCCGCGCCGACGACCGCGGTGACCCGGTCATCCAGCTCGCCCCGCCGCTGATCGCGAACCAGGAGACGTTCGACGAGATCGAACAGATCCTGCGCGCGACCCTCACGGAGGCATGGACCAAGCTCTAGCCTCCGGCTGCTGTACGGCCTGCTGTAAGGCTGGCTGTACGGCCTGTTGTACGACCCGGGTGCACCCGTCCGAGTGGGATGGGCGCACCCGGGCCGCGTGCTGTCCCGGGGTTCCCGGCCCGGATCCTTAGCGTGCCCTGTAACCGATCGGCCCTGTCTTCGTTCCCCCGCACGGGGGATGACTCAGGGAATTACGGATCTGAACGAGGTGTACGCCCATGGTGGCCCCGCCGGACAACGACGTGCTCTGGGCACGCGCCCTGCACTTCCAGCACAAGGACGGCTCGCCCGCGCTGAGCGGCGTCTCGCTCGGTGTCCGGGAGGGCGAGATCCTCGCCGTCAGCGGCCCGCGCGGCTGCGGCAAGACGACCCTGCTGCGCTGCCTCTCGGGCCTGGTGCGACCGCTTCGGGGCGAGGTCTGGTTCAACAGCGTGCCCGTGCACACGATGGGCCCGCTCACCCGCGAACGGCTGCGCCGCGACCGGTTCGGCTGGATCGACCCGGCCCCGGTCCTCGTACCGGAACTGAACGTCTGGGAGAACGCGGCCCTGCCGCTGATGCTGCGCGGCACCAGCCGCCGGCGCGCCAAGACGGCGGCCCTGGAGTGGCTGGAGCGCCTGGACATCGGCGACCGGGCGCGCAAACGCCCGTACGAGCTGCGTCAGTCCGAACGCCAGCGCGTCTCGATCGCGCGGGCGCTGGCCCCGGCCCCCACGGTGCTCTTCGCGGACGAGCCGACGGCGCCCCTCTATCGGGCGGACCGCGCCCACGTACTGCGGACGTTGACGACAGCGGCCCGCAGCCACGGCATCACGGTGGTCCTGGCGACGCACGACGCGGACACGGCGGCGCTGGCGGACCGTACGGTCTCGTTGCTCGACGGGCGTCGCGTGAACACCGTCCATCTGCCCCCGGTCGCCGAGCAGGCCGCCGAGACGGGGAGCGAAGCGGAGGGCCGGCCCGCGTGCTCGCTCTCCGTCTAGTCCGAGGCTCGCATCCGGGTGTCCAGCTCCGCCGCCTGCTGGTCGCGACGGCGTCGGCGGCCACGGGTTTCCTCTTCCTGGGGACCCTGGGCCACGCCCTCGCCCACCAGGACACCCCCGGCGGCTCGGTGCTGCGGCTGGCCTGGTGCATGGCCCCGCTGGCGGCCACGGTCTACTTCGCGGTGACGGTGGCCCGCGCGGACCCCGGCACGAGACCGCGCCCCGGCCTGGCGGCGATCGGCCTGGGCCCGGCCCGTCTGATGGCCGTCTCGGCCACGACAACGGCCCTGTCCTGCACCCTGGGTTCGATGGTGGCCCTCCTGTTCTTCCTCCACCTGCGGGGCGACCTGACGGGCATGCCGTTCGACGGCGACGCGGCGGACTTCCTGGCCGCCGACCACCCCCTCCCCCTCCCGGCCGCCCTGACCCTGCTCACCCTCGTCCCGGTGGCGGCATCGCTCTCGGTCGCCCTGACCCTGCGCCCACCCGTGCCGCCCCAGCGGCACTGCTGCCCGCAGGCTGCGTGGCCGGTGCGGCCGCGATGGCGCGTAGGCGGGTGCCGAAGCGGGCG
>NZ_LGDW01000024.1 GCF_001280005.1 Streptomyces sp. NRRL WC-3618 | reverse complement strand
CCCCCATCCTGCACCCCACCACTGACAATCCCCCCGACCTGCGAAAACGCACTCTCCGCCACCCCCATCCCACCTTCCCCCCTCAACCAGCCGTAGCCGAAAGCAGAAAGGCATCGCACCGCACGCCTCCCGCGCCGAAGGCGTCGCCCGCGCCGAGGAACTACTCGACCTGGCCTTCGACGACTGGCGCGACCGACCCGCGACCGAACGCGCCGACGGCGTCTACCCGGCGAGCGACCAGGTGGCCGCCGCCCCGACCCCCTTGACCTCAAGCAAGCTTGAGCTTGAAGAGTGAGGACACCCGAGGCACCACCCGACGCGCCCCCCGGCGCCTCACCCCCCCCCGACACCACCCCTGGGGACCCCACATGCGCGCCATCCGCCTGCACACCTTCGGCCCCGCCGAGAACCTCACCCCCGAACAGGTGGACGACCCGACTCCCGGCCCCGGCCAGGTCCGCATCGCCGTCGCCGCAGCCGGCGTACACCTCCTCGACACCGCCCTGCGCGAGGGCATGACAGGCCCGGGCCCCGCCCCGGAACCCACCCGACTGCCGACCATCCCCGGCCGCGAGGTAGCCGGCACCGTCGACGCCCTCGGCGAGGGCACCCCGCGCCTCTGGCTCGGCAAACGCGTCGTGGCCCACCTCGGCTTCCAGCCCGGCGGATACGCCGAACTCGCCGTCACCGGCATGGAACGCCTGCACGAGATCCCGGCGGGCCTCGACTTCTCCCAAGCCGTCGCCATGATCGGCACAGGCCGCACGGCGATGGGCATCCTGCAGTTCGCCGACCTCGGCCCCGACTCCGTGGCCATCGTCCCGGCCGCCGCCGGCGGCATCGGCACCCTGCTCGTGCAGTACGCCCGACACGCCGGCGCCACCGTGATCGGCCTCGCCGGCGGCCCGGCCAAGACCGCCCTCGTCGCGGCGAACGGCGCCGACCTCGCCGTCGACTACACGGATCCCGCCTGGCCGGAAAAGGTCCGCGCCCACCTCGCCGGACGGCCCGCCACCGTCGTCTTCGACGGCGTGGGCGGCGACATCGCCCGCGAGGCCGCAGCCCTCCTCTCCCCCACCGGACAGCACCTCGTCTTCGGCTGGTCCGGCCAAGGCATCCACAACGGCGGCCCCTTCCTCGTCGAGGGCCTGACCCAACAGGTCCTCGGCCCCGCGATGCTGGCGAAGACGGGCGGCCCCAACCCCCTCCGCACCCTGGAACTCCGCGCCCTCACCGAAGCGGCCACCGGCCGACTGACCCCAGCCGTGCACCGCTTCCCCCTCGCCGAAGCAGCCGCCGCCCACCGCGCCCTCGAAACCCGCGCCACGACCGGCAAGGTCGTACTGGAGCCATAACCAGCCCCCTACCGCCGGGCTCCCCAGCGCTCCACCCGAGCCGACCGCTCCCCACCCCCGGCCTTCGGACCCCGCCTCTGCCCCCGCGTCAACGGCCAGCAGGCAAACCCGACCACCGCCGCGGTGAAGTGCCCGAGATCGGTGAACGTCCGCGACACGACCAGCGGAACCCCGTACACCGCGACAACCCCCACCGCATACCCGTACCGCCACGGCCGAGGGATCCGATACGTCAGCACGGCCACCACCCCCGCCAGCCCGTAACTCACCCCGAAATCCATCGTGTCCGCCGCCGACGCCGGCGCCGAACCGTCCCGGATCGCCCGCCACACCGCACCCTGACTGACCAACGTCGCCAGCACATGCGCACTCACCCACACGACAAGCCACCGCACGGTCCCCAACCACCGCTCGACCTGCGCGTGAAACACCGAATACAGCACGAGGTACGGAGTCCACCACCCGTCGATCCACATCGCACTGGAGATCAACACCCGCACCGGATGGTCCGACAGCTCATTGATGTTCGTCGACCGCTGCCGCAGGAACTCCTGCTCGAACTCCGCCGACATGTGGTGCACGGCGACAGTCGTGAAGAACAGAACGAGCAGCCACACGTACGTGCCCGGAGCACCGCGAACGTAAGCCCACACCCCACGCGGAGCCACCGAAAATCGCATGCCACAAATTTACGCCTGCACATACCCTCGCCAGGTGATCCGCATCCGCGTCCCCGACGAACTGGCAGCCACACAGCTCAAGTACAACGGGGAGGCCGGCCGCGCGTTCATCACCGCACTCCCCGCGCGCACCGCCGACTTCCTCGACGGCTGGAACCTACGCGTGGACGGCCCCGCCATGCACGGCGTCACCGCCCTCGTCGTGCCCGTCCTGCGTGCCGACGACACCCCGGCCGTCCTCAAACTCCAGCTCCTGGACGACGAGAGCGAAGGCGAACCGACCGCCCTCCGCCGCTGGAACGGCGACCACGCGGTACACCTCCTGGACCACGACCCCACCACGGGAACGATGCTCCTGGAACGCCTCGACCACACCCGAATGCTGTCCCACCACCCAGACGCCCACGAAGCCACCCTGATCATCGCCGACCTCCTGGCCCACCTCACGGCCGTACCGGCCCCACCCGGCATCCGCCGCCTCGCCGACATCGCGGCGAGAATGCTGAACCGGGCACCCCAGGCACTGCGTCACATACCGGACCGCGAGGCCCGCACCCTCCTCGAGGACTGCGCGGCGGCCCTGCGCGAAGTGGCCCCCGAACCCGGCGACCGCCTCCTCCACTGGGACCTCCACGACGAAAACGTCCTGGCCGCCACCCGCGCCCACTGGCTGGCCATCGACCCCAAACCCCTGGCAGGAGACCCCGGCTTCGACCTCTGGCCGGCCCTCAACAACCGCTTCGACGCAGCCGACATCACCTGGCGCTTCGAAGCCCTGACAGCCACCCTGTCCCTGGACCGCGAACGAGCACGCGCATGGACCCTCGCCCGGGTACTCCAAAACGCCCTGTGGACCCTCAAGGACGGCGACCCCCTGGACCAAACAGACCTGGAAATCGCCCGCCACCTACGCCACAACTGACCAGGCCACCCACACCCACGCTCAGGGCCCCGCGAACACAAAGAAGCCCAGGTCAGCACGGAGCCGACCTGGGCAGTTGAGCCCCCTATCGGATTCGAACCGATGACCTATGCATGACAAGTCCTGCCAAAGCTTGTCGTGTGATTCTGGATGTGTCTTCTGTATCCAAGACCACCTGGCCAGAATGCGTCCGGAAGGTTCGCCAGTCCGTCTCATGTCGGCTCATGTCGGCTCGTGTCGTCCCGTCCGCTCACGCAACGCTCACGCAACGACAAGCACAACCCACATGAACCTGATCAAGCACTGCAGGAGTCGCCGAGGCTCGCGCTCGCCCGGCGCGGCGTCAGGCGCGTCCGGTGGCTGCGGCGAGGGACTGGATGTCGTCCTCGTAGGTCAGGTAGCGGCCGGTGAGGGCGTCGGCGTCGCCTCGGATCAGGCGGATCAGGTTGGCGACGGCCTCGTCGAGCGGGACGTAGCGGCCGGCCTCGCGCTGGGCGTCGAGCCAGGACGCGAGGCGGCGCTCCCAGGGGTTGTCGCTGTCCCGGGTGCCGGGCTCGATCGCTCCGAGGCCGACGTCCACGATTCCCGGGTGGTAGCTGAACGCGGTGATCCCGTGCGGCAGCAGCTCGATGGCGAGGTTCTCGGTGAGCTTGTTCACCGCCGCCTTGGAGACGGAGTAGGCGCTGACGTACGGCCAGCGGGTGTGCCCCGCGTGGCTGGAGATCGAGACGACCCGCCCGTGGCCGCGCTCGATCATGCCGGGCAGCACCGCGCGGCAGGCGGCCAGGGGGCCCTCCAGATTGACCTCCAGGGTGTGCCGCCACTCGGCCGGGGAGTTCTCCCAGGCGGGTCCGGCCGGTCCGGGCACACCGGCGTTGTTGACCAGGACGTCGATCCCGCCAAGCCGTTCGGTGGCCAGCTTGACGGCCGCGACCAGCTCGGCGTCGTTGCGGACGTCGGCGACGGCGGTGACGACCTCGGCGGGCCCGTCGAGGCCGGCGGCGGCGCCGGGCAGTGAGTCGGCGGTCCGCGTGGTGAGCACCAGGTGCGCGCCCGCCGCGTGCAGGGACTCGGCCAGGGCCCGGCCGAGCCCGCCGGCCGCCCCGGTCACCAGGACCCGCAAGCCGTTCAGGTCCATCGTGTCCTGCGTGTCTTGGGACATCACAACCTCCATAGAGAATCTGGGGTCCAGCCGGGGCGTCCTCACGTGCTCGCCTTCGCCGGGGCGGTCAGCATCCGCAGGAGGTGATCGGCCAGGGACTGCGGCATCGGGTGATCGAACACGAACGTGGCCGGCAGCCGCAGCCCGGTCAGGGCGCTCAGCCGGTTGCGCAGTGCCACCGAGGTGAGCGAGTCCAGGCCGGATTCGATCAGGCTCCGGTCCGGTGGCACGGCCTCGGCGTCCCGGTGGCCCAGGAGGTCGGCGGCGGCTGCGCGCACCTCGGCCAGCAGCCGCCCGGCCCGCTCGGCCGGGGGCAGGTCGCGCAGGGGTACGACGGGTACGGAGGGGGCCGGACCGGCGGGCACGAGGCCGCGCAGCAACGGGGGTGCCCCGCGAGTGCGCAGCCTGGCGATGTCGAACCGGGCGAGGGTGAGGGCCGCGTCGTCCTGCCGCAGCGCCTCGTCGAACAGGGCCAGCGCGAAATCGGTGGGCAGGGGCAGGGTGTCGTCGGGAGAGCCGCCGTCCTGGACGGTCTCCCGCAGCACCTCGGTCATCCCGGAGATCTCCTCCCACATGCCCCACGCCTGGGACTGCGCGGGCAGCCCGTCGGCCCTGCGGCGTACGGCGAAGGCGTCCAGGAACGCGTTCGCGGCGGCGTAGTTGCCCTGCCCTGCGCTGCCGAGCACCCCGGCCAGTGAGGAGAACAGCACGAACGCGGCCAGGTCGGTGCCCTTGGTCAGCTCGTGCAGATTCAGCGCACCGTCGACCTTGGGGCGCAGCACCCGCTCCACCTGCTCGGAGGTCAGCCCGGTCAGCACGCCGTCCGCGAGCGCCCCGGCCGCGTGCACGACCCCGACCAGCGGGCGCCCGGCGGGCACCCGATCGAGGGCGGCGGCGAGGCTGTCGCGGTCGGCGACGTCGCAGGCGACGATGTCGACCTCGGCGCCCAGCCCGGTCAGTTCGGTGAGCAGAGGACCGGCGTCCCGTGCTCCCCTGCGGCTGGTGAGCAGGAGGCCGCGGACGCCGTACTCGGTCACCAGGTGCCGGGCGAGCAGTGATCCGAGAGTGCCGGTGCCCCCGGTGATGAGCACGGTGCCGCCGGTGAGGTCCGGTCGGGCGCCGCGCCCCGGGGAGACCCGGGCCAGTTCCGGTGCCTGGAGCCGTCCTTCGCTGATGCGCACATGGGGCCGTCCGGCGGCGACGATATCGGCCAGTCGCGCCGAGGAACGGGAGTCGTCGTCCGTCTCGGCCAGCAGGAACCGTCCGGGGTGCTCGGACTGCGCCGACCTGACCAGGCCGCGCGCCGCCGCGTGGGCCAGGTCGTCATCGCGGGTCAGCACGACGAGCGGGACGGCGGCCGGACGGTCGGCCTCCAGCCAGCGCCGGAGGTGCGACAGCGTGTCGAGCACCGCCGCCCGGACGTCGTCGAGTGGCGGGACGTACAGGGCCGCGTCGGCGTCGGCGAGTTCGACCGGGTCGACGGGCACACCGAGGTGGTCGGTCCCCCGCAGGGCCCATTTCGGCGCGGGTGCCGCCACCGGGGCGGGGAGTTCGGTCCATCGGGTCCGGTACACCGAGTCCGTCGGCACCGCGCCCGTCAGCTCGCGCAGGGCCACCGTACGGACGCCGAGGGTTCCCCGGAAGAACGGTTCGCCGTCGGTGGTGGCGATGGTGACGGTGTACTCGTCCCGACCGCTCGGCACCAGGTGGGCGTACGCGTGGGGGGCGTGGCGGTCGCCGGCCCACACGTCATGCCAGACGAAGGGCAGGCCGACGTGGCCGTCGGGGCGCTCCTCGGTGAGGGCGAGGGCGTGCAGGGCGGCGTCGGCCAGGACGGGGTGCAGGCCGGGGCCGGCGAAGCCGAGGGGTGCCTCGTCGGGCAGCCGCAGTTCGGCGAACAGTTCCTCGCCGCGCCGCCACAGCCCGTGCAGCGCCCTGAACGCGGGACCGAACTCGTAGCCGCGTCCGGCCAGCGAGGCGTAGTCGACGGTGATGTCCTCGGCGTCGGGCGGAGGCAGGGGGGTGGGGAACGCCCCGGCCGAGGGCGGTACTTCGGCGGACAGGACGCCCTGGGCGTGGCGTCGCCACGGGCCGCCGGGCTGCTCGGACCTGCTGAACACCTCGACCGTGCACAGGGCCGGGTCCGCCACGACCTGAAGCTCCGCCGTGCCCTGCCGGGACAGGGCCAGGGGCACCTCGATGACCAGTTCGCCGACGCCGGTGCCCGCGCCGTGTGCGGCGCGCAGGGCGAGGTCGAGCAGGGCGGTGCCGGCCAGGACGCAGGTACCGTTCACCGCGTGGTCGGCCAGCCACGGCTGCTCGGCCGGCGCGACCCGGCCGCCGGCCACGAACGCACCGGTGCGAGCGGCCTCGGTGAACTTGCCGAGCAGCGGGTGGCCGGTCCTCACTCCTTCCGAGGCGGTCGCGGTGAGCCAGAACCGCTGCCGCTGGAACGGTGTGGTCGGCAGGGGCGCGGGCCGCCCGGTGCCGGTGGCGAGGCGTACGCCGTCCCTCCCGCGTGTGTACAGCTGTGCGGCGGAGGTCAGGAACCGTCCGAGGCCGCCGTCGTCGCGGCGCAGGGTCCCGGTGACCACCCCGGTCGTGCCGCCCTCCTCCAGCATCTGTTCGATCGCGGAGGTCAGCACCGGGTGCGAGCTGGACTCCACGAAGACCCGGAACCCCTGGTCGACGAGTCGCTCGACGGCCTGCTGGAACCGCACGGGCTGCCGGAGGTTGCAATACCAGTACGCGCCGGTCAGCGTGGAGTCGCCGACCCAGTCCAGATCCACCGTGGAGTACATGGGCACCGACGGCTCGGTGGTACGAACCTCCCCCAGCCGGGCCGTCAGCTCCTCGCGCAGCTCCTCCACCTTCGGGCAGTGCGAGGCGTAGCCGACGCGGATACGGCGGGCGTGCAGGCCGTCCAGGGCGCACTCGGCGAGCAGCCCGTCGATCGCCAGGTCGTCACCGGCGACCACGGTGGTGGAGGGGCCGTTGAACGCGGCGATCCAGAGCTGGTCCGGCCAGCGCTCCAACAGCCACTCCATCTGCGAGCGCGACGCGGTCACCGACGCCATGCCGGCGCCGGCGCCGAGTTCGGCGATGACCTGGCTGCGCACCGCGACGACGCGGGCGGCCTCCTCCAGCGTCAGCGCGCCCGCAACACACGCCGCCGCGAGTTCGCCCTGGGAGTGACCGAGCACCGCGTCCGGTTCGACGCCGCGGGAGCGCCACAGGGCGGCCAGCGACACCATCACCGCGAACAGCACGGGCTGCACGACGTCCACCCGCTCCAGGCGGTCGGCGCCGCCGGCCAGCACCTCGGTGAGCGACCAGTCCACGTGAGGGTCGAGCGCCCGTTCACAGGCGGAGAGGGACGCGGCGAACACCGGTTCGTCCATCAGGCCGGCGGCCATGCCGACCCACTGGGTGCCCTGCCCCGGGAAGACGAACACCGTCTTGCCCTCCGTGTCCGCCGCTCCGAGGACCACGTTCCGCGCCGGCGTTCCCTCGGCGACGGCCCGTACCCCGGCCAGCAGTTCTTCGCGGTCGCCGCCGATGACGACAGCGCGGTGGGCGAAGTGGCTTCGGGACACCGCGAGGGAGTGGGCGAGGTCCACCGGCGCGGCCTCCCCAGCCACGGGGAGCAGCCGGGCCGCCCAGTCCCGCAGCCGCTCGGGCGTCCTGCCCGACAGCGTCCACGCGACGACGGGCGGCTCGTCGGCGGCCGTCGGCGCGGGCGACTGCGGTGGTGCCTCCAGGATCAGGTGCGCGTTGGTGCCGCTGACCCCGAAGGAGGAGACGGCCGCGCGCGCCGGCCGGTCCCGCTCGGGCCACGGCATGCTCTCGGTGAGCAGCCGGACGTCTCCCGACGCCCAGTCGACGTGCGGCGACGGCTCGTCCACGTGCAGGGTCTTCGGCAGGGTGCGGTGCCGCATGGCCTGGACGACCTTGATGACACCGCCGACCCCGGCGGCGGCCTGGGCGTGCCCGATGTTGGACTTCAGCGAGCCCAGCCAGAGCGGGGTGTCGCGGCCCTGCCCGTAGGCGGCCAGTAGCGCGCCCGCCTCGATCGGGTCGCCGAGCCGGGTGCCGGTGCCGTGGGCCTCGACCACGTCCACGTCGGCCGGTGCCAGACCGGCGTCCCGCAGGGCGAGCCGGATCACCTCCTGCTGGGCCGCCCCGTTCGGCGCCGTCAGGCCGTTGGACGCGCCGTCCTGGTTCATCGCGGAACCCCGGATCACGGCCAGCACGGGATGCCCGGCACGGCGGGCGCTGGACAGCCGTTCGAGGACGACCACCCCGGCGCCCTCCGCCCAGCCGGTGCCGTCCGCCGCCGCGGCGAACGCCTTGCACCGGCCGTCCTCGGACAGCGCGCCCTGCCTGCTGAACTCCACGAACGTCCGGGGTGTCGCCATGACGGTCACCCCGCCGGCCAGCGCCAGCTCGCACTCGCCCCGGCGGACGGCCTGCGCCGCGAGGTGGATGGCCACCAGCGACGAGGAGCACGCGGTGTCGAGGCTGAGCGCGGGACCGCGCAGCCCCAGCACGTAGGCGATCCGCCCGGAGGCGACGCTGCCGGCCGTGGCCGTGCCGACGTAGCCCTCCAGTTCGCGGGGAACCCGATCCGTGTCGGTGACGTAGTCCTGGTTCATCAGCCCCGTGTACACCCCGACCCGGGCCCCGCGCAGGGACGTCGGGTCGATGCCGGTGCGCTCCAGCGCTTCCCAGGAGGTCTCCAGCAGCAGCCGGTGCTGCGGGTCCATCGCCAGTGCCTCACGGGGCGAGATCCCGAAGAACGCGGGGTCGAAGTCGGCCGCCTCACGGAGGAAGCCGCCCCACCGGGTGTGCGAGGTGCCGCTGAGCCGGTCGAGGTCCCAGCCCCGGTCGTCCGGGAATGCGCCGACGGCGTCGACCTCGTCGGCCACCATCTGCCACAGCTCGTCGGGGGAGGTGACCCCGCCGGGGTAGCGGCAGCCGATACCGACGAGGACGACAGGATCATCGTCGGTTGCGGCTGTGGCCCGGGGGTCGAGTGAACCGGTGAGTTCGGGCGCGCCGGTGAGCTGGTCCCGCAGATGCCGGGCGATCGCCCGTACCGAGGGGTGGTCGAAGGCGAGGGTCGTGGCCAGGCGCAGCCCCGTGGCGGCGGCGATGCGGTCGCGCAGCCGGACGGCGCCCACCGAGGTGAGCCCGTACTCACGCAGGGCCCGGTCCGGCTCGACACCGCCGGTGCCGTCCAGCACTTCGGCGACCTCGTCCGCGACCAGGCCGAGGAGCTTCTGGTCGAGATCGGTCCCGGTGAGCCCGGACAGGTCCGCCCTGGCGGGCAGCCGGTCGGGGCCGGCGGCCGACGCCGACCGGACGGCCGCGACCAGCGTGCTGCCCGGCCGACTCAGCGCGATGTCCACGGCGTTGCGGATCCGGTGGCCGGTCAGCCCGTCCGCCAGCACCAGGGTGGTGGGAGCGGCCCCGTCGACGGTGATCGTCACGGTGGAGCCGGTGACGGTGACCGTGGCGCCGTGCTCCGTGCCGTCCAGCCCCACAGCGCGGACCTGGTGACCGGCCACGAGGTGGTGGGCGATCAGGTCCGCGAGGTCACCGGCGTCTCCCGTCAGGGCCACGTCGCGGCCGTCGAGCGGGCTGACTGCGGGCAGTTGGGTGGCCGGGAGCAGGGCCGGCTCCCCGTCGGCGCCTATCAGGTGCAGGCCGTCGTGGTGGCCGGTGACCGCGAGCAGCCGGCCGGGCAGCTCGGTCAGCGGTTGGCGCACGATCTTGCCGGTGGCCGTCTTCGCCAGCGCGGTCACGGCGCGGATCTCCACCGGCACCTTGAAGTAGGCCAGCTCCCGGCGGCAGCGCGCGAACAGTTCCGCGCAGTCGACCCCGTAGGGTCCTGGCACCACCAGCGCCACCGGGACCTGGCCGAGCTCCTCGTCGTCCCGTCCCGTCACCGCCGCGTCGCGCACCCCGGGCACCCGGCTCAGGACGGCCTCGATCTCGCTGGGGTGCACGTTCTCCCCGCCCCGGATGATCACGTCGTTGCGGCGGCCGGACATGAAGAGGTAGCCGTCTTCGTTGCGGCGGGCGAGGTCGCCGGTGCGGTACCAGCCGTCTTGGATCGCCGCCGCCGTGGCCTCCGGCAGGTTGTGGTAGCCGAGCATGACGCTCGGGCCGCTGACCCAGATCTCACCGACCTCGCCGGTCGGCACGTCGACGCCGGTGTTGGGGTCCACCACCCGCAGGTCGAGGCCGGCCACCGGCAGACCGCACGAACCGGGCACCCGCTCACCGCCCGGCCGCATGGTGGCCATCGGCCCGCTCATCTCGGTGCAGCCGTAGTTGTCGGTGAGCCAGATGCCGAACGCGGCCTCGAACGACTCGGCGAACGCGGCCGAGGTGACCGCACCCGCGATGATGCACACGCGCATCTCGGGCAGCTTGAGGTCTTCCGTCTCAGCGGCCCGGAGCAGGTTGTGGTACACCGTCGGCACGCCGACCAGGAAGGTGTAGGGCCGGGAGTTCAGTTCGCGCAGGACCTCGGCGGCGGAGAAGCCCGGGACCACATGGGCGGTGGCGCCGACCGAGAGCACGCCCATCACGCACAGGTTGTAGCCGAAGGTGTGGAACAGCGGCAGCGGCCACAGCAGCGTGTCCGCCTCGGACAGTCCGATGAGCGGGGCGTAGCAGTTGGCCGCGTTCCACAGCACGGCGCGCAGCGCGACCAGGACGCCCTTGGAGCGGCCCGTCGTCCCCGAGGTGTAGAGAAGGTAGGCCGGTTCGTCCAGACCGAGGTCGTCGCGGGCCGAGGCGGCCGGCTCGCGGGCGAGCAGGTCCTCGTACGACAGCGTGTCCGGGTGCCCGCCGACCACGATGAGGTGGCGCGGCCCGGCCGGCAGCAGCGCGCGGACCTGGTCGGCGTGCGCGGTGTCGGTGATCACCGCCTGGGCGTCGCTGTCGGTGAGCGCGTGCAGGAGTTCCGCGTCGGACGAATGCGGGTTGACCGGCACGCCGACGCAGCCGGCGCGGTTGACGCCGAGGTAGCCCTCCACCATCTCCACGCGGTTGCCCAGCAGGAGCATCACCCGCGCGCCCCGCGGCAGGCCGAGGGCGACCAGGTGGCCGCCGAGCCGGGCCGTACGCCGTTCCAGTTCCCCGTAGGTCACGGCCCGCCGCTCGTCGGAGTACGCGACCTTGGTCCCGCGCAGCGCGGCGTGCCTGGCGAGCAGCTCGGGCAACGGGCGGATCAGATCGGCACGCTGCGCCGCGGACATGCCTGTCTCTTGCCTGTATGCGGTAATGACCGGGCTCCTATCACTGACGCGGCCGACACCGGTACCAGGAAATGTTCTGGACATTCACACGTCATCCCGATGTGCCGTTCTGCGGCACATGGGATTTCCACGGCTCGGGGAATTGATGAGGCTGGAGCGCATGACGCGGACAACGGATTCCCTCATCCCGAAGCTCCAGGAGTACGTGGCGGCGAACGCGACCGCTCCGGACGAGATCCTGCGCGACCTCGCGGACGAGACCGAAAAGCTCTTCCCTGACGACAACTTCATGCAGATCGCCCCCGAGCAGGGGGCGTTCATGACACTCCTCGTCCAGATCTCGGGCGCCGAGCGGATCGTGGAGATCGGCAGCTTCACCGGCTACTCGGCCCTCTGCATGGCCCGTGGGCTGCGGCCCGGCGGCTCGCTGCTGGCGTGCGACATCAGTGAGGAGTGGACCTCGGTCGCCCAGCGGTACTGGAAGCGTGCCGGGCTGGACGACACGATCACCCTGAAACTCGGACCGGCGCTGGACACGCTGCGCGCGCTGCCGATGGAGCCGCAGTTCGACCTCGCCTTCATCGACGCCGAGAAGGAGGACTACGTCGAGTACTGGGAGGAGCTGGTGCCGCGGATCCGTCCCGGCGGTCTGCTGCTCGCCGACAACACCCTCCACCACGGACAGGTCGTCGACCCCGAGGAGAACGCCACCAACGTGCAGGGCATCCGCGCGTTCAACGCCCGTGTCCACGAGGACGACCGGGTGGAGCACGTGCTGATCCCGATCGGCGACGGCGTGAACCTGGCCCGGAAGAAGTAGGCACGGCGGACGCGAGAAGAGGACGCAAGAAGAGGAGCCCTCGGAGAACCGGGGGCTCCTCTCTGTTCTGTTCAGCGACGTCTCTGTTCAGCGATGTCGGTGTTCTGTTCAGCGATAAGAGGCGAGGGCGGCTTCGAGACGGCGAACGAGGACGAGGACGTCGGAGGGGGTGCCGACCGAGATCCGCATCCAGCCGGGCATGCCCATGTCCGAGGCGTCCCGCACGTGGACGTGGTCGGCGAGCAGTTGCTGGGCGATCCGGGATGCGCTCCCGGGCAGATGCACGGTGACAAAGTTGGTCTGCGAGGGCAGGTACGTGATGCCGAGCCGGTCCAGGGAACTGCACAGCGCCCTGCGCGCCGTGGCGATGCGGACCCGCGTCTGCTCCAGGAACTCCTGGTCCTCCAGAGCCGCACAGGCCGCCGCCTGCGCGAGCCGGTTCACGTGATATGGCATGGCGTCCTGCACGGTCTCGATGCGGGAGACGACGTCGGGGCAGGCGATCAGCGCACCCACGCGTAACGCGGCGAGGCCGTACGCCTTGGAGAGCGTCCGCAGCACACTGACGCCGCTCCCCTCCCGCGCCCACGGCAGCCCCGAGGCGAAGGAGTCGTCGGCGAACTCCGCGTACGCCTCGTCGAGGACGAGGTGCGATCCGGTGGCGCGAGCCGTCTCGCACAGACTCCGCACGGCGTCGGCGTCCAGGACGGTCCCGGCAGGGTTGTGCGGATTGCAGACGAAGACAAGGGCCGGGCCCTTGTGCATCTCCTCGACCAGCGCCGCGGGGCCCACGCGGTGGTCTTCGAGGGGGACCTGCGCGACCCGCAGGCCCACCGCCGTCAGGCTCTTCACGTAACCCTGGTAGGTGGCCTCGTTGATCACCGCGCGGCCCAGGTCCCGCGACGCGAGGGCCAGCATCATGATGATCTCGTCCACGCCGTTGCCGACAGCGACCCTGTCGGTCGTGACACGGTGGTGAGAGGAGAGGGCGTCGATGAGCGCGGTGTGCTGCGGGTCGGGGTAGCGGTGAACGCGCAGCAGTTCGGCGCGTGCCGCCTCCACCGCCTTGGGGCTCGCACCCCAGGGGTTCTCGCTCCGGTGGAGCAGGAGCGGGACCGGGGGAGCGTCGTCGGCGACAAGGTGGACGGCCGGTGTCCTGGTACGCATCAGCAGCCCCCCTGCTGTGTCGCGGACATGCCTGTCCCTTGCGGCGATTCGGTCATGGGTGAGCTCCCGTCGGTGCTGAGGAACGTGCGGGGATCCTTGTCCAGCGCGCCAGGACAGTGGACGGAGAACCTGCCACTGGGCTGCTGCCAGGAAATGACCTCGAATCTCGCCGCGTCATGCGCTCGTTCCGCCCAGCGGCACGGCAGAGCACAGCGGCACGGCCGGCCGGTCCGGATCAGGAAGTGATCCGGACCGCAGAGGGCTGTGCGGAGGCGGTCGTCAGCCCGTCTCCCCCGCCACCAGGTCGAGCGCGATGTCGACGATCATGTCCTCCTGGCCTCCGACGAGTCCCCGCCGGCCGACCTCAAGCAGCAGCGTGCGGGCGTCGACGCCGTACCGCCCGGCGGCGGCCTCGGCGTGGCGCAGGAACGAGGAGTACGCGCCCGCGTAGCCGAGGGTGAGCGTCTCCCGGTCGACCTGGACGGGCCGGTCCCGCAGCGGCCGTACGAGGTCGTCGGCCGCGTCCTGGAGGGCGAACAGGTCGCAACCGTGTTTCCAGCCCTGGAGGTTGGCGACCGCGATGAACGCCTCGATGGGGCAGTTGCCCGCGCCGGCGCCCTGTCCGGCGAGGGAGGCGTCCACCCGGGTCACGCCCTCCTGCACGGCGATCACGCTGTTGGCGACCGAGAGGGAGAGGTTCTCGTGCGCGTGGATGCCGACCTCGGTGCGGGAGTCCAGGACGTCGCGGTAGGCGCGCACCCGCTCGCGCACGCCGTCCAGGGTGAGCCGTCCGCCGGAGTCGGTGACGTACACGCAGTGCGCGCCGTAGGACTCCATCAGCCGGGCCTGCGCGGCGAGTTCGGCGGCCGGGGCCATGTGGCTCATCATCAGGAAGCCGGAGACGTCCATGCCGAGTTCGCGGGCCCTGGCGATGTGCTGGGCAGAGATGTCGGCCTCGGTGCAGTGGGTGGCGACGCGCACCGAGCGGACGCCGAGGGAGTGGGCGCGCTCCAGGTCGGCGATGGTGCCGATGCCGGGCAGGAGGAGGGTGGTGAGGGTGGCGCGGGTGAGGTGGGCTGCGGCTGCCTCGATCCACTCCCAGTCCGTGTGGCTGCCCGGCCCGTAGTTGACGGAGCCGCCCGCCAGGCCGTCGCCGTGGGCGACCTCGATCGCGTCGACACCGGCGGCATCGAGGGCGGCGGCGATGCGGCCGACGTCGGCTGGGTCGATGCGGTGCCGGATGGCGTGCATGCCGTCGCGCAGGGTGACGTCCTGGATGTACAGGGGGCGGGTCATGGGCGGGCCTCCGCGAGGACTGCGTCGTGCCGGGCGGCGGCCCGTGCGACCGCGTGCCGGTCGACTGTCATGCCGGTCACCGTCCCTGCGCCGTGGCCACGGCGAATCCAGCGATCCACGCGGGGATCGGCTCGTAGAAGCGGGAGGTCGTCTCGTACGGCCCGGTGGCCGCGAGGGAGGCGAACGCGGCGATCCAGGAGCGGACCTCGTGGGCGGAGCCGCCGCCCTCCTCCGCCATGCCCGCGACGGTCCAGGAGTCGAACTGCGCGAGTTCGCCCTTCTCCAAGTGGTCGAGGAACCGGTTGTCCCAGTCGGGGTTGATCGGGATCATCGACGTCGTGCCGACGGCGTACTCCTGGCCCGCCCGGACCACCCGCTGCTCGCCCCTTTCCCGCTGCTCGGGGGTCGGCGGCCGGCCCTCGATGAGCGCGTCGGCGACCTTGGGGGGCGCACCGTCCAGGACCGGTACGGGCGGGTCATGGGAGAGGCCGCCGGAGGCCAGGAACAACGTCCTGCGGCCGAGTACGGCGGCAGCCTCGCCGAGCGCGGTGCCGAGCGCCCGGACGCGGGCGACCGGGCCGAGCGGGGTGGCCACGCCGTTGACGAAGACGGGCACCACCGGCACCCGGTCGATCCCGCCCAAGAGCACGTCCAGGGGCTGGGCGAAGCCGTGGTCGACGGTCATCCGGGCCGAGACGGTCAGGTCGACCCCACGGTCGAGGACGCCCTGGGCCAGCGCCTTCGCAGCGGCGGTGTCGACCGACAGCGGGCCCGCCGGTGTGCCGAAGTCACCCACCGCGTGGGCCTCGGTGGCCAGGCAGAACGGGGGCATCTCCTTGTAGAAGAAGCCGTTGTAGTGGTCCGGGGCGTAGAGGACGACCAGCTCCGGGTCGTAGGCGCGGACGAACTCCCGTGCGCCCGCGACCGCCTCCTCGACCCGGGCCAGGACGTCGGGGGCGGGGTCGTTCTTGCCGATGAGGGGCGAGTGGGACAGCCCCACGGCTGCTGCGGTCATGGCGGCTCCCTAGTTCCGGCCGGACGGATGGATGACGAGCTTCCCGGTGAGCGCACCGTCGATCATGAGCTGGAAGCCCTTGTGGATCTCGGTGAGCGGGAGGGTGCGGTCGATGACCGGACGGGCCCCCGTGGCCTCCATCAGGCGCAGCATGGCGACGTGTTCGGACCGGGTGGCGCCGGTCGAGCCGAGGACGCGCTGCTGGAGGTAGAAGATCCGGCCGAGGTCGGCGTGCGGGTTCATGCCGCTCGTCGCGCCCGCGATGACGAGGGTGCCGCCAGGGCGCAGCGCCTTCAGCGAGTGCTGCCAGGTCGCCTCACCGACCGTCTCGATCACCACGTCCACCCGCTCGGGTATCCGCTCGCCGGGGGCCACGGCGGCCCGGGCACCCCAGGAGACGGCCTCCGCGCGCTTGTCGGCGCTGCGGCTGGTGGCGTAGACGACGGCGCCCGAGGCCACCGCGAGCCGGATCGCGGCGGAGGCGACGCCGCCGCCCGCGCCCTGCACGAGCACCCGGTCGCCGGGGATGATGCGGGCCTGGGTGAAGAGCATGCGGTAGGCGGTGGTCCAGGCGACCGGCAGGCAGGCGGCCTCGTCGAAGGAGAGCCAGTCCGGCTTCGGCACCAGGTTGCGGGTGGGGACGGTCAGGTACTGCGCGAACGCCCCGTCGTGGCGCTCGGACAGCAGCGCGCGGTCCGGGTCGAGCGTCTCGTCGCCGCCGCCCGCGTCGGGGTCGCCGAGCACGGGGTGGACGATGACCTCGTTGCCGTCCTCGTCGTAGCCGGCCGCGTCGCAGCCGAGGACGATCGGCAGCCGGTCCGGGGGGTGCCCCACCCCCTTCAGCGTCCACAGGTCGTGCATGTTCAGCGACGAGGCCATCACGCGGACGCGTGACCAGCCCGGCCGCGGGGCGGGTTCGGGTACGTCGCGCAGCACCAGCCCCGACAACGGCTCGGTGGCGCTCTGGGAAATGGCGATTGCAGCAAGCACCCGTCAACCGTCGCCCCGGACCGCCCACCTGCCCTAACCGCTGTGCCGCTGGGCAGCACGAAGGTCACGGGTCACAGCACGGCAGCGGACCGGAAGCCTGGGGAGGCGGCTTCCGGCCCGCTGCGGCACGGGGTTCAGCTCAGTGGGGCATGTCGTCGAGGGCTGTGGACAGTCCCGCGATGTGCGGAGGTTCGGCGGCGAACAGCACGACCGGGCCGCCGGGCAGATCCGCCTCGGCGACACGGCGGAAGCCGCCGTCCGCCAGGACGCGCTGGGTGCGCGGGTCGTCCTCGTGCGGCGCGGCGACGATCCGGCGGCAGCGCGGGTCGGCGACGAACAGGGCGGGTGCGAGCGCCCGCAGCAGTCCGGCGGCGCAGTCCGGCGCGGACGGGTCCAGCCGTACGGCGATGTCGTGCGCGCCGATGGGGTAGGCGGCCCGCAACGGGTCCTGCCACACGCGCCGGACGCCCACCGTGAACGCCTCGGGACCGTCGCCGCGGGAGGCCAGGTACGTGTGCGCCCGGGGGCCGGCCGGCCGCAGAGCCCAGCCGTCGTCGAGGGCGGGCAGCTCAGACATCGGCACGGAGTCGGAGAAAGGGGCCACGGTGCCGCTCCTGGGGTCGAGGGCCCCGGCAGCGGGGTGCCGGGGTGCGGTGTCAGGGGGTCAGGGGGTGGGGACGGCCGGCCGTGCGGTCACTTGGCGGCGCAGTTCCGGCTTGTCCAGCTTGCCGCTGGCGTTGCGCGGCAGCCGTTCGACGACCTCGACCCGGGTGGGGAGCTTGTAGCGGGCCAGATGACGGCCGGTGAACTCGCGCACCTCCTCGACCGTGGGCCGCGCGCCTGGCCTGCAGGCCAGGACGGCCAGGACGGTCTCGCCCCACTTGGGGTCCGGTACACCGACGACGGCGGCGTCCAGGACGTCAGGGTGCTCCACGAGGACCCGCTCGACCTCCGCCGGATAGATGTTCTCGCCGCCGCTGATGATCATGTCCTTCAGCCGGTCCACGATGTAGTGGAAGCCGTCCTCGTCCCGGTAGGCGATGTCGCCGGTGCGGAACCAGCCCCGGTCGTCGAACGCCGTCCGGGTGGCCTCCGGGTTGTCCCAGTAGCCGACGGCCACGTTCGGGCCGCGGACACAGATCTCGCCCTGGGTGTCCGGGCTGTCGATCTCGGCGCCGGTGACCGGGTCGATCAGCCGTATCTCGGTGTACGGCATCGGAAGCCCGGCCGATCCGGTCTTCCGGGACGTCAGCGGGGCCGGAAGGTAGGTGGCGAACGGGGCCGTCTCGGTCAGTCCCCACGCCTGCTGGAGCAGCAGCCCCACCGCGTCGTAGTCCCGGATCAGCTGCGGCGGCACCGGGGCGCCGGCGGCGATCGGCGAGCGCAGGGCGCTCAGGTCGCTCTCGGCGAACCTCGGCGTGCGGGCCAGCGCCGCGTACATGGCGGGAACCGCGAAGAAGGTGTTCACCCGGTACCGGACGAGGTCCTCCAGGCAGCGGGCGGGGTCGAAGCCCCGGCGCAGGATCACGGTGCCGCCGCGCACCAGCGTGCGCAGGGTCAGGGCGTTGAGGCCGCCGATGTGGAACAGCGGGGCGACGGCCAGGTTGACGTCGTCGGCGCGGGTGTCCACGACGGAGTCCACGTTGACGGCGTTCCACCACAGGTTGCCGTGGGTGAGCATGACGCCCTTGGGCCGTCCGGTGGTTCCGGAGGTGTACATCAGAGCCGCGAGGTCGCCCTCGTACAGGGCGACGGGTTCGCGTACGGGGCGGTGCGCGCCGTGCAGCGCGGACAGCGGCGTCCATGCGGGGTCCGGCTCCGGCGTGGCAGGGCACTCGGGGTCGGTGTCGACCAGCACCAGGCTGCGGGCGGGAACGTCCTGCCGTACGGAGGCGACCAGTTCGCGGTGCCCCTCCTCCACGACCAGGGTGTGGGCGCCGCAGTCGTTCAGGATGTGCCGGACCTCGTCGGCGGCCAGCCGGAAGTTGACCGGGACGAAGACCGCACCCAGGTGGGCCGCGGCGAACAGGGTCACGAGGAACGCCGGGCTGTTGAAGCCGAGATACGCGATCCGGTCCCCGCGCCGCAGCCCGTGCGCGGACAGCCCGGCGGCGAACTCACGTACGGTACGGGCGAGTTCGTCCGCGAGGATCTCCCGGTCCTCGTAGATCACGGCGGGCGGGCCGGGGTACAGGGCTCTTCGGTACAGCGCGGCGGCAGGACTGATGTCGACGGCGACCATGGCGTCGGCTCCTTACGAGGGCTTCAGGGCAGGGGTTCACCGGTTCGGGTCACAGAACCGACCCGCCGGCGGGGGCACGGAAACCGCGTACGGCGATGCCGCCGTCGGCGGGGATCACGGCACCGGTGATGGTGGAGCTGTCGGTGCGGGAGGCGAGCAGGACGTAGGGACCGGTGAAGTCCTCCGGCTCGACGCTGGAGTCGTACAGCGGGATGAGGGGCGGTGTCCTCTCGCCCGAGACGGCCTCGGCGGCCTCGTTCCTGGCGAAGGACGCCGCGAGGGTGCGGTCCTGCAGACCGAGGCTCTCGGGACCGCGCAACTGGGTGCGCATGCCGCCCACGGCCACCCCGTTCACCCTGACCTTCGGTGCGAGTTCGAAGGCGAACTGGCGCAGCAGGCCGAGGCAGGCGTGCTTGCTCGCGGTGTAGAGGGAGCCGCCGCCGTCGGTGTGGAAGGAGGCGTTGGACAGGGTCATCACGATGCTGCCGCGGGTGGCGACCAGCTCGCGCCAGGCGGCCTCGACGGCCAGCAGGTATCCCTTGACGTTGATGGCGAACAGCTCGTCGAACGCTTCGGCCAGCTCCTCGCCGTTCAACCGGGTGACGCTGCGGTGGTAGTCCCAGATGCCCGCGTTCGGCACCAGGACGTCCAGCTTGCCGAAGTGCGCCACCGTGGCCTCGACCGCCCGGTGCATGTCCTGCGGGCTGCGTACGTCACCGGTGAGGGGCAGCACGCGGTCGCCGAGTTCACCGGCGGCGCTCACCACCTCCTCCAGCTGGGCGGCGCCCCGGCCCATGACGGCGACCCGGGCACCCTCGGCGAGGTAGCGCAGGGCGACGGCCCGGCCGATACCGGAACCTCCCCCCGTGACGAGCGCGACGTCGCCCTCCAACCACCCCCGGCGCACTGTCAGTTCTCCTTGAGGAAGTCGGTGACCAGCCGCTCGAACTCGGCCTGCCGTTCCATCTGTACCCAGTGACCGCAGCCGCCGAACACGTGGAGTTGGACGTCCCGGATCTGCTTGAGCATCAGCTGGGCGCCGTCCAGCGTGATCGTCCGGTCGTCACGCCCCCAGAGCAGGAGGGTGGGCGCCTTGATCCGGTGGACTCGCTGCCACAACGGGTCCATGCCGTGCCGTTTCGCGAAGGCCGCGTTGTAGCGGTGGTAGAAGGCGATGTGGGACTCGTCGAGGGACGCCTCGTAGCGGGCCTGGGCGGTGTCCGCCCAGCGGCGCGGCTCGGCGGTCATCACGCCGATGAAGTCCCGCATCTTCTTCAGGGTCGGGCCCTCGCCGTTGTAGTAACGGAACATCGCCTTCTGCCCCTCGGTGGGGGTGGGGCCGAAGGGGAGCCAGCCGCCGCCCGGCGCCATGAGGACCAGCTTCTCCACCCGGTCCGGGATCTCCAGGGCGGTGGCGATGGCCGCGGCGCCGCCGAGGCTGTTGCCGAGCAGGTGGAAGCTGTCGATGCCGAGCGCGTCCAGGGTCCGTACCAGCGCGTCCACGGTGATCTCGGTGATGCTGCGGACGTCCAGGTCCTCCTCGGTGGGGCGGTAACTGCCGCCGAAGCCGGGCTGGTCGGGGAGGACCACCCTGAAGTGCCGGGTGAACGCGGGCAGGTTCTGGTGGTAGTTGGCGACCGCGCTCGCGCCGGGGCCACCGCCGTGCAGCATGACGAGCGCCGGCCCGGCGCCGCTCTCGCTGACCGCCATGTCCCCGAGCGGGGTGTGCACGAGGTGCTCGACCAGCTTGGGTTCTTCGGTCTCGGTAGGGGACACGTGGGTTCTCCGGTTCACAGGAAGGTGCTGATGTTCTTGGCGAGCAGGACGTTCTGGTCGAGCAGGATCGTGCGGCGGGCGATCAGCAGGCGCCCGTCGTCCGGGGCGCGGCGCAGCAGGTCGGTACGGCCGCCCGCGTAGAGGTCCACCTCGCGTTCCAGGCGGTTGCGGTAGCAGAGGAAGGACGACTCGGCGATGTACTCCCCGGGTTCGTCGGCCGCGCGGACCATGACGTCGGTGATCAGGTGCCGGGTCCGGGACGGCGGGTCCTCGGCCCAGGCCATGCCGGAGTCGAAGCGGCGTATCCGCCAGGCCAGGCTCGCCTTCGTCTCGTCGAAGATCGCCACTTCGCCGGGCGCCCCGTCGGCCAGTGCCTGCTGACGGCGCAGCCGGTTGGTGCGCACCGGCGCCCAGTAGTGGAGGTCTTCGGTGAACAGCTCCAGCCAGTCCGCGTAGCGGTGCTGGTCGAGGAACTGCGCTTCCCGGCTGTACAGGCGCTGTGCTTCGAAGTGGAGCCGGATGTCGTCGTCGTACGCGCGGGGCGCGTCCGTCGCCGGTTCCGGGGTGTGGATGCTCATCTGTCGGTCCTCCTGCGGGCCACGCCGGATGGGCTCAATTCCAGCGCGGGGTACGGGGTACGGGGAGCGGGTGTGCCGGTGGACGGCACGGCCGGAACTCTGCCGTGCCGCCCCGGACCGGTGCGGGGCACCCGCACGACACTCCGCGGAGCTGGTGCCGGTGCCGGGGCGGGCCCGGGACTCGGCTTCCCGGTGGTGCCGGGGGCGGGCCCGGGTCCGTGATCCGGGCCGTACCGGCGCCGAGGCAGCCCCAGGCCCATCACCCAGACCCTGCCGGTACCGACACAGACCCGCGGCTCGGCTTCCTGACGAGTTGGGCAGTATGGCCATGGGGAAGCGCGCGGACGATCTGTTGTTCAGCGCGCCTGAGGGCGGGCCTCTGCGGTACGCCAACTTCCGGTCGAGGGTCTTCGATCCGACCGTGAAGGATGCAGGGCTGGAGGGCATGGGAGTCACGCCGCACAAGTTGCGGCACACGGCCGCCTCACTCGCCATCGCGGCCGGCGCGGATGTGAAGGTCGTTCAGCTCATGCTCGGCCACAAGGATGCGTCCATGACGTTGAACGTCTACGGGCACTTGTCCCCTGACCGGCTCGACGAGGTGGCGGACGCACTCGATGTCGGGCGGAAGGTCGCACTTGCTTTGGCGGATGCGTCGCTCACCGACGCTTAGCGATCAAAGTGACGTGTACTAAATGTGTACGGCCCCTCACCGTGATCTTGGTGAGGGGCCGTCGCGCTAGGCTGTTGACCAGCCGCTTTACACCTGAGCCCCCTATCGGATTCGAACCGATGACCTACGCATTACAAGTTGTCCGATCTTGGTCCGTGGGTGTCCACCGGTGTCCACCATGGGACTCACATGCCTGTTCAGAGGGGCGGCCGGACGTTCGTGGACTTCAGCGGATCACCCTGGACCGGGCGGCCGTTGAGACCACAATTGAGACCACGACCTCTTCGTCCCGAACGCGATGAGGCACCTTGCAGCCTCGGAGTAAGCGAACTGGCCAGCCCGTTTGACTCCGCTGTTGTCCATCGCCGTCCGGGGCTGTCTGAGTGCTGCTGTCGCGTTTGGCCCCCCGTTTGGCCCCCCGAAGTTCCACCTTAGATCGCAGACGAGCCGGTCAGACTGCAACCGCTCCACTGCGTGTGACGTGTGAACCTCGTCAACCGAGGGGTCACTCTTGAGGGTGAAGGTGCGGCCAATCGCGTGACCCTCGCAAGGCTGGAATTGTTGACGTAGGTAGGACGCAGTTCGAGTCCTGCCACCGCGGCACCCTCATCACTTGATCCCCTCCGGCCAAGAAGTGAGATGAAGGAGAGGGTGCCGCGCGACAACAGAGGAGACCCATGAAGACCACCTCTGCAGGCCAGCGGGGCAACCCGGCTGGCCGCGACCGCCGCAACGTACGCGGTGGTCGCGCTCATGCCCCGGTCGCTGATGCGATTCTCGGGGTTGTGGGCGGCGCTGCATGGTTTGAGCAAGTTGCCTTCGAGAGCGTGGGCCACTGGGAAGCCATTTTCCCGTCGGCCACCCTCACGGCAGCTTTGAGCGTTGCCCTTCGCGCGCCGCAGATTGTCCTGTGGGTGAAGGTCAAGGTACGTCAGATGGTTCACGCGACCTGACCTCCCGTTCTGCCCGTTGATCCTTGGCCCGTCCTCCGCCCTGGAGGGCGGGCTAGGGGTGTTTCACGCGTTTCGTGTTTGATTCGGTTACACCAGTTCAACGGAAGGTCGAGATGGCGGACACGGGAGTCACGCCAGTCCACCCGAACGAGTGAATGTTGGAGTCGACGGAGTGTCGGGGGCGACGCAAGCCCTGAAGGACCGCTCAAGACTCGTTCTGGCAGGTTTATGACCCATGTAGGCCATTGCCAAGCGCAACAGGCTCGGGGCCCGAGGTGTTTCGTCATGCCGACGGCAGCCGCTCGGCTGCAACGCATCTGCGCGTTCACGAGGGGCGGCAGTAAGGCTCGAAAGCGAGAGCTAGGGTCGCTCGCAAGTACGACTTCGACTCACCGGCGTGTGGGCAACCTGTGACCTGCTAGCGCGCTGCCAGCACGACGTTGCGCCAGCATGTCCTTCTCTTGCAGACGGATAGGCAGACCGTGGCCGGCGGCTCCCGCGTGCGCACCCTACTTTGCTCGTGGACCGCTTGCTCCCGAACGCGATCAGTACCCTGTCTGAACTGCCCGAGCGCCCCGCTGACTTGTGCGTTGGTCCCGGTCATCGTCCATGGGTGTCCACAACCGTCGGCGGTCGTTCATGCCGTTTGGCCCCCCGTTTGGCCCCCGGTCCGCGGGCCATGCGAACAGCACGGCCACCAGGTCGACTGTTGTCCGGCCGCACCAGGCGCCCGTCGTGGGCAGGGACTGCTCTGGTGCCGAGCACGCGCTACTGGGTTACCTGTTGGTACGTCAATTCTATTGCCAGTTAGGTCATTTGGGTTGCGCGCTCCTGCTGTGGCCGTTGACACTCCTGTGCAGTGACGCGAGGCGCGCATGACTGCGCCCTTCCTGGAAGCACCGACTTCTCGGGAAGGACAGCGAGGCCCACCCCCATCGCCATCTTCTGAGCGCGAGGCCGGACTAGCGCAGTACTGGATGTGTTCTCGCCGCTCCCACTGAAGCGGGCCGGATCTGCCGAGTGTGGGTGCGAGGGCTGGTTCGGTGTGTCTGGCTCCCGCGAGTGATACTCCGCGGAGGAGCGACTTCCGCGGTGATGGGAGCCTTGAAGGAGGCCCTCCCGTGGCACCTAGCACTCCGAGTAACGGTGAGCCATTCGTTAACGGCGAGCGGACTGAGCTGTCTAAGCCTCTCCGACGCGTCCCTCCCATTCCGGATCCTGCGCTGCATAAGGATCTTCGTGCAGCACTGAAGAAGCGGGGTATTGCCGACCGAGTGGCCGGCGCTATGAGCTTGTTCCGCTTTGACGGACACCATCGGTGTGGTGGTCAGGCTGCGAGTGCGGTCTCGTATTCGGCGGGACTGCGATAGCCGAGGCTGCTGTGCA
>NZ_LGDW01000023.1 GCF_001280005.1 Streptomyces sp. NRRL WC-3618 | reverse complement strand
GGGGTGAACGGGTAGGGGGGAACGGGCGGGTGCGAACAGGTAGGGGGAACGGGCGGGTGCGAACAGGTAGGGGGAACGGGTGGTGGGGGGAACGGGTGCGCCAGTCGGTCAGCGCGGCGTGAAGTCCTGGTTGCTGCCTGCCGTGTTCTTGCACGACCACTGGTCGAGCTGCTGCCCGGCCTTGCCACCGCCGCCGTAGGCGTCCAGGCACAGGCCGCTGTTCTGGTTCTGGAAGGAGTACGAACCGTCCGACTGCCGTACCGGCAGCCACAGACCGGCCGCCGCCGAACTCGGGGCCTGCTGCACGATGTTGGGTACGCCGGCGGCCGTGGAACCGCCGGACACCGCCACCACCAGCCCTGAGCTCTGCGCCTGCAACTGCCCGTAGCCGCCCGAGGCCGGCACGAACTGGAACTGCTGGTTGCCCTGCCCGTTGCAGGTCCACTCGGCGATCGCGGCGCCCGCGCTGCCGGAGTTGCCGTACACGTCCAGGCACAAGCCGCCCGCGCCGACCACCAGTTGGTGGTAGCCACCGGGGAAGCCCCCGCCACCGTCGCCCGCCGGCAACAGGCCGGCCTGCTGGATGACCTGGCGGGCGCCCTGCGGCCAGTTGGTGCCGCTGACCTGGACGTTGCCGGTCAGGACGTTGTTGTGTGGCGGGCCGGTGGCCACGTACGTGTTGCCGCCGTTGTACCAGTTGCCGGAGAACGTGCTGTCGTCGGTGTGGTTGTTCGCGTTGGCGTTGGTGAGCGCCCAGTTGCTCGCGTCCTGCACCACGTTGTTGGCCACCCTCAGGTACCGGGAGCCCTCGTCGAGGTACAGCGCGGTGGTGCGGTTGTTGTCGTACATGTAGTTGTCGGAGATCACCGAGCCGGGAGCCGCCGACAGGCTGTAGATGCTGCCGCCGTCGAACATCGCGTTCTTGGTGTCGAAGACCAGGTTGTGCGTGACGATGTTGTTCTTCAGCGTCGTCGGCGTGCTGTAGACCGGCTGGTAGTTGTACGTGCCCCGGTTGACGTAGTCCTGACTGCCACCGGGGTCGTTCATCCCCCAGCCCCAGCCGATGTCGATCCCGTCGTAGGGCAGATGGTCCGTCTGGTTGTGGGTGATCGTCGCGTTCGTGACGTAGGTGGACAGGATCCCCGTGGTCTCCTTGTAGTCCGTGCCCACCCCGCTGACCTTGTTGTTGCTGATGGTGATGTTCTGGTTGGTCATCCGCGGGTTGCTCGGGTGGTGCGCGTCCGGCAGGATCCCGCCGACCTGGATACCGCTGCCGGAGAGGTCGGTGAACGTGTTGCCGGTGATGGTGACACCGCTCGCGCCGAGTCCGGTGCCGGAGGCGGTGGCGACGGAGTCGTTGCCCACGCCCAGTCCGACCTGCCCGAGTCCGGAGAAGGTGTTGCCGGAGAAGGTGATGCCGCTCGCGGCGGAGACCTGGACGGCCGCGGGCATCTGCTCCCAGTGATTACGGGTGGCCTCGAACTGCGTGCACCCCGACTTGCAGGTGCTCAGCCAGTTGGCGGGCATCGCGAAGGCACCGGTGATGTGCGCGCCGCTCTGCTGGTCCGCGTATCCGTCGGGTCCGCTCGGGCCGAGCCAGGAGGTCCCGGTGAACCGGAGGCCGGCGAAGGCCAGTCCGGTCGCCGGTGAGGCGTAGCTGCCACTCACGCCGAGCAGACTCTGCAGCCGGGGCAGTTCGACGCTGAGGCTGTTCGGGTCCTGCCCCTGCTCGGCCCGGTAGTACAGGTCGCCGGTGGACGAGTCGAGATACCACTGCCCGGCCTGCCGCAGGAACGCGTAGTTGTTCTGCAGGTACATCGTCCCGCCGGCGAACGGCGCGTTGACGGTGTCGTAGCCCCAGGAGTTGTTGTTCCACGCGGGCTGCTGCATGGTGATGGTTCTGCCGCTGATCGACTGGACCGGCGCGTAGCGGTCGGTGAAGGAGTTGACGCTCTCGACTTCCATGTGGCTCTGGTCCGTGAGGCCGGCCAGGTAGTCGAGGGAGGAGTCGGTGACGGTCAGGCCGGTCTGCGTGAAGGTGAAGCCGGAGCGGGGTACCTGGATCGCCGCCCGGGGGGCGCCCTTGCCGTTCACGTACAACTGGCGGGAGTTGACTCCGGTGCCGACATGGACCGACCAGATGCTCTTGGACTGATCATGCACCTGCCAACCGGTGATGCGCTGGGCACCGGACAGGACCGGCTGCTGCCCGGCCACGGCCCGATAGGTGATGGTGTGCCCGTTCTGGCCGCCGTCGTCGGAGCCGAAGGTCAGGGGCCTGGACAGCCGGTAGGTGCCTCCGGCCAGGTGCACGGCGACGTCGGAGTCGGCCGAGAGCCGGTGCGCGGGCTGCCGCGCCTGGTCGACGGTGGCGAACGGCCGCCCGGCGCTGCCGTCCCCGCCCGGTGCCGCGTCGGGCGCCACATACAGGTCGGCGACCGCCGCCGGACGTTCCATCGGTGCGCCGTACGCGACCCCTGTGGTGACCGGACTGCCGACCAGCAGGGCGAGCAGAGCGATGGGGGCGGCCCACAGGCCGTGGACCGTTCTGGCTCTGGACATGGTCATCCTCCGGTGGGGGGCGCGTGTGGCCCTGCGGACCTCGACCTTGCGGTAGTGCCTCGACGTAGGGCGAAGCCACCTCCGCCACCACCCGGCCGGGTGGTGGCGGCGGCGCCGACAAATGCGGAAGCGCTTGAACATGCCGTACTGAAGCGGGGATTGCAGAGAGGTTTCGGGGGGAGACGGTCCTCCCGGTCCCACAGAGCTGTCAAGGAGACGGAGTCCCTTCCCGTGAACCTTGTCGCGAATCGATTCGACGGCTGATTCCCGTGGTTTGCAAGCCGTCGGTACCGTCGAAAAGTTGCGACGCCGCTGCGGCGCTGGGCGGCGCGACCGCCGGTCGTGCGGCCCTCGTGGCGCGCGCGGGCGAGTCCGACAGGCGGGCGCGGCACACCAGGCTGACCCGCCATCACACTGGTGAACAGGGATTTGTCCGCGCCAGACCCCGGTCACGGGAAGCCGGTTCACCAGGCCTGCCCGAGCCGGCCGCCCTCGACCGGGAAGGGAAACTGCCTTCGTCTCCGGGGACTTCTTTGATCCTGCGCCGCGACGGTCCGGCCTTCCGTCGAGGGGCCGGCGCGGAACCGATTCGCTCCACGCCTCCCCGAAAACTCCTCCCCCGGGCCGCGAGAGCTGTCATAGGTTGGCATACGACTTGCCGGCAACGACAGCGAATTCAGGGGGAGTCATGGCCACCTACTCGATCTCCGTCAGGCTGCGGCGCACGACCGTCGAGGAGCGGTACGTCTCGGTCCCGGTCACCGACGCGATGATGCGGACGCAGCCGGACGACGACGGCGCCTACCACCTCGACGGGGAGAAGGTGCTCGCCGCCGCGGTCGAACTCGGCCAGGATGACACCGGTTGGCTGCCGGAGGACCGACAGATCACGGTCCATCCGTTCCAGAAGAGTCCGCACGACGCGTAAGCCCTCGGTCGACTCCGCGCAGGAGCCGACCCGGGGGCCGTCAGACCTCGTCGCGGGTCAGGGCCAGCAGCCGGTCGAGGACCCGGGGGCCGCCCGCTCGCACGCCGTCGTGCTCGAACTCGTCCGTCACCCAGGTCCGCAGCCCCCGGACCGCCCGCGCGGTCACCAGGGCGTGGCCCGTGTCCACGTACATGTCGTCGTGGTAGACGGCCGCGGCGACCGGGACCTCGTTGACGGCGAGTCGGGAACGGTCGTACAGGGGCGGCCAGTCGGTGTGGGCGGCGAGGAGTTCGGCGGTGTCGCGCAGGGGGCGCAGGGCCGGGTCGACGTCGAACATCCAGGGGTGGACCGACTCGCCCGTGAACAGCAACGGGCCGTCGTCCGCCAGGGACTTGCCCGCGTCGAACTGCGGGAACTCGGCGCGCGTGCGCTCGGCGGACCAGTTGGTGGGGCGGCCGTCCTGGCCGTAGATGGCCTCGTGGACGAGGGCGTACAGCGGATGGCCGGCGTACGACAGGAGGCCCTGGGCCTCCTCCAGGAACGCGTCGGACAGGGCCGGGCCCGCAGGGGTGCGGACGAAGGCGTCCTCGATGAGGTAGTGCAGCCGGTGGCTGCCCTCGCCGCCGCCGAGGAGGATGCCGAGGGACTGGAAGGCCTCGACGGTCAGCCGGTAGCCGTTCGGCAGCAGCGGCTCGTGCGTGATCACGTACTCGGCGATCCGCCGCGCCCGTTCGACGTCCTGCGGGTAACGCGCGTAGTGCGCGGCGACCTTGCGTTCGATACGGGGATAGGCGGCCCGGTAGACGTCGTCCGCGTGCCCGTCCAGGGAGGGAAGGCCGCCGGTGATCAGGGCGGCGGTCAGGCCCTCGGGTGCCGTCGAGAGATAGTTCACCGCGCAGAAGCCGCCGAAGCTCTGGCCGAGGACGGTCCAGGGGGCGCCGCCGGTGACCGAGGGGCGTATGGCCTCGCAGTCCCGGACGATCGAGTCCGCGCGGAAGCGGGTCAGATAGGCGGCCTGTTCGGCGGGCCCGCCGCGCAGCGGGAGCGTCTGGCGGTTGGCGGGAGTGGAGGCGCCGGTGCCCCGCTGGTCCAGCAGCAGGACGCGGAACTCCTCGAGGGCGCGGCCGAGCCAGGCACCCCGGCCGACGAAACGATTCGCGCCGAATCCGGGCCCGCCCTGGAGGTAGAGCAGCCACGGCAGGCCGTCCCGGTGCGCGCTGTCACCGGCGGCGACCTCGCGGGCGTACAGCTCGATGGTCTCGCCCGCGGGGTCGTCGTGGTCCAGGGGCACGGTGAAACGGCGGTCGGTGAGGACGACACCGGGCTGGCGGTAGCTGACGGTCAACGGGGCTCCCGAGACGGTTGGATTCCAGGCCGCCCAGTTCAGCACATGCCCGGGGCGGTGCCGAGAGCCGGGATCAGGAGGACGCGCGGAATTCCGTACTGAATCCCGGTTCAGCGCGTCGGCAGGCTGGACCGGCGCACCACCAGCTCCGGCTGGAGTACGACCCTGCGGTGGGTGTGGCGTTTCGCGCCGGACTCCGCCTCGGTCTCGGTCTCGGTCTCCTCCAGGAGGAGTTCCGCGGCCAGGGCGCCCATGGTCACGGCGGGCTGGCGTACGGAGGTGAGCGGGACGGCTGCCGCTGCGGCGAACTCGATGTCGTCGTAGCCGACGATCGCAAGGTCGTCGGGGACACCGACACCGGCGGCGTACATGGCCTGAAGGACGCCGAGGGCGAGCAGGTCGTTGGCGCAGAACACGGCGGTCGGACGGTCGGCGAGGCCCAGGAGGCGGGCGCCCGCGTCCCGGCCCGCGGCCACGTCGAGGCGCTCGGTGGGCAGCTCGCGCAGCACCGTGGGGCTGAGGCCGGCCTCGGCGAGCGCGTTCAGGGCGCCCGTGCGGCGGTCGCGCACCTGGTTGAAGCCGGGAGGTCCGCTGACGTACGCGATGGAGCGGTGTCCCGCGTCGACGAGATGGCGGACGGCGAGTGCGCCGCCCGCGACGTCGTCCACGGACACCGAGCACTCGGTGGTGCCCTCGGCGACCCGGTCGACGAGGACGAAGGGGATGCCGTGGCGGCGGAACGCCTCGATGTTGCGGCCGGTCGCGTCGGCCGGGGTGAGCAGTACTCCGCGCACCCGCTGCTCGGCGAAGAGCGACAGGTAGTCGGCCTCCTCGGAGGCGCTCTGCGCGCTGTTGCAGACCATCACTCCGAGCCCGGCGTTCCGGGCGGCCCGCTCGGCACCGCGTGCCACGTCCACGAAGAAGGGGTTGCCCATGTCGAGGACGAGCAGCCCCATGATGCGGCTGCGCCCGGCGCGCAGCTGACGGGCCGACTCGCTGCGGACGTAGCCGAGGCGGTCGATGGCGGACAGCACACGGGCCCGGGTCTCGGTGGCGACCGAGTCCGGGCGGTTGATGACGTTCGAGACCGTGCCCACCGAGACTCCGGCGACGCGTGCGACGTCCTTGATACCCACCGGCTGGGCCATCAGGCGGGGACCTCCAGGGAAACGAACGGTGGCGGGCAGGCCTTTACATTAGCCGCCTGCCCGCCCTTGACTAATCCGCTGGTCACTCCGGTCATTCCGGTCACGCGGGCAGCCGGAAGTCGACGACATGGAGCGCCGAGGGGGTCGTACCGCTCGACTTCTCCTGGTAGAGGACGGACAGGACGTTGTCCTGGGCCACCCGCGTCTCGTCGATCACCACCTCACCGAAGGCGTTCAGTCCGCTGCCGTCGAACAGCACCGCCCAGTCGGTGTAGCCGGAGGACTTCGAGGCGCCGGCAATCCGCCCGAAGGGGAAGATGGCGTAGGCGTTGTCGTACTTGTCGAGGACCAACTTGGTGCGCTGGCTGGAGTTGAGGGGGACCGGGATCTCGGTCTTCTGCCAGGTGCCGGCGGAGTTCTTGCGCAGATGGAAGGCGCGGCCGTTGGCGGTGCGGTTGGTGACGTAGTTGGTGGTGCACTGGCCGAAGCGGCCGGGTACGTAGCTGATGATCGCGTGCGGCAGCCCGGACGAGTCGGTGAACTGGCTCTCCTGGTTCATCAGGGAGTGGTCCGGGTTCAGCGCGTCGACCACCAGGCCGCTGTCGGTGACGGCGACCTTGTCCGAACCACCCGTCGTGCCGACGAGCGTGCCCGCGTTGTTGCGCCAGGTGCGGCCCCGGTCGTCGGAGTAGACGTAACCGGTGTCGTGGTTGGTGATGCCGCCGCTGTTGCACATGACGGCGCCGTTCTGCTCGCGCCAGGTGAAGAACGAGTGCAGGCGGCCGTTCCGGTCGTAGTCGATGCCGTGCAGGTACATGTTGCGGACCGTCGACGAGCCGTGCTCGCTGGTGTACGTGCCGGTGGAACTGGACCACTCGCCGAGGTCGGTCCAGGACGTGCCGTCGTACTCGGCGATGGCGTTGCGGCCGTTGCCGGAGATGCCGACGCGGTAGCTGAGCTGGAGCTTGCCGTCGGGCAGCGAGACGAACTGCGGGTAGGTGAACTGCGAGGTGAGCGCGAGTCCGTCGAGCGTCGACTGGGGTGCGCCGAAGCGGGCCGCGGTCCAGCTGAGGCCGGCCGGGTTGTCCATGAGCCCGGCCACCGACTTGAGGTAGGTGAAGCCGTCGCTGTGCGAGTCCATGTTGAGGTGGAGGCGGCCGTCGGTCCTGGAGACGCCCATGGAGATGACGTTGTGCGAGTCGCTCGCCTTGAGGGTGTGCCCGACCTGGACCGTCGACCAGGTGCTGCCGCCGAGGACCCGGCGGCCGACGACGGCGTTCTTGTCGGCGGTGTACCAGACGGCGTACTGGTAGCCCTTGTAGGTCAGCAGGCCGTTCTTCTGGAACGAGTTGTTGTTGACCAGGCCGTCGTAGGAGACGAAGAAGACGGCCTGGGAGTCGAGCGTGGTGGTGCCGGTCCGGGTGACCGAGGGGCCGGGGTCGGCGGCGCGGGCGCTGCCGACGCCGAAGGCGGGGGAAATCACGGCACCGGCGAGGGCGGCGCCCATCAACGTACGTCTTTTCATCTCGGGGACTCCGTTGTCTTGCGAGGTGAGAGCGGGTGAGTGAGGGGGATCAGGCGAGGTGGAACACCTCGGTGAGGGGCTTCATGGCCTCGTCGGGACGGGCGCCGTCCAGCGATTCGAAGAACGGCGCCATCTCCGCCTGCCAACGGGCGTTGATCTCGGCGGCTTCCATGCCGGCCTGGGCGGCGGCGAAGTCCTCGGTCTCCAAGTAGCCGACGAGCAGGCCGTCTTGGCGCAGGAAGAGCGAGTAGTTGTGCCAGCCGGTGGCCGAGAGTGCGTCGAGCATCTCGGGCCACACTGCGGCGTGCCGCTCGCGGTACTCGTCGAGGCGGTCCGCCCGGACCTTCAGCAGAAAGCACACGCGTTGCATCAACAGCCCCCGGGGAATCAGAAGTTGAAATGGTCGATGTTGTCCTTGGTGAACACGGTCGGCTTGCCCAGGCTGATCACGCCGTCCTTGCCGATCGTGTACTCACCCATGTCGCCGGCCTTGAAGGTCTCGCCCTCCGCGCCGGCGATCTGACCCGAGACCAGCGCGACAGCGGTGTACGCGGCCAGCTCGCCGAGCTTCGCCGGGTCCCACAGCTCGAAGCCCTCGACGGTGCCGTTCTTGACGTACTTGCGCATGTCGTTGGGGGTGCCGAGGCCGGTCAGCTTGACCTTGCCCTTGTACTTCGAGCCGGACAGGTACTGGGCGGCGGCCTTGATGCCGACGGTGGTCGGGGAGATGATCCCCTTGAGGTTCGGGTACTCCTGGAGGAGGCCCTGGGTCTGCTGGAAGGACTGCTGGGCGTCGTCGTTGCCGTACGCGACCTTGACCAGCTTGACGTCCTTGTACTTCGGGTCCTTCAGCTCGTCCTTCATGAAGTCGATCCAGGTGTTCTGGTTCGTCGCGGTCTGCGCCGCGGACAGGATCGCGATCTCGCCCTTGTAGCCGATCTGCTCGGCGAGCAGCTGCACCTCGGTACGGCCCAGGTCCTCAGCGCTGGCCTGCGAGACGAAGGCGTTACGACAGTCGGTCTTGGTGTCCGAGTCGTAGGTGACGACCTTGATGTCGTTCTTCATGGCCTGCTTGAGCGCGGTGCACAGGGCGCCCGGGTCCTGCGCGGACACGGCCATCGCGTCGACCTGCTGCTGGGTGAGAGTGTTGACGTACGACACCTGGCCGGAGGTGTCGGTGGCGCTGGACGGCCCGACCTCCTTGTAGCTGGAGCCCAGGGTCTTCAGCGCGGCCTCGCCTCCCTTGTCGGCGGAGGTGAAGTACGGGTTGTTGACCTGCTTGGGCAGGAAGCCGACGGTCAGGCCCTTCTTGGTGGCCGCGTTCGGGTCGGCCTTGCCGGTCGCGGCGGCCGAGGCGCCCTCGTTCTTGACGTCGTTCTTGGTGGTCCCACCGCAGGCGGTGAGCGCCAGAGCGAGCGAGGTGGCCGCGGCGAGAGCCGCGGAGGCACGGCGGACGGATGACTTGCGCATGAGGGTTCCTTTGAACAGAGGGTAAGTGAACGCGCCCGATAGGGGCGCGGGGAACTGCGCGACCAGCCACAGCGGACCCGCAGCAGACGAACGACCTTTTTACGTAAGCCTTGAGGACGCCCTGGCCAGTGACACCTGCCGAGCGACCCGAGGTCCCAGCACGGACAGCACCAGCAGGACACCGGTGACGACGATCTGCGACTGGGCCGAGACATCCTGAAGGCTCATCACGTTCTGCAGCGCACCGAGCAGGAACACTCCGGCAATCGCACCGCCGAGCGTCCCCTTGCCCCCGTCGAAGTCGATGCCACCCAGCAACACGGCGGCGATGACGGAGAGTTCGAGCCCGGTCGCGTTGTCATAGCGAGCGCTGGCGTAGTGCAGTGCCCAGAAGATTCCGGTGAGGGAGGCCGTGAGACCGGTCACCGTGAACAGGATCAGCTTGTGCCGCTTGACCCGGATACCGGCGAAGCGGGCGGCCTCCTCGCTCGCGCCGATCGCGAACAGCGAGCGGCCGAACGGGGTGGCGTGCAGCGCGACCACGGCGACCGCGAGCAGCACGATGAAGGGGAAGAAGGCGTACGGGACGAAGGTGTCCCCGATGCGTCCGGCCGCGAAGTCCAGGTACTGGGTGGGAAAGTCGGTCACCGCGTCGGAGCCGAGCACGATCTGTGCGATGCCCCGGTAGGCGGCCATGGTGCCGATGGTGACGGCGAGGGAGGGCAGCCCGAGCCGGGTGACGAGCAGCCCGTTGACCAGTCCGCAGCCGGCGCCCAGGACCAGGCAGATCGGGATGATCACCTCGATCGTCAGGCCCTGGTTCCACAGCGCGCCCATCACCGCGCCGGACAGGCCGGCCGTGGAGGCGACGGACAGATCGATCTCGCCGGAGACGACGAGGAGGGTCATGGGCAGCGCGACGAGCGCGATCGGGAGGGTGTTGCCGATCAGGAAGGACAGGTTGAGCCCGTTGCCGAACCCGTCCACGAACCCGAAGGACAGCAGCAGGACGACGAGGAGGAGGGCGCCGACGGCCGAATCCCACCTTTTCAAGGAGGACCCGCGGACGGCACGCGCGAGCGAGAAGTCAGCCATGGCGGGCGTTCCTCTTCTTCAGTGCGGACGCCACGCGCAGGGCGACGATCCGGTCGACCGCGATGGCGAGGATGAGCAGGATGCCGTTGATGGCCATGACCCACACCGAGCTGACGCCGAGGGCGGGCAGCACGCTGTTGATGGAGGTCAGCAGCAGCGCGCCGAGCGCCGCCCCGTAGACGCTGCCGGAGCCGCCGGTGAAGACGACGCCGCCGACCACGACCGCGCTGACGACGGTGAGTTCGTACCCGTTGCCCGTGCTGGAGTCGACGTTGCCGAACCGTGCGAGGTAGAGCGCGCCGGCGAGTCCGGCGAGGGCGCCGCAGAAGGTGTACGAGATGAGGATCCGCTTGCGTACGGGGATGCCGGCGAGCCGGGCGGCCTCGGGGTTGGAGCCGAGGGCGTACAGCTCGCGGCCGCTGCCGAACTGCCGGAGGTAGTAGGCGGTCGCGATGAGCACGGCGAGCGCGATCAGCGCGAGGTACGGCACCGCGGAGATACCGCCGGAGCCGAAGTCGACGAAGCCGTCCGGGAGGTCGGCCGCCGTGATCTGCCGGGAGCCGACCCAGATGGAGTCGATGCCGCGGATGATGTAGAGCGTGCCGAGGGTGACGACGAGGGCGGGTACCTGGCCGAAGCTGACGAGCAGTCCGTTGAGGAGCCCGAAGCCGATGCCGAGCAGGACGGCCAGGGCGATGGCCACGACGGGGTTTCCGCCGCCCTGGAGGTAGATGCCCGCGGCGAAGGCGCTGATGCCGAGGGTGGAGCCGACCGACAGGTCGACGTTGCGGGTGACGACCACGAGCGACTGGCCGGTGGCGACCAGGACCAGGATCGTCGCGTTCAGCAGCAGGTCCTTGATGCCCTGCTCGGACAGGAACTCGCTGTTGCCGGCCTGGGTGACGGCGATCATCACCAGGAAGACCAGCAGGATGGCGAGTTCGCGCATCCTGAACACGCGGTCCACCAGCCGGGTGCCGCTGGACTTGGGCACCTCGGCGGTGGGGGCGGGGTTGGGGGCGGTCACCGTCATGCGGCGGCCCTCCCGGTGGCTGCGGCCATCACCGTTTCCTCGGTTGCTTCGGAGCGCGGGATCTCAGCGGTGAGGCGGCCCTCGTGCATCACGAGCACGCGGTCGGCCATACCGAGGATCTCGGGCAGGTCGGAGGAGATCATCAGAATGGCCACACCGTCGGCGGCCAGTTCGCTGAGCAGGCGGTGCACCTCGGCCTTCGTACCGACGTCGATGCCCCGGGTGGGCTCGTCGACGATCAGCACCCTGGGGCCGGTGGCGAGCCACTTGGCCAGGACGACCTTCTGCTGGTTGCCGCCGGACAGGGTGTTGACGGTGTCGGCGATGCGGGCGTACTTCACCTGGAGCTTGACGGCCCAGTCCAGGGAGCGGCTGCGCTCGGCGCCCCGGTCCATGAGTCCGGCCCTGACGGTCGTACGCAGGCCGGTGAGGCCGATGTTCCGCTCGATGGACATGTCCATCACCAGGCCCTGGGCCCGCCGGTCCTCGGGGACGAGGGCAAGCCCGGCGGCCATGGCCGTGGAGGGCGCTCCGTTCGTCAGGATCCTGCCGTCCACCTCGACCTCGCCCGCGTCCCAGCGGTCGATGCCGAAGACGGCACGGGCCACCTCGGTACGGCCGGCGCCGACGAGTCCGGCGAGGCCCACGATCTCGCCGTGCCGCACGTCGAAGGAGACGTCGGTGAAGACGCCCTCGCGGGTCAGGCGGCGCACGCTGAGGGCGACCTCGCCTGCCTCGACGTCCTGCTTCGGGTAGAGCTCGTCGAGATCGCGGCCGACCATCCGGCGTACGAGATCGTCCTCGGTCATGCCGTCCAGCGGCTCACTGGCGATCCAGGCGCCGTCACGCAGGGTCGTCACCCGCTGGCAGATCTTGAAGATCTCCTCCAGCCGGTGCGAGATGAACAGCACGGCGGCGCCCTGTTCGCGCAGGGTGCGGACGACGCCGAAGAGACGGGCGACCTCGCTGCCGGTGAGGGCGGCGGTCGGCTCGTCCATGATCAGGACGCGGGCGTCGAAGGAGAGGGCCTTGGCGATCTCGACGATCTGCTGGTCCGCGATGGACAGGCCGCGCGCGGGGCGGTCCGGGTCCAGTTCGACGCCGAGACGCCGCATCAGGGCGGCGGTCGCCGCGTGGGTGGCCTTGTGGTCGATCCTGCCGAGGGCGCGCCGGGGCTGGCGGCCCATGAAGATGTTCTCGGCGATCGACAGGTCCGGGAAGAGCGTGGGCTCCTGGTAGATCACGGCGATACCCGCGTCGCGGGCGTCGCCGGGGCCGTGGAAGGCGACGGGTGCGCCGTCGAGCAGCACTTGGCCGGCGTCCGGTCGGTGCACCCCGGCGAGCGTCTTGATGAGGGTCGACTTGCCGGCGCCGTTCTCTCCGGCGAGTGCGTGCACTTCGCCGGGAAACAGTTCCAGGGAGACGTCCCGCAGGGCACGCACCGCACCGAAGGACTTCGAGATGTCCTCGAGTGCCAGCACAGGGGCCGGCCCCGGGTCGGACGGGTGGGTCATGAGGGCTCCTCGACGACGCCTGTGGGTCTGGCCTCACGACGTCGTGAAAGGTTTCAACTGGGTTGCCGGGACGTTAGGCATGGGAGCCATGTCACGTCAATGGGTCCGTGTCGAAATTCTTTCGATAATCGAAGGTCACAGGCAAGACACGGCAGGCCGAATCGACCAGAGGGCTTGACACCCCTTCGGGCGGCTCATAGCTTCCCGTTCTGAATCGTTTCATCAGTTCGCCGTTCAGCGCGCCGTTTCCCAGCAGTCGTCGTTCCGACCCGATGCCACAGGAGTCCTGAAGTGACCGAGCTCAGCGCGGTGAAGGCCGCTCTCAAGAACCAGGCCATCGAAACCCCGTCGTGGGCCTACGGGAACTCGGGGACCCGTTTCAAGGTGTTCGCACAGCCCGGCGTTCCCCGCGACCCCTTCGAGAAGCTCGACGACGCCGCCCAGGTGCACGCCGTCACCGGGGTCGCGCCGACCGTCGCCCTGCACATTCCGTGGGACAAGGTCGACGGCTCCGACGGATACGCGGACCTGGCCAAGTACGCCGAGGAGCGCGGCCTGAAGCTGGGCGCGATCAACTCGAACACCTTCCAGGACGACGACTACAAGCTGGGCAGCGTCTGCCACCCGGACGCGGTAGTGCGGCGCAAGGCGCTCGGCCATCTGCTCGAATGCGTCGACATCATGGACGCCACCGGGTCGAAGGACCTGAAGCTGTGGTTCGCCGACGGGACGAACTACCCCGGTCAGGACGACATCCGTGAGCGCCAGGACCGGCTCTCCGAGGCGCTGGCCGCGGTGTACGAGCGGCTCGGCGACGACCAGCGGATGCTCCTCGAGTACAAGTTCTTCGAGCCGGCCTTCTACGCCACCGACGTCCCGGACTGGGGCACGGCGTACGCGCACTGCCTCAAGCTCGGCCCGAAGGCGCAGGTCGTGGTCGACACCGGGCACCACGCGCCAGGCACCAACATCGAGTTCATCGTCGCCACGCTGCTGCGGGAGGGGAAGCTCGGCGCGTTCGACTTCAACTCGCGGTTCTACGCGGACGACGACCTGATGGTCGGCTCGGCGGACCCGTTCCAGCTGTTCCGGATCATGTACGAGGTGATCAGGGGTGGGGGGTTCGTGCCGGAGGTGGCGTTCATGCTGGACCAGTGCCACAACATCGAGGCGAAGATTCCGGCGATCATCCGGTCGGTGATGAATGTGCAGGAGGCGACGGCCAAGGCACTCCTTGTTGACGCGTCGGCGTTGGCTGCTGCGCAGCGGGCCGGGGATGTACTGGCCGCCAACGCGGTGCTGATGGACGCGTACAACACGGATGTTCGGCCGTTGCTTGCGGAGGTTCGGGGGGAGATGGGGTTGGACGGGGACCCGATCTCTGCGTATGCCCGGTCCGGGTGGGGTTCCAAGATTGCTGCGGAGCGGGTTGGTGGGGAGCAGGCGGGGTGGGGCGCGTAGGTCCTGGGTCTCGTCTGCCTGGTTCGGTTGGTTGCAGGCTTTCGGTCGTCTGTGGTTGATCGCGCAGTTCCCCGCGCCCCTGAAGGGGCGCTCGTCCTCCCCCTCGTTGAAAACGTCACGTAAGGATTGATCACGTCATGGCAACCCATCCCGAAGCCGCCGCCCTTCTCGCCCGGTCCCGTCGGCTTGGTGCTGACCCCCGTAATACGAACTACGCCGGTGGGAACACGTCCGCCAAGGGGACCGACATCGATCCCGTCACCGGTGGTGATGTGGAGCTGATGTGGGTCAAGGGGTCCGGGGGTGACCTGGGGACCCTGACCGAGGGCGGGCTGGCCGTGTTGCGGCTCGACCGGCTGCACGCGCTCAAGGGGGTGTATCCGGGCGTGGAGCGCGAGGACGAGATGGTCGCCGCCTTCGACTACTGCCTGCACGGGAAGGGCGGGGCGGCGCCGTCCATCGACACCGCCATGCACGGGCTCGTCGACGCGGCGCACGTGGATCACCTGCACCCCGACTCCGGTATCGCGCTGGCCTGCGCCGCCGACGGGGAGAAGCTGACCGCCGAGTGTTTCGGGGACACCGTGGTGTGGGTGCCGTGGCGGCGGCCCGGGTTCCAGCTCGGGCTGGACATCGCCGCCGTGAAGGCCGCCAATCCGCAGGCCGTCGGGTGCGTCCTCGGCGGACACGGCGTCACCGCCTGGGGCGACACCGCCGAGGAGTGCGAGCAGAACTCGCTGCACATCATCCGTACCGCCGAGGCGTTCCTCGCCGAGCGGGGGAAGGCCGAGCCGTTCGGCCCGGTGATCGAGGGGTACGCCGCCCTCGCGCCCGAGGAGCGGCGGGAGCGGGCCGCCGCGCTCGCCCCGTATGTGCGGGCCATCGCCTCGCGGGACAAGCCGCAGGTCGGGCACTACACCGACACGGACGTCGTGCTGGACTTCATGTCACGCGCCGAGCACCCGCGCCTGGCCGCACTCGGCACCTCCTGCCCGGACCACTTCCTGCGCACCAAGGTCAGGCCGCTCGTCCTCGATCTGCCGGCCTCCGCCCCCCTCGACGAGGTGATCGCGCGGCTCAGGGAGCTGCACGCCGAGTACCGCGAGGAGTACGCCGCCTACTACGAGCGCAACGCCCTGCCCGACTCCCCCGCGCTGCGCGGCGCCGACCCCGCGATCGTGCTGATCCCAGGCGTGGGCATGTTCAGCTTCGGCAAGGACAAGCAGACCGCGCGCGTGGCCGGCGAGTTCTACGTCAACGCGATCAACGTGATGCACGGGGCCGAGGCGGTCTCGACGTACGCGCCGATCGAGGAGTCGGAGAAGTTCCGCATCGAGTACTGGGCCCTGGAGGAGGCGAAGCTCCGGCGGATGCCCAGGCCGAAGGCGCTGGCCACCCGGGTGGCGCTGGTGACGGGGGCGGGCAGTGGCATCGGGAAGGCCATCGCCGAGCGGCTGGTCGCCGAGGGCGCCTGTGTGGTCGTCGCCGATCTCCACGCGGAGAACGCGGCGGCGGTGGCCGAGGAGCTCGGTGGGCCTGACAGGGCCGTCGCCGTCACCGTGGACGTGACGTCGGAGGAGCAGATCGCCGAGGCGTTCCGGGCCGCTGTGCTGGCCTTCGGCGGGGTGGATCTCGTCGTCAACAACGCGGGGATCTCCATCTCCAAGCCGCTGCTGGAGACCACGGCGCGGGACTGGGACCTGCAGCACGACATCATGGCGCGCGGGTCGTTCCTCGTCTCGCGGGAGGCGGCGCGCGTGCTGATCGCGCAGGAGCTGGGCGGCGACATCGTCTACATCGCGTCGAAGAACGCCGTCTTCGCCGGGCCGAACAACATCGCCTACTCCGCGACCAAGGCCGACCAGGCGCACCAGGTGCGGCTGCTGGCCGCCGAGCTGGGCGAGCACGGTATCCGCGTCAACGGCGTCAACCCCGACGGCGTCGTGCGTGGCTCCGGGATCTTCGCGGCCGGCTGGGGTGCGCAGCGTGCGGCGACGTACGGGATCGCGGAGGAGAAGCTCGGCGAGTTCTACGCGCAGCGGACCATCCTCAAGCGCGAGGTGCTGCCCGAGCATGTGGCGGGCGCCGTGTTCGCGCTGACCGGCGGCGACCTCACGCACACCACGGGGCTGCATGTCCCGGTCGATGCCGGCGTCGCCGCCGCCTTCCTGCGATGAGGTCTCGCTTGCCGCCGGCCCGGGGGTGAAGCCGCTGGGCGAGCAGGCGCCGGCGATGCGTGAGTTTCGCCCCCGCCGCCCCTACCCGTTCCCATCCCTTGGGGCTGCGCCCCCCGACCCCCCTTTTCGCGCTGAACGCGCTCGTCCTCAAACGCCGGACGGGCTGAAACGGACCGTCCCATGGGCATGAAGTCGTACGCCGCGGTCGATCTCGGCGCGTCCAGTGGACGCGTCATGGTCGGCCGCGTCGGGCCGGGCACGCTGGAGCTGGTCGAGGCGCACCGGTTCGTGAACCGGCCCGTGCGGGTACCCGAGGGGCTGCGCTGGGATGTTCTCGCGCTGTACTCGGGTGTCCTCGACGGGCTGCGGGCCGCTGGGCAGGTCGACTCCGTCGGCATCGACAGCTGGGCCGTGGACTACGGGCTGCTGGATGCCGACGGCGCCCTGCTCGGCAACCCGGTGCACTACCGCGACGTCCGCACCGAGGGGGTCGCTCAGAAGGTGTGGGCGTCCGTCCCGGCCGCCGAGCTGTACGCGGCGACCGGGCTCCAGTACGCGCCCTTCAACACCCTCTACCAGCTGGCGGCGGCCCGTGGCACCCGTCAACTGGCCGCCGCCCAACGGCTGTTGCTCATCCCCGACCTGCTGACGTACTGGCTGACGGGCGAGGCCGGCACCGAGCTGACCAACGCGTCCACCACCCAGCTGATCGATCCCCGCACCCGCGACTGGGCGCATGACATCGCGCGGAGACTGGACATCGACCTCGGGCTGTTCGCACCGCTGCGCCGGCCCGGGGATCCGGCGGGCGTGCTGCGGGCCGAGGTCCTGGAGGAGACCGGGCTGACCGGGCCGGTGCCGGTCACCACGGTCGGGTCCCACGACACGGCGTCAGCGGTGGCGGCCGTGCCGGCCGTGGACGAACGGTTCGCCTACATCTGCACCGGCACCTGGTCCCTGGCGGGCCTGGAACTGGACGCGCCCGTCCTCTCCGAGGAGAGCCGGGCCGCCAACTTCACCAACGAGCTGGGGCTCGACGGCACGGTCCGCTATCTGCGCAACATCATGGGGTTGTGGCTGCTCCAGGAGTGCGTACGGGCCTGGGGAAACCCGGAGCTGGGCGACCTGCTGCGGGCGGCGGCCGAGGCGCCGGGGCTGCGGTCCGTGGTGGACGCGGGGGACGCCGCGTTCCTGGCGCCCGGGCGGATGCCGGAGAGGATCGCCGAGGCCTGCCGGGCCTCCGGGCAGCCGGTGCCCGAGACGCCGGGCGAGATCACCCGCTGCATCCTCGACTCCCTCGCCCTCGCGCACCGGCGGGCGGTGGCGGACGCCCAGCGGCTCGCCGGGCACAGTGTCGACGCCGTGCACATCGTCGGGGGCGGGACGCGCAACGCGCTGCTGTGCCGGCTCACCGCCGATGCGTGCGGGCTGCCGGTGGTGGCGGGCCCGACGGAGGCCGCCGCGCTCGGCAACGTCCTCGTCCAGGCGAGGACCCACGGGCTTGTCGGCGACCGTACGGACATGCGGCGGCTGCTCGCCCGTACCCAGCCGCTGACCCGCTACGAGCCGGCCGGTGACCCGGGGGCCTGGCGGGCGGCGGAATCCCGGCTGAGCGACGTCCGGTGAGACGGGGACTCCCCCACGGTGCGATCTCCGCGTAATCTGCACTCATCCGATGATCGATCGCTAGGAGCCGCGATGCGTGTCGCACTGTTCCTTACCTGTGTCAACGACACGCTGTATCCCGACACGGGCCGCGCCGTGGTGAAACTGCTGACCAGGCTGGGTGTCGAGGTCGACTTCCCGATGGCGCAGACCTGCTGCGGACAGGCGCACTACAACACGGGGTACCGACATGAGGCCGAGCCGCTGGCCCGTCATTTCTCCGATGTATTCGGGGAGTACGACGCGATCGTGACGCCCTCCGGGTCGTGCGGCGCGATGGTCCGGGAGCTGTATCCACGGATGGGCGAGCGGGCGCGGGCCGAAGGGCGCGGGGACGGCCTCGCGGCCACGCTGGCACCGGTGGTCCCGAAGACGTACGAGCTGACGGAGTTCCTGGTCGACGTGCTGGGGGTGACGGACGTGGGCGCCTACTACCCGCACACCGTCACCTACCACCCGACCTGCCACGGGCTGCGCGGCCTCGGCCTGGCCGACCGGCCGCTGAGGCTGCTCCAGGCAGTGAAGGGGCTGGAGCTGCGTGAGCTGCCCGGTGCCGACGAGTGCTGTGGCTTCGGCGGCACCTTCGCGCTGAAGAACTCCGATGTCTCGGCGGCGATGGGCACCGACAAGGTGCGCAACGCCGAGTCGACGGGGGCGGAGGTGCTGTGCGCCGCCGACAACTCGTGTCTCATGCACATCGGCGGGACCATGACCCGTCTGAGCACCGGTATGCGGCCGGTGCACATCGCGGAGATCCTGGCGAGCACGGAAGAGGAGCCCCTGGCATGAGCGGCACGTTCGTCGGGATGCCGGCCTTCCCCAAGGCGGCCCACGAGGCGGTGGGCAACGAGACGCTTCGCGGCAATCTGCGCCACGCCACCCACACCATCCGTGGCAAACGGGCGAAAGCCGTCGCCGAGCTGTCCGACTGGGCACAGCTGCGCGAGGCCGGCAAACAGATCAAGGACCACACGCTGCGCCATCTCGACCGCTATCTCGTCCAGTTGGAGGAGTCGGTCACGGCGGCGGGCGGCGTCGTGCACTGGGCGGCCGACGCCGACGAGGCCAACCGGATCGTCGTCGAACTGGTGCGGACGACCGGTGAGTCGGAGGTCGTCAAGGTCAAGTCGATGGCCACGCAGGAGATCGGGCTGAACGAGGCCCTGGAGGCCGAGGGCATCCACGCCTACGAGACCGATCTCGCCGAGCTGATCGTGCAGTTGGGCAAGGACCGGCCCTCGCACATCCTCGTCCCGGCCATCCACCGCAACCGGGGCGAGATCCGGGACATCTTCGCGCGCGAGATGAGCGAGTGGGGCCGCCCGGCCCCCGAGGGCCTCACCGACACGCCCGCCGAACTGGCCGAGGCGGCCCGGCTCCACCTCCGGGAGAAGTTCCTGCGCGCCAAGGTGGGCGTTTCCGGCGCGAACTTCATGGTCGCCGAGACCGGCACCCTGGTCGTGGTCGAGTCCGAGGGCAACGGACGGATGTGCCTGACCTTGCCCGAGACGCTGATCTCGGTCGTCGGCATCGAGAAGATCGTGCCGACCTGGCAGGACCTGGAGGTCTTCCTCCAGACCCTCCCCCGCTCCTCGACCGCCGAGCGCATGAACCCGTACACGTCGACCTGGACGGGTACGACGGACGGCGACGGCCCGCAGGTCTTCCACCTGGTCCTGATCGACAACGGCCGCACCGACACCCTCGCCGACGAGGTCGGCCGCCAGGCCCTGCGCTGCATCCGCTGCTCGGCCTGTCTGAACGTCTGCCCGGTGTACGAGCGGGCCGGCGGCCACGCCTACGGCTCCGTCTATCCCGGCCCCATCGGCGCCATCCTCAGCCCTCAACTCCGGGGCACCGAGAGCGAGATCGACGCCTCGCTCCCGTACGCCTCCTCACTGTGCGGAGCCTGCTACGAGGTGTGCCCGGTCGCCATCGACATCCCCGAGGTGCTGGTGCACCTGCGCGAACGCGTCGTCGAGGGCGGTCCGGTCACCCGCGAGGGCAACAAGGTCGTCCTGAAGCCCGCGAAGGGCCACGCCGCCGAACGGGCCGCGATGCGCGCCGCCCGCTGGGCGTTCAGCCACCCCGGCGCCCTGCGCACCGGCCAGCGCCTCGCCTCCCGCACCCGCCGCCTCCACCCCCGCACCCTGCCCGGCCCCGGCAAGGCCTGGAGCGCCACCCGCGATCTGCCGGCCGTACCGGCGGAGCCGTTCCGCGACTGGTGGCAGCGCACCCACGGCGGAAAGGACACCACGAAGTGAACAGCCGCGAACTGATCCTGGGCCGGGTACGGCGCGCACTCGCCGACGTACCCGCCGACGACACGCGGTACGACCAGGCCGTCGACCGCGACTACCTGCGCGAGCACGACGACCGGAGCGCCGAGGAGACCGTCGAACTCCTCGCCGAGAACCTGGCGGACTACCGGGCGATCGTGCACCGCAGCACCACCGACGAGCTCCCGGCGCTGCTCGCCGGGATACTGTCCGCGCACGGCTCGACGTCGGTGGTCGTCCCGCCGGGGCTCCCGCCGCAGTGGCTGTCGGCCACGGACACCCCCCGGGTCGAGGACCGTGCCGTGAGCACCCCGTACGACCTGGACGAGGTCCACAGCGTCGTCACGGCCTGCGCCCTCGCCATCGCCGAGACCGGCACCATCGTTCTGGACGGCGGCCCCGACCAGGGGCGTCGCCGCATCACCCTGGTCCCCGACCATCACATCTGCGTCGTCCGCGTGCCCGACCAGGTCGTCTCCTCCGTGCCGCAGGCCCTCGAACGCCTGGATCCGACACGGCCGTTGACGTGGATCTCCGGTCCGTCGGCGACCAGTGACATCGAACTCGACCGGGTCGAGGGGGTGCACGGTCCACGCACTCTTGAGGTGGTGCTGGTGAGCGACGGCGGGCAGCCGGACGGGGAGGCCGACCCCACCGGCTGATCGGAAGCCCGGCCTGGCCCCGAGTCCGGCGTGGCGGCGGTCGCGTGCGCCGCGTGAACGGGCTTGTGGGCCGGCCTGGGCATGGATATCCATCCCTGGATGCGCTCTTTGACCTGCCGGGCGAGCACGCTCGCCGGGTGCGCGGGGTCCTTCAGTTCGACGAGCCGCGGACAGGAAGGGGCAACCCCGCGTATTGGGCTCGTGGAGCCCTTCTCCAGCCCTCGGCCTTGGCCGCGAAGAGCTGGTGCATCGAACGCCTTCCACGAATTCGTGCGTGACACGAGGGGTGAACAAGCGCTTAGATAGTGCCTCCGATCCTGTTCACGCCGGTGCTGGAGGCCCCGTTGTTCACATCCGTCACCGACGTCTCCGCCCGCCTCGCCGAGACCGGATATCTGGCCTCCCCCGCCGTCGCCACCACGGTCTTCCTGGCCGACCGCCTCGGCAAACCCCTCCTGGTGGAGGGCCCGGCGGGCGTCGGCAAGACCGAGCTCGCCAAGGCCGTCGCCGAGATCGCCGGCGCGGAGCTGATCCGCCTCCAGTGCTACGAGGGCGTCGACGAGTCCAGGGCGTTGTACGAGTGGAACCACGCCAAGCAGCTCCTGCGCATCAGCGCGGGCCGCGACGAGACATGGGACGCGACGCGCACCGACATATTCAGCGAGGAGTTCCTGCTCCCCCGCCCCCTGCTGACCGCCATTCGCGGGGACGCCCCCAAGGTGCTGCTGATCGACGAGACCGACAAGGCGGACGTCGAGGTGGAGGGCCTGCTCCTGGAGGTGCTCTCCGACTTCCAGGTCACGGTCCCCGAGCTGGGCACGATCACCGCGACCCGCCGCCCCTTCGTCGTCCTCACCTCCAACGCCAGCCGCGAGCTGTCCGAGGCCCTGCGCCGCCGCTGCCTGTTCCTCCACATCGGTTTCCCGGACGCCGAGTTGGAGCGCAGGATCGTACGGCTGAAGGTGCCGGAGCTCGACGCGGCGCTGGCCGATTCGGTGGTGCGGGTGGTGGGCGCGCTGCGCGCGATGGACCTGCGCAAGGTGCCGTCGGTCGCCGAGACCATCGACTGGGCGCGCACCCTGCTGGCGCTGGGGGCGGAAACCCTGGACGAGACGGTCGTACGGGACAGCCTGGGCGTTCTCCTCAAGCATCAGGACGACGTCCTCAAGGCGAGCGCCAAGCTGGACCTGGACGCGATTTGAATCCTCCCCCAATCGAAGCAGGGGGATTCCTGGCTCCCGCCGCCTGCGGGTCAGCGATCCAACAGGTCTTCCACGATCAACACCAGCCGGGTTGAAACCAGCCCGGTTTGATACGGCAAAGCTTGGAGGTGCATGTGCTGCCTTGGCTCTCGATCAGCACGGCGTACGCGCTTGGTTCTCGCAACGCACGGCCTGCAGCCTACCCGATCCGGTGGACGGTGTTTCGCCCTGGAGGCGAAATCCTGCTTCCGGCCCTGCTCCGCAGGAGTCCGATTCCTCCCCGGCTCGAAGGCCGGAGCATCCTCGGAGGAACCCGGTGAACGCACCCTCGGCACACGCCATTTCCGGTGCCGGTGTCACGGAACGGCTGACGGGGCTCGTCGGGGCGCTGCGTGCGCACGGTGTGCGGATCGGTACCGGGGAGACCGTGGACGCGGCCCAGGCGGTGGCCGTACTCGGGTTCGCGGACCGGGAGTTGCTGCGCGAAGGACTGGCCGCGACCCTGCTGCACGGCACGGGCCAGCGACCGGTGTTCGACCCGGTCTTCGACCTGTACTTTCCCCGGGGTGTCGGAGCGCCCGGCACACAGCCCGCGGATCGGGACGACCTGCGCGACCGGCTCGCCGCCGCGCTGGCCGCGAACGACCGTGCGCTGCTTGCCCGGTTGGCCGCCGAGGCGGTCGACGGTTTCGGCGGCTACGGCTCCTCACCGGAATCGGACGGCTGGTCGTCGTACCAGACGCTGGACCGGATCCGGCCGCAGACGCTCCTTGCCCGGGTACGGACGAGCCTTCGCGAGGGGACGGCGGACACGGGGTTCGCTGACCGGCTGCTGGAGGACGAGATCCGGCGGCGGATCGAGGAGTTCAGGCGGCTGGTGGGCGCGGAGGCGCGGCGCCGGGTCGCCGAGCGGCGCGGCCGGGACGAGATCGCCCGGCGGGCGGTCGCGCCGACCGCCGACCGGGTCGACTTCCTGGTCGCCGGGCGCGCCCAACTGGCCGAGCTGCGAAGGACGGTTCAGCCACTGGCCCGCAAGCTGGCCACCCGGCTGGCGGCGCGCCGCCGCAAGGCCGCACGCGGCTCGATCGATCTACGGCGCACGGTGCGCGCCTCGCTGTCGACGGGCGGGGTCCCGATGCGGCCCGTACTGCGCCGGCGCCGGCCCGCCCGGCCCGAACTGGTGCTGCTGTGCGATGTGTCGGGCTCGGTGGCCGGTTTCTCCGACTTCACGATGCTGCTGGTGCAGGCGCTGCACGACCAGTTCAGCAAGGTCCGCGTGTTCGCCTTCGTCAATCGTGTCGACGAGGTGACCGGCCTGCTCGTGCACGGCGCCGCCGACGCCGAGGGGCTGGGCGCCCGCATTCGCGCGGAGGCGACGCTGACGGGCTGGCACGGCAGCAGTGACTACGGCGTCGCCCTGGGCGAGTTCACGCAACGGTACGCCGACGCGATCGGTCCGCGCACGACCGTGTTCGTGCTCGGTGACGCCCGTACGAACATGAGCGACCCGAATCTGCCCGCCGTACGGCACCTGGCCGAACGGGCCCGCCGCGTCTACTGGTTGAACCCCGAGGGACGCTCCCAGTGGGGCACGGGCGACTCCGCGGCACCCGCGTACGCCGAGCTGGTGGAGATGCGCGAATGCCGCAACGCACGCCAACTCGGCGCGCTGATCACCCGGTTGCTCCCGGTGTGAGCCAAGTGGCTACGACAGGCCCTAGCTTCCCGCTGCCTTCGCGTAATCCTGTGCCATGCCTCCCGCGAAGTCGTGGACGATGACCTGTTCGTCGCCGACAACCCACGCGTCGTGTCCGGGCGGGCACACGAACACGTCGCCGGGGCCCACTTCGCTCTCGCCGCCGTCATCCATGCGCAGGCGCATCCGGCCCTGGACGACGTAGCCGTTGTGGTGGATCTCGCAGCTCTCCGTGCCCGCGATGGGCCCGACGGACTCGGACCAGCGCCAGCCCGGTTCGAAGGTTCCCACGGCGAAGTCGAGGCCGGTCATGTGTACGGCTTCGATGTGTCCCCGGGGGAAATCGCGCCGCTCGTCCGGCTTCTCGACGGTCTTGATCTCCAGCATGTCTGCTGCCTCCCATTCCCCCGCCATGGCTGTCGGACCCCCCGTCCCCTCCATGGTCCGCCCGTCAAGCCAGGGCCGCCATCCGAGGGACCCCCGGTGCCGGAGAACGGCGCCCCGACCCCCGGCGACAGGCCCTGGGGCTGTCCACGCCTCAGGTCAGTTCGAGCACGCCCCGGCGCACGGCCTCCGAGACGGCCGCCGCCCTGTTGTCGACCTTGAGCTTGCGGTAGACACGCACGAGGTGCGTCTTGATCGTGGCCTCGCTCAGGAACAGTGCCCCGGCGATGGCCCGGTTGCTGAGCCCCTCGGCCATCAGCCGTACGACCTCGATCTCGCGCCCGCTCAACTCCTGCTCGGGGCTGACCACTTGGCCGACGAGTTCGCCGACGATCTCCGGTGCCAGCCCCAGCGCTCCGGCAGCGGCTCCGCGCACCGCGCGGAACAGTTACTCGGGCGGCCCGGCCTTGAGCACATAGCCCCGGGCGCCCGCCTCCAACGCCC
>NZ_LGDW01000022.1 GCF_001280005.1 Streptomyces sp. NRRL WC-3618 | reverse complement strand
ATTGCGGTAGAGCGGATACGCGTAGAAGAGGGCGAGGTAGAGGACCACCGGGGCGAGGAACGCCCAGGCCGTCCACTGCTGGGATCTGGGGCGGCGGCGACGCCGGGTCGTGGTACGGGCCGGGGGCGGGGCGGCGGTCGCCGCCCCGTTCCGGATCCGCACCGGCCGGCTGTCCGCCACCTGTGTCGTGTGTTTCATCGGCTGGCCGGAGTCCTCGATCTACTTGACGGCGGACTGTGCCGAAGTCAGCGCGTCCTTCGGAGACTTGGACCCGCTGAGGGCGGACTGCACGGCCTTCCACAACTGCTCGGAGATCTTGGGGTACTTGGTGCCCAGGTCGTCACTGGTACGGCCCTTCGCCGCCTTGACCGCGTCCACCCAGGGCTTCAGCTTGGCGTTCGCGGCCACCTGCTTGTCCTGGACCTCGGTGGTGGGGGCCACGTAGGACAGCGTCGTGTCGGTGAACTTCAGGTTCTCGCTGCTGGTCAGGCAGGACACCAGCTTCTGTGTGGTGGTGTACCGGCCGGTGTCGTCCTGGACGGGAACGGTGACGAACTCACCGCCCGTCGGGGCCGCGGCATTGCCTCCCTTGGCGCCCGGCACGGGGATGACGCCGTAGTCGAGGCCGGCCTTGTCGGCATTGCCGAGCTGCCAGGTGCCGTTCTCGGCGAACGCGTAGTCGCCGCTCGCGAACTCCTGCCAGCTGGTCGTCTGGGTGTTGTTGATCACCGAGTTGGGGGCGTAGCCCTTGTCCAGCCAGCCCTTCCACAGCGACAGCGCGGACACCGCCTCGGACGAGCCGACGTCGGTGAGCTGCGCGCCCGAGCCCCAGAACCAGGGCAGGAACTGGAAGCTGCCCTCCTCGGTCCCGATCGCCGAGAACGTGATGCCCTTCTTCCCCGCCTTCTTGACCTTCTCCATCGCCGCGGTCAGCGAGTTCCAGTCCTTCACCGACGCTATGTCCACACCCGCGGCCTTGAGAACCTTGTTGTTGTAGTAGAGGGCGAGCGTGTTGGCGCCGACCGGCGTGCCGTACGTCTTGCCGCCCGACTGGCCGGCCCCGAGCAGGTTGGGGTCCACCTTCGAGGTGTCGATCTTGTTGTCGTCGGTCGACGTGAGCACCCCGGCCTCCGCCAGGGTCGACACCACGGGGTTGTCGACGATGAGGACGTCCGGGGAGTTGCCCTGCTGCGCCGCCAGCAGCGCCTTGTTCGTCAGGTCGCCGGTGTCGAACGCCGTCCGCTTGATCTTCACCCCGGCACTCTTGCCGCAGACATCCAGCAGCTTCGCCCACTCCGAGTCCTTGGCGAACTGCGGGTACGGGTCCCAGATCGTGTACGTCTTGCTCTCCGCGGCCTTGGTGGAGGTGCCACCCGAGCCCGAGGAGCACGAGGTGGCGCCGGTGGTGACGGCGACGACGGTGATGACTGCGGCGGTGAGACGCCTTCTGGCAGATCGGTTCATGACGTGTTCCTCATGGGTTCTGGCACAGGGGTGCCCTGAGATCGGCACAGGTGTGCCCTGGGAGGGGTGATCGGAGACTGCCGGCTCGCCCGATCCGGTCGGAGGGTCCGGGCGGTGAGTCGCGCGGTCGGCCGGTGCGGGGTGCGGAGGGAAGGAGAGAGCGGGGCGAGACGGTCAGGGATTGGTGGGGACGCCGAAGTCCGTGGGACCGGCGGGTCGGATCCCGGCGGGTGCGGTGCTCGCCCGCAACGAGATCGGCGGCGCGAGCAGGTGGTGCCGGGGCGGCGCGTCGGGGTGGTCGAGCCGTTCCACCAGCAGGTCGACGGCGAGACGGCCCATCTGCTCCGCCGGTACGTCCGCCGCGGTGAGCTGCGGGGTCACCGTCTCCGCCCACCGGCCGGCCACCACCCCGGTGACGGAGAAGTCGCGCGGCACATGGCGGCCGGCCTCGGCCAGGCCCCGGTAGAGACCGCCGAGCGCGGCCTCGTTGAGGGTGACCAGCGCCGTGGTGTCCGGGTCGTCGTGCAGGATCCGCTCCAGACAGGCGAGGCCCGAGGCGGCGTCGTCCCCGCAGCAGTACGTCCGGGCGGTCAGCCCGCGTTCCGCCGCGGCCTTGGTGAAGCCGTCCAGACCCCGGTGGGCGGACTCGTAGCCGGCCCGTAGGAGCTGCTGGGGCCGGTTGACGAAGGCGATCCTGCGGTGGCCCAGGTCGGCGAGGTGGTGCACACAGGCTGCCGCCAGTGCCGTGTGGTCCAGGCCCACCCACCAGCTGCCCTGCGGGTGGGCGGTGCGGCCGATGGCGACGGAGGGGAAACCCACCGCGGTGAGATGGTCGATACGGTCGTCCTGGAGCCGGATCTCCATCAGGATCGCGCCGTCGACCCGCCGCTCGCCCAGCAGTCGCTGGAACGAGCGGTCGCTGTCCACGCCGCTCGGAGAGAGCAGCACGTCGTAGTCGTGGGCCGCGGCGGCCTCGGTGACGCTCCCGATGAAGTCCAGCTGCATGCCGGTGTAGTGGTTCCCGGCCGGCGGGAAGACCAGACCGATGGTGTTGGTCCGGCCGTTGGCCAGGGCCCTCGCACTCGCGTTGGGCTGGTAGCCCAGCTCGTCGATGACCCGCTGGATCTTCTGACGGGTGTCCTCGGACACGGGACGCTTCCCGCTCAGGGCGTACGACACGGTACTCCGCGAGACACCGGCCCGCTTGGCGATCTCACCGATGTTCACGGAGGGCTCCTTTGCCGAGGTCGTCGAACCGGTTCGAGGATTCCAGGGGGCGAAACCGGCCAGTTGTCCATCGTCGAACCGGTTCGCGTGAAGTGAAGGTACGAGCAGCCCGGACGGGTGTCAACGCCTCGCGTCAAATTTCTCGTAACGGCCCGGAAATGTCAGTGTGCCCACGCGCGGTGTCGGGTTTGTCTGTGTGTACGCCCCTTTACAGCACGTCAACTGCCCCGAATCTGTGGACGGCGTGCTCTTGCGGCTCAGCTCGGACGGTCGGCCGCGCACGATCGGGGAGGCCTGGGTGGGGGCACTGCTGGCCGGTTTCTTCTACGGGCCAATCGAACCGGTTCGACGAAATGTCGAGGGCTGTCGTCGCGCTCGTACGGGGCGGCGGCAGCGAAGAGGAACGAGGGCGGTCGGCGCGGCGGAAGCGGAACGGTTCGTCATCGATCTCGCCGACGGCAGCAGGGCGACGGTGACCTGACTGCCGGTCTGAAACCGCCGGGGCGGCCGGTGTTCACCTTCACCCAGCCGATTCGAGTGGGCGGCGAAGCACTCGAGCAGCCGGGGAAGCCGACCGCTTCATGCCGCCGCGCGCCACTTTCCAGCAGGCCGGCCGGAACGGCTCGACAACACGGAAGACCCCGCCGGGACGGAATGTCGTCACCGGCGGGGTCTCTCTCACATGACCTACACCAGCAGGTCCAGGCAGTCGAACGAGGTGCCGGGGCTGAGGAACGCCGTGCCGCTCGAACCACTGACGATGTTGATCTTCAGCACGTTGTACTGACCCGGGTCCGTCTTCCACGCCCCGCGAGGGACGCTGTACGTGAACGTACGGTTGTTCCCCCGATACGAACCGGTGGTGAGAGAACGCGTCGAGGGCTGCGCGCCCGCCGTGGGAATGGGCGACACCCAGTCGTTGACGGTGACACGCGGGCGCCCGCCGGAGAAGGCATCCGTCACGCCGATGCGCAGGGTGTGCGCGGCGGCGGCCTGACCGGCGGTCAGCTTGAAGTACACAAGGACGCCGTCGTTGACGCCGCTCCACATGTACGCCGGGAAATCTGTCGCCGCTGTCTGTGAACCGGCGCCGATCGTGACGTTCCCCGTCCACTTCGCCGCGCGTGCGTCGGAGGGGTGTGCGTACGTCATCAGCTTCGCGTTCTTGAATTCGCCGGGCGTGCCGTCCCAGTCCCCGAGCCGCCAGATCGTCCTCGCGGCGGATGGGTCCCCGGTCACGGTGATGCTGTGCAGCGCGGTCGCGCCGCCCGCCCTCACCGTCACCGAGCCGGTGTGCACGGCCAGTTCACCCTTGTACACGGTCAGCGCGTACGTCCCCGGCAGCATCCCCTTGCAGACGAAGGCTCCGGTGCCCGAGGCGGCCTTTGCCCAGTACTGGGCGTCCGCGTTCGCGAAGCCCACGGTGTACGGGTACTTCGCGTCCATCCCCTTGATGCCGACGCCGGCCACCTTGCCACGCCCGGCAGCCCCGACCCAGCCGGTGATGCCGAGGTCGTCCACCCAGGACGTGTCGAGGCGAGCGGCGGAGAGGGAGGCCGCGGGGGCGTCGCCGTCCGTGAAGGCGAGCACGTACGGACCCTGCAGGCCGAAACGTTCTTTCTCAGTCTGGGCCTCGTTGTAGTGCAGGATCTCGTACAGCCCCGCACCCTTGTCGTTCGAGTGGCGCAGCAAGGAGCGGTAGAAGGGGCCGCCGGACGCCTTCTCGTGGTTGGAGCGCACGATCCACAGACCGACCGAGCCGGTGGTGAAGCCGATGTGGTCGTAGTCGATGACCCGCTTGCCCGAGTAGTGCTTGGAGTGCGTGGTGCCGTCGGCGCGCTTCCAGACGTCCCCGGCCTCGATGATCCTGTCCGACGCCTCGATCCAGGAGTCCGACCCCTCGTTCGGGAACATCCCCGGCCTCAGACGGACGAGGAATCGGGTCGCCGTGAAGGAGGCGTCCGCCTTGTCCGTCCACAGGTAGACGTTGTTCTGGCCGCTGCGGGCCGCGTACCACTGGGTGATCGCCCCGTGCGCGACCTCGACCAGGATCGTCGGGCCGGACCGCCTGATGGTCACCGTGGACGCGCCGAGCCCGGACTCGACGTGCGAGTGCCTGCCACCGTACCCCTCGTACTCCTTGCCCCGGTAGACCAGCGAGGTGAGGTCGCCGGTCGACTTGGAGATCTTGAAGACGAGCTCGGCCCCGGTGTTGATCACGAAGTTCGAACCGTCATCGGTGTGACCGAAAGTAGCCGCCGACGCGGACGACAGCAGACCACTGCCCGCCGCCACCGCGGCGCCCGTACCCGCCACCCCCACGGCGGAAGCGGCCAGCAGCCTGCGGCGACTGAGGGTTCTTCGGTGCGTGCTCAAGGCTGCCGACTCCGTCGTGCTTGAAGGTTCACTTACTCGTACGTGATGTCAGATGGCGTGAACTCGTCTGTGGTTCCGCCCGCACCGCTGCCGATTTCGGTGGGTTCCTTGCTTGCGCTGTCGCCGTTGAAGCGCATGCGCGCGTCGGCGCGGTGGACGCCGCCCGTGCCCGGGGCGCCGATGATCACGTTCTGGAAGACCGGCCGTCGGTGAGGTGGCGGTGCCGGCGATCGCCGCACGTCGTCCGGTGACCCGACGGCGGGGGCGGACGCGCTGTTCGACTCGTGTGGTCATGGACCGGGCTCCCTGGGTGGCGAGGAGACGTGTACGTCTCCTGGTCGCCACCGCTGCGGAAAGGGTTGCCGAGGCCGCTGAATTTTTCTACGAGTTGGGGTTACGCCGTCACGAATCGCCGTCGTCGGACTGGTTCTTGCGGTCCTGGCCGACGAAGCCGCCCTCCACGGACAGCTTTTTGCCCCCCGCTTCGGCCGTCACCGTGTACGTGTCGCCCTTCGCGTCCCGAACACCGCGCGCGTGGTTGTACTGGCCCGCGAACACCCACTCGCCCGGCTGGACCGCGCGGCCCGCCTTGAGCACCCACGTGTAGACCAGGAAGCCGTCGCGCTCGGTGACCGTCAGCGCGAAGTCCTCTTCCGGAAGCGACCGCCACGCATTCGTGGAGTTGACTCCACCGGTTTCGGCGACCTTCAACTCGACCGTGAGTGCGGTGAGCTGCTCGGTGTTCTTGATGGTGAGGTCGCTCTGCGCCCAGAACTCGTTGCTGTGCGGATCGATCGAACCGCCGGACCACAAGGGCCCGTCCTCGGCCTTGGCGGCAGACGCAGGCGCTGTGTTCGAGGCCTTCGGCGTGGGCTTCGGCGCCGGACTCGGCTCGTCGTCCTTGGTGTTGTGGCCGGACGGTTGCGGGGCCGGCGGGATCGGCGCGCGGCTGGTCGCGTCCGGTGACGGGGTCGGCATCGGCGAGACCGAGACGGTCGGATCGGCGGGGGTCTCGTCGCTCTTCACCACGGAGGCCAGCGCGTAGCCGCCCATCGCGAGGATCCCGGACACGGCGGCGGTGGCACCCGCGACCCGGGCCCAGGCCAGCAGCGGCGGACGGCTCGCCCGGCGCCGCGAGCGACGCTTCTCCTCGGGGGCGGCGGCCATGCCACGCTCGACCCGCGCGAGGATGCGCGCGCGGTCGGGCACGTATGCCTGGGCCGTCTCGCGCAGCCCGGCACGCAGCTCGTCGTGCAGCGTCCTCATCGGTTCGTCCCTCCCGTTCCACCGGTGGTGCGCACAGGAGTACGCATTCGAAGCGGGTTTTTGTCGGCGCCAAGGAGCCGCTGCAGTTCGGCCATTCCCTTGGACGTCTGGCTCTTAACCGTACCGACAGTAACTCCCAGAGCAAGCGCCGTGTCCTTCTCCGAGAGGTCGAAAGCGTGCCGAAGCACCACACATGCCCTCTTACGGAACGGCAGTTTGCGTAGGGCCGTCTGAACATCGACGACGCCTGGTATGTCGGGATTCTCTGTCTTCTCTTCCCGTTGCGACCAGAACAGGGAGATCCTCCGGCGCTCCCGAACCGCGCTGCGGATACGGGTCTTTGCCAGATTCGCGACCACTCCACGCGCGTACGCCACCGGATGATCGGCGGCCCGCACCCGGTCCCAGCGGTTCCACAGCGCGAGCAGCGCGTCCGCCGCCAGGTCGTCGGCGGCGTCCGCCTCACCCGTCAGCAGGTGGGCCAGCCGGGCGAGTTCGGCGTAGTGCCGCTCGAAGAAGGCATGGAACTCCACGGAGGCTGCGTCGTCGACGACAGTGCCCACGGGCGACCTGTCCCCCTTAAAGTCACGGAGTTTTCCCAGGCCGGCGGCGGCTGCCGACCGAAGTCGGGCGCCTGCGCGCACGGCCACTGTGGTGCGCCAGTGAAGAGGTGGTGATCGTTTGGCGCGAGAGCCGAGAGAGTATCAGGCTGCCGTACGGTTCTTCGAGTGCCGTATGGCTGGTCGATCCTGATTCTGTAACACAGAGAAAACCTGAATACCGTTCAAAACAGGAACAATCCAGCCTGCACCCGCACACAGATCAACAGGTAACGAGGAGTTTTCCGCCATGTCCGAACCACAGAAGGTGGCCGACAGACCTGTCGCCGCGTCTCCCGCGACGAACAGCGTCGACGGCTTCTTCAAGATCTCCGAACGGGGGTCCACCTTCGCCCGCGAAGTACGCGGCGGCTTCGCCACGTTCTTCACGATGGCCTACATCCTTGTCCTGAATCCCATCATCCTGGGCAGTGCCAAGGACAAGTTCGGCCACCAGCTCGACAGCGTCCAACTCGTCACCGCCACCGCCCTGGTGGCCGCGGTGATGACGATCATCATGGGCGTCGGCGGCAACCTCCCGCTCGCCCTCGCCGCGGGCCTCGGCCTCAACGCGGTGGTCGCCTTCCAGATCGCCCCGCTGATGAGCTGGGACGACGCGATGGGCCTGGTCGTCCTCGAGGGTGTGGTGATCTGCGTCCTCGTGGTGACCGGCCTCAGAGAGGCGATCATGCACGCGATCCCGGCGCCGCTCAAAGCGGCGATCGGCGTGGGCATAGGCCTGTTCATCGCCTTCATCGGTTTCGTGGACGCCGGTTTCGTCAGCCGTATCCCGGACGCCGCGCACTCCACCGTCCCCGTGCAGCTCGGCGCCACCGGCAGCCTCAGCGGCTGGCCCGTCCTGGTCTTCTGCCTCGGCGTCCTGCTGACCATCGGTCTGCTCGCGCGCAAGGTGAGGGGCGCGATCCTGATCAGCATCGTCACGATGACGCTCCTCGCGCTGATCATCAACTCGGTCGCCGACGTCAAGAGCTGGGGCCTGACCACGCCGGCCTGGCCCGACAAGATCGCGGCCACCCCCGACTTCGGGCTGATAGGCCACTTCAGCCTGTTCGGCGCGTTCGGCGAGACCACGGTGATCACCGTCGTCCTGCTGATCTTCACCCTGATCCTGTCGGACTTCTTCGACACCATGGGCACCGTCGTCGGCATCACCGCTGAGGCAGGCCTGCTGGACGAGGAGGGCAAGGTCCCCAACCTCGGCCGCGTGCTGCTCATCGACGGCGCGGCGGCGGTGGCGGGCGGCGCGAGCTCCTCGTCCTCGGCGACCTCGTTCATCGAGTCGGCGGCGGGCGTCGGCGAGGGCGCGCGCACCGGCTTCGCCAACCTGATCACCGGCGGCCTGTTCGCCTGCGCGCTCTTCCTGACGCCGATCCTGACGATCGTCCCGATGCAGGCCGCCGCCCCCGCCCTGGTCGCGGTCGGCTTCCTGATGATGACCCAGGTCAAGCAGATCGACTGGGACAAGTACGAGATCGCCATCCCCGCGTTCCTGACGATCGCCGTGATGCCCTTCACGTACTCCATCACCAACGGCATCGGCGCGGGCTTCGTCGCCTACGTCCTGATCAAGTCGGTCCTCGGCAAGGCCAAGGAGGTCCACTGGCTCCTGTGGGGCACGACCGCCCTGTTCCTGATCTACTTCGCGATCGACCCGATCGAGCAGCTCCTGGGTACGAAGTAGTCACCGAGCCGGACAGCCCCGCGCCCTTGATGAGGGGCGCGGGCTGTATCGATGTGCGGCTCGGCCGCGTGGGACAGCGGGCGCGGGCACCAAGGTCACCCTGCAGCCCGCTTGCCGCCCACCGTCGCCCCGGACATCCGCGTGTTCGTGTGCTGTAAGGGACACCCGTGCCGTCGTACGACGGTCACGCCTCCAGCGTCAGCACGACCTCGTCGATCTCCGTGCCGCGCGCCTGCGCGTACCCCCGGTCGTGCCCGGACACGCGGAAACCGCACTTCTCCAGGACCCGCAGCGAGCCCGCGTTGTCGGCGGCGGCACGCGCGTACAGCGGACGTTCCGGGACCTCCGCGACGAGCGCGCGCAGGGCGGCCGTCGCGATACCGCGCCCCCAGTAGGCACGGTCGATCCAGTACGTCACCTCGCGCGAGCCCGGCTCGCCGTACACCGCCGCACTGCCCACCACGTCACCGTCGACCAGGACCGTGCGCGGCAGCACGTCCGGCGTGGCACGGATCCGCGCCCAGTGGGCCTCGAAGGCGTCCCGGTCGGTGGGATCCTTCGCCGTGAACGCGGCCATCAGCAGCGATTCCGGGTCGTTCGTCTGCCGGAAGAAGACCGGCAGGTCACTGTCGTGGACCTCGCGCAGCACGACGTCCATCGAAGCCGAGTACCGCATCGCTCAGAGCCTCCGGGTGGCCAGGGTCAGCCGGTCGCGTGCGTCGAACAGGGCGTCCTTGACCAGCTGTTCGTGGGCCGGGGTGAGCCGGGCGACCGGCACCGAGCAGCTGATGGCGTCCCGCGCCGGCGTCCGGTACGGGACGGCCACGCCGAAGCAGCGCAGCCCCAGCGTGTTCTCCTCGCGGTCCACCGCGAAGCCCTGCTCACGCACCACACGCAGCTCCTCTATGAGCTTCTCCCGGTCGGTGATCGTGTGCTCGGTCAGCGCGGGGAGTGTCTCCGGGAGCAGCTTCCTGACCTGCTCGTCGGTGTGGGTGGCCAGCAGCGCCTTGCCGAGGGAGGTCGAGTGGGCGGGCAGCCGGCGGCCGACGCGGGTGAAGGGGCGCAGGTAGTGCTGCGACTGGCGGGTGGCGAGGTAGACGACGTTCGTGCCGTCGAGCCGGGCCAGGTGGATGGTCTCCGTCGTGTCGTCGGAGAGCCGGTCGAGGGTCGGGCGGGCCACCGCGACCACCTCGTCACCGTCGATGTACGAGGTGCCGACCAGCAGTGCCCGTACGCCGATGCCGTACCGCGTGCCCGTAGCATCGGTCTCGACCCAGCCGAGGTCGACGAGCGTACGCAGCAGCATGTAGAGACTGGACTTGGGGTAGCCGACGGCCTCCTGGACCGACGCCAGGGAATGCATGCCGGGACGTCCGGCGAAGTATTCCAGCAGTTCAACGGTCCGTACCGCGGACTTGACCTGCGCCCCGCCGCCTGTCTCGACTGCCGACATCGCCTTGACCCCTTCGTTCGACGGGAAATAGTCTCCAACAGCCTATTCACCACCACAGACGCTGTTCAGCATATCGAACACGCTTGGTGAATGGCGCTGAAAATACGCATCACACATGGCAACACAATCTGGAGGGACCCCCGGTGGCAGCAGCACCAGTCTGGAGTGTCGACCCCCGTACCGGGAAGCAGCGGGAGCAGGTCGCGGTCGAGGCCACGGCGCAGGAGGTGGACGCCGCCGTCCGCGCGGCCCACGCAGCCCGCCCGGCCCTCGTGGACCGTACGGTCCGCTCCGCCTTCCTCCGCAGCGCCGCCGAGCAGCTCGAAGCGGCCAAGGACCAGCTCGTCGAGGCCGCCGACGCGGAGTCCGCCCTCGGCCCGGTCCGGCTGACCGGCGAACTCGCCCGCACCTGCTTCCAGCTGCGCGCCTTCGCGGACATCGTCGACGAGGGCGCCTACCTCGACGTCGTCATCAACCACCCGGACGACACCGCGGTCCCGCCGATCCCCGACCTGCGCCGCTACAAGATCCCGCTGGGTGTCGTGGCCGTCTACTCGGCCTCCAACTTCCCCTTCGCCTTCTCCGTGGCCGGCGGCGACACCGCGAGCGCGCTCGCGGCCGGCTGCCCGGTGGTCGTCAAGGCGCACCCGGACCACCCGGGCCTGTCCGAACTGGTCGCGGCCGTCCTGCGCCGGGCCGCGGCCTCGCACGGCATTCCCGACGGCGTCGTCGGCCTGGTCCACGGCTTCGAGGCGGGCGTCGAGCTGGTCAGGCACCCGCTGGTCGCGGCGGCCGGTTTCACCGGTTCCGTACGAGGCGGGCGTGCCCTCTTCGACGCGGCGGCGGCCCGTCCCGTCCCGATCCCGTTCCACGGTGAGCTGGGCTCCCTGAACCCGGTGGTGATCACGGAGGCGGCGGCGAACGAGCGCGCCGAGGCGATCGGCACGGGGCTCGCGGGCTCCATGACGCTGGGCGTCGGCCAGTTCTGCGTGAAGCCCGGTCTGGTGCTGGCGCCGGCGGGCGCGGCGGGCGACCGTCTGCTGAAGTCCCTGACGGACGCGGTCAGCGACACCGCGTCCGGTGTCCTCCTGGACCACCGGATGCGCGACAACTTCGTCGCCGGGGTCGCCGAGCGCGCCGAGCTGCCCGAGGTCGAGACCCCGGTGACGCCGGGCGCGGGCGGCGAGCACACCGTCAGCGCCGGCTTCCTCACGGTGGCGGCCGACAAGCTGACGGCGGAGGGCGCGTACGACCTGCTCCTGGAGGAGTGCTTCGGGCCGGTCACCGTGGTGGCCCGCTACGCGGACGACGCCGAGGCGAACGCCGTTCTCTCGCGACTGCCGGGCAACCTCACGGCGACGGTTCACCTCTCGGCCGAAGAGGCCGCGGGGGAGGGGCGTGGCGCGGAGATCCTGGCCGAACTGACGCCGCTGGCGGGGCGCGTACTCGTGAACGCGTGGCCCACCGGGGTCGCCGTGGCCGCGGCCCAGCATCACGGAGGGCCGTACCCGGCCACGACGTCGACGTCGACTTCGGTCGGCGGTACGGCTGTTGAGCGGTGGCTGCGGCCGGTGGCCTACCAGAACACGCCCGCCGCGCTGCTGCCGGTCGAGCTGCGGGACGAGAACGAGTTGGGGCTGCCGCGGCGGTTCAACGGTCAGCTGGAGCGCTGACGCTCCGCGAGTAGCGCCCTTGGGGCGCGGTTGATTGCGCGGCTGCGGGCCCGTTGTGGCTTGTCGCGCAGTTCCCCGCGCCCCTATCGGGGCGCCTGTCCGGTCCTGCGATAATCAGGCAATGGACTTGGAGCTTTCTCCCCTGCCCTTTCCCCTCCGTACTTACGGGCCCGATGGGCACTGGTCCTTCGAGGACGGAGTGCTCACCGGGTGGGCCGGGCCCCGGCAGGACCGGTTCGTGCCGCCGACCGGGGAAGCGCTGGATCCCGCTGCCGACGCGCCCCGTCTGCTCGGCGCACCCCACGGTGACTTCCAGCTGATCGCCCGCGTCACCGTCGGGTTCGCGGCCACCTTCGACGCGGGCGTGCTCTATGTCCACGTCGGCGAGCGGGCCTGGGCCAAGCTCTGTCTGGAGTACTCCCCGGATGTGCCCACCGTCTGCACGGTGGTCACCCGGGGCCACTCCGACGACGCCAACTCCTTCACCGTGGACGGCAGTTCGGTCTGGCTCCGGATCAGCCGCACCGGCCGGGCCTTCGCCTTCCACGCCTCGCGCGACGGCGAGAGGTGGACCTTCATCCGCCTGTTCACCCTGGGCGACGAGAAGGAGACGGACGCGGCCCTGATCGGCTTCATGACCCAGTCGCCGATGGGGGAGGGGTGTGTGGTGACGTACGACCACATCGAGTTCCGCCCGGAGTGGCCCAAGGACCTGCGGGACGGCAGCTGATGCGGGTGATCCGGGCCGCGCTGCCCGCCGAGGCCGCGGCCGTCACGGAACTGCACCTGCGCGCACGGTCCACCTACTACCCGGACGGCCTGCCGGACGCCGACCGTGACTGGGAGGCGTCCTGGCTGGCCGGCATCGAGCGCCCCGACGCCCAGGTCCTGTGCGTCGTCGAGCAGGACCGCGTCATCGGCGTCGCCTCCTTCCGTACGGCCGAAGGCGCTCCCGCCGACACGGTCAAGCTGTTCCAGTTCCATGTCGACCCCGACCGCTGGCGAGCCGGCATCGGCAGGGACCTGCACGCCGCCTGCGTCGAGCGGTGGCGGGCCGACGGGAAACGGGCGGCCACCCTCGACGTGCACATCGACAACCGGCGCGCCCAGGCCTTCTACCGCCGGCTGGGCTGGGTCCCGGACCCGGAGAACCCGCCCGCCGATGGCGAACACCATCTCTTTCTGCGGTACGGAATGAAACCTGGCGTTTGAACGTTCACATAAACCTGTAGCCGTTCGACCTGGAGAGAGCCGAAGACATGCGCGTGGAGATCTGGAGCGACATCGCCTGCCCCTGGTGCTACGTGGGCAAGGCCCGCTTCGAGAAGGCGCTGGACGCCTTCCCGCACCGTGAGGGCGTCGAGGTGGTGCACCGGTCGTTCGAACTGGACCCGGGGCGCGCCAAGGGCGACATCCAGCCCGTCCTCAAGATGCTCACCAAGAAGTACGGCATGAGCGAGGCGCAGGCGCAGGCCGGCGAGGAGAACCTGGGGACGCAGGCCGCCGCCGAGGGGCTCGCCTACCGCACCCGGGACCGTGACCACGGCAGCACCTTCGACATGCACCGGCTGCTCCACCTCGCGAAGGACAAGGGGCTCCAGGACGAGCTGATCCAGCTCTTCTACCAGGCGAACTTCGCCGAGGAGCAGTCCGTCTTCGGCGACGACGAGCGGCTCGTGGAACTGGCCGTCGCCGCCGGCCTCGACGCCGACGACGCCCGGGGCGTACTCGCCGACCCGGCCGCGTACGCCGACGCCGTACGCGCCGACGAGCGCGAGGCCTCCGAACTGGGCGCCAACGGTGTGCCGTTCTTCGTCCTCGACCGCAAGTACGGCGTCTCCGGCGCCCAGCCCGCCGAGGTCTTCGCCCAGGCGCTCACCCAGGCATGGGGCGAGCGGCCCGCTCCCCTCAAGATCGTCCAGGCGGACGGCGACAGCGCCGAGGTCTGCGGGCCCGACGGGTGTGCCGTGCCCCAGAAGTAGCAAGGGCTGAAAGAGCAACGGCTGAAAAACCGCAGGTCAAGGCTTACCTATAAGCAGTCCTTCGCGGTGTCGTGCAGAATTCGGCAATGGACGAGGAGATCTCCGGGCCGCACAGTGGTCCCATGGAGACCTCAGCGAAATCCTCGACATCCGAGAACCTACGCAACCTCGTCCGTGCCGAGTTCGCTCCGAAGAGCACCTATCTGAACACCGCGAGCACCGGCCTCCTCCCCGTCCGCACCGTGGTCGCCATGCGTGACGCCGCGCAGTCCGTGGCCGACGGCCTGCCGCAGGACATGTTCGCCGACGTGGAGGCCTCGCGGGCCGCCTTCGCCCGGCTGGTCGGGGTGTCCGAGCGCAGGGTCGCGGCGGGCGCCTCCGTCGCCGTCTACAGCGCGCTGATCGCCGCCTCGCTGCCAGCCGGCGCCGAAGTCCTCACCGCCGAGGGCGACTTCACCTCGGTCCTCAACGCGTTCCACGTGCGTGGGGACCTGAAGGTGCGGACCGTGCCGCTGGAGCGGATCCCCGAGTCCGTCCGCCCCGGCACCGCCCTCGTCGCCGTCAGCGCCGCCCAGTCGGCCGACGGACGCATCGTCGACCTGCCCGCGCTGCGCGAGGCCGCCCGTGAACACGGGGCCCGTACCTACCTCGACACCTCACAGGCGACCGGCTGGCTGCCCGTCGACGCGGACGCCTACGACTACGTCGCCACCGCGGCCTACAAGTGGCTCGTCTGCCCGAAAGGCGTGGCCTTCTTCGTCGTACCCGAGGACCTGGGCGGACTGACGCCCGTGTTCGCGGGCTGGGTCGCGGGGGAGGAGCCCTTCGACAGCTGTTACGGCCCGGTGCGCGAACTCGCCCACTCCGCACGGCGGTTCGACGAGAGCCCGAGCCTGTTCGCCTACGCCGGAGCCCGCCACTCCCTCGCCCTGATCGAGGAGTTGGGCGTGGAGACCGTACGCGCCCACGACCTCGCCCTCGCCGACCGCTTCCGCGCCGGACTCGACCGACTGGGCCACCAGCCCGTCCCCGCGCCGGGCTCCGCCATCGTGTCGGTCCCTCAACTCGGCCACCGCCAGGACGAGTTGAGCCGAGCCGGGATCCAGCTCTCCGACCGGGCCGGAAATCTGCGCGCCGCCTTCCACTTCTACAACACGACGTCGGACGTCGACCGCCTCCTGGACGCCCTGGCCGGCTGAACCGGTCCGCAAGGGGTGCGGGTGGAGTCGATGCCGGCCAGGACCTGACAGTCCTGGCCGGCGGGCGTACTCGGCGCACGGCGGCGCCGGTGGGGCAGTGGACGGTCACTTGACCGGTAGTAGAGCGGTCACCTCACCGGAGTGAAGTCCCGTGCCCCAATGAACTCCGGCCTGCGCACCGGTGCCGCGAAGGGTTCCACCGCGAGGTTCTCCACGCTGTTGAACACGATGAACACGTTGCTGCGCGGGAACGGCGTGATGTTGTCCCCGGAGCCGTGCATGCAGTTGCAGTCGAACCAGGTCGCCGAACCCGCCCTGCCCGTGAACAACTTGATCCCGTGCTCATCGGCCAGTGAGGTCAGCGCCTCGTCCGACGGGGTGCCCGCGTCCTGCATCTGGAGCGACTTCTTGTAGTTGTCCTCGGGCGTCGCCCCCGCACAGCCGAGGAACGTACGGTGCGAGCCCGGCATGATCATGAGGCCGCCGTTGGTGTCGAGGTTCTCGGTCAGCGCGATCGACACGGACACCGTGCGCATGTTCGGCAGGCCGTCCTCCGCGTGCCAGGTCTCGAAGTCGGAGTGCCAGTAGAAGCCGCCCGCCCCGAACCCCGGCTTGACGTTGATCCGCGACTGGTGGACGTACACGTCGGAGCCGAGGAGCTGCCGGGCCCGCCCGACGACCCGCTCGTCCCGGACGAGCTGTGCGAACACCTCGCTGATCCGGTGCACCTCGAAGACCGACCGGATCTCCTTCGACTTCGGCTCGATGATCGACCGCTCGTCGGCCCGGACCGCCGGATCGGTGACCAGCCGCTCCAACTCGGCCCGGTAGAGCGCGACTTCGTCGTCATCGAGGAGCCGGTCGAGCGCCCGGAACCCATCGCGTTCGTACGCCATCAGGTCGGCCGCGGCGAACGGTCCGGGGGTGTCCGGCGCGCCCCAGATGACCGGGTCCTGACGCGGCACGGTCACCTCGACGGCGCCACGGGTGGGGTACAGGTCGGTGAGAGTGGACGTGGGTGACATGGGTGTCAGACCTCCTCGGGGTCGAAGTCGGGGTCGGGTTCCGTCAGCAGGGGATAGACGCCGTTCTCGTCGTGGTCCTCACGGCCGGTCACGGGCGGGTTGAAGACGCACAGGCAGCGGAAGTCCTCCTTGATACGCATGGTGTGCCGCTCGTGCCCGTCGAGCAGGTACATGGTGCCGGGGGTGATCGTGTACGTCCGCCCGGTCTCGTCGTCGGTCAGCAGGGCCTCGCCCTCGACGCACACGACGGCCTCGACATGGTTCGCGTACCACATCGACGTCTTCGTGCCCGCGTACAGGACGGTCTCGTGGAGCGAGAAACCGACCCGCTCCTTGGCGAGGACGATGCGTTTGCTCTCCCAGGTCCCGGACGCCGCCCTCACATGCCGGTCGGTGCCCTCGATGTCCTTGAACGAACGGACGATCACGGTAGTCAACAACCCCTTTCTCAGACTGACTTGTTTGTCAGCCAGACTTGTTCGTCTGACAGACTTGTTTCTCAGACAGGCTTGACGGTTTCGCGGACGGCGCGGGCGACGATCCGCAGGCCCTCGTCCAGCTCCTCGGGCGTGATGGTGAGCGCCGGCAGCAGCTTCATGACCTCGCCCACCGGACCGGACGTCTCGATGAGCAGCCCGAGTTCGAAGGCCCGCCGGGCGACCCGCCCCGCGCGCTCCTTCTCGTGGAACTCCATGCCCCACACCAGGCCCCGGCCCCGGTACTCCCTGACGTCGGCGAGGTTCTCCTCGGTGATCGAGATCAGCGCCTCCTCGACCTGCTCACCACGGGCGCGCGTCTGCTTCTCCATGGCCGAGCCGTCGGTCCAGTACGTCTCCAGCGCGGCGGCGGCCGTCACGAACGCCGGATTGTTGCCGCGGAACGTGCCGTTGTGCTCGCCCGGCTCCCAGACGTCCAGCTCGGGCCTGAACAGGCACAGGGACATGGGGAGTCCGTAACCGCTGATGGACTTCGACACGGTGACGATGTCGGGCACGATGCCCGCCTCCTCGAAGGAGAAGAACGCGCCGGTCCGCCCGCAGCCCATCTGGATGTCGTCGACGATCAGCAGCATGTCCTGCCGCTCGCACAGCTCGGCCAGTGCCCGCAGCCACTCCGGGCGCGCCACGTTGATGCCGCCCTCGCCCTGCACGGTCTCCACGATCACGGCGGCCGGCTTGTTGAGACCGGAGCCCTGGTCCTCCAACAGCCGCTCGAACCACAGGAAGTCGGGGACGGTCCCCTCGAAGTAGTTGTCGAACGGCATCGGCGTGCCGTGCACCAGCGGCACGCCGGCGCCGGCCCGCTTGAAGGCGTTGCCGGTCACGGCGAGCGATCCGAGGGACATACCGTGGAAGGCGTTGGTGAAGGACACGATGGCCTCCCGCCCCTTCACCTTCCGCGCCAGCTTCAGCGCCGCCTCGACGGCGTTGGTTCCCGTCGGGCCCGGGAACATGACCTTGTACGGCAGCTCGCGGGGCCGCAGCACGATCTCCTGGAAGGACTCCAGGAACCCGCGCTTGGCGACGGTCGACATGTCGAGGCCGTGGGTGACGCCGTCCCGTTCCAGGTAGTCGATCAACGCCCGTTTCAGTACGGGGTTGTTGTGGCCGTAGTTGAGTGATCCGGCGCCGGCGAAGAAGTCGAGGTAGGCGTGGCCGTCCTCGTCGTACATACGGCTGCCCTGCGCACGGTCGAACATGGCCGGCCAGCTGCGGCAGTAGCTGCGCACCTCGGACTCGACTGTCTCGAAGACGCTCAGGTCGGGCTGGGTGATGGTCACTGCGGTGAACTCCTTGAGGTGGGGGCGGGGTCAGCCGGCGAGGTCGGGGAGGGGGCCGATGCGGTACAGGACCTCGGGGTCGTGCGGGCCGTCCAGGCCTGCCGGGTCGCTCGGGAACAGGTCCGCGGCGAACAGCACCTCCCGTTCGACGGGGGCGCCGTGCCGCTGCGCGAACGAGGTGAACAGGCGTTCCGAGGCGGTGTTGCCCGGCGTGATGGTGGTCTCGAGGGTGGTGAGCCCCTGCTCGGCGCCCACCCGCCGGGCCAGCGCGTCGAGCAGCGAGGCGGCGAGCCCGCGCCCCTGGTGGCCGGCGTCGACGGCCACCTGCCAGACGACCAGGGTGCGCGGCCGGTCCGGCCGGACGTATCCGGTGACGAAGCCGACCGGGCTGCCGCCGGGTTCCCGGGCGACGGCCGAGGTGGCGGCGAAGTCCCGGCACCAGAGCAGATAGCTGTAGGACGAGTTGAGGTCGAGAACCTTCGAGTCCCGGGCGATCCGCCACAGCGCGGCGCCGTCGGCTACCACCGGTCGGTCTATTTGCAGGTCTGTCCGTACGGCACTCATGCAAATTGAACTTACCGACGGAAAATCAAATATGCATCGCTGGCCGGGGTTACATACAGATGGGGAGTGTGTTATCGGAGTGGCATGGAAATGCCCGCTTTGTGTGGTGAATAGCCAGACAAAACGGGCAGGTTGTTGCATGCGTCACACTCGTGTAATTCACTTGAAACGTTCGCAAAACCTTTGCGTTTAGACCGACCGAAAGCGGGCAGAAGGATATGGGAAGCTGCCTGGAATTTCTGGGATTTTAATTACCCGATTTCATCGCGCATTCACGAGAAATTTGCGATCGCCCGCCGGGACCCTTCGAGGTCCACGGCGAGTCCCCGGCCCGCCAGGGCCGTCCCCAGCGCGGCCAGGCTCCCGAGCACCGCCTCTCGCGTCGCGTCGGACCCGTAGTGGTTGACCCGGATCATCTCCTTGGCCAGGGCGCCTCCGCCCGCCGCCAGCGGCAGCGTCGGATCGGCGGCCAGCGCGCTCGCCACCAGCTCCGACGCCACGACCCCGGCCGGCACCCGCAGGGTCGTCGCGACCGGCGCCGCGTCCTCGGCCTCGTACACATACGGCTCGAGCCCGCCGCCCAGCGCGAGCGCCCCCGCCCGGGTGGCCGCGGCGGCGGCCGTGTGCCGGGCGATCACCGTGTCGAGCCCCGCCGCCTCGATCCGCTCGACGCACGCCTCAAGGGCGAGCATCTCCAACTGGGCGGGAGCGTGCAGGAGGGCGCGACGGCCGCCGTCGATCCACCGCTCCTTCCAGTCGAGCAGCGACAGGTACGACCGTCGAGGCGCCCCCGGGTTCGCCGCCATCCGCGCCCACGCCCGCTCGCTCACCGACACCGCCGACACCCCGGCCGGCCCGCCCATCGCCTTCTGCGCCCCGATCACGCACAGGTCGACACCCCACGCGTCCGGCAGTACCGGCTCGGCGCCGACCGACGCGACGGCGTCGAGGTAGAACAGGGCGCCCTGTTCCCGTACCGCCTCACCGATCTCCGCGACCGGGTTGGTGTTGCCGGTCGCCGCCTCCGCGTGCACCAGCGAGACGAAGTCGATCTCCGGGTGCTCGGCGAACGCCTCCCGGACCTGCGCGGCCGTGACCGCCGCGTGGAAGGGGACCGCGAGGTCGACGACTGTCGCACCGCAGTCCCGCAGCCAGTCGCCGAACGTCTGCCCGTACGGGCCCGTGACGATGTTGAGGGCCGTCGTGCCCGGACCCGCGGCACCCCTGATGGCACCCTCCAGGGGCAGCAGCGCCTCGCCCTGCATGATCACGACGTCCTGCTCGGTGGAGAGCAGCCGCGCCACCCGGTCCTCGATCGACGCGAAGTGAGCGGCGGTCAGTGGCGCCAGGTCCAGGAAGGGGTGCGTGGTCATCGAGGTGCTCTCTTCGGATCGCGGGCAGGTGGGTCGAGGCGAATCGAATCGAGACTAGCCGGAGATCTTCCTGACCCTCTGGCGGCCGGGATCCGGGACCGCGCCGCCTCGAAACCACAGGTCACACGCCGCCGCAGCCATGGGAATGATTTGAGATAGTCAAACGTCTCCTTATAATCAGAACTCACAATTCCCCCACTGGAGGTCCCCGTGAACACGGTCCTCGGACGACGGTCCCGCATCCTGGCCGCCACCACCGCGACGGCCGGGCTCCTGCTCGTGGCCGGCTGCTCCTCGGACGACAGCGGCGGCGCCTCGAAGACCGCCGCCGGCGGGGTCAAACTCGTCAAGGGCGGGCAGCTCACGGTCTGCACCCACCTGCCCTACCCGCCCTTCCAGTCGGAGATCGACGGCAAGGTGCAGGGCTTCGACGTGTCGCTCGTCGATCTCGCCGCCAAGAAGCTCGGCGTGAAGCAGGAGATCCTCGACACGCCCTTCGAGAACTTCAAGACGGGCGCCTTCCTCAACTCGGACCAGTGCGACCTCGGCGCGGCCGGCATGACCATCACCGAGGAGCGGAAGAAGAACGTCGACTTCTCCGACCCGTATTTCGACGCCACCCAGGCCGTCCTCGTCGAGAAGAAGAGCGGCATCACCACCGCCGCCGACCTCAAGGGCAAGAAGATCGGCGCGCAGGCGCAGACGACCGGCGAGGACTACGCCAAGAGCAAGAACCTCGACCCGGTCTCCTTCGAGTCCTCCGACGCCGTCCTCAACGGCCTGCGCACCGGACAGGTCGAGGCCGTCATCATCGACTACCCGGTCGTCCAGGGCTGGCTCAAGACCCCCGCCAACGCGGACGCCTTCAAGGTGGTGGACAACCTCAACACCGGTGAGCAGTACGGCTTCACGGTGAAGAAGGGCAACACCAAGCTGCTCGCGGCCCTCAACAAGGCGATCAAGGACGCGAAGGCCGACGGTACGTACAAGAAGCTGTACGAGCAGTGGATCGGCCCGTACGACGAGTCCGCGGCCACTCCGTCCGCGTCATGACCGAGACCGCCACCAAGCAAGTACAGCCCCGTAAACCGGGGTTGAGCCGTACCCAGAAGCGGGCGCTGTCCCGTGGCGCCCAGTACGCGCTGTTCGTCGCGGCCGTCGTCGCCCTCGCGGCGTCGGCCGACTGGGCCCGTCTGAAGAACCAGTTCGCGCAGGCGGACCTGGCCAAGCAGATGTTCCCGGACATCATCACGCTCGCCCTCAAGAACACCGTCCTCTACACCCTGTCGGGCTTTGTCTTCGGCCTGGTGCTGGGGATGGTGATCGCCCTGATGCGACTGTCGCCGGTGGGCCCCTACCGCTGGGTCGCGGGCATCTACATCGAGATCTTCCGCGGCCTGCCCGCCCTGCTGATCTTCATCTTCGTGGGCGTGGCGGTACCCCTGGCCTTCCCCGGCACGGAGATCCCGGGCGGGACGTACGGCAAGGTGGCGCTGGCACTCGGCCTGGTGTCCGCCGCGTATATGGCGGAGACGATCCGCGCGGGCATCCAGGCGGTGCCCAAGGGCCAGATGGAGGCGGCGCGTTCACTGGGCTTCTCGCACGCGCGGGCGATGGTCTCGATCATCATCCCGCAGGCGTTCCGGATCGTGATCCCGCCGCTCACCAACGAGTTGGTGCTCCTCTTCAAGGACTCCTCGCTGGTGCTGTTCCTCGGCGTCACGCTGGAGGAACGTGAACTGGCCAAGTACGGCCGCGACCTGGCCAGCCAGACCGCCAACTCCACGCCGATTCTGGTGGCGGGCCTGTGCTATCTGCTGGTGACGGTGCCGCTGGGCTTCGTCGTCCGACGGCTGGAGACGAAGGCGGGGGAGGCGACGCGATGAGCGACGGCAACAAGGACGTGAGCGTGCCGGAGATCCAGGTCCGGGACCTGTACAAGTCGTTCGGCGACAACGAGGTGCTGCGCGGTATCGACCTGGAGATCGGGCAGGGCGAGGTCGTGTGTGTGATCGGCCCGTCCGGCTCCGGCAAGTCGACCCTCCTGCGCTGCGTGAACCTGCTGGAGGAGCCGACGAAGGGCCAGGTCCTCGTCGGCGGTACGGAGGTCACGCACCCCGACGTCGACATCGACGAGGTCCGCCGCCGTATCGGCATGGTCTTCCAGCAGTTCAACCTCTTCCCGCATCTGACGGTGACGGAGAACCTGACGCTGCCGCAACGCCGGGTGCTGAAGCGGGACAAGGCCGAGGCGGCGCGGGTGGCCGCGGCGAACCTGGAGCGCGTGGGCCTGACCGAGAAGGCCGACGCGTATCCCTCGTCGCTCTCCGGCGGCCAGCAGCAACGGGTCGCCATCGCGAGGGCGTTGGCGATGGGCCCCGAGGTCATGCTGTTCGACGAGCCGACGTCGGCACTCGACCCCGAGCTGGTGGGGGACGTACTGGCGGTCATGCGCAGGCTGGCGAACGAGGGCATGACGATGATGGTCGTCACGCACGAGATGACGTTCGCCCGTGAGGTCGCCGACCGGGTCGTCTTCATGGACGGCGGAGTGATCGTCGAGGAGGGCACCCCGGCGCAGGTCATCAGCAACCCCTCCCACGAACGCACCCGGCACTTCCTCTCCCGCCTGCTGGACCCGGCGATGGCGGACGTGGAGGAGGAATCCGACGGCAGGATCTAGGGTGCCGTCCATGAGCGATCAGGCGGTGCTGCATGTGAAGGGGCGGGTGCTGGTCGGCCCGGAGGAGATCCGGGACGAGCTGTGGGTGGTCGGCGGCAGGATCACGTACGACCGCCCGCCCGGCGCCCGTGACCTGCGCACGGTCGAGGGATGGGCGCTGCCCGGTCTGGTCGACGCGCACTGCCACGTGGGCCTGGGGCCGCACGGCCCGGTGCCCGAGGACACGGCGGAGAAGCAGGCGCTGACGGACCGGGACGCCGGGACCCTGCTCATCCGGGACGCCGGCTCGCCGTCGGACACCCGCTGGACCGACGCCCGCGAGGACCTCCCGAAGATCATCAGGGCGGGCCGGCACATCGCCCGCACCCGCCGCTACATCCGGGGCTACGCGCACGAGATCGAGCCGGACGACCTGGTGGCGTACGTCGCTCGGGAGGCCCGGCGCGGTGACGGCTGGGTGAAACTGGTGGGCGACTGGCTGGACCGGGGCACCGGCGACCTCTCCGCCTGCTGGCCGCGTGCGGCGGTGGAGGCGGCGATCACGGAGGCCCACCGCCTGGGCGCGCGGGTCACGGCCCACTGCTTCGCGGAGGACTCCCTGCGGGACCTGGTCGAGGCGGGCATCGACTGCGTCGAGCACGCGACGGGCCTGACCGAGGACACGATCCCCCTGTTCGCCTCACGGGGCGTGGCGATCGTCCCGACGCTGGTCAACATCGCGACGTTCCCGAACCTGGCCGCGGCAGGCGAGACCAAGTTCCCCGACTGGTCGGCCCACATGCGCCGCCTGCACGAACGCCGCTACGACACGGTGCGTTCCGCGTACGACGCGGGGATTTCGGTGTACGTCGGCACGGACGCCGGGGGCACACTGCCGCACGGGCTGGTCGCGGCGGAGGTCGCCGAGCTGACCAAGGCAGGCATTCCGGCGGTGGAGGCGCTGTCGGCGACGACGTGGGGCGCGCGGGAGTGGCTGGGGCGGCCTGGGCTGGCGGAGGGAGAGGCGGCCGACCTGGTGGTGTACGAGAGCGATCCGCGGGCGGACGTACGGGTGTTGGGGGCGCCGCTGCGGGTGGTGCTGAACGGACGAGTTGTGACGTGAGATTCGAAAATCCGCACGGAAACCTCACGTAGGAGTGAAGTCGCGTCAGATTGCTGACGGTTGACGCGCGGTACGTAATTCTTACCGGGCCCAAGCGTGTCTCTTCCTAGGGGTCCCCGAACCGTGAACGTCAACAACTTCAGCCTGCCCGCACGCCGTCTGGCCACCGTCGTGGCCGCCACGGCCCTGGCGGCCGCCGGTCCCGCCGCCCTGGCCCACGCCACGGAGGACCAGGGCGGCGCGAGTGCGGTCGTCCTGCGCACGGGGCTGAACGTGTCCCTCCTCAACAACAGCGTGAACGTCCCGCTCACCGTCACGCTGAACGAGGTGAGGGCGCCGCGGAGTGCCCAACAGAGCGCGCTGACCGCCTCGTTGGACGGTGTGGACGAGGGAAAGCCGTTCACCGTGCTCGGTGCGGAGGTCGCGGAGGCGAAGGCGCGGGTTGCGGACGGAAAGGCGGAGGCGTCGACGCGCCTCACCCACGCCAAGCTCCATGTGCCCGGACTGCCCCTCGTGTCGCTCATCGAGGTGGAGCAGGTCACGTCCACGGCGACCTGCGCGGCGGGGGAGAAGCCGGTCGCCTCCGCGAACCTGCTGGGTTCGGTGACGGCTCTCGGCAAGAAGGTGACGCTGACGCCGGGCGGGCCGGTCGAGGTGAAGGTGCCGGGGGTCGGCGAGGTACGGCTGGACCTGTCGCAGACGCGGACGACGACCCGTACGGCGGCTGCGACCGCGCTCGAACTCAAGGTGTCCGTCAACCCGTTGAACCTCAACGTGGCGGAGGTGGAGGGCACGGTGACGCTGGCGAAGGCGACGTGCGAGGCACCGGCGGCACCGGCGGAACCGGTGTCCGAGGTGAAGCCGCAGGGAGCGCCTGAATCGGCGCCGGCACCGGCCGAGGAGGGCCTCGCGGAGACGGGCGGCAGCTCGATGACGCCGTACCTCGCGGGCGGCTCGGCGGTGTTGCTCGCGGCAGGCGCGGGAGCGGTGGCCCTGGCCCGCCGCCGAGGCAGGAACTGACTCACCGGCCCAGTTTCCTCGCCCCCGCCGCCCCTACCCGTCCCGTACCTGGTGGCTGCGCCCCCAGACCCCCGCGTCGGCCCTGAAGGGGCCTCGTCCTCAAACGCCGGACGGGCTAGAAATTAGCCCCTCCGGCGTTTGAGGAGCGGGGGTTCGGGGGCTGCGCCCCCGAAGACGGGAAGGGTAAGGGGGGCGGGGGCAAAAGAAGCCTCAGCGCCCCGCCAGCATCACCGCCCCGTCGAACGCCTGCAGAAACCCGTTCACCGTCACCCGATCCCGCACCGCCACCCGCAACCACCCCTCCCCGAGCCCAGGAAACGTGTCCC
>NZ_LGDW01000021.1 GCF_001280005.1 Streptomyces sp. NRRL WC-3618 | reverse complement strand
GGAAACGCCCGGTTACATTCCGAACCCGGAAGCTAAGCCTCACAGCGCCGATGGTACTGCAGGGGGGACCCTGTGGGAGAGTAGGACGCCGCCGAACAATCATTGAAAAGGGTTGGACCCCGAACTTCGGTTCGGGGTCCAACCCTTTTTTGTTGTGCGTCACTTGACGTTCACGTCGCGCGCCCACCATCCAGAGCATGGGTACTGCTGAAATGCTCAGGGCCGCCGGAGTCGGAGTCGGCGACGAGGTCGTCGTGTCGGCCTTCGGGAACGTGGAAGTCACCGAGACGGTGATCATGACCGGTGCGGTGCCGGTGTTCGCCGACATAGATCCGGTGACGTACTGCCTGGACGCCTCAGCTGTCGAGGCGGCCATAACTGCGCGGACCGGGGCCATCGTTGTCGTACACCGCTTCGGGCGGCCGGCCGACATGGGGCGGTTGCTCGAGGTCGGGCAGCGGCACGGGGTTCTGGTGCTGCAGCACGGGGAGTCCGAGGCGCCGTACGACGAGATCGCTCAGCGGCGGCAGCGCGCGGCGTTTCTCGATCTGCGGCTGCGGGGTGTGCGTACGCCCGACGACGGGGACGGACACACGTATCAGCAGTACGTGGTGAGGGTGCCCGGTAATGGGCGGCCCGACCGGGATGCCTTCGCTCGGGCCTTGCGGGCCAAGGGAATTGACTGCCGGGTGCCGGTGAAGGCGCCGGTGCATCGCATGCCCGTGTTCCGGGCCTGCGTCTCGCTGCCCGAGACCGAGCTCGCTGTCGACGAGACTCTGGCGCTACCGGTGGACGCCTCCCTGACCAAGCGGGAAATGCAGCGGATCGTGTCCGCGTGCAACTCTCTCGGAGGGCTTTTGCAGCCCGCGTTCTGATGGGGCGGGCGTAGTTGGGAGCACGGGCCTGTTCGGGGTATGATCTATTTCGTTGCAGCGAGGGAGACCTCGTCAAGCAACTGGCCCCCCTAGCTCAGTCGGCAGAGCGTCTCCATGGTAAGGAGAAGGTCAACGGTTCGATTCCGTTGGGGGGCTCCACTCAGAAGGCCCCGCCCAGTTGGGCGGGGCCTTCCGCATGCCCGCCGTCAGTCCTTCTGCAGGCCCGGCACGCGCATCGCGAGGATCGCCATGTCGTCGGACGGGGCGTCGGAGGCGAAGCGCTCGACTGCCCGCATGATGCGGGCCGCCACCGCGCCGGCCGTCAGGCCTGTGCACGTCTTCAGGACGTCCGCCAGGCCGTCGTCGCCCAGCATGCGGGTGCCCTCGCGGCGTTCCGTGACGCCGTCCGTCACGCAGAGGAGGACGTCGCCGGGGTCGAGGGTGATCGTCTGCTCGTACAGCTCCAGGTCCTCCAGGACGCCCAGGAGGGGCTGGGGTTCGGCTGCCGGTTCAACCGTGCCGTCCTGGCGCAGGCGGAGCGGGAGGGGATGGCCGGCGCAGACGATCTTGAGTACGGCGCTGCCGTCCTCCTGCGGCCACAGCTCGCCGTACAGGAGTGTCAGGAAGCGGCTGCGGGCGCCCTCGTCGAGGATCGCCGAGTTCAGGCGTTCCAGGACCGCCGGGCCACCGAAGCCCTCCCTGGCCAGCAGGCGCAGGGCGTGGCGGGCCAGGCCTGTCACCGCTGCGGCCTCCGGGCCCGTACCGCACACGTCGCCGATGGCGAAGCCGTAGGCGCCGTCGCGGATGGGGAAGAGGTCGTAGAAGTCGCCGCCGACCTCGTTGCCCTCGCCGGCCGCGCGGTAGATGACCTCCACCTCCACGCCGTCGATGTCCGGCAACTCCGGGGGGAGGAGGCTGCGTTGGAGGGACTGGCTGATGGCGGTACGTTCCGAGTAGAGGCGGGCGTTGTCCAGGGCCAGGGCGGCCCGGCGGCTCAAGTCCTCGGCCAGCTCCAGGATTTCCTGGCGGAAGTGTTCGTCCGTCGGCTTGCCGAGAGTGAGCATGCCGATCACGCGGTTGCGGGCGACCAGGGGGAGGACGACCGTCTCCCCGCCGACTGCCGCTGCCGTGGCGAGAGTTGTGCCGATGCCTGAGCTGACCGTGGTGGTGGGCGAGTTGAGGCCCAGGCTGCGCATGGACGTACGCAAGGCGGCCTGGTGGGCCGCCGCCGCGGGGGCCGACCAGACGCGGGCGCCGGGTGTGGGGACCGGGTCCGGCGGGGCGAGCTTCGACAAGAGAGCCTTGAGGCCGTCGATGCGGTCCTCGTCCTCGTGCAGCACGTACGAGAGGTACGGGTCCGAGGACTGGTCGGCGATCGTGTAGACCGCGCACCAGGTGGCCAGGGTCGGGACCGTCATCTGGGCCATGAGCGCGAGCGTCTGGTCGCGGTCGAGCGTTCCCGCGAGGAGGTCCGAGGCCTCGACCAGGAAGCTCAGTGAGCCCCGGCGCAGGCGTTCCAGTTCTCCCAGCCGGGCCGACTCCACCGCCAACGCGATGCGGTCGGCGGCGAATTGGAGACGGAGGGCCTCCTCGTTCGTGTAGCGGCCGGGGGACTCGGCAGCGACTCCCAGGGCGCCCGTGAGGCGGCCCTCGACCTTCAGGGGGACGGTGACGACCGAGCGCATGCCCGTGCCGTTCAGCAGGGGAACGGCGCCGGGTACGGCCGAGAGGTCGTCGTGGACGGCCGGCATGCGGGCCGAGCCGTAGCGGCCGGGGCCCGCCTCGACCGGGACACGGGCGAAGCGCTGGCGGGCGGAGGGCAGGCCCGTCGACGCGCGCACCTCCAACTCCGTTTCGTCGTCCGTGGCCAGGAGCAGGAAGGCGGAGTCGGCGTCGAGCATGTCGCGGGCGCGCTCCACCGTGCGCTGGAGCAGGCCGTCGAGGTCGTCCGGCGCCGGGGAGCCGATGAACACCTCGAAGGGGTCCGTGTTCGGGCCCTCGGAGCCCGAGGTCGTGTCTGACGAACTGCCGCGCAACGGGGTCTGCAGGACCGCCCGTTCGTGATCGCGTACGAGGAGACAGACCGTGGAGGGCTCGCCGTCCGTGTCGCGGACGCGGAGGTGGGAGGCGTAGACCGGGGTGACGCGGCCGTTGGCGCCCCTTATGCCGTAACTGCCTTCCCAGCGGGAGAACTGGAGAGCGTCGGCGATGCCGGTGCTGGTGCCGGGGGTGTGCGGCCAGGCGGCGAGGTCGGTGAGGGGTTTGCCGATGACGGACTCCGGCGCGTAGCCGAAGAGTTCCTCGGCGTCCTCGTTCCACGCCGCGATGGATCCGATGCGGTCGATCTGGATGACCGCGACCCTGACCCGGCCGTCGGCCAGCGGGAGGAGAGCGGCCGGCAGGGACGGGCCCGCGGAACGGGTGCCCACCGCGCGTTCGGGGATGTCGAGTTGGAACCAGACCTGTTTCTGCGTGGGCGTGTACTCCACGCCCCAGCGGCCGGCCAGCGCCGCGCACAGCTGGAGGCCGCGGCCTCCCTCCCGGTCGGGGCTGCCCATGTTGACGGGCGAACCCTGGAGGGGGATCTCGCGCTCGGGGTAGAGGTCGGCGACCTCGATGCGTACGCCGTCGTCACTGCGTAGACACAGGACGTCCGCGGAGGTGCCCGCGTGGATCACGGCGTTGGTGACCAGTTCGCTCGTGAGGACCACGGCGTCGTCGACGATGTCCGCGAAGCCCCAGCCCTGAAGAGTGTCGCGGACGAAGGAGCGGGCGGTCGCGACCGATCGCCCCACGGGGTCGAAGCTGGCTGCCGCGCGCGCGGTGATCACAGAACTCCTCGTCCGGTTGTCGGCATGCGGCGTGCCGGGGCCGTTCCGCTCCTGCCTGGGCAGAGGCGGGTTCCCCGTCGCCCGGGGATCCTGGGGTGCTTCCCCGGGATGCAGTCCGGTGGTCATGGTGCGGTGCCCCTCCGATGCCTGCCCGCTCGTGGTCGTGCCACCGCCCAGACCGGACGGACCGTGTGGCTGGACAGCCGTATGCAAGGTTACTTACCTTCGCGGTCCGTGCGGATGCAGGTCTGCAGTGTTTACGTCCCCAGAGTGTGCGGACGATGTGCGAAGGTGCCGAACTGTTATGGCCTGGTTCAGAAGGGGTGAAACACTGGGCAGGCTCCAGGAGAAGGTCTGAGCACGCTGGCAGTATCCGGGTAGGCCCGGGTGACAGCACACACAGAGCGAAACGGTCGATCCCTGCGGGAGGGACACAGTGGAGTCTGGCGCAGCGACGCGGGGCACTAAGACGCGCGCGAAAGGCGGACAGTCCCTGAGTAACCGGCGTAAACCACGCAATGGGACGACCGAGGTGGACACGGCTTCGCTGGATCGGCTGCTGTCGGCCCTGGAGTCGATGCGGGACGGGAACTTCCGGAAACGGCTCCCGGTGTCCGGCGACGGCGTCATGTCGGAGATCGCGGCGGTCTTCAACGAGGTGGCCGACCGAAATCTCCATGTGACGGGTGAGTTGTCGCGCGTACGGCGCATGGTGGGGCGCGAGGGGAAGCTGACCGAGCGGCTGGAGGCGGGTGTCAGCGAGGGTTCGTGGGCCGCCGCGATCGAGGCCTCGAACGCGCTTGTCGACGATCTCGTCCGTCCGGTGTCCGAGGTCGGACGGGTGCTGAGCGCCGTCGCGGAGGGTGATCTGTCCCCCCGGATGGAGCTGCGGACGCATGCCGCGGACGGCAACGGGCATCCGCTGCGCGGGGAGTTCCTCAAGGTCGGGCGCACGGTCAACAATCTCGTCGACCAGTTGTCGACGTTCACCGACGAGGTCACACGGGTGGCCAGCGAGGTCGGTACGGAGGGCAAGCTGGGCGGTCAGGCCCAGGTGCGCGGGATGTCCGGTTCGTGGCGGGATCTCACGGACTCGGTCAACACGATGGCGTACCGGCTGACGGCGCAGGTGCGGGACATCGCGCTGGTGACGACGGCGGTCGCCAAGGGTGATCTGTCCCGGAAGGTCACGGTTCACGTGGCCGGCGAGATGCTGGAGTTGAAGAACACCGTCAACACGATGGTGGATCAGCTGTCGTCGTTCTCCTCCGAGGTGACGCGCGTCGCGCGTGAGGTGGGTACGGAGGGTGAGCTCGGCGGGCAGGCGCAGGTGCCCGGCGTGGACGGTGTGTGGAAGGACCTCACCGATTCGGTGAACCTCATGGCCGGGAACCTGACGGCCCAGGTGCGCGGGATCGCGCAGGTGACGACCGCCGTCGCCAACGGTGATCTGTCCCAGAAGGTGACGGTTTCGGCGCGCGGTGAGGTCGCTCAGCTCGCCGAGACGATCAACCAGATGACCGAGACGCTGCGGACGTTCGCGGACGAGGTCACCCGGGTCGCCAACGAGGTCGGTGGCGAGGGGCGGCTCGGCGGGCAGGCGAACGTGCCGGGTGCGGCGGGTACGTGGAAGGACCTGACGGACTCCGTCAACACGGTTTTCCGGAATCTCACCACCCAGGTGCGGGACATCGCGGCCGTGACGACCGCTGTGGCCAGCGGTGACCTGTCGCAGAAGGTCAGCGTCGAGGTCGCCGGCGAGATGCTGGAGCTGAAGAACACCGTCAACGGGATGGTCGACCAGCTGTCCGCGTTCGGTGCCGAGGTCACGCGGGTCGCGCGGGAGATCGGTGTCGAAGGTGAGCTGGGCGGGCAGGCGCAGGTGCCGGGTGCGGCGGGTACGTGGAAGGACCTCACGGACTCCGTCAACACGGCGTTCAGGAACCTCACCGGACAGGTGAGGAACATCGCTCAGGTCACGACCGCGGTGGCCAACGGTGACCTGTCCCAGAAGGTCACCGTCGACGTCTCCGGCGAGATGCTCCAGCTGAAGAACACCGTGAACACGATGGTGGACCAGCTGTCGAGCTTCGCCGACCAGGTGACGCGGATGGCCCGTGACGTGGGTACGGAGGGCCGCCTCGGCGGGCAGGCTCGCGTGGACGGTGTGTCCGGTACGTGGAAGGAGCTCACCGACTCCGTCAACTTCATGGGCGGCAACCTGACCTCCCAGGTGCGGCAGATCGCCCAGGTGACGACGGCCGTGGCCCGGGGTGACCTGTCCCAGAAGATCGATGTTGACGCTCGCGGTGAGATCCTCGAGCTGAAGAACACGATCAACACCATGGTTGATCAACTCTCGGCCTTCGCCGATCAGGTGACCCGCGTCGCGCGTGACGTGGGTACGGAGGGCCGCCTCGGCGGGCAGGCGCAGGTGCCCGGGGTCGCCGGGGTGTGGCGCGACCTCACCGACTCTGTGAACGGTATGGCCGGCAACCTCACCGCACAGGTGCGCAACATCGCCCAGGTGGCGACCGCGGTGGCCCGGGGTGACCTGTCCCAGAAGATCACCGTGGACGCGCGGGGCGAGATCCTGGAGCTCAAGAACACTCTGAACACGATGGTTGATCAACTGTCGTCGTTCGCCCAGGAAGTCACGCGGGTGGCGCGTGAGGTGGGTACGGAGGGCATGCTCGGCGGTCAGGCCGAGGTGCAGGGGGTCTCCGGCACCTGGAAGGACCTCACGCAGTCCGTGAACTTCATGGCGAACAACCTGACCATCCAGGTACGCAACATCGCCGAGGTCACGACGGCCGTCGCCAAGGGCGACCTGTCGAAGAAGATCACTGTTGACGCGAAGGGCGAGATTCTTGAACTCGTCACGACGGTCAACACCATGGTTGATCAACTCTCGTCGTTCGCCGAGCAGGTGACGCGGGTGGCCCGAGAGGTGGGTACGGAGGGCATCCTCGGCGGTCAGGCCCACGCTTCCGGGGTCACGGGCATCTGGAAGGACCTCACCGACAACGTCAACCTGATGGCCAACAACCTGACCGTGCAGGTGCGGAACATCTCCCAGGTCGCGGCCGCCGTCGCCAACGGCGATCTGACGCGGACGGTGACGATCGAGGCGCGTGGCGAGGTCGCGCAGCTCGCCGACACCTTCAACACCATGGTGAAGACGCTGAGTTCGTTCGCCGACCAGGTCACCAAGGTGGCCCGTGAGGTGGGTACGGACGGCATCCTGGGCGGGCAGGCGCGGGTGCCGGGTGTGGCCGGGACGTGGAAGGACCTCACCGAGTCGGTGAACGGGATGGCGTCCAACCTGACCGGTCAGGTGCGCAACATCGCGATGGTGACGACGGCCATCGCCAAGGGTGACTTGACGAAGAAGATCGACATTGATGCTCGCGGCGAGATCCTTGAGCTCAAGACGACGATCAACACCATGGTTGATCAGCTGTCGTCCTTCGCGGAGGAGGTCACCCGAGTCGCCCGAGAGGTGGGCACGGAGGGCCAACTCGGTGGCCAGGCACGTGTGCGGGACGTCGACGGCACCTGGCGCGACCTCACCGAGTCGGTGAACGAGATGGCCGGGAACCTGACCCGGCAGGTGCGTGCCATCGCGCGCGTGGCGACCGCGGTGACCCGCGGCGACCTCAACCTGAAGATCGACGTGGACGCCTCCGGCGAGATCCAGGAACTTCAGGACTACATCAACAAGATGATCGCGAACCTGCGCGACACCACGATCGCCAACAAGGAACAGGACTGGCTCAAGGGCAACCTGGCCCGTATCTCCGCCCTGATGCAGGGCCGCCGGGACCTCGACGACGTGGCCTCGCTGATCATGAGCGAGCTGACGCCTGTCGTCACCGCCCAGCACGGCGCGTTCTTCCTGGCCATGCGGACGGTCGACGGCAAGGACCCGGGAAGCGCCCCGGAGAACGCGTACGAACTGCGCATGCTCGGCTCGTACGGGTACTCCATGGGCTCCATGCCGACCTCGTTCCGGCCTGGTGAGGCGCTGGTCGGCACCGCCGCCCAGGAGAAGCGCACGATCCTTGTGGAGAACGCGCCGAGCGGCTATCTGAAGATCTCCTCCGGGCTCGGCGAGGCGCCGCCCGCGCAGGTGATCGTGCTGCCGCTGCTGTTCGAGGGCAAGGTGCTCGGTGTCATCGAGCTGGCGTCGTTCACGCAGTTCACCCAGATCCAGAAGGACTTCCTCAACCAGATCGCCGAGATGATCGCGACCAGCGTCAACACCATCTCCGTCAACACCAAGACGGAGGTGCTGCTGAAGAACTCGCAGGAGCTGACCGAGCAGCTGAGGGAGCGCTCGGCCGAGCTGGAGAACCGGCAGAAGGCGCTGCAGTCGTCCAACGCGGAGCTGGAGGAGAAGGCCGAACTGCTGGCCCAGCAGAACCGCGACATCGAGGTCAAGAACACGGAGATCGAGGAGGCGCGGCAGGTCCTGGAGGAGCGCGCCGAGCAACTCGCCGTGTCGATGCGCTACAAGAGCGAGTTCCTCGCCAACATGTCGCACGAGCTGCGTACGCCGCTCAACTCGCTGCTGATCCTGGCCAAGCTGCTCGCCGACAACGCGGACACCAACCTCACCCCGAAGCAGGTTGAGTTCGCCGAGACGATCCACGGGGCGGGCTCGGACCTGCTCCAGCTGATCAACGACATCCTCGACCTGTCGAAGGTCGAGGCGGGCAAGATGGACGTCTCCCCGACGCGTATCGCCCTCGTCCAGCTCGTCGACTACGTGGAGGCCACCTTCCGTCCGCTGACCGCGGAGAAGCGGCTCGACTTCTCCGTACGGGTCTCGCCGGATCTGCCCGCCACGCTGCACACCGACGAGCAGCGGCTGCTCCAGGTGCTGCGCAACCTGTTGTCCAACGCGGTGAAGTTCACCGACTCGGGAGCGGTGGAGCTCGTCATCCGGCCGGCCGGCGCGGAGGTTCCGGTGGCCATCCGGGAGCAGTTGCTGGAGGCGGGTTCGCTGTGTGACGCGGACGCGGACATGATCGCGTTCTCGGTGACCGACACAGGCATCGGTATCGCGTCGAGCAAAATGCGGGTGATCTTCGAGGCGTTCAAGCAGGCGGACGGCACGACCAGCCGCAAGTACGGCGGTACGGGTCTGGGGTTGTCCATCTCGCGGGAGATCGCGAGGCTGCTCGGCGGTGAGATCCACGCGCAGAGCGAGCCGGGCCGGGGCTCGACGTTCACGCTGTATTTGCCGCTGCACCCGAGTGAACTGCCCCCGCAGGGCTACGGGCAGCTGGCGCCCTCCCTGGAGGTCGGTGAGCTGCTCGCCTCCGAGGCGGAGCTCGCCGGGGCGGACATCCAGACGCCGGCCGAGGTGAGGTCGTACCAGGAGGCGCAGAACGGGCCCGCCGCGCTCTTCAGGCGGCGCCGCAGGGCTGTGTCGGTGGCTGAGCTGAACGCGTCCTCCCGGGCGAACGGCCACTGGGCGGCCGGTGAGCAGGAGGTGGCGCAGGAGCCGCGCCGGGGGATCCGGTTCGACGGCGAGAAGGTGCTGATCGTCGACGACGACATCCGTAACGTGTTCGCGTTGACGAGCGTGCTGGAGCAGCACGGGCTGTCGGTGCTGTATGCCGAGAACGGCCGGGAAGGCATCGAAGTCCTGGAACAGCACGACGATGTGACAGTCGTACTGATGGACATCATGATGCCTGAGATGGACGGGTACGCGACGACCACGGCGATCCGCAGGATGCCGCAGTTCGCCGGACTCCCGATCATCGCGCTCACTGCCAAGGCGATGAAGGGCGACCGGGAGAAGGCGATCGAGTCGGGAGCCTCCGACTATGTGACCAAGCCCGTGGATCCCGATCACCTGCTGACGGTGATGGAGCAGTGGATGCGGCCGGAGTGACGCTTGAGCTGGGAGTTTCCGTCGCGAGGACGGGAACCCCCGGTGTTCACACGGAGTTGCTGACTCAGTGTGGCCGAAGCCGTGTAGAAGTACGGGATTCGGGGAACCTTCTGGTCTCCCGCTACGTTTCTGCTACGTGCACAGTGACATCGCGGTGACAGGGTGTGGCGACGGGCGGGGTGCGGCTACCATGACCGGCACGAGGACGGACGGCGTAAGGGAGCCGTCCCCTGGGGCGGCGCCCGGTGGCGCTGCCTCAAGTCCTGAGGACAGGGGAGGCCCCAAGCCGGGGCGAGGAGGGCGGGCCATGGTGCAGAAGGCCAAGATCCTCCTGGTCGATGACCGGCCGGAGAATCTGCTGGCGCTGGAGGCCATCCTCTCTGCGTTGGATCAGACACTGGTGCGGGCATCGTCCGGGGAGGAAGCGCTCAAGGCACTTCTGACGGACGACTTCGCGGTCATTCTGCTGGACGTGCAGATGCCGGGCATGGACGGCTTCGAGACGGCCGCGCACATCAAGCGGCGGGAGCGGACCCGGGACATCCCGATCATCTTCCTCACCGCGATCAACCACGGTCCGCACCACACCTTCCGGGGGTACGCGGCGGGCGCGGTGGACTACATCTCCAAGCCGTTCGACCCGTGGGTGCTGCGGGCGAAGGTCTCGGTGTTCGTCGAGCTGTACATGAAGAACTGCCAACTCCGAGAGCAGGCAGCGCTGTTGCGGCTGCAGCTGGAGGGTGGCGGCAAGGCGGCAGTCGGTACGGCCAAGGAACCGGTGGGTCTGCTCGCCGAGCTGTCCGCGCGGCTCGCGGCTGTCGAGGAACAGGCCGAGGCGCTGTCCAAACAGCTCGACGACGAGTCGGCGGACGCGGCGGCCGTGGCCACCGCGGCCCATCTCGAGCGCAAACTGACCGGCCTGCGCCGGGCACTGGACGCGCTCGAACCCGGCACCGGCAGCGGGGCACCCGCGCTGCCGTCGCAGAACTGACCCACGTTCCGGACGCCACTCGCGGCACGGAACCCACCCGTACACGAACGTAGTTGAGCGTGAGCACGCGTCAGTCTCGTGCTCACGCGGCGGCGACACGAACGGGTGAAGCAGTAGGCACACGTGTCGGCTGTCGCCTCCACCGGTAACCTCACACACATGGCCTCACGTCCTTCCGCAGCCAGGAAGCCGCCCGCGAAGAAGGCAGCCGCGCCCGCGAAGGCTCCGGCGAAGAAGGCCGCGGCGAAAAAAGCCCCCGCGAAGAAGGCGCCCGCCAGAAAGGCCGCGGCGAAGAAGGTCGCGCCCCCTCCGGCACCCAGCCCCACCGGGGGTGTCTACCGCCTCGTACGCGCCCTGTGGCTCGGCATCGCGCACGGTGTCGGTGCCGTGTTCCGCGGCATAGGGCAGGGTGCGAAGAACCTCGACCCGGCACACCGGAAGGACGGCGTGGCACTGCTGTTGCTCGCCCTCGCGCTGATCGTCGCCGCGGGCACCTGGTCCAGCCTGCGCGGCCCCGTCGGTGACCTCGTCGAGATGCTGGTCACCGGGGCGTTCGGACGCCTCGACCTGCTCGTGCCGATACTGCTGGCCGTCATCGCCGTACGGCTCATCAGGCACCCCGAGAAGCCCGACGCGAACGGCCGGATCGTCATCGGCCTGTCCGCGCTCGTCATCGGTGTGCTCGGGCAGGTCCACATCGCGTGCGGTGCCCCCGCGCGCAGCGACGGCATGCAGGCCATAAGGGACGCCGGCGGGCTCATCGGCTGGGGAGCGGCGACCCCGCTGACGTACACCATGGGCGAGGTCCTCGCCGTACCGCTGCTGGTGCTGCTCACCGTCTTCGGGCTGCTCGTCGTCACCGCGACGCCCGTCAACGCGATCCCGCAGCGGTTGCGGCAGCTCGGGATCCAGCTCGGGATCCTCCGCGACCCGGAGGAGGACGGGTTCTCCGAGGACGACGAACGCTACGACGACCAGTGGCGCGAGTCGCTGCCCGCGGGCCCCCGCAGGCGCGGGTCGGCCCCTGAGGCGTATGACCCGGACGGCGCCGAGCAGGAGGCGCTCTCCAAGCGCCGGAGCCGCCCCAGGCGCTCCGCTGTGCGCCAGCCCGATCCCGGGCGGCCGATGGACGCCGTGGACGTCGCCGCCGCTGCCGCCGCCGCGCTCGACGGGGCCGTCCTGCACGGCATGCCGCCCTCGCCGATCGTCGCCGACCTCACCCAGGGCGTGACCGCGGCCGGCGATCGCGCGGAGACGGCCCCGACGCCCGCTTCTGTGCCGGGGGCGCGGCCCAAGCAGGAGAAGCTCAGAGCGGAGCCGGCCAAGGCCGCTGTCCAGGACCTCACGAAGGCTCCGCCGGAGGTGATGCGCGACCTGCCGCCGCGCGCCGAGCAGCTCCAGCTCTCCGGGGACATCACCTACTCGCTGCCATCCCTCGATCTGCTGGAGCGCGGCGGCCCCGGCAAGACCCGCAGCGCGGCGAACGACATCGTGGTGGCCTCCCTCTCGAACGTCTTCATGGAGTTCAAGGTCGACGCCGCGGTCACCGGTTTCACCCGCGGCCCGACGGTCACGCGCTACGAGGTCGAACTGGGCCCCGCGGTGAAGGTCGAGCGGATCACCGCCCTCACCAAGAACATCGCCTACGCGGTCGCCAGCCCCGACGTCCGGATCATCAGTCCGATCCCCGGCAAGTCGGCGGTCGGTATCGAGATCCCCAACACCGACCGCGAGATGGTCAATCTGGGCGACGTGCTCAGGCTGGCCGACGCGGCCGAGGACGACCACCCGATGCTGGTCGCGCTCGGCAAGGACGTCGAGGGCGGCTATGTGATGGCCAACCTGGCGAAGATGCCGCACATGCTCGTCGCAGGTGCGACCGGTTCGGGTAAATCGTCCTGTATCAACTGTCTGATCACGTCGGTCATGGTCCGGGCGACTCCGGAGGACGTCCGTATGGTCCTCGTCGACCCCAAGCGCGTCGAGCTGACCGCGTACGAGGGCATCCCGCACCTGATCACGCCGATCATCACCAACCCGAAGCGGGCCGCGGAGGCGCTCCAGTGGGTCGTACGGGAAATGGATCTGCGGTACGACGATCTGGCTGCGTTCGGATTCCGGCACATCGACGACTTCAACGAGGCCATCAGGAACGGCAAGGTCAAGCTGCCCGAGGGCAGTGAGCGCGAGCTGCAGCCGTACCCGTATCTGCTGGTGATCGTCGACGAGTTGGCCGACCTGATGATGGTGGCCCCGCGGGACGTGGAGGACGCCATCGTGCGCATCACGCAGCTCGCGCGCGCGGCCGGCATCCACCTGGTCCTCGCCACGCAGCGGCCGTCCGTCGATGTGGTGACCGGGTTGATCAAGGCGAACGTGCCGTCGAGGCTCGCCTTCGCCACCTCGTCCCTGGCCGACTCGCGGGTCATCCTCGACCAGCCCGGCGCCGAGAAGCTGATCGGCAAGGGCGACGGGCTGTTCCTGCCGATGGGCGCCAACAAACCCACCCGTATGCAGGGTGCGTTCGTGACCGAGGACGAGGTCGCGGCGATCGTGCAGCACTGCAAGGACCAGATGGCGCCGGTCTTCCGGGAAGACGTCACCGTGGGCACCAAGCAGAAGAAGGAGATCGACGAGGAGATCGGCGACGACCTCGAACTGCTGTGCGCGGCGGCCGAACTGGTCGTCAGCAGCCAGTTCGGGTCCACGTCGATGCTCCAGCGCAAGCTGCGGGTCGGGTTCGCCAAGGCGGGACGGCTGATGGACCTCATGGAGACGCGGGGGATCGTCGGGCCGAGCGAGGGGTCCAAGGCGCGTGACGTTCTTGTGAAGGCCGACGGGTTGGACGAGATGCTCGCGGTGATTCGTGGGGAGACTGACGCGTAGTGAGTCGTCCGGTGTGTCGGCGCCCGTGTGTGCGGCGACCAGATGGTCGAAAGTGACTCACTCGTAAGGGATCATTGAGCAACCGTTTCCCTTCCGCGTACGTCAAGTTGAGGGAGACAGCAGATCCTTGGCTCTCCATGACCTGACCATCAGCGTGTCCTGGCCATTCTGATGGCGTACAAAGTCCGTCCGCCCAGTTGCCCCACCCTTCCCGAACCCCCCTAAACTGAACCTCCAGCACAGGTGGCTAAACGCTCGAAAGGCGCCCCCGTGTCCATCGGCAACTCTCCACAAGACGAGCGTCCGTTCGAAGAAGACGGTGACGATCGCGAGGAAGCAGCCCGCCCGTCGATCGGTCGCGCCCTCCAGCAGGCGCGTATCGCGGCCGGGCTGACCGTCGACGACGTCAGTTCCGCCACCCGGGTCCGAATCGCCATCGTGCACGCGATCGAGCAGGACGACTTCGCCCCCTGCGGCGGAGACGTCTACGCGCGCGGGCACATCCGGACCCTCGCCCGTGCCGTCCACCTCGACCCCGACCCGCTGCTCGCGCAGTTCGCCGACGCCCACGGCGGGCGTCCGGCGCCGACTCCGGCCGCGCCCCTGTTCGAGGCGGAACGCATCCGCCCCGAGCGACGCGGCCCGAACTGGACCGCGGCGATGGTCGCCGCGATCGTCGCGGTGATCGGCTTCGCCGGCTTCACGATGGTCAAGGGCGGCGACGGCGACCAGAACACGCGTGCGCAGGCCGCCGAGGGCGCCACGCCCAAGGCCAGCGAGCCGGCCTCGCCCACGCCCAAGAAGGACAAGCCCGCCGACCCGAAGCCGGAACCGTCGGACAGCGCGATCGCGGCGGCGCCGCGCGACAAGGTGACCGTCCAGGTGAGCGCCGCGAACGGACGCAGCTGGATCTTCGCCAAGGACCACAACGGCCGGCAGCTCTTCGACGGCCTGCTCAAGAAGGGCCAGTCCCAGACCTTCCAGGACAACGAGGAGATCAACCTCGTCCTGGGCGACGCGGGCGCCATCCAGCTCTACGTGAACGGCAAGAAGATCGAGGACGAGTTCCAGCCGGGGGCCGTGGAACGGCTCACGTACACGAAGGGCGACCCCGAGGTCGGCTGAGAGGTACCACGCTTTTGGGATTGACAGGTACGGGGCTGGCCAAGACGGCCAGCCCCGTCGACGTGGGGTGTCAGTGGGACGAAGTAGTCTTGAGCCCATGCCTGAACGCCGTACCGTCGCACTCGTCACCCTTGGCTGCGCCCGTAACGAGGTGGACTCGGAGGAGCTCGCAGGCCGCTTGGAGGCGGACGGCTGGCAACTCGTGGAGGACGCCGAGGATGCGGACGTCGCCGTCGTCAACACCTGTGGCTTTGTCGAGGCCGCCAAGAAGGACTCCGTCGACGCCCTCCTGGAGGCCAACGACCTCAAGGGGCACGGCAGAACCCAGGCCGTCGTGGCGGTGGGCTGCATGGCCGAGCGCTACGGCAAGGAACTCGCCGAGGCGCTGCCCGAGGCCGACGGTGTGCTCGGCTTCGACGACTACGCCGACATCTCCGACCGCCTCCGGACCATTCTGAACGGCGGCATCCACGCCTCACACACCCCGCGCGACCGGCGCAAGCTGCTGCCGATCAGTCCGGCCGAGCGCCAGGGTGCCGGTGCGGGGGTCGCTCTTCCGGGGCACGGTTCGGTCACGGACGCTGACGCCGGCCCGGTCGCCGCGCCGGTGGAACCGGCCGAGGCGCCCGCCGATCTCCCCGCAGGTGTCGCTCCGGTCTCCGGCCCCCGTGCGCCGCTGCGCCGGCGGCTCGACGGCGCGCCCGTGGCCTCGGTGAAACTGGCCTCCGGCTGCGACCGGCGCTGCACCTTCTGCGCCATCCCGTCCTTCCGCGGCTCCTTCATCTCGCGGCGCCCGAGCGACGTACTGAACGAGACCAGGTGGCTCGCCGAGCAGGGCGTCAAGGAGGTCATGCTGGTCTCCGAGAACAACACCTCGTACGGCAAGGACCTGGGCGACATCCGCCTGCTGGAGTCGCTGCTGCCCGAGCTCGCGGAGGTCGACGGCATCGAGCGCGTGCGCGTGAGCTACCTCCAGCCCGCCGAGATGCGCCCGGGACTCATCGACGTACTGACGTCGACCCCCAAGGTCGCCCCCTACTTCGACCTCTCCTTCCAGCACTCCGCGCCCGACGTGCTGCGCGCGATGCGGCGCTTCGGCGACACCGACCGCTTCCTGGAACTGCTCGACACCATTCGGAGCAAGGCGCCGCAGGCCGGTGTGCGGTCCAACTTCATCGTGGGCTTCCCCGGTGAGTCCGAGGCCGACCTGGCGGAGCTCGAACGGTTCCTGACCAACGCGCGCCTGGACGCCATCGGAGTCTTCGGTTATTCCGACGAGGACGGCACGGAAGCGGCGACGTACGAGAACAAGCTGGATGAGGACGTCGTCGCGGCCCGGCTCGCCCGGGTCTCGCGGCTGGCCGAGGAACTGGTCTCGCAGCGCGCGGAGGAGCGTGTCGGCGAGACGGTGCACGTGCTGGTCGAGTCGGCGGGCGGTGAGGAGGGCGCGTACGGCCGTGGCGCGCACCAGGCCCCCGAGACGGACGGCCAGGTGCTGTTCACCAACTTCGCGGACTTCGCCGGCCTCACGGGCGGCGAGGAGCTGAGGGTCGGCCGTATGGTCGAGGCGAAGGTGGTCGGTACGGAAGGTGTCGACCTGGTGGCCGAGCTGCTTCCGGGCTCGCTCGGCTCGCACGCGCGTTCCGCGTCAGAGGAGGCAGCCAGATGACGGGAGTCCCGGCATCCGCAGCGAGCGGCCCCCCCAGTGCGCGGAACGCCAAAAGCGTGCCCGGCACGGTGGGCGCCGCCGGGGCCGCCGGCTCAACGGCCGCCTCTGGGCCCTCCGGCCCCGCTGTGGGGTCCGGCGACTCCCGGGTCTCTGGTGACCAGGGGGGTACGAAGGTGGTGCGCGGCGGGAAGCTGGGCGCCGCGGCCGTCAATCAGGCCAGCCTCTGGAACATCGCGAACATTCTTACGATGATCCGCTTGCTGTTGGTGCCGGGTTTCGTGGCCCTGATGCTGGCGGACGGCGGATACGACCCGGCGTGGCGCTCGCTCGCCTGGGCGGCCTTCGCCGTCGCCATGATCACCGACATCTTCGACGGGCATCTCGCGCGTACGTACGACCTCGTCACCGACTTCGGGAAGATCGCCGACCCCATCGCCGACAAGGCGATCATGGGGGCGGCGCTGCTCTGTCTCTCCGTGCTCGGTGATCTGCCGTGGTGGGTGACCGGTGTGATCCTCGGCCGTGAGCTCGGTATCACGCTGCTGCGCTTCGTCGTGATCCGCTACGGCGTCATTCCCGCGAGCCGCGGCGGCAAGCTCAAGACGCTCATACAGGGCGTGGCGGTCGGGATGTACGTGCTGGCGCTGACGGGTCCACTGGCGACTCTGCGGTTCTGGGTGATGGCTGCGGCAGTCGTACTGACGGTGGCGACCGGCCTCGACTACGTAAGACAGGCCATTGTGCTGCGGAACCAGGGAATCGCCGCGCGCGAGGCCGCGTCGGTGGAGGCGGAACGGTGAGTTCCACCGCCGCCGACGTGGTGAGACTACTGACGGTGAGGGGCGAGACGCTCGCTGTCGCGGAATCCCTCACGGGCGGTCTGGTTGCGGCGGAGATCACATCGGTGCCCGGAGCCTCCCAGGCGTTCCGGGGCGCGGTGACGGCCTACGCAACCGAACTGAAGCACCAGGTGCTCGGTGTCGACGCCACCCTGCTGGCCGCACGAGGAGCGGTGGATCCGCAGGTCGCGGCCCAGATGGCGGCAGGAGCGCGCAGGATTCTCGGTGCCGACTGGGGCATCGCGACCACCGGTGTCGCCGGCCCGGAACCGCAGGACGGACAGCCCGTCGGGACGGTTTTCGTGGCCGTGGACGGCCCTTTCGCAGCGGATGCCGGCGCCGAAGGTGGCGGAAAAGTGGCGTCGCTGCGGTTGAACGGCTCCCGGGCGGAAATTCGTATGGAGAGTGTACGGAGCGTACTCGCACTCCTCCTGGAGGGGATTGCGGGCGAACGGACCGGGAACGAGCGGGCACAGGATACGGAACAGAACGGGGGGACTTGATGTTTGCAGCCCTGAGTGAACACGACATCGCTCCCCGCACGGCCGCGGCGCAAGGCGGTACGGTGGGGCGTGAAGGATGCGGCTACGCGGTCCGAGGAGGGAGCCACCGATGATTCTGCTCCGTCGCCTGCTGGGTGACGTGCTGCGTCGGCAGCGCCAGCGCCAGGGCCGTACTCTGCGCGAAGTCTCCTCGTCCGCCCGAGTCTCACTCGGCTATCTCTCCGAGGTGGAGCGGGGGCAGAAGGAGGCATCCTCCGAACTGCTGTCCGCTATCTGCGACGCGCTGGACGTACGGATGTCCGAGCTCATGCGGGAAGTGAGCGACGAGCTCGCCCTCGCCGAGCTGGCCCAGTCTGCTGCGGCCAACGAACCTGTGCCCGCACCGGTGCGTCCCATGCTGGGTTCCGTATCGGTGGCAGGTGTGCCACCGGAACGGGTGACCATCAAGGCGCCCGCCGAGGCGGTGGATGTCGTCGCCGCCTGAGGGTGCACGGAAGTTGAGTGTGTGAGAGCCCCGGCCGGGGCTTCTCCGGGGAGACCCGGAGGGGCGCGGTCGGGGTTTTCGCGTGTGCGCACGGTCCTCGTTGCTTCCCTGGTCCGCTTGCCGGTGGGTTGCCGGGCGCTCATGGTGGACTCGGAGGCGGGTGCGCGCGGACATACCGGGCGGCCGGCTCTGAGAAGGCGGTGCGCCTCTGTGCCGGTGATGCGCCCTGTTCGCGGTTGAGGGTGGCGTTCTAGCGTGGGGCTGGAGGTGAGCCATGGCAGTGCGGACAGTGCGCTGGGGGGCGCTGCTGGGGCTCGGGGCCGTGTGGTGGTGGGCCGTCCTGCGGCTCGCGCTGGCGCCCGGGGCGGGGGTGATCGAGGGGGCGGTCGCGGCCGGGGGGTGGGGGCTGAGTCTGCTGCCGGTGCACTGTGTGCCGAAGGCTGCTCGGTCGGTTCGGGGCGCTGGGACCACGAGGGCGGTGCGTGGGCCGGGTGGCGGGGGTGTCGCTGCGGGGGCTACCAGGGCATCGCCACGCCGCCGTTCGGGCGGAGGATCTGGCCCGTGGTGAACGCCGACGCGTCGGACGCAAGGTGCAGCACCGCATGGGCGATCTCCTCCGGTTCGCCGACTCTGCCCAGCGGCGCCATCCGGGCCATCCGTGCCTCGGTGCGCGCCTGCGCCTCGCTGTCGTGGCGGTCGGTCATCGGCGTACGGATCCAACCCGGCGCGACGGCGTTGACGCGGATGCCGTGGCGCCCGATCTCGGCGGCCAGCGTCTTCGTCAACTGGACGACCGCTGCCTTCGCCGCTCCGTAGCAGAGCAGGCCGGGGCCGCCTGTGTCGACGGCGCCCGAGGCCATGGTGACGATGCTGCCCCCCGTGTTCCGGGAGATCATCAGGCGGGCCGCCTCCTGGCAGGCGTACAGCACGCCCTTGAAGTTGACGCCCAGGACGCGGTCGAGGTCCTCGTCGCGGGTCTCCAGCACGGAGCTGCTGTGCATGATCCCGGCCACCGCCGCCATCACGTCCAGCCGCTCGCACGCGGCCACGGCCTGCCGGACCTGGGCCCGGTCGGTGACGTCCAGGTGGTGGATACGGGCCGTGCCGCCCATGTCCTTGATCAGCGTCGCCGTCTCGTGCAGTCCCCGCGCGTCCCGATCGGCGCAGTGCACCGCGGCGCCGGCTTCGGCGAGGAGTACGGCGGACGCGCGTCCGATGCCGCTGGCAGCCCCGGTGACGAATGCGGTGCGTCCGGTGAGGTCGTACGCCTGTACGGGCATGGGGGGACGGTACGAGAATTCCTGACGGGTCGTCAATTACCGTGCGGGGTCGGGTCCGGGCGGCCCGGGCGTGGTGGTCGTTGCGCGGTGGGCGGGTGCGGATGCGGTGTCAGATGTACGGGGATGACTTCCGGCGTGCTCGGGTGGCGCCGGGGGCGGGTGCCGGGCCCAGTTGGCAGGTCGGGCACCAGTAGGTGGGGCGTTCGCGGGAACCGTCGCCCTGGTCGGCGACGCGGATAGGGGTGCCGCAGCGCAGGCAGGGACGGGGGGCGCGGCCGTACACGAACAGGTTCTGGCCGCGCCGTCCTGTCGTACTGCGGACCGGGCGGTCCCGGTTGGCTTCGAGGAGTTTCTTCGCAAGCCCGGGCAGCATCGTGGCACGGTCGGCGGGCAGATCGCCGAGGGGGAGCCACGGTGTGGCGCCCAGAAGGAAGCACAGCTCGCTCTTGTAGACGTTGCCGATGCCCGCGAGATTGCGCTGGTCGAGCAGCGCTTCGCCGAGAGAGCGGGCGGGGTCCGCCAGGAGGTTGGCGAGAGCCTGGTCGGGGTCCCAGTCCGGGCCCAGGAGGTCGGGGCCGAGGTGGCCGACGGCCCGGTGTTCGTCGGTGGTGCGCAGAAGTTCGAGTACGGGGAGGCGGTAGCCGACGGCGGTGCGGTCCGTGGTGCCGAGGATCGCCCGGATCTGGTGCGACGGGCCGCCGCTCCAGCGCCGGCCGTTCTCGTACACCTTCCAGGATCCGTCCATCCGCAGGTGGGAGTGGAGGGTCAGGCCGCCCTCGACGCGGGTGAGGAGGTGCTTGCCGCGGGGGATGATCTCGAGGACGGTGCGGCCGGTGAGGTCGGCCGTGGCGTACCGGGGCACCCGGAGGTCGCAGCGGGTCAGCGTTTTGCCGGCGAGCGCGTCGTGCAGTCGCCACGCGGCTTGCCAGACCGTGTCACCTTCGGGCATGGGTCCAGGGTGGCATGCCGGGGTGGCAAGCGGCCTTCGCTCAGGCGCGCAGGCGCAGTCCGCGGGGGTTCGCGATGAAGCCCGCTCCCTCCAGGAGGGCCCCGAAGGGCGAGGTCAGGGCAGAGGCGCCGTTGACCCTTTCCACCGTGACCGTGCCGAGGGAACCCGCGCGGGCCGCTGCGCCGAGGACTTCCGCCGCCGCGAGCAGCCTGGGGTCCTCGGTGGGCCGGCCGTCCGGTTCGGAGGGCCAGGCCAGCAGTGTTTTGCCGCCGCGCTCCATATAGAGCGCCAGCTCTCCGTCGACCAGCACCACCAGCGAACCGGCCTTGCGGCCCGGCTTGTGACCGGCGTCGGTCGGGGGTTCGGGCCAGGGGAGCGCGGCACCGTACGCGTTCGCCGGATCGGCGGCCGCGAGGACGACGGCACGGGTGGTCGCGGAGGAGGAGGCCCCGGACCCGGCATTCCCGGCGAAACCCCGGGCGGAGGCGTGCCTGGTCTGTGCTGCGGGGGCGTGAGGGAACGCGGAGCTGAAGTCGGGGTCGAAGTCCTCGGCGAAGCCGTGGTCGGCGGGGAATGAGGCGTCGTGTGCGTCGGCAGTGCCGGTGCCGAAGACCGGAGCGGGCCGGGAGTCGCCGCGGTCCCGGGCGTTCGCTGTTGCCCGGAGGCGGTCCACGGCGCCGTCCATGGCGAACTGGGCGGCGCCGAGGCCCTCCACCACGTAACCGCGACGGGCCTGGCCGCTGTCCTCGAAGGCGGAGAGGATGCGGTACACGGCTGAGAAGCCGCCCTCGACGCCCTCCGCGGAAACGGCACCTCTGGTCACCACCCCGTGGCGGTCGAGCAGGGTGCGAGCCAGGGCGTGGGCGCGGACGGTGGGGTCGGGCTCATGCCCGGGGAGCAGGGACCAGCGGCCGGCGACGGTCGGGGGACCGCTGCGAGAGGCGGGGCGGGCGGCGGCCGTCAGTGAGCCGTACCGGCCGCGCGGGACGGTGCGTTTCGCCCGGTGCGCCGTCGAGCCCGCTGTGCGGCCGGAGCCGAGGAGGGAGCGCAACGGGGTGAGTGTGTCGTTCGTGAGCCGGCCCGACCAGGCCAGGTCCCAGACGGCGTCGGCCAGTTGGGGATCCGTGACGTCCGGATGTGTGGTGGCGCGGACCTGGTCGGCGATCTGGCGGAAGAAGAGCCCGTACCCCCCGGTGAGGGCGTCGAGGACGGACTGGTGGAGTGCGGTGGGTTCCAGGGGGTGGGGTGGTGGCAGGAGCAGCGGGGCCGTGTCCGCCAGGTACAGGGAGACCCAGCCGTCCTTGCCGGGGAGGGCGCCCGCCCCGGCCCAGACGATCTCCCCGGCTGCCGTGAGCTCGTCGAGCATCGCGGGGGCGTAGTTCGCCACCCGGGACGGCAGGACCAGCTTCTCCAGGGCGGACGCCGGCACGGAGGCGCCCTGCAACTGCTCGACCGCGCGCACCAGTCCGTCGATGCCGCGCAGCCCGTGGCCCTTGCCGATGTGCTGCCACTGCGGCAGGAACTGTGCGAGCGCCGCGGGCGGCACCGGTTCCAGTTCGTGCCGCAGGGCGGCCAGGGAGCGGCGCCGAAGCCGGCGCAGCACGGCCGCGTCGCACCACTCCTGGCCGATGCCCGCCGGGTGGAACTCCCCCTGTACGACGCGGCCGTTCGCCGCAAGCCGCTGAAGCGCGCCCTCGGTGACCGCCACGCCCAGGCCGAAACGGGCTGCCGCCGTGGCGGAGGTGAACGGGCCGTGGGTGCGGGCGTGGCGGGCGAGGAGGTCGCCCAGGGGATCCTTGACCGGTTCGGTGAAGGCCTCCGGGACGCCGACCGGCAGTGCCGTGCCGAGCGCGTCCCGCAGGCGCCCCGCGTCCTCGATCGCCGCCCAGTGGTCGGCGCCGCCCACGCGGACCCGGATCGCGCGGCGGGCGCCTGCCAGTTCCCGGGCCCACTGCGGATCGGCGCCGCGCTCGGCCAGCTCGACGTCGGTGAGCGGGCCGAGCAGACGCAGCAGGTCCGCGACGCTTTCGGCGTCCTTCGCGCGTCGGTCCTCGGTGAGCCACTGGAGTTCTCGCTCCAGTTCGGTCAGTACCTCGGCGTCGAGCAGCTCGCGCAGCTCCGCCTGGCCGAGCAGCTCGGCCAGCAGCCGGGAGTCCAGCGACAGGGCGGCGGCCCGCCGCTCGGCCAGCGGCGAGTCGCCCTCGTACAGGAACTGGGCGACGTAGCCGAAGAGGAGGGAACGGGCGAAGGGAGAGGGCTCCGGGGTGGCGACCTCCACGAGGCGCACCTTGCGGGACTCGATGTCGCCCATCAGCTCCACGAGCCCGGGCACGTCGAAGACGTCCTGGAGGCATTCGCGGACCGCTTCGAGAACGATGGGGAAGGAACCGAACTCGCTTGCCACCTGGAGCAGTTGGGAGGCCCGCTGGCGCTGCTGCCACAGTGGGGTGCGCTTGCCGGGACTGCGGCGCGGCAGCAGCAGGGCCCGGGCGGCGCACTCGCGGAAACGGGCCGCGAACAGGGCCGAGCCGCCCACCTGGTCGGTGACGATCTGATTGACCTCGCCCTTGTCGAAGGCCACGTCCGCCGCGCCTACGGGGGCTTGCTCGGAGTCATACTCCGTGCCGGTCCTCATCGGCTCTTGGTCCAGCAGGTCCAGGCTCATCAGGTCGGCGTCGGGGAGGCGCAGCACGATGCCGTCGTCGGCGTGCATGACCTGGGCGTCCATGCCGTACCGCTCGGAGAGGCGGGCGCCGAGGGCGAGTGCCCACGGGGCGTGGACCTGGGCGCCGAAGGGGGAGTGGACGACGACCCGCCAGTCGCCGAGTTCGTCGCGGAACTGCTCCACGACGATGGTCCGGTCGTCCGGGATGTGGCCGCAGGCCTCACGCTGTTCGGCCAGGTAGGAGAGCACGTTGCCGGCCGCCCAGGTGTCGAGCCCGGCGGCGAGGAGCCGGAGGCGGGCGTCTTCCTCGGACAGGGAACCGACCTCGCGCAGGAACGCGCCCACCGCGCGGCCCAGTTCGAGCGGGCGGCCCAACTGGTCGCCCTTCCAGAAAGGAAGGCGGCCGGGGACTCCGGGAGCCGGGGACACCAGGACGCGGTCGCGGGTGATGTCCTCGATACGCCAGGAGCTCGTGCCGAGGGTGAAGACGTCCCCCACGCGGGACTCGTACACCATCTCCTCGTCCAGCTCGCCGACGCGGCCGCCGCCCTTCTTGGGGTCGGATCCGGCGAGGAACACCCCGAAGAGCCCTCGGTCGGGAATCGTGCCCCCGGACGTCACTGCGAGCCGCTGCGCGCCAGGGCGGCCGGTCACGGTGCCGGCCACGCGGTCCCACACCACGCGCGGGCGCAACTCCGCGAACGCGTCGGACGGATAGCGGCCCGCGAGCATGTCCAGGACCGCCGTGAACGCCGACTCCGGGAGGGAGGCGAAGGGCGCCGCGCGCCGGACGGTGGCCAGCAGATCGTCGACCTGCCAGGTGTCCAGCGCCACCATCGCGACGAGCTGCTGGGCGAGAACGTCCAGGGGATTGGCGGGAACCCGCAGGGACTCGATGGAACCGGTGCGCATGCGCTCGGTGACCACGGCCGCCTGGACGAGGTCGCCTCGGTACTTGGGGAAGACGACGCCCGTCGAGACCGCGCCCACCTGGTGCCCGGCACGGCCGACGCGCTGCAGACCGGAGGCCACGGATGGGGGCGACTCGACTTGGATGACCAGGTCCACGGCGCCCATGTCGATGCCCAGTTCGAGGCTGGAGGTGGCCACCACGGCAGGTAGCCGGCCCGCCTTGAGGTCTTCCTCGACGAGCGCGCGCTGTTCCTTGGAGACCGAGCCGTGGTGGGCCCGGGCGATGACCACAGGGGCGCCCTGGGCCGCGCCCGAGCCGCCCATCAGCTCGGCGGGAGCGTGGTGTTCGGCGAGGGGCTCGCCGGTGGCCCGCTCGTACGCGATCTCGTTGAGCCGGTTGCACAGGCGCTCCGCGAGGCGGCGGGAGTTGGCGAACACGATCGTCGAACGGTGCGCCTGGACGAGGTCGGCGATCCGTTCCTCGACATGGGGCCAGATGGACGGCCGTTCGGCCCCGTCGTTCGCGTCGGCCACCGGGGAGCCGCCCAGTTCACCCAGGTCCTCCACCGGGACGACGACCGAGAGGTCGAACTCCTTGTCGGACGTGGGCTGGACGATCTCCACCTTGCGGTGGGGGGAGAGGTAACGCGCGATCTCGTCGACCGGGCGGACGGTGGCGGAGAGGCCGATGCGCCGGGCGGGCTTCGGCAGCAGCTCGTCCAGCCGCTCCAGGGAGAGCGCGAGATGCGCGCCGCGCTTGGTGCCCGCGACCGCGTGCACCTCGTCGAGGATCACCGTCTCCACGCCCGTCAGGGCGTCGCGCGTGGCCGACGTCAGCATCAGGAACAGCGACTCGGGGGTGGTGATCAGGATGTCCGGCGGTCGGGTGGCCAGGGCGCGGCGCTCGGCGGGCGGGGTGTCGCCGGAGCGGATGCCCACCTTGACCTCGGGCTCGGGCAGGCCCAGGCGTACGGATTCCTGACGGATGCCGGTGAGGGGGCTGCGCAGGTTGCGTTCCACGTCGACCGCGAGTGCCTTGAGCGGTGACACGTACAGCACGCGGCAGCGTTTGTGGGGGTCGGCGGGCGGGGGCGTCGAGGTGAGCTGGTCGAGTGCGGCGAGGAACGCCGCCAGGGTCTTGCCGGAGCCGGTCGGGGCGACCACCAGCACGTCCGACCCCTCTCCGATGGCCCGCCACGCGCCGGCCTGGGCGGCGGTGGGCGCGGAGAAGGCCCCCGTGAACCAGCCGCTGGTCGCGGGGGAGAAGCCGTCGAGGGCTCGGTGTGCGGAGCTGACCATGCGTCCATCCTGCACCTCGGCACTGACAATCGGTCTGACCTGCGGGTTTGCCTCCGGCGGTGGGGTGGGTGGGGCGGTGG
>NZ_LGDW01000020.1 GCF_001280005.1 Streptomyces sp. NRRL WC-3618 | reverse complement strand
CAACAACCTCGCCAGCGCCTACCGGGCGGCGGGGGATCCGGGACGCGCCATCCCCCTGCACGAGGCCACTCTCGCCCAGCGCGAACAGGTGCTGGGCGACACCCACCCCGACACCCTGCGCAGCCGCAACAACCTCGCCAGCGCCTACTACGCGTTGGAGGATCTGGGACGGGCCATCCCCCTGCTGGAGGCCACTCTCGCCCAGCGCGAACAGGTGCTAGGCGACACCCACCCCGACACCCTGAACAGCCGCAACAACCTCGCCAACGCCCGCCTAGCTACCCAAGCTGTACAGCAGCGAAGTACAACAACCTCTGCAACCGACCATGACCAACAACCACCCGCAGGGACCAAAAAGTAACCCCTACGACCCCTGTCGACCGATCCCTATAGAGCTACCGGTCAGAAGGTGCACATGCCCCATCCGTGCCCGATCCAGCGGGAAACCACGGGGAACCACGGTGCTGTCCGGGCACCGCACACGACAACGGCCCCGGGCAAAACACTCCAGGGGGACATGACCCATCCCGGAGGCGCTGATACGTGAGAACTACATAGAGGCCGTACACCACCTCCCGCCCTTATGAGAGGAGGTGAGGGCCTTCGCCACCGAACGCGGCAGCGCCGCGCGGGCCCGGACGGTTGGAACACCTTCGCTCGCAGTCGAGACCACTCAGGTGGGCCTGGTGCGACACCAGGTGAAGGCACGAAAGGAAGGTGATATGGCGTCGAGCAAGAGAATCGCCGAAGCCCTAGCCCGCGCACCCAGACTCTCTGCCGAAGAGGTCGAAGCGCGAAGGGCAAGCGATGCCGCCCGCATCGCAGAGCAGGCCGAAGTGCGCCGTCAAGCCCTGAACAAGGCCAAGGAGAAGGCCGGAAGCCACAAGAGCGAGGCAGCCGCACTGCCTGAAGGTGGACGCCTGCCGAAGCGCAGGCTGGTCACCCGCGAAATGCGACGGGACCTCATCCGGATCAACAGGAGGCCCCAGGCGGAAGGCGGGAAAGGGCAGAAGCCTCGGAAGCAAAAGCAGCCCAAGGCCCAGACCCCGCCTCTCACCAGCAAGCCGCAGAAGCAGCCGAAGAAGAAGCCCCGCCGCGTACGGGGCGCACTGGACGAGGTCTACCGGGCCCAACTCGCTGCCCGCGCAGAGATGGAGGCGCGAGCCCGGCCGGATGAACCCGCCCCCGATCTACCCCAGACACCTGCACGGCTCCCGAGAGAGGAACCCGCACACACATCACCGACCGTTCCGGCGGCTCGAAGGGACCTGCCGGTCGCGAGCGACAAGCCGTGCCCGGTCTGCGGCAAGAGCGGAGTCCCCATCGGCTCACCTCGGCACGCCCGATGCGAGCGGCTTGCCCGAGTGCCTGACGTACCCCCGCCCCGCGCGGAACCGGCGCCGCATCCGAACCGGGGCACCGAGTACCGCAGACTCGTTGAGGCAGCCGAGCACCGTGAGGCTGCTACAAGAGGAAAGCGCTCCAGCGGTACCAACTCCCGGCCGGTGCGCATCTCGCAAGCCCGCGAAGCCGTCCTCATCAGATGCGACGGCCGGTGCGAGAACCCCAGGTGTCCCGGACAGCCGGACGACTTGACCGACGACGGGCGGCCAATCCTCGAAGTCGACCACGTAGAAGAGATCGCCGCCGGAGGCCGTGACCACCCCTCACAGATGGTCGCCCTCTGCCCGAACTGTCACGCCGTCAAGACACGCGGCCGGACAAGGGAAGCACTCCGTGGAGTCCTCGCCCAGGCAGCCCGGGACAAACACGCGGCGTGGCTGTTGCGCTAGCCGCACCGGCTTGCCACGGTCGTGTCCCCGGCCGTGGTGTAGCCGATCACGACCCGCTGCCTCAGGTCTCCGGCCCGACAACTCGGCGGACGAGTTCCGGAACGGATCCGCCGGCCTCCTCGACCACACGGCCGAAGACCCCCTCTTCTCGCGCCAAAGAGGCCGTAAGAGCCCGCAGTTCCGCAGCTACGTCCACTGTGCATTCTCTACTGGATCAACCCAGACCAGACCGTGCCTTTGCCGTATCGTGCGATCGGACGGTGAGTGTCTAACTGCGTGACAACGCCCACGAACAGCGGCGGACGCCCGCGAACGTCTGCGGACCATCAACGCAGGCGAAAGCCACACCAGCCCAAGGCGCCACCCCCACCCAAGTTGCTTCGGGACGAAGAGGTCGTGGGTTCAAATCCCGCCACCCCGACACAGGTCAGAGGCCCATTCACGGGATTGTGAATGGGCCTCTGTCGTGCGTACAGCGGAGTACCCCGCGAGCCCTCGCCAAGAACGGCTAGTAATTCGGGACCTAAAGGTCATCGGGCTCGAATCCCACCACCGCGGCAGACAAACACCAGGCCGGGTGCCTACGGGATCGACCTGGCGGGCCTGCTTCTGTACGACTCAAGCGCGCCCCGGGCGCAGATGGCGGGAGGCTGCCAGGCAGGAGGACAACCATGTCGCCTCAGAGCGGTCGATGATCAGGTCGGCCACAGTGATCACCCCTTCCATGGCTCCGTCGAGTCGTATCGAATGATCACCGACCCGGACCATCTTCCAGTCCACGTCGCTGTGCCAGAGCCGGGCGGTCTTGTCGCCCCGCCGCTGGGCGAAGACGAGTTCCTCGCCGTGCTCGTTCATGAAGTAGCCGACGTAGTCCTTGCCGCTGATGGCGCCACCGCAGAGTCTCGCCAGGAGCGGCTCGATCGCGGGAGAGTGGTCGTTCATGCCGTGTGTCCGTCAACTGGGCCGGAGCTCTGCTCGTCCGCCGAGAGCGCCAGCAACCGCTCCGCGGAATCCAGCAAGGTCTCGTAGGTGATCACTTCTATGCGCGCCATATGCGTGTTGTAGGTTCGCAGCGTGTCCGCTACCTGCTGGGGCGTGATCCCCTCACTCACGTACTGCGGATGCCCGATCACGACTGTGGCAGAGGCCCTGCGCGTGTCGACTCCGTATCGCGCGAGGATGGCTTCACGGCCCTCGTCCAGAGTCCGTAGGTAGTTCTGCGCCTGTGAGACCGCCTGGTGGACCGGGGCGCCCAGCATGAGTTGGCCGCTGGGTCGGATGACCAGTTTCTCGATGTTGGCGCGCTTGAGTTCCACTACCTGCAATGAGCCGTCCCCTCGCAGCAGCGGAATGTCGAGAATGGTGTCCGGGGTGTACTGGCGGCGGGCCAGCTCAGCCACGAAGGCACCGCCGAAGATCCACTCCTGATTCCTCAGGCAGGAGTGGAGGGCACCCTCAGAGCTCTCAGGGCGGTTCACTGCGGCACGCAGGGAGGCGAGGCCCGCCCGCCTGGCCCGCAGTTCAAGCAACTGAGCCAGCATTCCAGCATCCGCATCTTCCAGGAACTCGCTCATCATCCGGGCGGTTTCGGCGGAGGCCGGCCGGGGCAGATCCCGCAGGATCAGTTCCATGTGCCCGTACGCCTGGAGGCGCTTGAGGTACTTGGTGGACAGTTGGATTCCACCCTCGCCGTCTCCGATACCCAGATGGCCGGTGGACCGGGCGATGCCGCGGAAGAGAGCAAGGGCGTCGGTGACACTCGCATCGGGATTCTCGGCGCGCAGCGCCTCCAGGACGGACACGGCGCGCTCTGTACCCATTGCCGCCATTCGCCGCATGAACTCCTCGCTCCGCTGCCGCGCCTCCGCATCGTAGTAATTCTCAATGGTGTCAAGGAAGAGTTTGCCGCCCGCGTAGCCGGCGAACCTCTGGAAGCGCTGAGCTAGCGCGAACTCCTCATGGAGTAGGCACTGTTGGGCCACATCTTCCAGGGCGTCCACCAGCGGTCTTCCCTTGCCGTACGTCCCGCCGAAGCCATCGCCCATGATGCGCAGCACCGCGTCGATCCGTTCACGCACGCCAGCGTGCTCGGTGAGTTTTCGCGCTTCTTCGACCATGAGCCTGAGCGAGTAGCTGGACCGGAATATCGCCATACCGGGACTCTAAGAGTCAGCACTGACAACGTCGGCGCCGACAACTACGGGTCGCAGTAGCCGAGAGGCCCGGCGCTTACGAATCTTCGTGGATGTCGCGGTTGTTCCGCCGGCCAAGTCAGCGTGCCTTCGCCGCGCGCGTGAAGATCGCCACCGGCTGGCAGAGCTCAGGGGCATTTTCTCGCCGCGCCGCGACGTGTGCCGTGCCCCGGCGTCGGAATCGCCGGGCGCGGCAAGCTCACTCGGTAGTGCGGGTGGATATCCGAACCGACCGGCTACCTGAGGTCGATCCGTCGGACCGGCTGGCCTGTGGTGCGGGCGATGGTTTCGAAGTCACTGTCGTAGTGCAGCAGCGCGAGTCCCGCTTCTTCCGCGGCTGCGGCCACGAGAAGGTCGACGGCTCCGGCGCTGCGGTGCTCACCCTTGGCGGTGAGCTCGCGTTGGACAACTCGGGCTCGGCGATGGATGCCGTCGGGCATGGGGCACCAGGTGAACTGGTTCAGACGTTTCTGGATGGCCTCGCGGTCTTTCACGGAACGTGCGGAGTAGAGGACTTCCAGTTCGGTGAGGTCGCACAAGGCGATCAGTCCGGCGCCCATCCGCTGTTCCCACTCTTCGGTTGCCTGTCGCAGCAGTACGCGAGCCAGGGCCGACGTGTCGATGAGGTAGTCGGCCACGCTCACCGGGCGGGACCACCTCGGTAGTTGCGCTTGTCCAGGAGGAGTTCGACGTCGAGGGCACCTTCGTCCGCGAGATCCTGCAGCTCGTGCAGGGCACGCAGGCGGCGATTGCGGGCGACGATCTCGCGCAGGGCGGTGTTGATGGTGTCCCGCTTCGTGGAAGTGCCCAGCTCCTTCGCTGCGGCTTCCAGGGCGTCGTCGTCGAGATCGATGACCGTTCTGCTCATGAGCCTCACCTCTGTATACATCAAATGATGTATCAGTGTACATGATCGAATATATCGCGCGAGGTGAGGTGGCAAGTCGAAACTGTGGGATCAAAAAACGCCTGGCTTTCGATCACAAGCGACCAACCTCAGTCCTACAATGCCCACCTGCACCCACACGCCCCCGGCGTCTCATCGCGCCCCGGGCCGTGTGGTGGAAACCGGGGGGTTTGGTGGGGGAACGCGGGTTGCCTGCGGGCTTGTTGCGGTTTGTTGGGCTGCGGGCCTGGGTTTATCGCGCGCTTCTTGGGGCCGCCCTGCTCACCGTGTTGCTGACCACTACCGTGCTGGCCTCGCTCACCGCCTACTCGGGCGCGATCGGGGATGCGGCGTTGCGGCGGTCGCTTGCTGGGCAACGTACCGCTGGTGAGGCCGCGTTGGTGGTCAAGGCCGATGTGCCCGCCGGTGAGCGGAAGGCCGCCGACGACGCCGTGCGGGTGGGGGCCCGGGGCGTCTTCGACGGGCTGCCCGTGCGGGTACGTACCCTGCTGCGTTCCGGGCCCTACGCGCTGCCCCTCGCGCTGCGGCCCGCCGCCGAGCGGGGCGGGAACCCCGACCTCACGCACTTCGCGGCCCTCGATCGCACACAGGTACGGACCGTCGCGGGACGGCTCCCCCGTGAGGCGGTGACCGCCGGGATCATAGAGGTCGCACTGCCGCAGCGCGCCGCCCGGCAGCTCGGGGTGGCTCCCGGCGCCCGGCTGACCCTGACCGACCAGTTGCACGGACCGCCGGTGCGCGTCCTGATCACCGGCGTGTACCGGCCGGTGGATGTCCGGGCGCCCTACTGGCAGTTGGACGAGCTGGGCGGCCGGGGTGTGCAGGCGTCGAGTTTCACGACGTACGGGCCGCTGCTCACCGCCCCGGGTGTGCCGGCGTCGGGGCGGGTGAGCGTCGGGGCGTCGGGCTGGCTGGCGTCCGCCGACTACTCCTCGCTGACGACGGAGCGGATCGGCGCGCTGCGCGAGGCCGCGCGCTCGGGGAGTGTCCGGTTGCGCAAGCAGCCCTCGCTCGGCGGGGCGACCGTCGTGGCCACCGCGTTGCCCGACGTGCTGGACCGCGTCGAACGCGCCCTGCTCGTCACGCGTTCCAGCATGCTGATCGTCGCCGGTCAGCTCGTACTGCTCGCGGCCTGCGCCCTGTTGCTCGTCGCGCGACTGCTCAGCTCCGAACGTACGGCCGAGACCCGGTTGCTGCGGGCGCGCGGTGCCACCCGGGCCCGGCTGGCGGGCCTGGCCGCGCTGGAGGCCCTGCTGATCTCCGTACCGGCCGTGGTGGTGGCGCCGCTGTTGTCGGGGCCGTTGACGCGGCTGCTCGTCGGGCAGGGGGCGCTGGGCCGGATCGGAATGCGCGTCGACGTGCCGGCCGGGGGCCGGGCCGAGGTGTGGGCGGTCGCCGCGGGTGTGGCCGCGCTGTGTGCGCTGGCAGTGGCCGTCCCGGCGTGGCGGGCGTCCTTCGCGGGCACCGTCACCGTGCGGGCGGGGGCGCTGGCCGGACCTCTGCGCGCCGGCGGGGATGTCGGGCTGCTCGCCGTGGCCGGGGTCGCCTTCTGGCTGCTCGGCAGCCAGGACTCCGGTGCTGTCACCGCCGACCGCGAGGGTGTTCTCGGCGTCGACCCGCTGCTGGTGGCGGCGCCCGCCGTGGTGCTGCTCGCCGGAACGGTTCTGGTGCTGCGGCTGCTGCCCCTGCTGGCGCGGGTCGGCGAGCGGCTGCTGACCCGTGGGCACGGGCTGACCGCGGCCATGGTCGGCTGGCAGTTCAGCCGTCGGCCGATGCGCGGGGCGGGTCCGGTGCTGCTCCTGGTCATCTCCGTGGCGCTGGGCGTCATCGCGATCGGGCAGGGCGCGTCCTGGCACCGTTCCCAGGCCGACCAGGCCGACTTCCGCGCGGGTACCGAGGTGCGCGTCATGACCGCCGGGAGCGGCGGTGTGGGCCGTACGGACGTCTACGCGAACCTCCCGCACGTCGACGCCGTCACTCCTGCGGTCCGTGGCACCGTGCCGCTCTCCGGCAGCCGCACCGCGACCGTCGTGGCCCTGAACACGGCGGAGGCACCCGGGGTGGTGCTGGCGCGGGACGACCTGGCGGACGGTCCGCTGCTCGCCGGGCTCGCCCCGCGCGGGGCGCCCTCGGGCGTCGGGATACCGAAGGGCACGGCCCGGCTCACGCTGACCGCCGCCCTGCACAGCACCGCGCCGGGGCCGGGCGCCGACGTCACGCTCACCGTGCGGGACAGTCACGGAACCTCCTACGAGATACCGTCCGGCCACCTCGCCGCCGACGGCCGCCCGCACCCGCTGACCCCCGATCTGAACGGCGCCCAGGGCCCGTTGGCGCTGACCGGGCTCACCCTGAGCATGTCGCAGCCGACCGGCCGTGCCCACAAGCACCGCCTGGTCCTCGAGACGCTCACGGCGACGGCGGGCGACGGTGACGTCCGGAAGCTGACCCTGCCGACGCGGTGGGCGACCTCCGCCGAGTCCGACTCGGCCGCCTTCGCCCCCGACGACAGCGCCCGGCCGACCCGCCCCCGGATCACGTCGACGGCCCCCGTCACCATGACCTACGGCACCGGATATCTGCCGCCGGACGTCCCGCCGGGCGCCACGCCGCTGGAGGTCCGGCTGAAGGTCGCCCAGCCCCCGGCGCCCGAGGTCGTCGCGGTCGCCACCCGACGGTTCCTCACCGCGTCCGGTGCACGCGAGGGCGAACGCGTGGAGGTGCCGTTCGACGGCCGTTCCGTGCCCGTACGCCTCGTCCGCACCGCGAGCGCGCTGCCCACGACGGAGACCACCGCGCAGGACGGCGGGGCCCTGATGGTCGATCTCCGGGCCGTCGACCGGGTGCTTCAGGCCCGCTACGGAAGCGGCCTCGCGCCCACCGAGTGGTGGTTGCGCACGACCGCGCCCGCTGCCACGGCGGCTGCCGTGCGGGCCCTGCCCGACGTCGATCCGGAGCAGGTGGTGGTGCGCGACGAGATCGCGGCCGAACTGCGCGACGACCCGTTCGGGGCGGCCCCGGAAGCGGCGCTGGTCGCGGCGGCCGGGGTGACGGTGCTCTTCGCCTCGCTCGGCTTCGCGGTGAGCGCGGTGGGGGCGATACGCGTCCGGGACGACGAGTTCGCCGTACTGCGCGCCCTCGGCACACCGCGCCGCCGGCTGGCCCGCCTTGTCGCCGTCGAGCACGGCGTCCTGGTGGCCTTGGCGCTGCTGGTCGGCACGGCCCTGGGCGCGGTACTGACGCACGCGCTGGTGCCCCTCGTCGTCCTGACCGGGCAGGCCACCCGGCCGCTCCCGCCGGTGCTGGTGGAACTTCCGCTCCCGCGGCTGGCCGCCTTGCTGGCGGCCCTCGCGGCGGGCCCCGCCCTGGTGACCGCGGCCCTCGTACTTCGGCGGGCGAAGCCCGTGACGACTCTCAGGGACGAGGTGACGCAGTGACCCCGCAGCCGGTGCTGCCGCAGGTACGAGCCGGGATACGGGCCCGGCTCAGGGCCTTCGCCGGTACGTCCGTGGCCCTCGCGCTGCTGGTGGCGGTGACCGCCGCGCTGGCCGCCGCGTACCCGCGTGCCGTCGACCGGTACGCGGACGCGGGACTGCGCCGGGCGGTCGAACAGGCCTCTCCCGACCGGACGACCGTGCAGGTGGACGCCCCGCCGCCGTGGACGGACACGGCGCAGGAGGCGGAGGCCGCCCTGCGCCCCGGTCCGCTGACCGCGGCGCGGGCCAAGGTGCTCGCCGCCGTGCGGGCGCCGCTGGTCGCCGACCCCGCGCAGTCGTCGTACGGCGTACGGACGACCATCGGCATGGACGCGTCCGACCCCTGGCTTCCCCAGCCCGCCGGCATACCCGCCCAACTGGTGCTCGCCGCCCAGCAGGGCCTGGCCTCCCACGCCCGGATCAGCGCGGGCCGGCTGCCGCGCACCACGGGCGAACCGGTGACCGCGACGACCGAGCGGGTCGAAGCCGCCGTCACCGCCGCCACCGCGCGCACGCTCCACATCCGGGTGGGCTCGGTGATCCACCTGCCGGGGGCGCCGGGCGCCACGCTCACCGTCCGGATCACCGGGATCGTCGTCCCGCGCACCCCTGCGGGCGCCTACTGGTCGGCACTGCCGCTGCTGCGCACCCCCGCCCTGAGCCGTCAGCCCGGCAGCGCGGTCACGGACGTCTACTGGCTCGGCGGCCTGCTCCTCGCCCCCGACGCCGGCCCGGCCCTCCTGAGCTCCCCCGGCATGCCGCACCGTTACTGGCAGGTGGCCCCCGACGTCACCGCCCTGCACGGCCGTGATCTCGACCGGCTGGCGTCCGCCGTCGCCGCCCTCGAGTCGGGGCCGGGGGTGCAGCGCCTGCGGGAGGGGGGCGACCCGCGTCTGGAGGCCGTGACGAGTCTCGACGGGGTCCTCGCCGACCATGCCGGACTGCGGTCGGGAATCGACCCGCTGCTTCTCCTGGCCGCCGTCGGCACCGGCACCCTCGCCGTGATCGTCCTGGTCATGGCCGGCGGGGTGGCAGCCGACCGCCGGCGCGCGGAGCTGGCCCTGCTGCGTGCCCGTGGCGCCTCGCTGCCCGGCCTCGCCCTTCGGCTGCTGGCGGAGACGGCGGCGGTGGCCGTGCCGGCCGGCGCCCTCGGACTGACCGCCGCCCTGCTCGTCCTGCCCGGTGCCCGCACCGCGCCCGCCGTCGCCGCCGCCCTCGCCGTCACCCTGCTCGGCTGCGTCGCGCTTCCGCTGCGCGGCGTGCTCGCGCACCGCACGGTACGGATGCACGACGACCGGGAGGACTCCGCCTCCGCCCGGCCGTCACGGCGCCGTACGGTGGCCGAACTGACCGTGCTGGTCATCGCGTCGGGGGCGGTCGCCGCACTGCGCCGGCAGGGATCCGGCAGCACCGGTCTGGTCGCCGCCGCCCCGGTGCTCACGGGCGTGGTCGCGGCTCTGCTGCTGGCCCGTCTGCACCCCCTGCCGATGCGGGCGCTGAGCAGGGCGACCACGCGCCTGCGCGGCCCGGTGATTCCGCTGGCGCTGGCCCAGGTGGCGCGCGCCCCCGGCTTCGCGGTGCTGCCGCTGCTGGCCCTGCTCACCGCCCTGACCACGGCCGCGTTCGGCGGCTCGGTCCTGGCCGGGGTCACGGCGGCCCGCGACCGGGCCGCGCTGGTCGCCGTGGGCGCCGACGGCCGTATCGACACCACCGCCGGCGGCAGCCTCCCCGAGGCCCTGCCCGACCGCGTCCGGCGGCTGCCCGGCGTACGGGGCCTGACGGCGGCGAGCGTCATCGACGAGGCGAAGCCGCAACAGGGCGGCCAGCAGGTGCCGCTGGCCGGTGTGGACCCCGACGCCTACGCACAGCTGTCGCAGCGCACGGAAATGGGGTCGTTCGACGCGGCGAGCCTCCGGCAGAAGGGCGCCGGTACGGCGGGCGGCGCCGACCGGCCGCTGCCCGCGCTGGCCTCAGCTCGCGTGGCCGAGGAGTACGGCACCGGCCCCTACGTCGTCCTGCTCCCGGACGGCTCCTCCGTCACCGTCCGGATCGTCCTGGTCCGGGAGAGTACGCCGGCGGTGATCGGCGACGACTTCCTGATCGTGGACCGCGCCGGTCTGCCGCGCGGCATGGCCCGTACGACGACCCTGCTGCTGACCGGTGACGCCCTGAACGGCCGGACGCTGCGCTCGGCGGCGGAAGGCACCACGGCGACCGTCCGGCTGCGCGCCGAGGAACGCGCCCGGCACGTCGACTCACCCCTCCAGTCCGGCGCCGAACGCCTGTACGGCGTCGCGGTCGGCGCGAGCGCCGGGTACGCGGTCCTCACCCTGCTGCTGACCGTGCTGCGCACCGCGCCCGAACGCGGCGCCCTGCTCGCCCGGTTGCGCACGATGGGCATGAACCGGTCCCAGGGGCGCCGACTGCTGATCCTGACGGCCCTCCCGCAGGCGTTCCTGGCGGCGGCGGGCGGTCTGCTGACCGGCTGGGCCGGCATCCACCTGCTGTCACCCGGCGTCGACCTCACGACCATCGCCCTGGCCTCGTCGTCCGCCGTGGAGGGGGTCGCGCTGCGCACCGATCCGCTGTCGCTGGCGGTTCCGGCGCTCACCGTGCTGCTGCTGGCCGTCGGGGTGCCCGCCGGCCAGGCCTGGTGGACCAGCCGGCGCGGCTCGGTGCGCGAACTGAGGATGGGGGACGAGTAGACAGTGAGCACAGAGACGGTGAGCACCACCCGTAGACCAAGCCCCCTCACGGCACCGGCCCACGTCCCTCTCTCCACCAGTCCGCCCAGGAGCAGCCGATGACCAGCAGCCCGACGTTCCACGAGCTCACCGACCGTGCCCGCGCCGAGCGGAACGCCGCCGTCTACGGTCACGACGCCCTGATCACCTGCGACCGGCTGGTCCGGATCTTCTCCGCCGACGGCATCGAGGTGCAGGCCCTGCAAGGCCTCGATCTCCTGGTGCGCAAGGGGGAGTTGATGGCCCTGGTCGGTGCCTCCGGCAGCGGCAAGTCCACCCTCATGAACATCCTGGCCGGGCTGGACAAGCCCACCGCCGGCGCGGCCCGGGTCGCCGACCACGACCTGGTCACGATGTCGTCCAGGGAACGCCTCGCCTACCGCCGTAAGACCGTCGGCTTCGTCTGGCAGCAGACCTCCCGCAATCTCCTGCCCTATCTCACGGCGGCTCAGAACGTCGCCCTGCCCCTGCAGTTGGCCCGCACCGGGGGCCGGCGCCGGGCCAGGGCCGAGCGCGCCATGGAGCTCCTCGGCCTGCTGGAGGTCGCCGAGTGCCGCGACCGTCGGCCGTACCAGATGTCCGGCGGCCAGCAGCAGCGCGTCGCTCTCGCGGTCGCCCTCGCGGGCGATCCGGCGGTCCTGCTCGCCGACGAGCCCACCGGTGAACTCGACTCCCACACCGCCGAACAGGTCTTCGCCGCGTTCCGCACCGCCAACGAGGAGCTGGGGACCACCATCGTGATCGTCACCCACGACCAGTCCGTCGCCAGTGAGGTCCGCCGTACGGTCGCCATCCGGGACGGCCGTACGTCGACGGAGGTCCTGCGCCACAGCGAAGTCGACTCCGCCACCGGTCAGGAGAACCTGGTCGCCCGCGAATACGCCATGCTCGACCGGGCCGGCCGCCTCCAGCTCCCCGCCGAGTACACCCGCGCCCTGGGGATGCGCGACCGCGTCGCCCTGGAACTGGAACCCGACCACATCGCCGTACGCCCGGACGAGTCGGACCGCTGACTCCGAACTCCGAACTCCCGGGGGAAGCGCCGCCCGACTGGGCCTAGGCCTCCGTGATCTCGCCGTCCTTCAGCTCCAGTACCCGGTCCGCGAGGTCGAGAAGGGTCTGGTCGTGGGTGGCCACGAGGGCCGTGATCTGTTCGCTGCGGACGATCGCGCGCAGCAGCTCCATCACCGAGTGCCCGGTTTCCGCGTCCAGCTGGCCGGTCGGTTCGTCGGCGATGAGGATCGTCGGGTTGTTGGCCAGGGCGCGGGCGATGGCGACGCGCTGGCGCTGGCCGCCCGACAGCTCGCCCGGTCGCTGCGCGGCGTGGTCCGAGAGCCCCACGAGGGACAGTAGCAGCTCGACGCGCTCCCGCCGCTCGCGGGGGTCCGCCCTGCGCAACCGCAGCGGCACGCCCACGTTTTCGGCGGCCGTGAGGATGGGGATGAGCCCGAACGACTGGAAGACGAAGCCGATGCGCTCCCGGCGCAGCTCGAGGAGGGCGTCCTCGCTCTGGTCCCGCAGGTTCAGCCCGTCGACGGTGACGTGTCCGCTGTCCGGCTCGTCCAGACCGCCGACGATGTTGAGCAGGGTGGTCTTGCCCGAGCCCGAGCGTCCCTTGAGCGCGACGAGTTCCCCCCGGGGGACCTCGAAGGAGACGCCCCGCAGGGCGTGCACGGCGCTGGCGCCCCGACCGTACGACTTGTGCACATCCGTCACCCGCAGCATGGCTGCGGTCACCACCTGGCTCATCGCGCCCCCGTATGCTTCGCCGATTTCGCGGCGCGCAAGTATCTCACCCGGCACCGTACGGAACGCAATGCCGACGCCCCGGACCGTTTTCGCTTCTATCGTGGAACGGCACGGCATCGCTCGGCACCGAAGCGGACGGCACGGCAGACAGGCAGGTCATGAGGGAACCGCAGGTCGACTACGCGGCGGTCTTCCGGGCCCTGCCCGGCATGATGGCCCTGCTCACCCCTGAGCTGGTGTACGTCGACGCCAACGACGACTTCGTACGGCTGTCCGGACGTACCCGTGAACAGTTGCGGGGCCGCTACATCTTCGACGTCTTCCCCGAGAATCCCGAGGACCCGGCCTCGACCGGCATGCGGGAGACCGAGACGTCGATGCTCCGTACGGTGGCCACCGGCGAGCGGGAGACGATGGCGCTGATCCGCTACGACATCGAGGACCCCGCACGGCCCGGCCACTGGCAGGAGCACTACTGGAGCCCGGTCAACGCCCCGGTCCTCGGCCCCGACGGGAAGGTCGTGCTGGTGGTGCACCGGGTGGAGGAGGTCACCGAGTTCATCCGCGCCTTCGGCCTTCAGGGCGGTGACAGCGGTGCCGGGGCGCTGGAGGCCGGGCTGTACACCCGGGCCCGCGAGCTGCAGGGGGTCAACGAGCGGCTGCGTACGGCGCATGCCCGGGAACGCGAGGTCGCGCTGGCCCTGCAGGCGGCGATGCTGCCTCCGCCGGGCCCGACCGGGCCGCACGCGGTGGCCGTGCGTTACCAGCCCGCCGTCGGCACGCTGAACGTGTGCGGCGACTGGTACGACCTGGTCGATCTGCCCGGCGGGAGCCTCGCGGTCGCCGTCGGCGACGTCGTCGGCCATGGACTGGCGGCCGCCTGCGTCATGGGGCAGTTGCGCAGCGCGCTGAGCGGGGCCACCCGTCTGGCGGACGGGCCCGCCCAGGCCCTGGACGCCCTCGACCTGTACGCCCGCTCCGTGGAGGGCGCCGAGTCGACCAGCGTCGTGACGACCTTCATCGGCTGGGACAGCAACACCATCACCTACAGCTGCGCCGGCCACCCGCCGCCGGCTCTCGTGCACCCCGACGGCACGGTCACCTTCCTCGACCAGGCCACGGACCCGTCGCTCGGCGCCCGGCCCGAGCGGGTCCCCCGCCCCCAGGCCCGTGCGCCGTTCACCGAGGGCTCCGTCCTCGTCCTGTACACCGACGGTCTGATCGAACGCCATGACGAGGACATCGACGCCGGTCTGGCCCGCCTCGCCGACTCCCTCACCCGGCACCGGCACGCGGATCCCGAGGCCCTGGCCGACGCGCTCCTGACCGACCTGCTGCCGCCCGCCGGCAACACCGACGACACCGCCCTGATCGTCCTGCGCCTCTGATCGGCCGGTACCTCCGTCCTGTGCCTCTGATCGTTCCTGTGCCTCTGATCGTTCCGAGCGCGGCTGCGGCAGCTTGGCTACGCTGGGCTCGAAGTTCACATAACTCCGAAAAGGGACGACCATGGGTCTCGGTGCCGGTCTTCCAGCCATGAAACGCGGGGTCCTCGCCGTAGCGGTCGCCGCCGCTCTGAGCCTCGCCGGGGCCTGCGGAAGCGGAGACGGGGGCGGCGGTGGCGGAGGGGACAGCATCAACGTCGGGGTACTGATGCCCGGGGGCGGTGACTCCCGGTTCGGGCGGTTCGACCGGCCGCTGATCGAGAAGCAGGTCAAGGTGGTGTGCCCGGAGTGTCCCGCCGCGACCGTCGCCGCCACCTCCGACCCCACGGTTCAGCAGCAGCAGTTCGAGGCCATGATCACCCGGGGTGTGGACGTGATCATCCTCGCCGCCGTCGACCCCAAGCTGATGCGTCCGTCCGTCGAGGCAGCGCACCGGGCGGGCATTCCGGTCGTCGCCTACGACCGGCTCGCGGAGGGGCCGATCTCCGGGTACGTGACCTTCGACGGGGACAAGGTCGGGCGGCTCCAGGGCGAGGCGCTGCTCAAGGCCATGAGTGCCAGGGGGGACGGTCGGCGGATCGTCATGATGAACGGGGCCACCACCGACCCCAACTCCGCGTGGTTCAAGCAAGGCGCCCTCGCCGTGCTCAAGGGCAAGGTGACGATCGGCAAGTCGTACGACACCGTCGGATGGCGGCCCGAGAACGCCTACGACAACATGACCAGCGCCATCTCCGCCCTGGGCGCCGAGAACATCGACGGCGTGCTGTCCGCCAACGACAGCATGGCCGGCGCCGTGGTCGCCGCGTTCAAGGCCGCCAACGTCGCGAAGCCGCCCCCGATCACCGGCCAGGACGCCGACCTCATGGCCGTACAGCGGATCGTCAGGGGCACGCAGTACATGACCGTGTACAAGCCCTACAAGCGCGCGACCGACGCCACCGTCGAGATGGCCGTCGCCCTCGGGCGCGGTGAGAAGGTCGGGTCCATCGCCACCGGCGGTATCGACAGTCCGACGACGAAGGACATCCCGGCGGTCCTGCTGCCGTCCGTCCCGGTGACGGTCGGCAATATCGAGGACACGCTGGTGAAGGACGGTCTGTACACCGTCGAGCAGATCTGCACCCCGGCCCTGAGGCCCGCCTGTGACCGGGCCGGCCTCACCTGACCAGGTTCCGTTCTCTCGGGGAAGGAGGTGACCCGTGCCCGGTCAGCCCCTGCTGGCGCTGCGAGGCGTCTCCAAACGGTTCGCCGCCGTACAGGCGCTGGTCGACATCGAACTCGAGATCCGGGCCGGGGAGGTGGTCGCCCTCGTCGGTGACAACGCCGCCGGCAAGTCCACCCTGGTCAAGGTGATCTCGGGGGTCGGTCCCCCCGACAAGGGGGTCATCGAGTGGCAGGGCAGCGCCGTACAGATCAGGCGGCCCCAGGACGCCAGCGGCCTCGGGATCGCCACCGTCTACCAGGACCTCGCGATGTGCGAGAACCTCGACGTCGTCGCCAATCTCTTCCTCGGCCGGGAGATCCACCGCTTCGGCGTCCTCGACGAGGTCGAGATGGAACGCCGGACCCGCGAGCTGCTGCACACCCTGTCCATCCGGATCCCCGATGTGCGGGTGCCGCTCGCCAGCCTCTCCGGCGGTCAGCGGCAGGTCGTCGCGATCACCCGTTCCTTCCTTGGCTCGCCCCGGCTGCTCCTGCTCGACGAGCCCACCGCCTCCCTGGGCATCCAGCAGACCAACCAGCTCCTCGACCTGATCGAGGAACTGCGCGACCAAGGGCTCGGGGTGCTTCTCATCAGCCACAACATGAGTGACATCAAGGCCGTCGCCGACCGGGTCGCCGTGCTGCGCCTGGGCCGCAACAACGGGCTCTTCGACGTGAACACCACCTCCCAGGAGCAGATCATCTCCTCCATCACCGGTGCGTCCGACCACGCCGTCGCCCACCGCTCGCCCCCGGACGAGATGTGGCCGTGAACATGAAGCCCCGTCTCGTGGCGGGCGCCGACGCCGTGCGCCGCAGGGTGCGCAAAGGGGGGCTCGGGCCTGCCCCGGTGCTGCTCGCTCTCGCCGTGATCTGGGTGGTCTTCCAGTGCCTCAACGAAAGGTTCCTCTCCCCGCGCAACCTCTCCGTCCTCAGCGTGGACATCGTCGGGACCGGCATGGTCGCCGTCGGCATCGTCTTCGTGCTGCTGATCGGCGAGATCGATCTTTCCGTGGGCGCGCTGGCCGGGCTGGCGGGCGCGATGTTCGCGGCGCTGAACGTGAACGTCGGCATGGCCGAATGGCTCGCCGTGATCCTCGCGGTGATCTGCGGTACGGCGATCGGGGCCCTCCACGGGTTCCTGTTCGCCAAGTTCCACGTACCCGCGTTCGTCGTCACCCTCGCCGGGCTGCTGGCCTGGAGCGGTCTGATGATCCTCCTGCTCGGGCCTGACAGCACCATCCACTTCAGCGAGGACGGGCTGGTCGCCGCGCTGACCAGCCGCTACTACAGCGCCCCCGGCTTCACCTACGGTCTCGCGGCGCTCTGCACGGCCGCGTACCTGCTCGTCTCCCTCCGCGACCGCGGCCGCCGCGCCGCCGCCGGGATGCCGTGCCGGCCGGTGGGTGGGATCTGGGCCCGTACGGCACTGCTCGCGGTCGTCGCGTTCAGCACCGTCGCCGTACTGGACCGTTTCGAGGGGATCCCGTTGGCGCTCCTTATCTTCCTCGGCGTCCTCGTCTCCTCGGATCTCCTGCTGCGCCGCACTCGCTACGGCCGGCAGGTCCTCGCCCTGGGCGGCGGCGTGGAGGCCGCCCGGCGAGCGGGCGTGGACGTGACGCTCGTACGGGTCTCGGTGTTCATGGTGGCGGGGACGCTGGCCGCGTTCGGCGGGCTGTTCGTCGCGTCGCGGTTCACCTCGGCGAGCCAGGTCTCGGGCACCGGCATGCTGCTGATCAACGCCGTCGCCGCCGCCGTCATCGGCGGCACCAGCCTGTTCGGGGGGCGTGGTTCGACCTGGTCCGCGCTGCTTGGGGTGCTCGTCATCCAGTCGATCGCCTCGGGCATGGCACTGCTGGGCGTCGAGACCGCCGTCCAGTTCATGATCACCGGCGGGGTGCTGATCACCGCGGTGATCATCGACTCGCTGGCCCGAAGCACTCCGGCGTCGCGCGAGCGGCCCTGAAGAGGGGAGGTTTACTGGTCACTCCGCCGGAGGAGATGTCGCGCATCGCCCACAACGTCGTTCGGCACCGGTCCCTCCCCACGTGGGGACCGGTGCCGAAACGATGGACGGGGACCCGGGGGAGTCCGGACGCTGCCGGTTCCGCGGATCTCGGGCCCGCGCGGTGCGGCCGACACCCCCGGCTGGAGTAATCCCACAGAATCCGGCCGAAAACATTCGGTGTCCGAGCTGGCCTGAGGATCGCTGCGCTGGTCGTCCGGTCGGACACCGCGTGGCTGATTCCTTGTTGCGTCATGATCCTGCCATCCACCGCTCCCAAAGAGGAGGTTCCGGTCCAGCTCCGAGGGCTTAACCGCAGGTCAGGCGTATAGAGTGGGTTTTCCGGTCCGGACGACACCGGATATTCAGACGCAGGGGAGTAAGGGGTGGAGACCTTGAGTTCCGACTCAGGGCCACGCACGGCGTTCGCGGAGCGGCTCTCCCTCTTGTACAAGGAGGCCGGTAATCCCCCCCTCAAGCGGGTGGCCGAGGCCGTCGTCCAGTTGCAGCGGGTCGACGAGCGTGGCCGACCGGTTCGGGTGTCCGTGCAGCGGATCAGCGACTGGCGGCGGGCCAGGAACGTGCCCGCCCAGTTCGCCGCCCTCGCCGCCGTCCTGAGCGTCCTCGTCCCGCTGGCCCGGCGCGCCCGGCCCGTGCCCGTCTCCCCCGGGCTGTACGACATGGTCCAGTGGCAGCACCTGTGGGAGCGCGCCGTCGCCGACCCCGTCGGTGACCGGGCTCCGGGCTCCCCCGAGGACCAGGAGCCGCCGGCCGTCGAGGTCCCGGCCGTGCCGGGCGGGGTGTGCCCCTACCGGGGCCTCGCCTCGTACCGCCGGGAGGACACCCGCTGGTTCTTCGGCCGGGAACGGAGCACCGACGCGCTGGTCGCCCAGCTGCGCGCGGCGGAGACCGCGGGCCCCGGCGACACCGACGCGGGCACCGGCGGGCTGGTCATGCTGGTGGGCGCGTCCGGGGCCGGCAAGTCGTCCCTGCTGAGCGCCGGGCTGGTGCCCGCGCTGCAGGAGGGGGCACTCGGCGGACCGGGGCAGGCGCCGCGGGAGGTCGTTCAGCTCGTCCCGGGCAGCGATCCCCTCGCCGAACTGACCCGCCGTATACCCGGCCTCGCGGAGATCCTGTCCCTGGGCGGGGAGTCGGCGCCCGAGCCCGGCACGCCGGAATTCGCCCGTGCGGTACGGGAGACGGTGGCCGCCTGGGCCCGGCGGGACGCTGCTGGGGCGTCCGGCTCGCCGGGGGGCTCGGGGGACCCGGGCACCCCGGGTGCCACCTATGTCCCTGGCGCCCCGGGGGCCTCCGATGCCCCTGGATCCTCTGGCACCCGGGGTGCCTCTGGCTTCGCCGCCGCCTCCGGCTCCCCGGCTGCCTCTGGCTTCCCGCCGGCCTCCGACGCCCCTGGGTCCCCTGGCGCCTTCGACACCCTGGCTGCCTCTGGCTCCGCCGCCTCCGGCTCCCCGGCTGCCTCCGGCTCTCCCGCCGCCTCCGGCTCCCCGGCTGCCTCCGGCTCTCCCGCCGCCTCCGATGCAGCCGGCCCCTCGGCTGCCTCTGGCTCCGCCGCCTCCGACGCCCCGACTGCCTCCGGCTCCCCTGGCGCCTCCTGTTCCCCTGCCGCACCCGGCACCTCGGCTGTCTCCGAGACCCCTGCCGCCTCCGGCTCCCCGACTGCCCCAGACACCCCGGGTTCCCTGGCCACCTCCAACGCTCCCGCCGCCCCAGGCAACCCCGCCGCCCTCCCCGCCCGCCCCGTCATCATCGTCGACCAGTTCGAGGAAACGTTCACTCTCTGTCTTGACGAGACGGTCCGCAACGCCTTCATCCAGGTTCTTCACGCCGCCTCCTCGCCCCCCGGCCCCGGTGAGCGGGACGGTCTCGGCGGCGGGGCGCCCACTCTTGTCGTCCTCGGGATCCGCGCCGACTTCTACGACCAGTGTCTGCGTCATCCCGAGCTCGCCGACGCGCTCCAGCACCGGCACATGGTCCTCGGGCCGCTGACCGGCGCCGAGCTGCGGGAGGCCGTGACCGGCCCCGCCAAGGCGGTCGGCCTGGAGCTCGAACCGGGGCTCGCGGAGCTGATCGTCCGGGAGGTGAGCGCCGACGGACCGCGCGGAACGCACGACGCGGGCGTGCTGCCGCTGCTCTCCCACGCCCTGCTCGCCACCTGGCAGCGCCGTAAGGCGGGACGGCTGACGCTGTCCGGCTACCGCGCGGCCGGCGGCATCCAGGGCGCCGTGGCCGCGACCGCCGAACGCGCCTGGGCGGGCCTCGACCCGGCGGCCCGCTGCGCCGCGAGGCTGTTGCTGCTGCGCCTGGTACGCCTCGGCGAGGACACCCAGGCCACCCGCAGACGCGGTACCCGACGCCAACTGGCCGCCGAGTCGGCGGACCCGGCCAAGACGGAGGAGTCCCTCGAGACCCTGGTGCGCGCCCGGCTGGTGACGCTCGACGCGGAGAGCGTGGAGATCACCCACGAGGCGCTGCTGCACGCCTGGCCCCGGCTGCGCGACTGGATCGACGAGGACCGGGGCGGCAACCTGCTGCGCCAGCGCGTCGAGGAGGACAGCAGATCCTGGGAGGAGTCGAAGCGCGACTCCTCCCTCCTCTACCGGGGCTCCCGGCTGGAGCAGACGCACACCTGGGCGAGGTCCGCCGGTGACACCTTCCTGACCCGCAGCGCGGTGCAGTTCCTGGCCGCCTCGGTGAAGCTGCGCCGGCGTACCGTCCTGATGCGCCGCGCCGCCGTCGCCGTGGTCGTGGCGCTGGCCCTGCTGGCGGGCGGTGCGGCGCTGATCGCCCGGCAGCAGCGCGACGACGCGGTGTTCGAGAACGTGCTCGCCGAGGCGGACCGCGTCCAGTCCACGGACCCGTCGCTGTCGGCGCAGCTCAGCCTGGTCGCCCATCAGCTTCGCCCGGACGACGCGGGCACCCGCAGCCGGCTGATCTCGATCGTGAACACCCCGCTGGCCACCCCGCTGGCCGGCCACTCCGGCGCCGTCTACCTCACCACGTTCAGCCCGAACGGACGGCTCCTGGCCACCGCGAGCTACGACAGGACCGTACGGCTGTGGGACGTGTCGGACCGGACGCACCCCAGGCCGCTGGGCAAACCCCTGGTCGCGAACGCGAGCTGGGTGAGCAGCGCGGTCTTCAGCCCCGACGGCCGCACCCTGGTCAGCGCGGGCGACGACGGCACGATCCGCCGCTGGGACCTCACCGACCCCGCCCACCCGCGCCCTCTCGGCACCCCCCTGAACGGCCATGACGGCACGATCTATCTGATCGCCTTCAGCCCGGACGGCCGCACCCTCGCCTCGGCGAGCGAGGACCACACGGTCCGCCTGTGGAACATGACCGCCCCGGCCCGCCCCACCCCGCTCGCCACGCTCACCGGCGCGGAGGCCGCCGTGCGCGCCATCGCGTTCAGCCGCGACGGCCGGCGACTGGCGGCGGCCGGCGACGACAGGGCGATCCGGCTGTACGACGTGTCGAGGCCGAGCGACCCCAAGCGGTACGCCACGAAACTGACCGGGCACACGGACCTGGTGCACTCGGTGGCCTTCAGCCCCGACGGCCGCACCCTCGCCAGCGGCGCCGCCGACGACACGATCCGGCTGTGGGACGTGTCCGACCCCGTGCGCGCCGCCCAGCTCGGCGCACCGCTGACCGGCCACACGGACGCGATCTGGTCGGTGGCCTTCAACCCGGGCGGGACCATGCTGGCCGCCGCGAGCGCGGACAGCACCGCCAGCCTGTGGAACGTCAGCGATCCGCACTACCCCTCGCAGGTCGGCGAACCCCTCACGGGCAGCAGCGGCGAGATGTACGCGCTGGGCTTCAGCCCCGACGGCCGTGCGCTCGCCACCGGGAGCGGCGACAGCAAGGTGCGGCTGTGGTCGCTGCCGATGTCGGACATGATCGGCCGGATCGGCGTGTTCCGCCCGGACGGCAAGCTGCTCGCCACCGGCTCGCGCGACGGCCAGGTCCGGCTGTGGAACGTGGAGCGGCCCGGCCGGCCCGTGGCACTGGGCGAACCGTTCACGCCCGGGGAGGGCGAGGTACGGACACCGGTGTTCTCCCCCGACGGCCGCACCCTCGCCCTGGCGGCGGGAAACAGCACGGTGCAGCTGTGGAACGTCAGCGATCCGAAGCGTCCCGTCCCCTGGGCGGCCCCCGTCAGGCTGAAGACCCGCTTCGCGGCCACGGTGGCGTTCAGCCCGGACGGACGCACGCTGGCCACGGCGTACGAGGACTTCACCGTGCAGCTGTGGGACGCGACCGACCCGGCCCGGCTGCGCCCGCTGGGCCCCCAGCTCACCGGCTACCGGGGCTACGTCGACTCCTTCGTCTTCAGCCGGGACGGCCGTACGCTGGCCGGCGCGAGCGCGGACGGCACGGTCCGCCTGTGGAACGTCACCGACCCGGCCAGGGCCACCCCGCTCGGCAAGGTGCTCAGGGGACATTCCGGCCCCGTCAACGAGCTGGCCCTCAGCCCGGACGGCCGTACGCTGGCCAGCGGGAGCGACGACGGCACGGTCCGCCTCTGGGACGTCACCGACCCGGCGCGGACCCACAGCGTGGGCTCCCCCCTCACCGGGCACACCGAGTCGGTCGAGTCGCTGTCGTTCAGCCCGGACGGAGAGGTCCTGGCGAGCGGCGGCAACGACAACGCGGTCCTGCTCTGGAGCGTCGCCGATCCGTCGCGGGCCAGGTCCATCGGCCAGTCGATGAACCCCAACGCCAAGACGGGCAACTTCCTCGCGTTCAGCCCGCGCGGCGGCATCGTCGGGGTGTCGAGCGGCGCGGACACGGTCCGGCTGTGGAACCTCGACGTCGATACGGCCGTCACCCACATCTGCTCGACGACCCGAGGCGTCCTGACGGCGGAGAAGTGGCACGTGTATCTGCCCCGGTTGTCGTACGAGCCGCCGTGCGACGGGTGAGGGAAGCCCCCCTTTCGGTTCACGCGAAGTCGTACACGCCCCAGCCGGCGATCAGGCGGTAGCCGATGCGTTGGTAGAGGGCGTTGCTGGTGGGGTTGTTCGGGTCCGCGTAGAGCACGACGTCCGTGGCGCCCGCGTCGAGCGCGGCGCGGCTGACCGCGACCGTCACGGCACCCGCGTAGCCGCGACCGCGCAGGTGGGCCGGGGTGTAGACGGGGTCCACCCGGACGTGTCCTGCGACCATCGGGTTCACGCCCGCCAGGGAGACGGGTGTGCCGTCCGGGGTCACCCAGTACGTGTAGCGCTTCTCGCCGAAGCGGGTGCCGGCCCAGGTGTCGGCGTTGATGGTGACGTCCTCCCCGAGGTCCTTCGCCAGTTCGCGGCACCAGCTCATCAGGTGCTCGTGCTCCTCCCCGCCCACGAGTCGGCCCCGGCCCGCCGGGACGGGCTGCGGCGGGGTGAGGGTGCCGAGACGGTACAGGTTGATCGAGGTGCGGAGGGTCGGTGTCGCGCCGGTGTGCCGCTGCCAGGCCTCGGCGAAAGCGGCGGCGGTGCCGTGTTCCGCGCTGACACCCGGGAGGCGGTGGCCGAGAGCGGCCAGGTGGGCGGCGAGGGTGTCGGCCTGCTCGGGGGTGAGGGGGGTGAGGCTCAGCAGGTTCTTCGGGGCGAAGCGGTAGAAGACGGCGCCGACCTCGCCGGATCGCTCCAGTCGGCCGAGGACGGGGGCGTTTGCGGGTGCGTGTGTGGCGGGGGTGGCGGTGGTGGGGGGCGCGGTCGTCGCAGCCGTCTCGACCGTCCGCAGCTTTTCGAACGTGGTCAGCGCGGTGGTGTGCAGGGCGGGCCGCGAGCACAGGAACTCCCAGGCCCGCGCGCGGAATTCATCGATGTCGTCGGTGAGGTACCAGTCGTCGGAGCGCATGCCTGATGGTCCCGGTCCAACGCTCGGCACACGGAAACGGTTGTACTGGAGCAGGGGTGAACGGGAGTGATCCCAGTCACAACTGGTCACCAGAGGAGAGCAGTCGACTCCCACTGAGCATGTGGGCTTGTTACCCTTGGCCAGAGCCCGATCGCTGGTGCATCCCCCGTCGCCAGCGGTCGGGTTCTTTCGTGCCCGGATTCCCGACATGCCCGGGCACGTCGGCTACGAGCCGCCGAACCAGCCGGGCACGTCGAGCACGAACGGCTCCGACGGTGTCATCCGCCGAAGGTCGGCCTCCAGCGCGCGGAGCCGGTCTTCGCCGAGCGTACGAGCCCAGTCGGCCCGGAGGCGGTCGAAGATGCGCGCCGACCGGGCCAGGCAGTCCGTGCCCCGGTCGGTGAGTCGCACGATCTTGCGCCGCGCGTCGACGGGATCCGCGCCGCGTTCCACGTAACCGAGCCGCTCCAGCGTGTCGATCGTCTTGCCCGCCGCCTGTTTGGAGACTCCGAGCCGACGGCCGAGATCCGCGGCGGTGGTGCCGTCCGGGCCGATCGCCTGGAAGACGTAGCCGTGCATCGGCCGGACGTCGGGGTGTCCTTGGCGTGCGAGCTCGTCGTGGAGGTCGTCGATCAGGACGCGGAAGGCCAGAAACAGTCGCAGGGGCAGCTCGAAGCCAGGGGATTCAGGCAGCTCGGGGGAGTCACTTGACACGATCGACAACCAGGTTCACCATTTCGACAACCATGTTGTCGAGTTTAGGGGATTCCACGATGCCTGTCATCCACCACGCCGAGAGCCGCCGGACCGAGACCCCCAACGCCGTGATGACCACGCTTGCCTCACCGACGCTGGGCGGTGCCGGAATGGCTCTGTGGCGCGTCGACATGCGGCCCGGCGCCACCGGCCCCCTCCACACGTTCGACGCCGAGCAGGTGTGGACGGTGCTGGACGGCGGCGCGACCCTCGAGCTCGACGGCGAGAAGCACGTCCTGGTACCGGGCGACACGGTCGTCATGCCCGCGGAGGTGCCGCGCCGCGTGCAGGCCGACCCGGAGGTGGGCTTCGCCGCCATGGTCGCCGCCCCTCCGGGCGCCGCCGCTTCCGCCCCCGGCGGCACCGAGAAGTCGGTGCCGGCCTGGACCGTGTAGCCGCGACCTCCGGCTCACGATGTACGTCATCGCCGACGCCCCCGCGCATCGAGGTCGCTCCGGAACCCCGCCCTCCGTGCTCCGGGGCGACCAGCGGTCTTTCCCAAGAAACGTAGGGAGAAAGAAACCAACCAAACCCCACCCCCCTCCTGCCTGCCCGCCCGCCCGCCCGCCGGAGACGGCGACGGCGAGGGCGACGGCGACGGCGACGGCGACGGCGACCACGGGCCGCTTCCGCTTCCGCGCAAACTCACTCGCCCGAGTGAACATCGCCAACTCGGCTGGATTTGTGCCCGGTTGCCTGCCTTACGCTCAGCGCAGCAGGACCACCACAGACAACCGCTGACGGCGGACATACGACGGCCCTCGCCGGGACTGGCATCCCAATGCGAGGGCCTGACCAACAAGGAAGAAAACAGCTTCCCGATGGATACGAAAAACCTTAGCGTGCCCTCGCACGCCAAGTCCCGTATTGCAGGCGACAAACACCCGAACCGGCGCTCCAGCTCCGGCGTTTCCGGCGTCGTCCACGACAACGCCCGCCACACCACCCGCTTCACGGTGATCGGCAACCACCTCGCCCAGCATCCCGAGCTGTCGCTGCTCGCCATCGGACTGAGCGTCCATATCCAGTCGCTGCCCGCCGGTGCCCGCGTCGACATCAAGACGCTCACCGCCCGCTTCCCGGAAGGCGCGGACCGTATCGCCGCCGCCCTGCGCGAACTGGAAACCCACGGCTACCTGCGCAGGCCCCGCGAGCGCACCCCCTCCGGCCGCATCGTCACCCGCACGGTCTCCTGCAACCGCCCCGGACGCCCCACCGAGGGCCACGCCGATCGCCGTGCCGAGCCCGAGCCGCACCCGGGGCGCCCCGCCCACCATGCGCCCGGCCCCGAACAGAGCGCCCCGGTGCCCACC
>NZ_LGDW01000019.1 GCF_001280005.1 Streptomyces sp. NRRL WC-3618 | reverse complement strand
GCTCCAGCCCGTCCCCCGACCGCAACACCCCGAGCATCTCCCGCAACTCCGTCAACGCCTGCCGCCCCATGTCCCCCACCAGAGCGGCATTCCGCACAGCCTTCTCCGGATCCTTCCGAGCCACCGCCTGCAAAGCAGCCGCATGCACCACCATCAGACTCACCCGGTGCGCCACGACGTCATGCATCTCACGAGCGATACGCGTCCGCTCCTCGTTCCGCGCCCACTCCGCCCGCTCCTCCGCCCGCTCCGCCAGCAACTGAAGCTCCCGCTCCAGACTGTCCGCCCGCTCCCGAAGACTCTCCATGAGCCGCCGCCGCGCCCCCACATACAGCCCGAGAAGCAACGGCGGCGCCGTCACCGCCAGCGACGTGGTGATCGCGACGACCGGGACCAGCCAGTCCCCGATCTTCAGACCGCCCGCCACGTCCTGATGCGACCGCACGAACGTCACGATGAGCGTCCCCACCATCGCCATCCCCGCGAGCGCCCCGATGATCCGCCGGGGCAACTCCGAGGCGGCGAGCGTGTACAGCCCGACGACGTCCATCAGAAAGCCCATCTGGGCCGGCGCGACAGCGATGGACACCAGCACGACAGCGATCGGCCACCGCCGCCGCAACACCAACACCGACCCGGCGACAACCCCGAACACGAACCCCACGGGCAACGGAATCCCCGCCTCCCTGGCGAACCGGATCCCCTCCCCCGCGCACTCCCCGGCGGACAACAACGCGAGGCCCACATCCAGCCCCGCACCGCGCCACCTGGCCCACCACCACGGCCCGGTCAAGGCCGCGGTGTGGACTTCCCCCGTAGTGGTCATGCGTCCAGCCTACGGTCGGCGGCACCCCGTTTTCCGGCGAGTTTCGACGACTGACGCACACCACACGCCGCGATCAAACGGATTCGAAACCTGCCGGAACCCCTCGAACTACTGAATCGGACACCGTTCGACCCCGGAAGCGATGATTCCGCCTGAGGGTTTTCCCATGGAACACGCATGTGGCAAGTACGCGGACTTCGAGGGGCTGCGGGAACGGGCGGTGGCGTTGCGGCGGGAAGGGCTGAGCCGCCGCCAGATCCGCGACCAGCTTCGCGTCCACAACAACGACATCCTCAACCGCCTCCTGGAGGGCGAGCCACCCCCGGAGTGGACGAAGCGCCCGAACGCGAAGGACGACCTGCGCCACCGGGCGAGGGAACTCCGGCTCCAGGGGTGGACGTACGACCGGATCCAGGTGGAGCTGGGGTGCTCGAAGAGTTCGATCTCGTTGTGGGTACGGGATCTGCCGAAGCCGGAGCGGCGGGATCCTACGGAGCAGGCGAGGCTGGCGGCACGGAAGCGGTGGGAGCACGAGGGGGCGATCCGCGACGCTGAGCGGATGGGTACGAAGGCGACTGCAATGCGTGAGATCGGCGCGATGACCGACCGCGAGCTGTTCATGGCCGGAGTCGCCCTGTACTGGGCGGAAGGGTCCAAGGACAAGTCCTACGACCGCCGCGAGAGCGTCGTCTTCGTCAACAGCGACCCCGGAGTCATCGATCTTTACCTGGCCTGGTTGGACCTGCTCGGCGTGGCTCGCGAACGCCTCCGGTTCACCGTGATGATTCACGAGACCGCCGATGTCACTGGCGCCGAGCAGTACTGGACAGACCTCGTGAAGGCAGATCGATCAGCCTTCTACAAGACGACCCTGAAGAAACACAACCCCAAGACCGTCCGGAAGAACGTGGGCGAAAACTACCGTGGTTGCCTCACGGTGCGCGTACTGAAGGGATCCGACCTATACCGTCGCATCGAGGGGTGGTGGTCTGGCATGGTGGTGGAGGCCAAGCGGCGAACCGCGTAGGCTGCCCGGAGTGATCCCCCGTGGTGTAATCGGCAACACACATTACTTTGGATAATGTATTTCAGGTTCGAGTCCTGGCGGGGGAGCTTAGTTCGGGTCCTGACTGCTCAGTCAGGGCCCTTACTCATGTCCCCCACGAAACCCCCCGGTATCCTGCGGATGTCCACCCCACCCCCTCCGCAGCCGAAGGGCACCACCCGTGAGCGCCAATCGCCCCGCCGCCGTAGTCGTACTCGCAGCGGGTGAGGGCACCCGTATGAAGTCGGCCACACCCAAGGTCCTGCACGAGCTCTGTGGCCGTTCGCTGGTGGGTCATGTGCTCGCCTCCGCCCGTGAGTTGGACCCCGAGAACCTGGTCGTCGTCGTGGGCCACGCCCGTGAGCAGGTCACCGCGCACCTGGCGGAGACCGGCACCGACATCCGTACCGCCTTCCAGGCGCAGCAGAACGGCACCGGTCACGCCGTGCGGATGGGGCTGGAGGAGCTGGGTGGGACCGTCGACGGGACGGTGGTCGTCGTCTGTGGCGACACTCCCCTCCTCACCGGATCGACCCTCCGCACTCTCGCCGCGACCCACTCCTCCGACGGCAACGCCGTGACGGTGCTGACGGCTGAGGTGCCGGACGCGACGGGGTACGGGCGGATCGTGCGGGACGCGGCGTCCGGGGCGGTCACCGCCATCGTCGAGCACAAGGACGCGACCGACTCGCAGCGGGCGATCCGTGAGATCAACTCCGGTGTCTTCGCGTTCGACGGGCGGTTGCTGGCGGACGCGCTGGGGAAGGTGCGGACGGACAACAGTCAGGGTGAGGAGTACCTGACGGACGTACTCGGGATTCTGCGTGAGGCCGGGCATCGGGTCGGGGCGTGTGTGGCGGCCGATCACCGGGAGATCGCGGGGATCAACAACCGGGTGCAGTTGGCCGAGGCGCGGCGGATCCTCAACGACCGGCTGTTGACCGAGGCCATGCTCGCGGGGGTGAGTGTGATCGATCCCGCCACTACGTGGGTCGATGTTTCGGTCACGTTCGAGCAGGATTCGATCGTTCACCCGAACACGCTGCTCCAGGGGGCGACGCATCTCGCCGAGGGTGCCGAGGTCGGGCCCAATTCGCGGCTGAAGGACACGCGGGTGGGTGCCGGGGCCCGGGTGGACAACACCGTTGCCGACGGTGCGGTGGTGGGGGCGCGGGCGAACGTGGGGCCGTACGCCTATCTTCGGCCTGGCACCCGTCTGGGCGTGCAGTCCAAGATCGGTACGTATGTGGAGACGAAGAACACGTCGATCGGTGACGGGACGAAGGTGCCGCATCTGTCGTATGTGGGGGACGCGACGATCGGTGAGTTCACGAACATCGGTGCCGCGAGTGTGTTCGTGAACTATGACGGGCAGGACAAGCATCACACCGTTGTCGGGTCGCATTGCAAGACGGGTTCGGACAACATGTTTGTGGCGCCTGTCACGGTCGGGGATGGTGCGTACACTGCGGCCGGCTCTGTGATCACGAAGGACGTACCGCCCGGTTCGTTGGCCGTGGCCCGTGGCCAGCAGCGGAATATCGAGGGTTGGGTGGCTCGTAAGCGGCCGGGGACTGCGTCGGCGAAGGCGGCCGAGGCGGCTTCTCGGGAGCAGGGCGACGAAAGCTGACCGGAAACGCGTGGGGCGGACTCCGGCTACCGTGATAGATGCACACCCGCACACCCCCAGCTGAGCAGGCCTCTTCAGGGCTGACCGCGGCTGAGACACCTCCGAGGAGACAGTGCTGTGACCGGGACCAAGACCGGCGAGAAGAAGAAGATGATGTTCTTCTCCGGCCGCGCCCACCCCGAGCTTGCCGAGGAGGTCGCCCAGCAGTTGGGGGTCGGGGTTGTCCCGACGAAGGCCTTCGACTTCGCGAACGGTGAGATCTACGTTCGGTACGAGGAGTCGGCGCGTGGCGCGGACTGCTTCGTGATCCAGAGCCACACGGCTCCGATCAACCAGTGGATCATGGAGCAGTTGATCATGATCGACGCGCTGAAGCGTGCGTCGGCTCGTTCCATCACCGTGATCGTGCCGTTCTACGGTTACGCGCGGCAGGACAAGAAGCACCGTGGGCGTGAACCGATCTCGGCGCGTCTGGTCGCGGATCTGATGGCGACGGCGGGTGCGGACCGGATCCTGACGGTGGATCTGCACACGGACCAGATCCAGGGCTTCTTCGACGGTCCGGTCGATCATCTCTTCGCCTTGCCGCTGCTCGCGGACTATGTGGGCGCGAAGGTGGACAAGGGCAAGCTGACGGTGGTGTCGCCGGACGCGGGTCGTGTGCGGGTGGCGGACCGTTGGTGTGACCGGCTGGGTGCGCCGCTGGCGATCGTGCACAAGCGGCGTGACAAGGATGTGGCGAACCAGGTGACCGTCCACGAGGTCGTGGGTGAGGTCAAGGGTCGGGTGTGTGTGCTGGTCGACGACATGATCGACACCGGTGGGACGATCGTGGCGGCGGCGGACGCGTTGTTCGCGCACGGTGCGGAGGATGTCATCGTGACGGCGACGCACGGTGTGCTGTCGGGTCCTGCGGCGGATCGTCTGAAGAACTCGCGGGTGAGTGAGTTCGTGTTCACGAACACGCTGCCGACGCCGGGTGAGCTGAGTGCCGACCTGGACAAGATCAAGGTGCTGTCGATCGCGCCGACGATCGCGAGTGCGGTGCGTGAGGTGTTCGAGGACGGTTCGGTGACGAGCCTGTTCGACGAGCAGTAGGTCCGTCGGTCTCCCGTCCGACGGGATCTGCTGGATCGCTTCTGCATGATCGATTTTTCTGCGGCCTCCCCTGCCGAGTAGTCTGTGCGAGTTGCTCGGCGAGGGAGGCCGTACCCGTGTCATTTGCGGGGCCGGTGATCCGTTATCGACGCGCTCTTCGTAGCAGGCCGTTCGTGGCCGGGTGACTGTCCGTCTCTCACCTGTACGAGGAGTGCACAGCATGTCCGACGTCAAGCTCACCGCCGAGACCCGCACCGAGTTCGGCAAGGGTGCCTCGCGCCGCATCCGCCGCGAGGGCCAGGTTCCCGCGGTCGTCTACGGCCACGGCGCCGAGCCGGTCCACATCGCGCTGCCGGGTCACGAGCTGCAGCTCGCCCTGCGTACCCCGAACGTTCTGCTGACCCTGGACATCGAGGGCCGCACCGAGCTGGCGATCCCGAAGGCCGTCCAGCGTGACGCCCTCAAGGGCTTCCTCAAGCACGTCGACCTGCTCACCGTGAAGCGCGGCGAGAAGGTCACCGTCGAGGTCTACGTCCACACCGAGGGCGACCTGGCGCCGGGCGCCTACCTGCTCGAGCACGTGCTGAGCACGCTGACGGTCGAGGCCGAGGCCACGCACATCCCCGAGTCCGTCACCGTGTCCATCGCGGGCCTGGAGGCCGGTGCCTCCATCCTCGCCAAGGACATCCCGCTGCCCACGGGCACCACGCTGGTGATCGACGAGGACGCGGTCGTCCTCCAGGTCCTCTCCGCGCAGGCGGAGGAGGCCCCGGCCGACGCCGAGGCCGCGACCACCGAGGCCTGATCTTCCCCGTAAGTCTCAGTTCGTCGGCCGCCGTTCCCTCCAGGGGCGGCGGCTGACGCGTATCAAGGAGAGATGGACGTGACGACCGACGCGGGTGGCCCCTGGCTGATCGTGGGGCTCGGCAATCCCGGGCCGGAGTACGCGATGAACCGGCACAACGTGGGGTTCATGGTGGCCGACCTGCTGGCGGGACGGATCGGCGGGAAGTTCAAGCGGGCCGGGAAGGCCCAGGCCCAGGTCGTCGAGGGGCGGGTCGGGCCGCCTGGACCGGCCGGCTGCCGGGTGATCCTGGCGAAGCCGACGTCGTACATGAACCTGTCGGGTGGGCCGGTGAACGCGTTGCGCGAGTTCTACAAGGTGCCGCTGGACCGGGTGGTGGCGGTTCATGACGAGCTGGACATCGACTACGGGGTGCTGCGGCTGAAGCTGGGTGGCGGGGACAACGGTCACAACGGTCTGAAGTCGATGACGAAGGCGATGGGCGCGGACTATCACCGGGTGCGGTTCGGGATCGGGCGTCCGCCGGGTCGTATGCAGGTGGCGGATTTCGTGCTGAAGGACTTCTCGTCGGCGGAGCGCAAGGAACTGGACTACTTCGTGGACCGGGCGACGGACGCGGTGGAGGCTTTGGTGACGGAGGGCTTGGAGCGGGCGCAGGGCGCGTACAACTCCTGAGACCCTCCGGGACCTGCTGGGACCTGCTGACACGTCCTGGGGTTCATGGGGCTTCCTGTGGCCTGCTGGAGATTTGTGGTGAGTGTCCGGGGTGGCGGGCGCCCGGAGATTACGTGGGTACAACTGCTGACTTTGCCGGGCAGGAGTTGACCGATCGCAGGACCATGGCCAATGATCCCGCCCATGCCAGCCAACGCGCACCGCCACAGGTCCGCTTCCGCCTCGCCGCCGCTCGGGCGTGTCGGTGTGTTCGGGCGGTTCGCGGTGATGGGTACGGTCGCTGCGCTGATCCTGATCGCGGGTGTGTGGGCGTCCTGGGGGACGGCTCAGCACGTGATGCTCAGCAAGGGGCGTGAGCAGGGCACGATGACGGTGTCGGGGTGCGCGGACGGGGTCTGTACGGGGTCGTACCGGCCGGTGTCGGTGGGGTCGACGGCGCGGGGCCGAGTGGTGCTGGCGCAGTCGGTGGGGGTCAGTGAGGGCGAGACGTACGCCGTGGTCGTGAAGCCCGGGAGCCGTGATGTGGTGCGGTCGGGTCCGGCGGGTCTGCTGTACGCGTGGGTGCCGTTGGGTGGTGCGTTGCTGCTGGCGTCGGTCGTGGTGGCGGGTGGGCTGGGGCTGACGCGGGCGGGGTGGGCGCTGGCGGGGTGTGGGCTGGCGCTGGTGACGGCGGCCTGGGTGGCGCTGTAGAGGACGTGCGGGTGCCCTCGTACGCGGGACGGTGTGTCCGTGTACGAGGGCACCTTTTTGTTGTTCGGCTTCGTTGTTCAGCCGGTGTTGCGCAGGCCTGCCGCTACTCCGTTGACGGTGAGGAGGAGGGCGCGGGCGAGGAGGGGGTCGGGTTCGGCGCCTGCCGCTGCGGCGTCGCGCTGGCGCTTGAGGAGGGTGACCTGGAGGTAGGAGATGGGGTCCAGGTAGGCGTCGCGGATGGTGAAGGTCTGCTGGAGGACGGGGTTGGCGTCGAGGAGCTTGGTCTCGCCGGTGATGCGCAGGACTTCGCGGACGGTGAGTTCGTGTTCGGCGCGGATGGTGTCGAAGACGTGCTTGAGGTGGTCGGGGACGAGGCTGTCGACGTAGTGCTGGGCGATGCGCAGGTCGGTCTTCGCGAGGGTCATCTCGACGTTGGAGATGAAGTTGCGGAAGAAGTGCCACTGTTCGTGCATCTCGTCGAGGACCGTGTCGAGGCCGGATGCCCTGAGTGCCTTGAGGCCTGAGCCGACGCCGAACCAGCCGGGCACGATCTGCCGTGACTGGGTCCAGCCGAAGACCCAGGGGATGGCGCGCAGGCCGTCGAGGCCGGCGCCGGAGTCGGGGCGGCGGGAGGGGCGTGAGCCGAGGTGGAGGTCGGCGAGCTGGTCGACGGGGGTGGCGGCGAAGAAGTACGACGGGAGGTCCGGGTCTTCCACCAGCCTGCGGTAGGCGGCGTGGGCGGCGTCGGAGACGAGGTCCATGGCGGCGTCCCAGCGGGCGAGGGACTCGTCGGACTGGCGGGGGGAGGTGTGCAGGGCGGATGCCTGGAGGGTGGCGGCGACGGTGAGTTCGAGGTTCTCGCGGGCGAGTGAGGGGACCAGGTACTTGTCGGAGATCACCTCGCCCTGTTCGGTGACCTTGATCTCGCCTTCCAGGGTGCCCCAGGGCTGGGCGAGGATCGCGTCGTGGGAGGGGCCGCCGCCGCGGCCGACGGTGCCGCCGCGCCCGTGGAAGAGGCGGAGGCGGACGCCGTAGCGGTGCGCCACGTCACGCAGGCGGCGCTGGGCGCGGTGGATTTCCCACTGGCTGGTGGTGATGCCGCCGAACTTGGAGGAGTCGGAGTATCCGAGCATGACTTCCTGGACGTCGCCCCGGAGCGCGACGAGGCGCCGGTAGGACGGGTCGGAGAGCATGTCCTCGAGGATGGTGTCGGCGGCCTTGAGTTCGTCGGTGGTCTCCAGGAGCGGCACGATGCCGATCTTGGCCCAGCCGGCGTGGAGGTCGATGAGTCCGGCTTCGCGGGCGAGGACGGCGGCGGCGAAGACGTCGTCGGAGCCCTGGCACATCGAGATGATGTAGGACTCGATGACCTCGGGTCCGAAGACGGCGAGGGCCTTCTTGACGGTTTCGAACACGCCGAGGGTCTTGGCGCCGGCGGCGTCCAGGGGTGCCGGGGTGGGGGCGAGCGGCCTGCGGGAGCGCAGCTCCTTGGCGAGGAGCTTGTTGCGGTACTCGCGGGGCATGTCCTCGTAGCGCCAGGATTCCTCGCCGAGGCGGTCGAAGAGCTGGCCGAGGGTGTGGTGGTGGGCGTCGGCGTGTTCGCGTACGTCCATGGTGGCGAGCTGGAGGCCGAAGGCGGCCAGGGTGCGGATGGTGCGGTCCATGCGGCCGTCGGCGAAGAGGCCGCCGCGGTGTTCGCGCAGGGAGGTCTGGATGAGGGTGAGGTCCGCGAGGAGCTGGCCGGTGCCGAGGTAGTCGCGGCCGGGCTGGTGCGGGGTGTCCTTGGCCAGGCGCTGCTTGGTGTTCTCGAGCTTCTGGCGGATGCAGGTGGCCTTGAGGCGGTAGGGCTCTTCGGCGTTGAGGCGCTTGTAGCGGGGGCTGATCTCGGGCAGGAGTTCGATGTCGGCCCGGAGGGATTCGAGGAGTTCCTCGGTGGCGCCGGTGTAGCGGATGGAGTTGGAGAGGAAGCCGCGCAGCTCGTCGATCAGTTCGAGGGCGTCGTTGATGCCGTGCTCGTGCTGGAGGATGAGGACGTCCCAGGTGACCTGGGGGGTCACGTTGGGGTTGCCGTCGCGGTCGCCGCCGATCCAGGTACCGAAGGTGAGGGGCCGGGTGTCGTCGGGGAGGCGGACTCCGACGCGGTCCAGTTCCGCCGTGAGGTCCTCGAGTACGTCGCCGACGGCGCCGGCGTGCAGTTCGTCGAGGTAGTAGATGGCGTTGCGGGCCTCGTCGGCGGGTTCGGGGCGCACGACGCGCAGTTCGTCCGTCTGCCATACGAGGTCGATGTTCTCGGCCAGACGGGTGTCGTAGCGGCGTCGGTCCGCCTCGATGACGGGGGTCTCCAGCAGGGCGGCGATACGGCGCAGCTTGTTGAGGACCGAGCGCCTGGCCGCTTCCGTGGGGTGGGCCGTGAAGACTGGCCGAACGTTGAGGTTCTTGACCGTGGCGCGCAGGTGGTCGGGGTCGGCGTCCTTGAGGCGGTCGGCCGTGCGGGCGAGGAGGCTGCCTTCGGCGGCGCGCTTGGCGCGTAGTTCGCGGCCTCGGTGGACCTGTTCGGTGACGTTGGCGAGGTGGAAGTAGGTGGAGAAGGCGCGGACGAGCTTGGCGGCGGTCTCCAGCTCGGTGCCGCGCAGGAGTTCGGCGGCGGCCTCGCCGTCCTCGCGGGTCAGTTGGCGGACCTTCTCCACGAGTTCCAGCAGCTCAGGGCCCTCTTGGCGGACGAGGGTCTCGCCGAGCAGGTCGCCCAGGCGCCGGATGTCGGCGCGCAGTTCGCTGCTGGTCGTGGTGGCCTGGCCATGGTCGTCGGCACTGCTCACAGGTGCGGCTCCTTGCAGTGTGGAGGCTCGGCGGGGAGGGTACCCGGCCGGTGTCCGGACGGCTGTGGGCCGCGCCGGAGGCCGAGCACGGGAGGCATGGGGCGTGGCAACCGGGAAGAAATGGGAGCGGACCGCGCTGTCCGACCGACTCAAGGATAGGTGTCGAGGGGGACGCGCTGAATTTCGGGCTCTTGCCGCCGGGCAGCGCGCTGACATACTTACGACGCCGTAGGTTACGCAAGCGTAGGGAGCCTGAGGATCCGAGGGCGCCCTCGGATTCCGTATCCCGGTATCTGACTGGACCCACACCACCCCCCAGGGGACGCGTATGACCACCTCACCTTCCGACGCGCTCGAAGACGCTGGGAAGACGCCCGACGACTCCTCACTGCCCTCGGCCACGCTGGGTGGCGAACAGAAGCGTTCGCTCGAACAGATCACGCTTCTTCTCTTCATCATCGTCCCGTTCCTCGCGGTTGTGGCGGCGGTGCCGCTGGCGTGGGGGTGGGGGGTGAGCTGGCTGGATCTGGGCCTGCTCGTCTTCTTCTACTACCTGGGGTGCCACGGCATCACGATCGGTTTCCACCGGTACTTCACGCACGGCGCGTTCAAGGCGAAGCGGCCGTTGCGGATCGCGCTCGCCATCGCGGGTTCGATGGCGGTGGAGGGTCCGCTGGTGCGGTGGGTGGCCGACCATCGCAAACACCACAAGTTCTCGGACGCGGAGGGTGATCCGCATTCGCCGTGGCGGTTCGGGGAGACGGTTCCGGCGCTGATGCGGGGCCTGTGGTGGGCGCACATCGAGTGGATGTTCGACGAGGAGCAGACTCCGCAGGACAAGTACGCGCCCGACCTGATCAAGGACCCGGACATCCGGGCGATCTCGCGGCAGTTCATCTGGTGGGCGATGCTGTCGCTGGCGCTGCCCGCGCTGATCGGCGGTCTGGTGACGATGTCCTGGTGGGGCGCGTTCACGGGCTTCTTCTGGGGCTCGCTGGTCCGTGTCTGCCTGTTGCATCACGTCACCTGGTCGATCAACTCGATCTGCCACGCGGTGGGCAAGCGCCCGTTCAAGTCGCGGGACCGCTCGGGCAACGTGTGGTGGCTGGCCGTGCTCTCCTGCGGCGAGTCCTGGCACAACCTGCACCATGCCGACCCGACGTCGGCGCGGCACGGTGTGATGCGCGGGCAGGTCGATTCGTCGGCACGGCTTATCCGCTGGTTCGAGAAGCTTGGCTGGGCCTATGACGTGCGCTGGCCGTCACGCTCGCGTATCGATTCCCGCCGGAACACGGACGAGGACGGCTCTCGACGGCGGAAGGAGCCGGCGAAGGCGGCATGATTGACAGCGTGGTGACCGACTCCAGCAGCACTGAGAGCAATGAGAAACCGCGGCGCCCCCGCCGCACCCGGATGACGGGTGCCGAGCGCCGGGCCCAGTTGCTGGAGATCGGCCGCACGCTGTTCGCCGCGAAGGGGTTCGAGGCCACGTCGGTGGAGGAGATCGCGGCCAGGGCCGGCGTCTCCAAGCCCGTGGTCTACGAGCACTTCGGCGGCAAGGAGGGCCTGTACGCGGTGGTCGTGGACCGCGAGATGCGGCGCCTGCTGGACATGGTGACGAGTTCCCTGACGGCGGGGCATCCGCGTGAACTGTGCGAGCAGGCGGCGTTCGCGCTTCTCGACTACATCGAGGAGTACACGGACGGCTTCCGCATCCTGGTCCGCGACTCCCCCATCCCGCAGTCGACGGGTTCCTTCGCGTCGCTGATCTCGGACATCGCCACCCAGGTGGAGGACATCCTGGGCCGCGAGTTCAAACGCCGCGGCTTCGACCCCAAGCTGGCCCCGCTGTACGCCCAGGCCCTGGTCGGCATGGTCGCGCTGACGGGCCAGTGGTGGCTGGACGTACGCCGTCCGCGCAAGGCGGAGGTGGCGGCCCATCTGGTGAACCTGGCGTGGCACGGGCTGGACGGGCTGGAGGCGAAGCCGCGGCTGATCGGGCGCCGGAAAAGCTGAATGAATGTTCCTCTAGATTAATCTTGTGACATCGTTCGGCCATGACTGAGATTGCGATCAGCGCGGCCCGCTCCCAGCTCGGCGACCTTGTCCGCCGAGCAGCCCACAGCCGCGAGACCATCGCCCTCACCGACCACGGGCACGTGGCCGCGCTCCTCGTCTCTCCCCAGGTGATAGAGGATCTCGAAGACGCACTGGCGCTTTCCGAATATCAGAGGCGCAAGGCCGAGGGCACGCTGGGTGAGGGAATCCCGATGGCCGAGGTACGCAGGCGACTGGGGCTTGAAAAGCAGTGACCTACGAGATCATCTTCGAGCCTCACGCCCTCGATGCCGCAACACGGTTCCTGAAAGAGGACCCAGCCGGGCTCGCCGTCGTCCTGAACGCAATCGACGAACTGGCCCATAACCCTCGCCCCGCAGGGACCACGCCGTACGGCCCGGACATCCGGCGCCTCCGCGTCGGCGCCTACCGCGTCATATACGTGATCGACGACGCCGTGATCCACATCCTCGTCACCCACCTGGGCCGGACATCCTGAGCGGCTCCAGGAACTCCAGCCGGTTGCCCACGGGGTCCAGGGCGTAGAAACGCCGGTGACCTGGCAGGCCGTCGTCCCAGGTCACCCGCACCCCACCGGCCTCCAGCCGGGCCGCGTACGCCTCGATGCCAGTGACCCGCAGCCCGGGGTGGGCCTTTCTGGCGGCCCGAAATCCGGTCTCCACCCCCAGATGGAGTTGCGCGGTCCCCGCCCGGAACCAGCACCCGCCCCGGGCGGCCAGTGCCGGCGGCTTCGGGACCTCGGTCATGCCGAGGACGCCGACGTAGTACGCGCGCAGCTCGCCCTCCGCCCCGGGCGGCGCGGCCAACTGCACATGGTCGACGGCGACGATCACCGTCCCGCCCCCTGTCCCCCGCCCTTCCGGGCCACCGCGAACAGCCGCTGAAACGGCAGCACCGTGCCGTACTCCTCCGTCGGATACACCGCGCGCAGCAGGTCGCGGTACTCGGTGACGAACGCGTCCCGAGCCTCCGGGTCGTCCGCCAGGGCGGTGAGCACGGGCCGCAGGCCGGTTCCCTTGACCCAGTCCAGCACCGGGTCCTCCCCTTGCAGGACGTGGAGATACGTCGTCTCCCACACGTCCGTCTCGCAGCCGAGCCGGGCGAGACGGTCCAGGTAGACGAGGGGCGGGTGGACGGAGTCCTCGCGGCGCAGCACCTCGCCGAGGCGGCTCCGCCAGCGGGCGCCGGTGCCCAGTTCGCGCATCAGGGCGTGCAGGGGCGCGTCGATGTTGTTGGGCACCTGGAAGGCGAAGGTCCCGCCGGGGGCGACGGCGTCCAGCCAGGCCGGGAACGCGTCGAGGTGCCCCTCGACCCAGTGGAGGGCGGCGTTGGACACGATCAGGTCGTACGTCTCGGAGGGCGTCCACCGCGAGGCGTCCGCGTGGGCGAAGTCGAGGCGTCCGCCGCCCGCCGTGGGGCCCGCGTACCGGGCCGCCTGTTCCAGCATGGGTGCGGAGTTGTCGTACCCGGTGATGTGCGCGGTGGGCCAACGGTCGGCGAGTACGGCGGTGACGTTGCCGGGGCCGCAGCCGAGGTCGGCGATGCGGGCAGGCCTCGCGGTGTGCTTGGCGGGGAGGTCGGGGACGCGGGCGAGGAGGTCGGTGAAGGGGCGGGCGCGGTGGTCGGCGTGACGGAGGTACTGGGCGGGGTCCCAGGTGGGTGTGGTCATACGGACTACCTTCCCGCCAAATATATCTCGACGTCAAGAGACTTGACATCAAGAGACTCCATATCGACACAACCACTACACTGATCGCTATGGAGGACGAGGTCGATCGGCTGGTCGCTGCGTGGCGCCGGGAGCGCCCGGACCTCGACGTGGAACCACTCGAAGTGCTCAGCCGGGTCAGCAGGCTCGCCCGGCACCTGGATCGTGCGCGCAGGCTGGCGTTCGCCGAGCACGCGCTGGAGCCCTGGGAGTTCGACGTCCTGACCGCGCTGCGGCGCGCCGGAGACCCGTATCAGCTCTCCCCCGGACAGCTCCTCACCCAGACCCTGGTCACCTCCGGCACGATGACGAACCGCATCGACCGGCTGACGAAGAAGGGTCTGGTGGAGCGCCTCCCCGACCCCACCGACCGGCGAGGGGTGCTCGTCCGCCTCACGACGGAGGGCCAGGACAGGGCGGATCAGGCACTGGCGGGGCTGCTGGACCAGGAGCGCGCGATCCTGGCCGAGCTGTCGCACGCTCAGCGGAGCGAACTGGCCGCGCTGCTACGCCAGTTGACGGCGCCGTTCGACAACATACCCGGCTGACCGCCCGGGGGTGTGCCGCCGGCCGGTCAGGCGCTGCTGCTCTCCTCCACCGTGATCCGCCCACCGTGTCCCAGGTCGGCGGGGCCGACGCCGGCCCGGCGGGCCAGGGCGACGGCGGCGAGGGTGGAGTGGACGCCGAGTTTGCCCAGCACGTTCTGCATGTGCGTGCGCACGGTGTGCGGGGAGAGGAACAGCCGTTCGGCGACAGCTTTCCGGCCCAGCCCGGCGACCATGCAGCGCAGCACTTCCCGCTCCCTGGGCGTCAGCGACTCGACGAGCCGCTCGCTCTCGGTGCGGTGCTTGCGGGCGGCGGTCAACTCGCGCAGTACGCCGGTGAGCAGGGCGGGCGGCAGATGCGTCTCGTCGCGCAGCACGCCCCGGATGACGGTGAGCAGCCGGGACAGCGAGCAGTCCTTGGCGACCCATCCGGAGGCGCCCGCCTGGAGGGCCAGCGCGGCCCTTCGGGGGTCGTCCTTCTCGGCGAGGACGACGGTCCGGACGTGCGGATGCCCCGCACGGACGCCCGCGACCAGCGAGATGCCGTCGACCAGCCCTTCCTCGTTGCCCTCCTGCACGGGCACCGCCGGGCGCGCTCCGGGCACGTTGCCGCCCAGGTCGGAGTCGACGAGCAGGACGTCGAACCGGCGGCCCTCGGCCACCGCGCGCTCCAGAGCGCGCAGCGCGGCGGGACCGCTGCCTGCGGCGGAGACGTCGACGTCCGGCTCGGCGGCCAGTGCGGCGGCGAGAGACTCGGCGAAGATGCGGTGGTCGTCGACGACCAGGACTCGGATGCGAACCACTGAAACCCCCTTCCCCGAGCTCCTCAGGAGCTGGGGACACCCAATCGTCGAGGGGACAGCTCGTGCGGACACGACGCCCGGAGCAGTCCCCGGCTGCTGTTGCCGGCCTGGGACGGGGCTGCCGCAGTCACTGACGCACGGCCGCCGCCGTGCGATGACTGCTACCCCGCTCCGGGCGTCGTACCCGGCTGTCTCGCCCCCTGATCAGCACCGGCCCCCACCGGTGCTGTTCATCAGGGTACGGCTGGGAGGCAGGAGCGGAAGGTAATTCGCAGAACTGATTGGCCGGCGCGCTTATGGTGTGCCGCATGTTTCGTATGGAGACAGAAGTCGACAGGGAATGGCTCTCCGTGCTCCGCGCGCGGTTGCACGACGCGAACACGGCGGCCTCGCCTGTCCTGCGGGCCCTGCGCGGAACCCCGGCGGAGCGTGAACTCCCGCTCCACGTATGGGTGTTGGACGAGAACGGAGGCCTGGCCGGCGGCCTGGTGGGCCACACCTGGACGACCTGGCTGCATGTGACGTACCTCTGGGTCGACACTCCGCACCGCGGCAAGCGCCTGGGCTCCCGCCTCCTCGTGGAAGCGGAGCGCGTGGCACGCGAGGAGCGCGCGTGCACGAACGTACGCCTGGAGACATGGGACTTCCAGGCACCGGACTTCTACCGGAAACAGGGGTACGAGGTGGTGTGCGCGATCCCGGACTATCCACCGGGGGTCACGGAGTACACGCTGACGAAGCGGCTGGCGCCCGGGATCTGAGGGCCGGGGCTCAGAGTTCCTTGAGCGCGTCCAAGGTGATGTCGACGTCGATGTCGTAGGGCACGGTGAGCTTCAGGTAGTCGTGGTGGATGCCGGTGAGGGCGTACGTCTTGTTCACGGGGTCGATCTCGTAGGCACGGACGACCGGGTGCTGGTTGGGGTCGGCCATCTCCACGAGCCAGAAGTACGGGATGCCCGCAGCGGCGTACTTACGGGGCTTGGCGTCACGGTCGCGGGCCTCTGAGTCGGGGGAGACGACTTCTACGGCGAGCAGGACGTCCTTGGCTTCGAACCGGGTGAGATCCGGTCCGGTGACAGCGCCCGCGCGGACGACGCTGACATCGGCCTCAGGCCCGTTACGGCGGTCCAGGACGACGGTCATCTCTCGGCGGACCTTCAGCTCCTTGGGGACCGTACGGCGCAGGCCGGTCACCAGAAGGTCGATCATCGTGCTGTGAAAATCCCGCTGCGGACTCGCAAAAACCAGGCTCCCGTCGATCAGCTCGGTGTGCGGCGGGAGGTCGGGCAGCGTGAACAGGTCGTCCACGGTGTACCCGTCCTGGGGCGGCACCGGCCAGCGGCAGCCGGGCTCAGCGGTCGGCTCGGCGACGGGCTCGGCGGTCATGATTCCTCCCATGGACGGAATGCTCGGCCTGCCCCCTCACGGTAACGGCCGCAATCCGGTGGCGTCATCACAAAGGGTGACGCGTTGATCGGGAAGAACCTTTCCGCAGCAGCCGCCGCCGACGGAAGCCGGCTGCGGCTGCTCGATCGGCCCGGGTTCACGCCGGGACGAAGCCGGTCAGGCCCAGCAGCCGTTCACTGTCGCGGCGAGGCCGTCCATCGCGTCCTTGATGGAGTTGGCGTCGGCGGTGGAGCCGTTCTCCACGAAGGAGAAGATCTTCCAGTTGCCGTCCGTGCCCTTCGTCAGACCGCTGAGGGCGATGGCACCGGTGAGCGTGCCGGTCTTCGCCCTGACCTTTCCGACCGCGCACGAGGAGTTCGGGTCGTCGAAGCGGCCCCACTCCGGGGCGAGCGTGCCGCCGGCCTCGCCGGCGACCGGAAGGCCGTCGACGATCGGGCCGAGGACGCTCTCGTACCGCGACTCGGTCGCACGGTCGAGGATCTCGGCGAGTGTGGTGGCCGGGATCCGGTTGGCGCGGGAGAGGCCGCTGCCGTCGTGGATCTCGACGTTGTCGAGGGAGATGCCGTACGTGTCGCTCAGCACACCGCGTACCACGGCCGCGCCGTCCTCGAAGGTGGCCGAGTGGCCGGCGCCCAGGGCCGTCATCCGCAGCAGGGTCTCGGCGGTGTTGTTGTCGCTGACCTTGAGCATCTGGTGCACGGTGTCCGCCAGCTTCGGGGACTGGTGCTGGGCCACCGGTACGTCGGTGGAACTCGCCTGCGCGCGGGCTACGGCGCCGTCCACGGTGATGCCGGCGGCGGCGAGCTTGCCGGCGAAGACCTGTCCGGCGTCGATCGAGGTGTCCGTGACGCCGTGTCCGTCGACGACGAGGGCGCGGACCGGGGCGACGGAGTCGGGGTAGTAGCCGTCGTTCCAGCCGTTGGCGAGCGTCGGTTCGGGGAAGAGGCTGTCGTCGACCCGGACCTTCACGGTGGTCAGGCCCGCGGCCTTCAGCCCGGCCACCGCGTCCGTGGCCATCGCATCGAGGTCCGCGCTGGTCAGCAGGCGGTCGCCGCCGCCGATGAGGGTGAGGGTGCCGTTGCCGTAGCTGACCTTGGTGGTGAACCGGTGGTCGGGGCCGAGCACCGTGAGGGCGGCGGTCGCGGTGGCGAGCTTGGTGTTGGACGCCGGCATCAGGGCGGTGGAGGCGTTGTGGCCCCACAGGGGGCGGTCCGTCTTCGCGTCCAGCACCACACCGCTCACGTTGTTGCCGAGTCGGGCGTCGACGATGCGCTTGGTGAGGTTGGTGATCAGCTGCTGGTCGCCGGGGTCCGTGTCGGCGGCCGTGTCCGGTGCCGAGTCGGGGGTCGCCTTGAGGGGGCTCCCGTCGGCGGCGAAGGCCGAGGGGCCGGCCAGCGCCGCCGAGGCGACCGGGAAGGCCATGGCCAGGACGAGGGCGCGGCGGGCGCCCGGCCCGAACGGCTTCGACTTGCGGTGACGCCGTCGGCCTCCGGGAAGGAAGGCGGGCTCGGTGGAGAGAGCCTGGAGGGACGGAGACTGCGCGGGGGGAGTCTCGGGAGCCGCTGTGGCTGAATCGCTCATTGAGTTTCCAAGGGGCCGGCATTGATGGGGGTCCTGCGGGGCGAAGAAACGCGCGCACAGTACCACTGGTCACACGCGCCCCACAGGTCACACAGGTCACACCGACCCCGTCAACTCCCGTTCCCTGTCAGGAGATTCGGCGTGCTCCCGCCGAAGGCACCGCGGCGAAAGTGCGGGGCGCCGTGTATCCGGCCGCGCCGAACGCCTCCTCCACCGCCTTGGTGATCCGGTCCGCGTCCCCGGCCTCGACCAGCACGATCGCCGAGCCGCCGAAGCCGCCGCCCGTCATGCGGGCGCCCAGGGCACCGGAGTCGAGCGCGGTGTCGACCACCAGGTCGAGTTCCGGGCACGAGATCCTGAAGTCGTCGCGGAGGGAGGCGTGGCCCTCGGTCAGGACGGGGCCGATGGCGCGGGTGTCGCCGCCCGACTTCAGCAACTCCACGACCCGCTCGACCCGGTGGTCCTCCGTCACCACGTGGCGCACCAGGCGCTGTACCTCTTCGTCCTCGGCCAGGCGCTCCAGCGCCGCGTCCAAGGCGTCGTACGCCACATCCCGCAGCGCGGCCACGCCCAGGAGTTGTGCGCCGCGTTCGCAGCCCGCCCGGCGCTTGCCGTACTCGCCCTCGCTGTGGGAGTGCTTGACCTGGGTGTCGACGACGAGGAGGCGCATGCCCTCGGCTGCCAGGTCGAAGGGGATCTGGTCCTGGGAGAAGTCCCGGGTGTCGAGGAAGAGGGCGTGGCCGTGCGTGCAGCACGCCGACGCCGTCTGGTCCATGATGCCGGTCGGGGCGCCCACGTACACATTCTCCGCGCGCTGGCACAGGCGGGCCAACTGCTGGCGTTCCAGGCCCAGTTCGTGCAGGTCGTTCAGGGCCAGGGCGACCACGACCTCCAGCGCCGCCGACGAGGACAGGCCCGCGCCCGTCGGTACCGTCGACCTGAGGTGGATGTCGGCGCCGGACGAGACCGACGCGTGGCCCGCGTCCAGCAGCGCCCAGATCACGCCCGCCGGGTACGCCGTCCAGTTCCGGTCCGACTCGGGGCGCAGGGCGTCGACGCGCAGCTCGACGACCCCGCCCTCGATGTCCGACGAGTGCAGGCGCAGCACGCCGTCCGTGCGGCGGGAGACCGCGGCCAGCGCCGTGTGCGGGAGGGCGAAGGGCATGACGAAGCCGTCGTTGTAGTCGGTGTGTTCGCCGATCAGATTGACCCGGCCCGGCGCCGCCCACACTCCCTCCGGTGCCGATCCGTACAGCCCCTCGAAAACCTCGGCAACCTCGGCGACATCCGCAGTCGTCATGCCCTCTACCTCTTGCCTCTCGTACGTTCCAGTACCGCTGGTTACCGCTGGTTACCGCTGTGACGCTGCGCGAACTCCCACGCGTCCGCGACGATTCCCGCCAGGTCGGACCGGGTCGGGGTCCAGCCGAGGCGGGCCTTGGCCCGGTCGGCGGAGGCGACCAGGACCGCCGGGTCGCCGCCCCTGCGCGGGGCCACGACCTCCGGGATCGGGTGCCCGGTGACCTGCCGGACCGTCTCGACGACCTCGCGGACGGAGAAGCCCTCGCCGTTGCCGAGGTTGCAGATCAGGTGTTCGCCCGCTGTCGCGGCCGTGAGGGCCAGCAGGTGGGCGTCCGCCAGGTCCGCGACGTGGATGTAGTCCCGTACGCAGGTGCCGTCGGGGGTCGGGTAGTCCTCGCCGAAGACCGAGATCGCCTCCCGCTTGCCCTGGGCGACCTGGAGGACGAGGGGGATCAGGTGGGACTCGGGGTCGTGGCGCTCGCCCTGGGTGGCGTATGCGCCGGCGACGTTGAAGTAGCGCAGCGACACCGCGGCCAGGCCGTGGGCCGTCGCCTCGCTCGTGATCATGTGGTCGACGGCCAGCTTCGAGGCCCCGTAGGGGTTCGTCGGGGACGTGGGGGCCGTCTCGACGATCGGGGTCGTCTCCGGCTCGCCGTAGGTCGCGGCGGTCGAGGAGAAGACCAGCTTGCGTACGCCGGCCTCGCGCATCGCGGTGAGCAGCGCCATGGAGCCGCCGACGTTGTTGTCCCAGTACTTCTCGGGCTTGACGACGGACTCGCCGACCTGCGAGGAGGCCGCGAAGTGGAGCACCCCGTCGAAGGAGGCGTCCAGCCACTTGGCGGCGTCCTTGATGTCGCCCTCGACGAAGGTGGCACCTGCCGGGACGCCCTCCCGGAAGCCCGTCGAGAGGTTGTCGAGGACGACGACCTCGTGGCCGGCCTCCAGCAGATGCTGGGCGACCACCCCGCCGACATAGCCCGCACCGCCGGTGACCAGGTACTTACCGCTCATCAACTCGCTACCTCTCGAAGTCGCTGGGCCGCGGTTTCCGGCTGGATGTCGTTGATGAACACGCTCATCCCCGACTCGGAGCCCGCGAGGAACTTCAGCTTGCCGGACGTACGCCGAATGGTGAAAAGCTCGAGGTGGAGCGCGAAGTCGTCACGGTTGACACCCTCGAACTGCTCCAGCGCGCCGAAGGGTGCCTGGTGCCAGGCCGCGATGTACGGCGTCGGCGGTTCGCCCTCGCCGAAGATCCGGTCGAAGCGCCTCAGGAGTTCCAGGTAGACCTTGGGGAACTCCGCGCGGGCGTCCTCGTCGAGCCCGAGCAGGTCCGGCACCCGGCGGCGCGGGTAGAGGTGCACCTCGTACGGCCAGTGCGCGGCGTACGGCACGAAGGCCACCCAGTGGTCGGTGGCCAGCACGAGGCGCTCGCCGGCGAGTTCCTTCTCGAGGATGTCGTCGAAGAGGTTCTCGCCGCCCGTCGCCTCCTTGTGCGCGGCCACCGAGCCGAGCATCAGGGCCGTACGGGGGGTGGTGAAGGGGTACGCGTAGATCTGGCCGTGCGGGTGGCCGAGGGTGACGCCGATCTCGGCTCCGCGGTTCTCGAAGCAGAACACCTGCTCGACGGCCGGGAGGTTGGACAGCTCCGACGTCCGGTCGGTCCACGCCTCCAGGACCAGTCGCGTCTGCTCCTCGGTGAGGTCGGCGAAGGTCGAGTTGTGGTCGGAGGTGAAGCAGACCACCTCGCAGCGGCCGGAGTCACCGGCGAGGGAGGGGAAACGGTTCTCGAAGACGACCACGTCGTACGAGGAGTCCGGGATCTCGCTCAGCCGGTCGCCCTCGGTGGGGCAGAGGGGGCACTCGTCGGCCGGGGGGTGGTAGATGCGGCCCTGGCGGTGCGAGGCGATGGCCACCTCGTCGCCGAGGAGCGGGTCCCGGCGTACCTGCGAGGTGGTGACCGTGCGCTCCAGGGGGCGCCGGTCCACCGCGTCGCGCACTGTGTCGTCGCGCAGGTCGTAGTAGATGAGCTCACGACCGTCGGCGAGCCTCGTCGAGGTCTTCTTCACGCCGGACTCTCCATCCGTACCAAAACCTAGCTTCAAACAGAACCGAACACATCAAATCATAAATCCACAACCATGTGTAGAGCCAGGCGCGCTGGGAAACGCGAGCGGAGCCGGAGTTCACGGGAACTCCGGCTCCGCGGCCTGTGACAGCCAGAAGGGTCCAGGAAAGTGGGGGACCTCGTCAGAAGTCCGCCTGGGGAGGTATGTGCTGGGCGACCGGGCCCGCCCGGTCCAGCAGTCCCGTACGGGCCGCCAGCGCCGCCGCCTCCAGCCTCGACCCCACCCCCAGCTTCATCAGCACCCGCTGCACATGCGTACGGGCCGTACTGGGCGCGATCCCCATGCCGGCCGCGATCAGCCGCGTGTCCTCGCCGTCCGCGACCCGGACCAGGACCTCGACCTCCCTCGGCGTGAGCATCTGGAGGAGGCGCTGGCCCTCGTCGTCGGGCTGGGCGGCGGGGTTGAGCAGTTCACTGAACGCGCCCTGGAGCAGTTGCGGAGCGACCGCCGCCTCGCCCGCCCTGGCCTTCATGATGGCGCGCTCGACACCTTCTATACGCTCGTCGTGACGTACATACCCGGATGCACCCGCGGCGAAGGCGGCGGCGATGCCGCGCGGGCTGGGCACCGGCCCCAGCACCAGGACCGCCACCTGTGGACGTTCGCGCTTGATCCGCACCACCGGGTCGAACATCCCCGGCTCGGCCGGTGTCGCCGTGCCCAGCAGGCACACCTCCGGCGCGCGGGTGATCACCAGTTCCGCCGCGCCCGCGGCGGGCGCCGCCGCGGCGAGCACCCGGTGCCCGCGCAGCTTCAACGCCGAGGCAAGAGCCTCGGCGAGCAGTCGGTGGTCGTCGACCACCATCAGCCGAACTCCCATCGAGCCACCCCCCAGTCCCCCCAATGGTTGTCCCTTCTGGATGCCCATTGGTCCACACGGACGGGAGCCCCCCGGCTCCCCCCCCGCTTCCCATGCCCCCGGAAGCTACACGCTTGTTCGACGTTGCGCTTCCCCTACAGGAGAGAAGTGCCCCGGATCGCCGAAAATCCTCTCATTCGAGGGTGATGAGTAGTACGTGCACGGCCCCGCCCCTGACCAGGGACGGGGCCGTCAACAGCGGTGTTCGACGATCAGCCGTTCGTGTTCGTTCTCAGCTCGTGCCGTACGCGATGGCCAGGTCCCTCTTCTCCCCCGTGCTGGAGGGCTTGCGGGCGTAGACCTGGGACATGTAGAGGCGGCCGTCGGCGTAGATGATCTCGGCGTAGTCGGGCTGCATGCTGAACTCGATGTCCCGCACCGGCTTCGTCGCCGGGTTCCGCATCAGCGTCGTCTGCGCGAAGGAACCGCCGTCGATGCTGACGACCTCGCCGCCCTTGTCGTAGGGCGGGCGCTTGTACGCGATCACGTTGCCGTCGTCCATGGTCAGCGGGGAGATGGACCAGCCGTTGCCGGCGTCGGCCCGCTGACCGTCCAGCTTGCCGGTGGCGAGGTCGAAGGCGACGATCTCGTTGGTCCTGCTGTACTCGCCGCTGCCGTCGTGGTCCTCGGTCGGGACGTACAGCTTGTCGTTGCCGACGGCCAGCTTGGTGCAGTACTCGATCCGCGTGATGCCCTCGCACTTGGCGGCGTACTTGTCGCCGGGCGCCGAGATCTTCGTACGCAGCTGTCCGCTCGCGTTGTCGATGGAGAAGAAGTCCGAGATGCCGCTGCCGTCGCCCGCGGAGTGGTTGACGTCGGCCGCCACGACCAGCGGGTTCGTCGACACGATGCTGGCGTCCTCGATGCCCTTGGCCATCTTGTACTCGGAGAGCACCTTGCCGGAGACCGGGTCGATGGTCTGGATGCCCAGCTGCCGGGCGCCGTACGTGCCGCACTTGCGCACCGCGACCAGTTTCTCGCCGCCGCCGTAGCCCGCGTCGTAGCAGACGTCGTCCGGCTTCGGGGCCCACAGGGGCTTGCCGGTGATGTCGAAGGCGGCGCCGCCGCTGGTGCTGCCGACGGCGACCGTGTTCGCGCTGATCGTCACGTTGTTGAGGCTGATCGCCTGGTCACCGGACTTGACCGTCCGCGTCCACAGCTTCTTGCCCGCCTCGAGGTCGATCGCCGCGACCTGGCTGCAGCCGTGCGAGGGCTTGTCCTTGGTCGGCATGGCGGGCTCGAACACGATCGCCGTCCGGTGGTCGGCCGTGGTGTGACGGCTGGCCTCGCACACCGGGCCGGGCAGCGGGACCGTCCAGAGCTTGGTGCCCTTCACGGGGTCGTATCCGACGATCTCGGCCCGGCCGCTCTTGGCGTACACCGTGTCGGTGAGCCAGGAGCCGACGACGGTGGCGCTGTTCTCGTCGGCGCCGACGGCGGGCTCGGGGACCTGGAAGAGGACCTTGGAGGCGGTGTTCGCGGGCGCCTTGGCAGCGCCGCCGTCACCGCCGTCACCGCCGGATCCCCCGGTCGTGCCCGTCGCGCCGTTGGTTCCGGCGGCGTTGTTCTTGTCGTCGCCCTGGCCGTCCTTGGAGGAGGAGTACCAGACACCGCCGCCGATGATCAGCGCGATGGCGGCGACGGCCGAGACGATGATGACCGCCTGGGCGTTCATCTTCCGCTGGGGCGCGGAAGGTTGAGGCGCATAGACGGGCTGGGGCTGCTGCGGGTGGCCGTAGCCGTACGGCTGGGGCTGCTGCGGTGGCTGTGGCGGCTGCGCGTACGGGTTCGGGCCCTGGGGATAGCCGTAACCGGGAGGCGGCGGGGGCTGGTTGGGCGGGGGCGGCGGCGGCTGGGTCATGACGTGGGTACCTCGGGAGAACGGGAGCGGGGAGAGACAAGGAAGGGGGGAGAGCGTGGCTTACTTGCCGTAGGCGAGCATCAGCTTCTCCTTCTGCTCGTCCCTGCCGCTCAGCCGCGTGGTGGAGAGATAGAAGCGGCCGTCGGCCCAGTCGTACGCCTTGGAGAAGAAGCCGTTCTCGACGTCGGCGGCTGCCGCCGGGTTCTTCAGAAGCGTCGTCGGGGTGTGGCTGGTACCGGTGACGGGGATCGACACGACCTGGCCGCCGGCGTCGTACGACGGCTCGACGTAGGCGATGAGTGCGCCGCCCTCGGTCTTCAGCGGCAGCATGGACTTCGCGGCCGGTGACTTGACGCGCCACTTCTCCTTGCCGGTGGCGAGGTTGATCGCGACGATCTCGTTGGCGCCGGTCGTCGCCTGGGTCGGCAGATAGAGGGTGTCGGCGTCGGTGGCGACGCCCTGGCAGCCCTGGAGGTCGCGTTCGAGGATCGCCCAGCCGCACTCGGGTGCGAAGGACTCGTCGACGGAGACCTCGGAACGGAAGCTGCCGTCGGCCTTGAGCGTGGAGATGTTCCACGACTTCTTGTTCGTGTCGGTGAGATAGAGGACGACGGGATCGACGGAGTACGTCCGCCCGACCCGCCAGCCCTTCGGAATCGGCCGGGTCCACCTGACCGCACCGGTCCTCGGGTCCAGTTCCTGCACCTCGTCGTGCTCGGTGGAGGTGGAGGCCCCGCAGGACGACACGACGATCAGCTTGGCGCCGCCCGCGAAGGCGGCCGGGAAGCAGGCGGCCCCGTACCTCACCTTGTCGAACAGCTTGGCGCCGGTGCCGAGGTCGTACGCGGTGCCCGACTGCGAGCGCCCGACCATCAGGGTCTTCCCCGTGAGGGTCAGTTCGACGCTGAGCGCGCTGTCGAACAGGGCCCCGTCGGCGACCTCACCGCTCCAGCCCTTCGCCCCCGTGTTCAGGTCGAGCACTTGGAGCTTGTTGCACTTGGCGCGCGAACTGGCGCCACTCATATAGGCGACCACGATCTTGTCGTCGGCCGACTTCTGTGGAGTGACGGCGCAGATCTTCTGCGGGAAGGCGATCGGCCCCCAGGCGGCGGCCCCGCTCCCGGTACGGAACGCGAACACCTCCTTGTACGCCGTCTTCACGGCCACCGTGTCGGTGATCCACATGCCGCCGGCGTCGGCACCGGAGGCGGGCGCGTCCGGCGCGTCCTTGGACCAGAGCACCTTCGACTCGCCTGCCTGGCGGCCCTCGTTGAGGTTGCCGGGGTCGGCACCGGCCACACCGCCGCCGCCGTCGCCGTCGCCCTTGTCGTCGCCCTTGTCGTCACCGGGCTCGGCGGGCCCGGAGGGGGGCGCGGAGAGATCGGGGTCGGCTGCCGCAGGCTTCTTGTCGTCGCCGCCGCCGCTCGTCACGGTGACCACCGTGCCCACGATGACGAGCAGCGCGGCGACCGCCGCCCCGAGCAGCAGCGCGGGCCGCCCCTTGAGGGCGTTGCTCTTGCTGACACCGCCGCCGGGTGGCGGGGGTACGGGGGCGCCGGGGAACTGAGGGGGCTGCTGGCCCGGGTAGCCGTATCCGGGGGTGGCACCGTTCCCGTAGGGGCCCGGCTGGGCGGCGCCGTACGGGCCGGCGGGCGGCTGCCCGTAGGGGCCGGGCTGGGGC
>NZ_LGDW01000018.1 GCF_001280005.1 Streptomyces sp. NRRL WC-3618 | reverse complement strand
GGGGGGCTGTCCGCCGCCCGCAGGTGTCGCCGTGGGCCAGCCGCCGGGGCGTCGGCCACTGCCGGCGCTCGTCGCGGTGGGCCAGGCGCCGGGGGCGGTCTGTGCGGGGGCCGGGGCGACCGGGGCCTGGGGCTGCGCCGGAGGCTGGGGCTGGGGCTGATAGGGCTGCTGGGGCTGGGCCGGAGCCTGGGGTTGCGGGGCGGGCGCGGCGCCCGTGTCCGCCGTACCGGGCCCGCCGACCGCACCCGGCGCACTCGGGGCGTCGGCCCCCCTCGCCACCGCCCGTGCCGCCGCGAACCCGCCGCCCGTCGGCGCGCCCACGGGACCGCCCGCTGCCGCGCCCTCGTGCGCACCGGGTCCCGGCACGTAACCCATGGGGATTCCGGCGCCGCCCATGCCCATCGCGGGACCGCCGGAGAAGTTGACTCCGCGCTCCAGTTTGTCGAGGCGGGCCATGACCGAGCGCTCGTCGCCGTACGCGGCGGGGAGCAGCACGCGCGCGCAGATGAGTTCCAGCTGGAGCCGGGGCGAGGTCGCGCCCCGCATCTCGGTGAGGCCGTCGTTGACGAGGTCGGCGGCGCGGCTGAGTTCGGCGGCGCCGAAGACGCCGGCCTGTGCCTGCATACGCTCGATCACGTCCACGGGGGCGTCGATGAGCCCCTTCTCCGCAGCGTCCGGTACTGCGGCGAGGATCACCAGGTCGCGCAGCCGTTCGAGCAGGTCGGCGACGAAGCGGCGCGGGTCGTTGCCGCCCTCGATGATGCGGTCCACGACCTCGAAGGCCGCCGCTCCGTCCCCGGAGGCGAACGCCTCGACGACGGAGTCGAGCAGCGAGCTGTCCGTGTAGCCGAGCAGGGAGGTGGCCATGGCGTACGTCACGCCTTCGGCACCGGCGCCGGCCAGCAGCTGGTCCATGACGGACATCGAGTCTCGTACGGAACCCGCGCCGGACCGGACGACCAGCGGGAGCACACCGTCGGCGACCGGGATGTTCTCGTGTCCGCAGACCTCGGCGAGGTACTCACGGAGCGTGCCCGGCGGGACCAGCCGGAAGGGGTAGTGGTGGGTCCGGGAACGGATCGTCCCGATGACCTTCTCGGGTTCCGTGGTCGCGAAGATGAACTTGAGGTGCTCCGGCGGCTCCTCGACGACCTTGAGCAGCGCGTTGAACCCGGCCGGCGTGACCATGTGGGCCTCGTCGATGATGTAGATCTTGTAGCGGCTGCTGGCCGGCCCGAAGAAGGCCTTCTCGCGCAGGTCACGGGCGTCGTCCACACCACCGTGCGACGCCGCGTCGATCTCGATGACGTCGATCGACCCCGGCCCGTTGCGCGCCAGGTCCTGGCAGGACTGGCATTCACCGCAGGGCGTCGGCGTCGGACCCTTCTCGCAGTTCAGGCAGCGCGCCAGGATGCGCGCACTGGTCGTCTTCCCGCAGCCGCGCGGCCCGCTGAACAGGTACGCGTGATTGACCCGGTTGTTCCGCAGCGCCTGCTGCAGCGGGTCGGTTACATGCTCCTGCCCGATGACCTCGGCGAACGACTCCGGGCGATAGCGGCGGTACAGCGCAAGGGACGACACGCATACGACGATATCGGGCCCCACTGACAGTCGACCCCGCTCGCCCGCCTCACCCCGTACGGGACGCATCTGGCCGGGCACACAGAAGACCCCCCACGCACCCGCCAGAGCCAACCTACCCTTGCTGCCTTCCGGCCCTGGGGGAGTTCAGTCAGATAGCGCCGCGTGAGGGGCTGAGGCCCAGCGTACCTGATGGCAGGGGCCCCGAACGAGTTCGCAAGCACCACCCACGGTCATGTAATGTTCGCGTCGGAGGATTCGCCTAGTGGCCTAGGGCGCACGCTTGGAAAGCGTGTTGGGGGCAACCCCTCACGAGTTCGAATCTCGTATCCTCCGCCAGAAGGGGTCTGACCTGCGACTACGTAGGTCGGGCCCCTCTTCTGTTGAGGCAGCGACTCTCAGTCCAGACGCCGTTGGACAAGACGCTTGGGTAACTCCCACTTGGCTAGCGGCTCGACCTAGGGAGTCCTCCCCGTGGCCCGTAGCCCCCTCCGCTCACAGCAGCGAGTCAGCAGCAGCACCACAGCCGACACCCCCACTCCAGCACTCCGGCCGGTACGGGTCGTGAAGGGTGCCGAGGATGCCAGGCTGGCTCTGATCACTGAGCTTGAGCTTCACCTCTCCACCACCACGAACAAGCACGGTCGGCCCTTCCAGCGCAGGACGATCAACGCCTACAAGTACGCAGCGACTCAGCTTCACCACTGGCTCACCGCTCAGAAGGTCTCCGGAGACTTCACCTCCGTCGACACAGCCACGCTCAACCGATTCTTTCGCTGGTACTACCAGGAGCACGACGTACCCAAGAGCCAGGACGGAAAGGGCGGATATACCGGAGGAACGAACACAGTCCAAAGGAACCTCCGCGCACTGTTCTCGTACCTGGCAGAGGAGTACGACCACACCGATCCGTACGAGGACCCCAAGCTTCAGCGGTACGCAACTCCCCCTATGGGCAAGCCAAAGACTCTCTCGACTGAGTTCGTGGGAGACATGCTCAAGGCCACGGGGAACGGCTCTCCCAAGGTGCGTGACTTCCAGACCGTTCGGGATCACGCAATCCTGCGCGTACTCACTGAGGGTCTGCGGTCTGACGAACTCCTGAACCTCCGCGTACAGGACTTGGACCTTGCCAGGGCAACCCTGGTAGTGGTGCCGATCAAGATGGACAGGAACTCTCTGGATGGCCGGGTCATTCCTCTCCAGCCCAAGACGGTCAAGGCTCTGGCTCGGTATCTCCGCGTACGGGCCACACACAAGCGAGCGAACGTGGATGACTGGCTGTGGCTCGGTACGAGGAACCGTTCAAGGCTTCTCTACGCAGGACTTCACGGGCTGGTGAAGAAGTGGGCGGAGGAAGCTGGATACGACCCCGCCGCCGTATCTCCTCACTCGTTCTGCCACACATGGGCGGATGACCTGAAAGCGGCTGGAGTCTCGGGCGAACACATCATGGCTATCCGAGGGTGGAAGTCTCCGGCGATGCTCAGGCGGTATGGAGCGGACATGGCCAGCACCAGGGCTGTGAACGCGGTACAGGGCTTGGGTGACAGGTACTGACCGAGGGAGGCTGAGGGGCGCACGCAAGGGCGTTGCGCCCCTTCTCCATGTCCAAGGGTGAAGGTACGCACGTAAAGATGCGGGGATGATCAACACCTGTCATACTTGAGGTATCCCAACCATGCCCAAACTCAGGTTGGCAGTACGTCTCCGTCTGGTTCATCGCGCATCTCGCTGGCTACAGGGTCGGCTCTCGTTACGAGGGTCGGCCCTTTGTCATTGGCGCACAGGTGGACCAACAACCGACGCAATCACATCCACACGTGTATCCGCTCATGGTCCAACACCCGTGAGTACAACCGCCGAGGAGGCAACAACATGGCACGTCGCCACTACACCCGAGTACTTCGCAACAGCGCATACAAGTGCGTGAGCTGTCGGCAGGAGTTCTCTACCCGAGAGCAGTTCGGTAAGCACTGCCGACCACGCGGAAAGTGCAGGCATCCATGGGAGCTAGGACTAGAGGTTGATCTGACCCACGGCCCTTACTTCTGGGCCAAGGCAGCCTGACGCTCACCTACCCAGACAAAGCCCTGTACGGCCAGGAGAGAGGCTGTGAGGGAATGACAGTACAACTCATACATCGGCACGACAGAGGCTCTGAGACGGCGAATCTCGGGGCCTCTGTTGTATCCGGGAAGCAACACCGGAGGAGCATAACGGCGGGACGGCAAAGCGCCCGCCGCTCCTTGTCAGTAAGCGAGCACAACCATGACGAACAACGACGGAACCCTAGTAGGAGGAACCTGCGGTGTAAGTGAGTACGGAGTCCAGTGCGGTAATACGGTCAGGGCAAGAGGACCAGTCGGCCCCCAGTGGGCTCAGGTTCCAGTCTGCGAGAAGCATGCAGCCATTCTGACCAACTGGAACGTGGGAACGTATCGAACCCAAATGATGGCAGAGATGGAGAAGCGAGGTCTCATCAGTGGCCACCTTCCCGGATACACCTACATGATCTGGCTACCCAATGACCGGATCAAGATTGGATCGGTAGGGCGAGAGGACCGGCTACTAGAACGCTGGAAGGAGATCACTGCCGACTACGTCAAGGCGGGGTACAAGGACCCCATCAAGCCGCTAGCAGTATTCGAAGGAGGCAAGAGCAAGGAAGCTGCGATACAGGGGAAGTTCAACCACCTCAGGGTCCAAGACGAGCTAGGCGAACAGTTCACTCCAGACCCCGAGCTGATTGAGTACGCAGAGAATCAGAGGATTCCCACCGATCTAGCGTACCTGATTCCCACCTACGAGAAGTGGTGGGATCAGTACGCGCCCAAGAAGGGTATCGATATTCCGGCATCGGCAGGAGATGACTGGAACTTCTGAGTATGGAGGTGAGGCATGCACAAGATTGCAGGCAGTGAAGCAAAGGCCGTTCTGGCTGAGCTACTGCGTAAGGCCGAGTCGGGAGAAGAGGTTCACCTGACTCGGTACGGAGAGACAAGGGCAGTATTGATCGGCAAGGAGCAGTACGACCGATACCGCAGGAACCTAAGTCACAACGACTGAACATAGCGGCGGGACGGCAAAGCGTCCGCCGATACACAGACAACCACTGACCCTGTCTCCAGGGAGGCGGGGTTTCTTTATGCCCAGATCAAGGAGGGGCAATGACTGAGAACGTGAAGACCTGCGCAGGACCAGACTGCGACAAGAAGGTAAGGGCGTATGGACTATGCGCCACTCACGCACAGCAGCAGCTAAGGCGTGGCCGAGAGAACCTGATCCCCATTGGGTCGTACGTAAAGCCGGGCAAGGAGGGATGCGACGTAGAGAACTGCACTCGCTCTCACTACGCCAAGGGGTTCTGCTTCAGCCACTACAGGACACATCGCCGTAAGGCAGTGAAGGAAGGGCAGGGATGAGCGCACGAGACCACACAAAGATCCTCGGACACTTGAGGAAGCAGGCCATGGAATGTCAAGCCAGGATCGTGAAGAGCGTTGAGATACAGGCCGGTAAGGATGGGAGCTACGCCGTCCCGTTCTCTGGGGCAGGTAAGGGATTCAGCCCGAGAGATGTGGGTGAACTGTTGACCCTCTTTTCCTCCACTCCCTGGGAACTGTACAAGCTGGTTTCCGTAGTGATGGAGGCGGATGAGAGTGGTGAAGTCCGAGAGGCAGTAACGGCAGACCTCATTGAATGGCATGAGGGGGAGACAGTAGATGTGTGACGCTAAGGGTTGCGAGAGGTCCGTGTATCACCACGGTCATTGGCTCTGCTATCGGCACTATCTCATGATGAAGAACGGGGTTGCTGTACAGAGGAAGTGAATTCCCTGGGGGTCAGCCGGCTCGGGTTTACAACTGAATACGAGAATGACTTGCCAAGGGGCATCTACTCAATCCGAGTGGGTGCCCCTTCTGCATGGACAGATAACGGGGGCCTCAATGATCGGCCCCCTTACTCAACCAATGGACGGAGACGGAAAGACATGAGCAACAACTACGAAGAGCTATACACCGGAGACCTCAGTAGGATTGCCGAACAGTTCACGCGGGGAACGTGGGCAGGCACGGCTAAGGCTACGAAGGAGTGGCCCAAGGGGATTCCCGGACAGGCGTCCATTGTCACGCTGCTGGCCAACGGAACCCCCTTCAAGGCGAAGGGCACAGGATTCCTCGCTCGCTACGCCGACCGCATTAAGGAACACGGCCGACTGCTGGCTAAGCGAGGAAGGCCCCTTGCCGCAGAGAACATGCCCCCGACAGGCCAAGCAGCGCTCTGGTATCGGGATGTGGTCCAGTTCGTACCCCTCAGTGGAATGCTGGTAGCCAAGCAGGTAGCCAGACTGGCTGGGAATGATTCCAGGGTGACTATCCCGTGGCGCTCTCTGGCCGATGCGGTGGGCAGGAAGAATCGGGCGGGGAATCTCCGGTCCTACACAGAGCGGGGAGTACAGGCCCTAGTCGAAAGTGGCTGGCTTCGAGTGGAGACGATCGGAGAGAAGCGGGGAGCCAAGACCACGTTCTATCTCCAGGTGGGCGACTTCACCGACCGGACATGGATGCGTGACGAGGATCTCTACGAGGACGAACCCACGGTCTGACTTATGGCCCTAAGTAAGAGGTCACCACTCCACACCACCCGGGGAACTTATGGCCCTAAGAGTAGGAACCAGGGTCAACCACAGCTCACGACTTATGGCCCTAAGTAAGGAGTACCCCGTCAGTCACTGGATGAGCGGGAGATGGCTGGAGAGGCCTCCTCGGGTGCAAGGCATGGGGCGAACGTCAGGAGCCCATGCCGGTTCTAGTCGTAGTGACAAGACAGGCCGGTTTAAACCAAGGCACCTCATACGCCGGGCGGCTCAAAGACACGGTCGCTATCGCTCCGGGAACCCGCTAAGGCGGAACCCCTACGCTAGCGCTCCCTTGACTGGAGGAAGAGTGACAGGGGTAAGGACTGCTGACTTTCCCTCCGTTAGAGCGATAGCGGAGCAGCGCCTTAGCGCTGTGACGCGGTAGCGATGTCTGTTAGGCCGCGCGGCCTGAGCTGCACAGGACTAACCATCTAGTCCCTCGGGAGTCGGCATTCAGCGTTAGCGATGCTGTTAGCTCACCCTTTACTCATCTCACGCTAGCCGTTACTGGCCAGCGTTACTCAAGCAAGGAGACAAGACATGTACGACGTTACTGATGAACTGCGTTCCATCCGACGTACCCGTAAGACCGTTAACGCAATGGTGTGGGTCATCGTTACTGGAGCAGTGTTCTACAGCCTCATGACTACGACTCCGTTAGTTGCTGCTCACTCCGAGTGGAAGTGGTCTGGCTGGGCTCTGGGAGTTCTCACCGATGCTGCATTCATTCTATCCATCAGTGCAGATGCAACACTGTCCAGACATGGAGTCAAGGGAGGAAGGTGGCCAACGGCATTCCGTTGGGCCACCGGCCTAGCTTCCCTCTTCCTCAACACCTGGAGTTCGGTAGACACCGGGGATTGGGTTGGTGTGGCTATCCACTCCATTTCCCCGGCAGTCCTCATCTGTGCTGCCGAGGTATCACCTCACTACCGCTGTATGTTCCGAGACCTGGAGCTAACGCTAACGGAGCAGGTAACGGTGAAAGTAGTAACGCAGTCGCTAACGCCAAAGAAGGCAACGACCGCCAAGAGGAGTAACGCTAGCGGAGAGAAGAACAAGGCAGCGATCCGTAAGGCGTTCCTAGATGGACTAACGCCGACAGAGGCAGCGAAGAAGATTGGAGTAACGAGGGGCTACGTCTCTCAGCGCTACAAGGAGATAAGGGAAGAGCTGAAGCTGACCGCATAAGAGAAGGGGCTCACCGACAAGTGTCGGTGGCCCCACTCTGAATACCCACTACCCCCGAGCCGGCTGGTCCTTACTGGAAAGCAGCAATCCACCCATGGCTATCACTCCGATCAGAGCGACCAAGGCGTATTGATCGTAGTCACTATCCACAACGGACGTTAGGAGGAGCCCACCGAACGGAGTAAGTCCCGCCCCGATTGCCTGACCGATAGAGGGTGTCCCAAGCACCCCGATGAACCATGCCCCAGCTATGAGAAGAAGGGTTCCCCACCAAGGCAGGAAGAACGAGGAACCCACCACACCGAGACCAAGCAAGAACCCTAAGCATCCCATTACACGACCCCTCCCGATTCAGTTAGCCAGGCGAGTATGGCTGAAGATCTCCCCCGAGAAACACAAGAGACCGGGGATGAAAGGGCCCCCGGTGAAGCCCCACCCCTGCTTCCTGTGCCCTCTCACGCCACCCTGAGCACCACTCAGACCCCGTGTCGAGTCGGTTTCCTGTTCTGGCAACTCAACACCCTTGCGCCTGTGGGTTGGTGTTGGCCAGCATCGGGCAGGGACACAACGAAGCAGACCAGGGAGGGAACCCCATGAAGGTGACCATGCTCGCGACCACGTGCGACCTCAAGGACTGCCCCACCATCTACGCCACGGACAGGGGCACGCTCCTTTTCCAGGGCGAGACTCCCACCGACCACGGCCTAGAGATTCCCGGTCACGAAACCGTGGTTGAACTCCCTGTGGAACTCATCAGGAAGGCAATTGCCGATGGGCTCATCTAAGAGCCTCGCTGAACTCTTCGACACCTTTGAGCGGGAAGCATTCCGGCTTGAGACCCTAGACGACTACAGCAAGTCGGGAAGTACAGACGCCTATCAAGCCTTCCTTGCCGGGGAATCTCAGCCGGACGACTACAACGATGCTTGGGTGGAAGAACTCCTCTCCCACACAAGCACGGGCAAGCGGGTCTATCGGGTGCACATCCTGTCTCGCCCTCTCACTCCGTATCTCCGGTTTGAGCTTGGGTGGGGCTACCGGAAGAACGCGACAGGCGGTGAAGAGTTCTTCATTCTCGACACCACCGACAAGCCGAACCCCCTTGAAGGCGTAGAGGACTTCTGGCTCTTTGATGAGACAGCCCCTGTTGTCATGCACTACGACGAGACAGGAGCAATCTCGGGACGGGAAACCGTTCCCGAGAGCCGGGCACAGGAGTTCATCAATTACCGGGACACAGCTCTAGCCCATGCTGAGCCGTTCCCCGAATGGTGGGCGAAGTACGGCGAGTGAATAGAGGAGAGCTAGGGGCCGCACTACGGGCACTTCGGCTGGCATCTGGAAAGGAAGCCAAGGCCGTGGCCCGTAGTGCAGTCATGTCTACAAGCAAGCTGAGCAAGATTGAAACGGGGAAGGTTGCCCCTTCTGTCGTAGACGTAGAGAGCATCCTTACGGCCATCGGCGTCTCTGATGAGGTAAAGGCGGAATACCTAGAGGTCGTTCGAGCATCGACTACGGAAACGACAGCTTGGCGACTTGTCCGGCGCATGGGAGTCCATAAGGCTCAGCAGCAGACCCGAGCCCTTGAGACTCAAATGACTCTGCTGCGACTGTTCCAACCGGCCTTGATTCCCGGACTCCTTCAAACCCCTGAGTACATCCGGGCAATCCTCTCTCGGCATGACCTCACCGAAGATGTCCTAACCCGGACCACTAGCGCCCGCCTTGAACGGCAGCAGGTTCTCTACGACGACAGTAAGACTCTGCGTTTCGTCATCACTGAGAATGTCCTGCGGTGGCGTATCGTGTCGGCTCCCAGGATGGCCGAACAGGTAGACCGGCTCATCTCTCTTTCTCGCTTGCCCAACATAGACATTCGCGTTGTCCCGTTCACTGCGACACAGAGAGACATTGCCAATCACGCGTTCGTCATTCGGGACGACAGGACTGTATCGGTTGAAACTGTCCACGCTGAGCTAGTAGTCACAGACCCCAGAGATGTTGCGACGTACGTAAGCAAGTTCGAGGGGTTCGCATCCGTCGCTCTTTCTGGTGACGACATGCGAGAGATGCTGGCAGGCGTGCGGGACGACTTCTTGCGCGAACAGGAAACTGGCTAGGTCCGGTTGCACGCTTTCCCTAGCCTTCTTGGGAAGTGACATAGGCCCCAGGGAGCGCACGTGACAGCCAAAGCGCCGGAGGATACAGACACACCGATTGTCAAGGAATGGAACTGGACACGGCATGACAAGTGCGCATGGTTGTCACGCTGTCAACTGAGAAAGCAACTCGCCGTATGGGAGGTCTCCGCGTTCGAGGATATCGCCGTACTCCTCTTCTCCGAGTTGTTCACTAACGCCCTGCGTAACTCACCACGTGGTCGTGAGATTCAGACTCGATTCATGCTGTACTCCGACCGGCTGCGCATTGAGGTAGCTGACACATCCGAAAAGATGCCGCAACCTCGCACGGCCGGTGACGATGAGGAATCCGGGCGAGGTCTCGTCCTGGTGGAGGCTCTTGCTGACAAGTGGGGCGTAGAGCCTCGTTCCCGAGAAGGCCAGTACGCCCCCGGCAAGACCGTGTGGTTCGAGCTGTGTAGGGCATGACCGCCCTTGTCCACCCCGAGAGCGGGCACTACCGATCCATTGGGTGAAAAGCACATCATGGCCGGGGAGAATGCAGCCCTAGCACGGCGTAGCTGTCACTTGCTGTGCGTTATGGGCATGAAATCACAGACTGGAGACTAAGCCCCTGCTCATTCTCCGGCCATTCCTACCCACGACCCCGCCCGAGCGCGTGACCCACCTCACATGTATTTATGCTGGAATTTTCAGGGGACTCACTCCCCCTTGATCATCCCCATTTAATAACCCCCGGGTCGGTGTACAGTACATCTGGCGATTCTCGGAAAGCCTTGCTGCATCTGCCATCCACTCACTCGGAATTCGCCTGGAAATGGAATGGAAAGCAGGGCTTGGGTGGGGCCTGGCCTGGTGCTTCACATATACAGAGTCGCTCTCTCACACATATCCGCAATGGATTGGTGAGAGTCCCACTGCATTCCAGTCAGACGACACAGCCAGTGCACTCCTGACCTACCCCTCTGCGTGTCCGTCTCCAGGGCTGTGGGGACATGGCTGGACCGAGGGACCGGAGAGGGCAGAGACGGCAGCAGAGGGGCACACAGGGCTTCAGGGTCGGTCCTGTCGGTGGGGCCCCTGCCTCCCCACCGAACCCACTCAGGGAGTACCAGGACAGGGCAGGCCGAGACCGGAGGATCGCTCCTGGTGAAGCGGGAGGACGGCCACCAGGGCGCACTGCCCAAGACGCTTACCTCTCGTCAGAACCGCTTGACTCAGGCTCCGTCCCTGGTCACAGTGGGTCCGTCGCAGTCTTTGGACGATGCGCTTGGAAAGCGTGTTGGGGGCAACCCCTCACGAGTTCGAATCTCGTATCCTCCGCCAGTGCCTCACCGGGCACGATGTCGAAGGGCTCCACCGCTTGCGGTGGAGCCCTTCTTCGTTGTCCGTCTCAGTTGGTTTTCGGGAGCTCCCGGAGCGCGTCGCCGACCTGCTGCGCGACCTTGCGGAGCATGGTCCCCGTCACATGCATGTACCGGGCGCGCATCCGAGCCGCTCCCCCGGGCTCCCAGCCCGTGATCGAGTCGATCACGACGTCCGGGACGCCGAGGATCAGGAGGACGGTCGCGGCGGTGTGGCGAGCGTCATGGAGACGGCCGTTCCGGACGCCCGCATCCCGAAGCAGCCGCTTCCAGATGTGGAAGTCGGTGTTCGGGCTCAGCGCTCCGCCGATCGGCGAGGCGAAGACGTACCCCTTGCCCTCCCAGTCGGCACCGGCCGCGATCCGCTCCCGCTCCTGAGCTTCCTGGTGCAGCCGGAGAATCTTGATCAGCGGATCGGGCAGGCCGATGGTGCGCCGCCCGGCGCGCGACTTGGTGGACTTGTGCTCGCGTCGGGTCTGCTCCCGCTTGGGGCAGTAGCCCGCCTTACGGCCACACGGATTGGTGCCGCAGCCGTGCGCGTACTTGGGGCGGAGCCGGTTCTTGCGGATGCGTGCGTATCCCGCGTCCAGGTCGACGTCTTCCCAGTGGAGTCCGAGCGCTTCCCCTTGGCGGAGGCCGAGGGCCAGGGCGACGACCCAACGCGCGCTGTTGCGAAGCTTTGCCGCCTCGACGAGGAGTCGCTGTACCTCCTCGATCGTGTAGGGCTCGATGTCCTCTCGCGGCCCGCCTGCGCATCGTTCGGCCACTCTGCCCCGACGACCGCGACGGCACCCACCCAAAGCCGGTCTCGGACCGGGCGGTGTGGTGGTGCACGCCCAGGGCCCCTGCGAACGCACCGGTGTGCTGACGGCCGCCCGGCGGATCCGTACGGGCCTCAGGACATGCTGCCCCGGCACACCCTCCCCACGGCCGGGGTGCGGCCCGTGCGGAGATATGTGTCGACCGCCTCCCTGACGCAGCGGTTCTGCGGGTATGTGCCGTGGCCCTCCTCCTCGGCCGTCAGGAGCACGCCGACACCGTCGCCCAGGGCGCGGGCCATGTGGCGGGCGCCGGGATATGGGGTAGTCGGGTCGCCGGTGCCGCCGACCACCAGGACGGGGGCCGCGCCGTCGGCGATCACCTGGGGCGTGGCGCGTTCGCCGTCGAACGGCCAGTCGTAACAGAGGTAGACGCCAGCGGACCAGGCCGCGCCGAAGACAGGTGAGGCGGCTTTGATCCGGGCCTCGTCCCTGTCGAGGCGCTCGAAGCCAGGGCGCAGGCTGGAGTCCGCGCACGTGATCGCGACCAGGGCGGCGCGGCTGCTGTCGCGCGGGGCCGGCGCGCGGTCGGCGGAGCCGAGATCGCCCGCGCCGACCTTGCTCAGCGGACCGCCGTCGTTGCGCTCGATCAGCGCGGTGAGAGCCTTGGCGAGCGGCGACCAGCCGTCTGTGCCGAGGACGAGATGGTCACCGACGGTGCGCGCGAGGTCGTCGGCGTCGAGGTTCCTTCCGCCGCCGGCCGGGGCGGGCGTCTTCTCCAGGCGGTCGGCCAGGCGCGCCATGCGTCGCGCGGCCTCCTCGGGCCCATCACCGGTCGGGCAGGGGCGGATACGGGCCGCGCAGTGGGCGGCGAACCGGTCGAACGCCGCCTGGACCGCCTTGACCTGCGACACCTGCTTCTCGTTGAGGTCCTCGGTCGGATCGACGGACGCTTCGAGGACGAGCCGTCCGACGTGCGACGGGTACAGGTGGGCGTAGACCGCGCCGAGCGCGGTTCCGTACGAGACGCCGAAGTAGTGCAGCCGCTCGTCGCCGAGGAGGTAGCGCATCAGGTCGAGGTCGCGCGCGGTGTGCGAGGTGCCGATGTACGGGAGGAGCGCCCCGGAGTGCTTGGCGCAGGCGTCGGCCCCGTCGTAGCCGATGTCGTCCGCGGTCTTGCCGCAGCGCACGGGGATGGTCGCGCCAACGCCGCGCGGGTCGAAGGAGACCAGGTCGTAGCGGTCGAGGAGCGGCTTGTACTCGTTGAGGAATTCGGGCAATCCGCTCACGCCGGATACGCCGGGGCCGCCGAAGTTGAGGACGAGTGAGCCGATGCGCCGGGCGTTCGGGCCGGTGGCCTTACGGCGGATCAGGGCGACGTCGATCGTCCTGCCATCTGGTTTCCGGTAGTCGAGGGGGGCCTTCATGGCGGCGCAGTCGTAGCCCGTGCGCGCGGTGGGCGGCGAGGTGCAGCGGGACCAGCGGAGGTGCTGGCCGGTGGTGACCGCGGTGGGCAGAGCGGCAGGCGGGTTGTTCGCGGTGAACTCCGTACGCGGCTCCGCACTCCGGCCGGGAGCGTCGTGCTGGAGCCAGGCGCCGACGGCCCCGATCGCGGCGAGGACGACCACGGCAATAATCCGCGCACCGACCGAAAGGCCCGTGCTGCGGCTTCGTATCGGATGTGCGTCACTCATCGAAATCCCCGCGCTCCCGCCCCTGGACGCCCGCCCCGTGCCCGCTTGCCCGCGTCCGTGATCGTCCGATCGTCAAATGAGTGCAGAGTACAAGCCGTCTCCGACAGCAGCTCAGCTCCTGGCGACACGGATCCCCAACCCGGTGAACGTATGCGGTCACAGCACTGGGCGGGGTAGGGCTCGTGGTTGGCGGGCACGGTGTACTCGGCTTCCCCGGCCTGCGGGCCGGATCGGCAGTCGACCGGCCGCGGCGGGGTCGTGAAGCTCCTGTCGGCTCCTGGTGTGCCGGTCACTGGACCAGTTCGATGTGGGGGAGGGACGGGTCGGCCGGGCAGGCGTGGAGCTGGAGGTTGTTGTCGCCGGTGATGCCGATCTCGGTGAAATCGCCGGCCTGTGTGCCCAGGGGAAGCGGGGTCGGGTTCGTCCGTTCCTCCTCGGGGATCCAGGTCTCGCTGCCGCCGTCCCATTCCGAGGAGGCGATGGTGAGGAGCGGGACCTCCTCGGTGCCGCACTCGGGGCAGGGGCGGGGCTTGGGGTCGGTGGGGCTCCAGCGGGTCCAGCCGCCGGTCTTCCAGCCGGGAGCGGTGGAGAGGTTGTTCAGGTAGAGCTCGCCCGGGTCGTCCGCGTACGTGTTGTACCGGGCGGGGTCGATCGACTCCCAGCGGCTCTCGTCGTCCAACTGCTCCCGAAGCTCCTCGCTCAGTTCCGAGGGGTTGGGGTAATCGGTGACCTGCTCACCGGGCACGATGTCGAAGGGCCCCACCGCTTGCGGTGGGGCCCTTCGGCGGTTTCCGTCTCAAAGCCGGAGGGCTGGTCGCTGCTGTCCGCCGACGCGGTCGGCGACGCCTGGCGGGCTCTGCGTGGTCGCCGCCGGCGCTGAACGCAGTGCGCGCCGGGAGAGCGCGCGTCCACCTGTCTCCGCCCGGTTGACCTTTCCATCGGACGACCGTGACCTGTAAGTTCGCGTGTGCATACGGTTGTTGGCGGGCTGTCTGTGACGGGGGTTGCGTGGTGGCGGGTTATCGGCCGACGGACTGGCATGTGCTGGACCTGGACAAGGATCCGACGCCGGGGGATCCGGACCGGGTTCGGTCGCTGGCCAGGCAGCTGCATGACTTTGCCGATGATGTCGCCGATGCGCTCCGCCTTGTCAAAGGGATGGCGGAGGAGGATGCCGTCCTGACATCGGTGGGCAAGACCGCCGATGTGTTCCGGGACGAGTTCTCCAGTGTCCCGAAGAATCTGAAGAAGCTGAAGAAGTCGTACGACCTGGCCGGGGATGCGCTGGCGGCGTACTGGCCGAAGCTGGAGCGGGCTCAGGCGCTGGCGGACAGGGCGCTGGCCAACGGGCGGGATGCGCAGGCCGACCTGTCGTCAGCCAAGTCCCGTCTGTCCACGGCCGATTCGTGGGTGACCCGCGCCAATAAGGAGGCCGACAAGTACAAGGAGGACAAAGACGCGGGCAAGGACGTCCCCAAGCCGGACGAGTCCAAGGTCCGCGCCGCCACCCGGGACGCGCAGAACGCCGAGTCCGCGCACACCTCCGCCCAGTCGGACGTCACCTCCGCCTCGAACGCGCTGGCCGCGGCGAAGAAGATGGCCGAGGACGCGCGGACGATGCTTGAGGAGGCCGCGGGGGAGGCCAAGCGGAAACTCGACGAGGCGTCCGACGCGGGCATTCAGAACCGCAAGTGGTACGAGGAGGTCGGTGACTGGGTCTCCGACAACTGGGACACCATCGTCACGGTCTGCAAGGTTGTCGTCGCAGTTGTCGGCATCGTCGCGATGATCATCGGCGGGCCGATCCTCGGCGCCATCGTCCTGATCGCCGCGCTGGTCGTCCTCGCCGATACGCTCAACAAATACGCCAAGGGCCAAGCCTCTCTGTGGGATGTGGCGTTCGCCGCGCTGGACTGCATACCCGGTATGAAGGGCCTGACCACCCTCGGCGGACTCGCCAAGGGCCTCAAGGGCATGGCGGCGATGAAGGGCGGCCTGAAGGGCATGGGGCTGGCGGCCCGCGGCCTGGGCAAGAACGCCCGCGGCGTGGTCGCCGACGGCGCCAAGGGGGCCTACAACCGGGCCAAGAACCTCGTCCGCTCCAAAGGCAGCGACCCCGTCGACATGGCCACCGGCTCCATGTACCTGCCGCAGACCGACGTGGAGCTGCCAGGCCTGCTGCCGCTGGCGTTCACCCGTCGGGTCGCCTCCGACTACCGCTGCGGCTGGTGGTTCGGCCCCGGGTGGGCCTCCACCATCGACCAACGCCTCGAAACCGACGAGGACGGCATCGTCTTCGTCACCGAGGACGGCCTGCTCCTCGCCTACCCGCACCCCTCGAGTGCGCAAGTCCCCGTCATACCCGAGGCCGGTCCCCACCGGCCGCTGACCCGCCTGGACGACGGCGGCTACCGCATCGACGAACCGCTGACCGGCCACACCCGTCATTTCACCCGCCCCGCCGCCGATGGCATCGCGCTTCTGGCCCGCATCACCGACCGCAACCAGCACACGATCACCTTCGACTACGACGAGCACGGCACCCCCCTTGCGATCCGCCACTCCGGCGGCTACCACCTCAAGCTCACCACCGACGAAGGCCGCGTCACCGCCCTGAGCCTGGCCGGGGCGGCCGAAGACGGCATGGACGTCGTCATCAAGCGCTACGGCTACACCGACAGCAACCTCACCGCGGTCGCCAACTCCGCAGGACCGCCGCTCAAGTTCACCTACGACGAGCGACTGCGTGTCACCTCGTGGGAGGACACGAACCGGGGCCGCTACCACTACGCCTACGACGACCAGGACCGCTGCATCGCCGAGGGCGGCGAGGCCGGGCACATCGCGATCACCCTCGCCTACGACGAGACTGATCCCGCCCGGCCCGACTGCCGCATCACCACCCTCACCACCGCCGAGGGCAACGTCCGCCGTTTCGTCATCGACGACCGGTGCCTGGTCGTCGCCGAGACCGACCCACTGGGCGGCACGGTCACCACCACCTACGACGCCCATCGGCACGTCACCGCGACAACGGATCAACTCGGGTACAGCACAACCTTCGTGAACAACGAGGTGGGGCAGCCGGTCAAGGAGACTCGGCCCGACGGCTCGGTCGTTCGCGTCGCCTACGACGAGCAGCGTGTTCCTACGGCCATAACCCTGTCGGACGGCTCCTCCTGGCAGTACGCCAACGACGAGCGCGGAAACGTCACCGCCATCACCGACCCCGTCGGCGCGACCACGCACTTCATCCGCGGAACGGACGGCAGCCTCATCGAGGCCCTGGACGCATCCGGCCGTACCTCCGCCTATGCGAACAACGCCGCCGGCCTCCCGCTGGCCGTGACCGACGGCCTCGGCAACACCACGCGCTACGCGTACAACGCCTTCGGCCTGACCACTGCGGTGACCGACGCGCTCGGCCACGAGACCTGCCTGGAATGGACCGTCGAGGGCCTGCTCGCCGGCCGCACCGACCCGGACGGGTCGCGCGAGAGCTGGGAGTACGACAGCGAGGGCAACTGCGTCCGCCACGTCGACGCCGTCGGTCAGGTGAGCACGTTCGAGTACACCCACTTCGACCGGCTCAGCGCACGCACCGGTCCGGGAGGCGAGCGCCTCACCTTCACGCACGACGCCGAGCTCCGCCTCGCCCAGGTCACCAACCCTCAAGGACTGACCTGGAGCTACACCTACGACGCGGCGGGGCAACTCCTCACCGAATCCGACTTCGACGGCCGCACCACCCGCTATGCCTACGACGCGGCGGGCCGTCTCGCCACTCGAACCAACGCTCTCGGCCAGAGCATCCGCTACCAGCGAGACGCTCTGGGGCAGATCACCGCCAAGGACGCGGACGGCACGACCACCGTCTACACGTACACGGCGAACGGTTCGCTGACCGGGGCCGTCGGCCCGGACAGCAGCCTGCACGTGGAACTCGACGCGGCCGGCCGTCGCATCAGGGAGACCGTCGACGGCCGAACCATGAGCTTCGCCTACGACGCCTCCGGCAACCGGACGCTGCGCATCACCCCTTCGGGCGCACGCAGCAACTGGGCGTATGACGCCGCAGGACGCACCTTCCAGCTGGCCACAGCAGGTCACACCATCGACTTCGTGCACGACGCGGCAGACCGCGAAGTCATCCGCCGAATCGACGGCGCACTCACCTTCACTCGCGGCTACGACAGCCTCGACCGGCTGATCACGCAGGAGAGCACGGCTCCCGGAGACCACCGGATCGCAGAGCGCTCCTACAGCTACCGCCCCGACGGCTACCTCACAGCAATCCAGGACTCCCGCACGGGCAGCCGACGCTTCGATCTCGACACCCAAGGCCGCGTCACGGCGGTGCACGCGGCGGGCTGGAGCGAGCGCTACGCCTACGACTCCGCGGGTAACCAGACCGAGGCCGCGTGGCCCGCGAAGCATCCCGGCCACGAGGCCGCCGGGTCGCGCGAATACGCAGGAACGCGGCTGACGCGAGCGGGAGGTGTTCATTACGAGCACGACGCCCAGGGACGAGTGGTCATGCGCCGCAAGACCCGGCTCTCCCGCAAACCCGACATCTGGCGGTACGAGTGGGATGCCGAGGACCGGCTCACAGCCGTCACCACACCGGACGGCAGCCGCTGGCGCTACACCTACGACCCACTGGGGAGACGGACCGGAAAGCTCCGTCTCGACGCCGACGGGAAGACTGTCCTGGAACGCACCGTCTTCACCTGGGACGGCAACACCTTGTGCGAACAGACCACCGAGCGGGGCGACACAGGCGGGCGCACCACGCTCACCTGGGACCACGACGGGCTGTCTCCCCTGAGCCAGGCCGAACGCATCTGGGCAGCCGAAGCGCCCCAGGAAACCATCGACGAGCGCTTCTTCGCCATCGTGACCGATCTCATCGGCACCCCGACCGAACTGGTCTCCCCGGTCGGAGAGGTCGCCTGGCACACTCGGTCCACTCTCTGGGGAACCACCGCCTGGAACCATGACGCGAGCGCGTACACCCCGCTGCGCTTCCCCGGCCAGTACCACGACCCGGAGACCGGTCTCCACTACAACCATTACCGTCACTACGACCCCGAGACGGCTCGCTACGCCAGCCCGGACCCCCTCGGCCTGCTCCCGGCGCCGAACCCCGTCACTTACGTTCACAACCCCCATAGTTGGTCCGACCCGCTGGGTCTCGCGCCTTTGTGCCATCAGCACGGCGGCGACACCGGCAGCCCCGACGGCCTCGGGCTTCTCCCTGGCCCTGCGCCACAACACGCTGTGGACATGCTGAACAACGTCAACGCCCGGCCCGGAGGTATCGGAAAGGTCGACGGCTACCATGGCAACGCGAACTGGGGTAACAACAAGTCCGTCCTGCCAGGGGGCAAGTACAAGGAATGGGACGTCAACGCCAAGGTCGACCTCCCGCAGTGCAGCGCGCCAGGCTGTGGCAAGGAAATCAGAGGCCCCGAGCGCCTCTTGACTCCGAAGGACGGCCCCGGCCCTGCGTATTACACGCCGGACCACTACGGAACTTTCTACTACGTTGGCGAATTCACAGGGTGATCCAGGAATGACCAGTTTCGACATCACAGGGACCTCGGAACCCTGGGTCGTCTTCGTTCCCCAAGGGGTGGCCGAGGTTCATCGGCAACTGTCGAGGATGGAGGCGACGGGCGGGCGTGTCTGCCACTTCGACTCTCGCGATCTGATGACCGAGCAGGGAATCTACCGTTCGTTCGCGGAAGCCCTGCAGTTCCCCGGTTATTTCGGCAGAAACTGGGACGCCATGGTGGACTGCCTGGACGACTTGTGTGGTGCTGTCACCGGTGGAGTCGGGGTCGTGGGCATCATCCATGATGCGGATCGACTACTGGAAGCGGAACACTTCCCCCTGTTCGTATCCGTCCTCTGCCAAGGGGCGGACCGTGCGAATTCGGCGGTAGACCTCGATGGATTCCCCCTGGATCGGCCCGCCGTTGCCGAACACTTCGTTCTCGAATTCCGTGAATTCGATCGTGAGAAGGTCGCACGCCGGGTCGGACAGCCTGACCTGACCGTCACCACGGGGGACGGATTTGTCGCTGCCGCTCTCAATCCCGAGGAATGGCATTGAGCCTCTCGAGCGAGACGAGTGCGGCACGGGCAACCCGTGGGTGATCCCTGCATCCATGGCATCGCCGAGCGGCGTTGACAAGTCCGTGGGCGTGGGCGCAGGTGGCATCGTGCCGGCCCGGGCGAACCGTGGAGACCCGCAGCGGCCAGCCGTCCGAGGCGGAGACGACCTGGACGTTGTCGCCGTGATGCTTGCGCGTGCCGCGTGTTTTCCGGACCACCACAGATCCATGCCATCGGGGCCGCGGCGACCCGATCGGTGCGGATAACGGTGCCATCCGGGCTGACTTGCAGCGGGCAGTCGGCACCAACCTGCACCGCGGATGGCCTACGGAACTTGGCGGTAGATGTCGCGGCGGTTGCCGATGGCCAGGACCCACACGATCAGCTGACCGTCCTCAACGGTGTAGACAACTCGGTAGTCGCCGACCCTGAGCCGCCAGCGGGCGCTGGTCCCCTGGAGGGCTTTGATGTCGAACGAGGCGGTGTCGCCGACGTCCAGCGCCTTCTGGAGTTCGGCGAGGCGGTACAGAATGCGCAGGGCATCCGGGCGCGGGACCTTGAGCATGTTCCGCTGGGCGTGCGGCGTGAAGCGCATGACGTACCCCATCAGGTCAGCCCTGATCGGCACGCAGCAGGCGGGCCATCTCTTCGAGCGAGACCGAACCCTCCGTCCCCTCGGACTCGGCTTCGTCGGCCAGCCGGTTGAGCCACGCCTCCTCGGCGTTCTCCGCGATCTCACGCAGGCGCTGGTACTCCTGGATGTCGATCACGACGGCCTCCTGCTTACCGCGCCGAGTGATGATCGTCGGGGTTTCCTCCCGCCGGGCGCGATCAATGACGTCAGCGAGGTGACTGCGGACATCCGCCATGGATTCGATCACCGGTTCACTCATGTCATGAATGTAGCAGATGTACATAAAGCTCGGGTAATACCGGGCGGCCACGGCGACATCGATCTCGGGAAACACCGAAGTGCCGGAGCTGTCGACCTGGTCGTCGTCGCGACCGCTGAGCTGCAAGGGCTTACCCAGCTCCATCGCGATCACGACTTCGAGTGCATCGCCGCAGGGACCGGGTAAGCCCTCCAGTGGTTCGGCCCGGAACCCGGCAAGTAGGTCAGCGGTGGTTGCAGTTCTGGTTGCGTTCACCGACGTACGAAATCGTTCGGAATCCCTACCCAAGTGAACTGCACCGCAGGTCAGACCCCTCCCGCACATCCCCGTACCCCAGACGAAGACTTGGAAAGCGTGTTGGGGGCAACCCCTCACGAGTTCGAATCTCGTATCCTCCGCCAGTGCCTCACCGGGCACGATGTCGAAGGCCCCCGCTGCTCGCTTCAGTTCTAGTGGTCGTTGCAACACCCCAGTTCAAGGGGTGTCATGGACTTCGAGATCCGCACCCGTTGCTCCGTGAGCGGGCCGCATACTTCCAGCTCATGGAGCAGGGCTACAGCACCCGGAAAGCGGCCCGGATCGTCGGCATCGACCGCCGGACGGGCAAGAAGTGGCGCAACGGCCACCAAAGGGGCCGCAAGGCGGCCCCTCCGACCTACCAGGAGCCCGGGCAGACGCCCCGGGCCACAGGGAGGCATGCGGCGTCTTGTATCCGCTTCATGGCCGAGGGGTACGCGGTGGCGTCGGTGCTGGGATTGCTGGAGGAGCGGGAGGCGGCTGCCCGGGTGCGGGTGGAGGGGCTGCGGGAGGAAGCCGCGCGGTTGGCTGGGGTGTTGGAGGCCGCGGAGATCGAGCTGGATCGGCGGGCGATCGCGCGGGAGGAACTGGTCGAGGCCCTGGCCCTGTCCGTCGCCGAGACGACTGCCATGACCGGGGCGGAGCCGGAAACGGTGCCCTCACCGGTGCCGGGGTCGGTGGTGCCGCCCTGGCGGGACGGGTTGCCGGTGACCGTGCTCGCGCCCGACTACCAGCGGATTCTGGGCATGTTGGAGGAACGGCGGTCCGCGGGCAGGGGACCGGTGAAGGCCAGGGAGATCGCGGCGGAGCTGGGCCTTGGGACGACGCCGGCGAAGGTCGAGGGAGTACGGTCGAAGGCCAGACGCCTGACGGATCGCGGGTGGCTCGTCCTGGAGGTGTCGGGGGCGTTCAGTGCCGGCCGGCGGCCCGTGGCCGTGCCAGCCGCCGACTCAAAGTGGAACCCGGTGCCCTCCCGACGCGATAACCGGGCTACCGGCCTGCCCACCCTCAGCCACCGAAAGCGAAACGGTCCGCCGACTCCGTCGCCGGACCGTCAAGAAAGATCGAGGTTAAGGGGCCATGATCGCTCGCTCCATGGCAGCTTCCGCCCAAAGTCGCTCCGCCGACCGCGCGATATGCTCACCGCCCGTATAGGCAGGCCTCAGGGCCGCAAGGGGGAGAAGCCGTGCAGCTCATCGCGCATTGGGGGGACCTATGGGTGCCTGTTTCGATGATTGTCCTAAGCGTCATCCTCAGCTTGGTAACTCGTCGGTGGCGGCACAGGCGCCGGGCCGCAGTGAGGTGGCGCTCACGGACTCACTGGGAATGGTTGCCATTCATGTTCGGGCTGGTCGTAGCGATCGCAGAGGTCTCACAACTCCTTGACGTACCCGATCCTTGGATCACGATCTCTGACGTGATTGCCTATGCGCTCGCCATCACCACTGTGTTCATGGCCGTTCGGACGGTGTTCATCCTCTTCATGCGCGGCACCCGACTCTTGTTCCGACGCAGAGGGGTGGAAAGCAGCAGCTGAAAAGGACCACCATAGACCGAGGTGCTGGCTGAGCCGATGCGCTACTTGACGACGAACGCGACAGGTTTCAGCTCTGCGGTACAGCAGAGAAGTACAGCAACCACGGCAACCGCCCGTGGCCAACAGCGCCCATCAGCTCCGTTGAGCAACCTGTATGACCCTCAACACCCGATCTTGTTTGAGCTACGGATCAGAATGTTGCAGGCCAGGAACCTCGTGACGGGCGTCGGCACGACGGCTACCCTTCCGTCGTGAACGGCAGAAGCGCATGGATCGCCACCGTGGTCGGATTTCTTGTCTGGTGGGTTCTGGCAACGATAGCGTTCCGGCTCTTCGGAATGATCATCGATGACCTGAAGAGTTGGCCGACCTCCGCCGGCATGGCCGCCGTTTCCGTCGCGGCAGGAGAACTGTCGGAGCGCTGGCATCGGCGTCGGCGCCGAACGAGGCCGCAGACGTCTCCCACTGCAACGACTACCGAAACAGGCCGCACCACAAGCGCACCAGATAAGGCGGGGAACAGCGGGGAACCACGGTGAGAGTGGCTCAACCCGCAGAGGCTGCAGCCCAGCCGTTCGCCCAGGTCAGCGCTCCAACCGGCCCCAAAGTGCCTCAGCTTTCCAAGCTGAGGGTCCTGCGCCATCCTTGACCTTGGCGCCGAAGCGGCTTCGGCCCGCCCGTGACGTTCCCTGTCTGTCGAGGTGCACCCTCATGAAGTCCCGATCGACGCTTGCGACTTGGCTGAGCGAACTCGACGGTTCCCGTCTGGCACGCGTACTCGCCATGCGGAAGGACGCAGCCTCCGCTCCGGAACCGCGCTCGGTGGGGGAACTGGCGGACCGTCTCCAACGTCCGGGGTCCGTGGCACTCGTCCTGCCCCAACTCACGCTGCCGTGCTTGCAGGCCGCCGAGGCGCTGGCAGCCCTGGGAGCACGAGCGACCCGGGACAGCCTCGCGGAGTTGCTCGGCTCGACATCCCCTACGGCGGTACACGCGCTGGACGCGACCCTGGAGGCGCTGTCGGATCGGGCGCTCGTGTGGCACGACGGCAACGAGGCGCTCCGCATGCCGACGCCCTTGCGGCAGGCGTGGAGCACGCCCCTGGGACTTGACGCCCCGCTGGAAGAGCTGCTGGCCGGCGCCACCTCGGAGGAACTGCGCGGCATGCTGGCGGTCCTGGGTATCAAGCCACCCGGCACCAAGCAGCAGCGGCTCGCGGCTCTGGTGGAGCATCACAGTGACGCGGAACGGGTCGCCGCGCTGGTGGCGGGGGCACCGGCGGCCACACGGAAGTTGCTTGAGCAGAGCGCCAGGTCCACGCCGCGTGAGTCTCCGTTCGTCGTGTTCGGGGCTCCTGGCCGCGACTTCCAGCCAGGCGCCCGATGGGCACTCGACCGCGGGCTTCTGCTCCAGGACCGTCACCGGTACGGGCCCGTCCGGATGCCGGTCGAGGTGGCCTTGGCTCTGCGGGGCCCCGATTGGCACGCTCCGTTCGAACCTCTGCCACCCGTCACACAGTTGGTGCCCATCACCTCCTCGGAGGTGGAGCGGGAGGCCGCGGTGGCCGCCACCGCGTTCGCGGCCCATGCCGCCTCCGTCCTTTCGGCGTGCGCGACCGCTCCACCGATCCGGCTGAAGTCGGGCGGGATCGGCGCGCGTGAACTGGCCCGGCTCGGCAAGGCCGCCCAAGCGGAGGACGCCGTCGTCCGCATCGTTCTGGAGAGTGCGTACGCCGCCGGACTGCTGGCCCGCGACGGCGATCGTGTACCTCCCACCGAGGCGTACGACGCCTGGGCCGAGCAGGAGCCCGCAGAACAGCTCGCCGTACTGCTCCGGGCATGGCGGGACCTGCCGCTCACCCCCACCCGGGCGCGCGACGAAGACGACAAGGCGCTTCCCGCGCTCGCCGGTGCGCCTGACTGCGGCGGCTGTCTGCAGGCCCGCCACGGGCTGCTCATCGCGGCGGCGGGGCTCCCGGCGGGACAGGGTGTGAAGGTCGCTTCGGAGCTGGGGCCGCTCGTGGCCTGGCACCGTCCGCTCGCCGACGACGCCTCGCCCGAGGACACGGCAGCCTTCAGCACCGTGATCCGCGAAGGCGAACTGCTGGGCGTGCTGGCACGGGGTGCGCTGTCCCCGCTCGGTGCCCACCTGGCGGCCCACGCCGACGAAGAGCTCGACATCACGGCCCGGCGGCTGCTGCCCCCCGCGACCACGACGGCCCGGATCGGCGCCGACCTCACCGCAGTCGTCACCGGCACCCCGTCCGCGCGGCTCGCGGAGCTGCTGAATTCGACGGCCGACCGGGAGACCAGTGGCACGGCGTCGGTATGGCGCTTCAGTGCCGGCAGTATCCGCCGGGCCCTGGACGCCGGCCGCACCCCGGACGACATCACGGCCGACCTGGCAGCCGGCTCCGCCACAGCCCTGCCACAGCCGCTGACCTATCTCATCGCCGACACCGCACGAGGTCACGGACGGGTGCGCATCGCCCCCGCGGCCTGTGTCATCCACGGCGACGAACCCGCGCTCCTGGCCGAACTCGCCGCCCACCGCGCACTGTCCAAGCTCGCCCTGCGGCGGCTCGCCCCGACGGTCCTGGTCAGCGGCAGCCCACCCGGGACGACTCTCGTCGCGCTCCGTGCCGCGGGCTACGCCCCGGTCGCCGAGACCGCCGGGGGAACGGTACGCATCGAAAAGAGCCCGCCGCAGAGGGCCGCCGCTGCCGTCCCGCCCCCGCGAGGGAACGTCGGGCGGCGCGGCCCCCGGAGCACCGCGACCCACGCCTCGCAGATGCCCATCGACGCCGGGACTGACCTGGACGTCCTGGCCGACCGGCTGCTCAAGGCCCCGCCGAACGCCCCGGAACCCGACCCGTTCGGCAGCGGGGTGCCTTTCGCGACGGACACCGAGGAGATCGTCGCCGGATACACGAAGCACCTGTCGTACAGCGACGTCCGCCAGGTCGCCCATGCCATCGACGCCGGTGAGGCCATCATGGTCGAGTACATCGCCACCTCGGGCAGCCGGACCGTACGTACCCTCAGCGACCTCGAACTCGATCCGCCCTACCTCAACGCCTGGTGCCACCTGCGCGAAGCGGAACGCGTCTTCACTCTCTCCCGCATCCATGGCGTGATGCCCGCCTAGGACTCGGCGGCCAAGGCCGGGTGCCCCGACGAGCCACCCCTGCGGGCACCTCACCACTGGACTCGGTAGCGGTATGCCTTGATCCATTGCGAGCTTCCTCGTACGGCAGCGCAAAAGAGAGGAACCCCAGCCGGCTCACGGCTGGGGTTCCTCGGTCAGCGGGTGGAGTCGCCCACGTCGTGGACCGGTCGTCTACGCGGTGGCGGACCGCACCACTTCGCGGTCACCGTGGATCCGGTGGGTCAGCGCTGCAGGGTGAGCAGGCCCGGCCGGTACGGCAGTTGGTCGTAGGGACCGCCGGCGTTGGGGTCCTTGCCCTGGTAGAGGAGCTGGAGGTTGCAGGGGTCGATGGTCATGGTCTGGTCGGGGTTGTTGCGGACCAGGTCGCCGTGGCTGAAGTCGTTGGTCCAGTTGGCGTTGCTGTTGGCCTTGCCCGCGAAGGGGTTGGACTCGGTGGCGGCCTGCGGGGTCCACGGACCGTCCAGGCTGGTGGCCGTGAACGAGCGGAAGAAGCGCCGCTCGTTGGCACCGCGAGCCTCGACGATCATCAGGTACTGGTTCTGGCCCTGGACCTTGTAGACCTGCGGGGCCTCGAACAGGTTCTTCACCGTGTCGCTCATGACGGTCGTGTACGAGGAGCCGAAGTTGCCGGGGAAGTTTCCGAGCGGCATGCTCGCCCGGTAGATCTTGCCGTTGTCACCGGCGAAGAACAGGTACATGTTCTTGTCGTCGGCGATCAGGGTCTGGTCGATGGGGGCGGCGCCCGGGATGCTGCCGGTGAACAGGGGCTGCGGCGCGGACCAGCCGTTGGGGTTGGTCGGGTCGCTGGACGTGCGGTAGATGAAGGGCCACGCACCCCACTGGTATGCCAGCACCCAGATGTTCTTGGGTGCGAAGTAGAACAGGGTGGGCGCCACCGTGGCCTGGTTCATGCCGGTCTGGCCGGCCGATGCCATGTCCGACCAGTTCGTGAAGGGCTTGAACGCCATTGAGCCGTACGACGATCCCGACACGTTCGACGCGTAGACCAGGTGCTTGCCCTGGTACACGACGTTGGTGAAGTCCTTCAGGGAGCCCCAGCCGTTGGCCGGCTGCGCCAGCGGTCCGGTCGAGGTCCACCGGTAGGTCGACGGGAGGGCGCAGGTGCCGCCTGTCGCGGGTGTGGTCGCGGGCGTCGTCGCGGACGTGGTCGTGCCCGTCGGCGTGGTGGACGTGGCGGAGGAGGCGGTCCATTTCTGGTTGCTGCCGGACCAGCAGGAGTAGAGCTGGATCTTGGTGCCGTTGGTGGTGGCCGCGCCGACGGCGTCGAGGCAGAGCTTGGACTGGACGCCGGCGATTCCGCCGTCCGTGGTGATGTTCCACTGCTGGTTGGTGCCGCCGTTGCAGTCCCAGATGATCACCGGGGAGCTGTTGGCGGTGCCCTTGGCGTCCAGGCATTTGTTGCCGTAGATCTTCAGCTCTTTGGCGGAGGTGTAGGTCCAGCGCTGGTTGGTCTGTCCGTTGCAGTCCCAGATCTGTGCCTGGGTGCCGTTGACGGTGGTGAAGCCGTTGATGTCGAGGCAGCGGCCGGAGGCGCCGCCCTTGATCGCACCGCCGGCACCGGAACCGCCGGCAGTGGTCCCGCCACTCGTGCCGCTCGTTCCGCTGGTGGTGGTGCTGGCGGGTGCGGTGGTGTTGAGGGCGTTGATGACGGCGGTGTAGGCGGCTTTGGGGTTGCCGTTGTTGTCGAACAGGAGGGGGTTTTCGCCGGCGCGCCAGGAGTCGCTGTCGCGGATGCCCCATACCGTGATGCCGGTGCACCGGGCCACGGACAGGCAGGCGTTGACGGCGCCGGCGTACCCGGTGGGAGCTGCCTGGGCGATGTCGAGTTCGGTGAGCTGGACGTCGACGCCCAGGGCGGCGAAGTTGGACAGGGTGGTCTTGAAGCTGGCCGGGGCCCCGCCGGTGCCGAAGTGGCTCTGGAAGCCGACGCAGTCGATGGGCACGCCCCGGGACTTGAAGTCCTTGACCATGTTGTAGACGCCCTGGGTCTTGGCGTCGGTCCAGTTCTCGATGTTGTAGTCGTTGTAGCAGAGCTTGGCCGAGGGGTCGACGTCGCGGGCGGTGCGGAAGGCCTCCTCGATGAAGCCGTTGCCCAGCACGTTCTGGAAGACCGAGCTGCGGTGCTGGCCGCTGCCGCCGTCGGCGAACGCCTCGTTGACCACGTCCCAGGCGTAGATCTTGCCCTTGAAGTGGGTCATCTCGGTGGTGATGTGGTTCTTCATCACCGAGCGCAGCGTGGCCGGGTCGCTGATGGAGCTGACCCAGGACGGGAGCTGGGAGTGCCACACCAGGGTGTGGCCGCGCATGCGCTGGCCGTGTGCCGTGGCATGGCTGACGATCTGGTCGGCGGCGTTGAAGGTGAAGTTGCCGCGGGACGGCTCGATGGCGTCCCACTTCATCTCGTTCTCCGGGGTGATCATGTTGAACTCGCGGTCCGCGAGCCCGGTGTACGTCGAGTCACCGAGCCGGCCGGCGGCCACCGCGGTGCCGAAGTACCTGCCCGACGGGGCCGCCTGCGCACCCAGCGTGGCCGCTCCGGCGGAGCTGGGCAGCAGCGTCACGACACCGCCGATGACCGCTGCGGCGGACAGTCCTATCGCCACTGCCTTGCGACGCCGGCTCAGCCGGTGCAGGCCCTTCATGATTCACCTCGGAGGCCGCGGGTCACCATGGGTTCCGCGATAGTTCGCGCGTCGGCAGGTACTGCCCGGTCCGTCGCGGGTCGGCAACGGCGGTGCGTACGGCCGCGGGGCGACGGCTGCCCGGGGGTGGTCGGGTCGTCAGGTGACACGTCGTGGCTCCCGATCGGAGTGCGTGGATACAAGTGGCGTGGCGCGGCTGGCCGCGCTCGCCCTCGTGGTGCACCCCTAGGTAGCCGGGCGGAACGGAAAGGTTGCCGCCTAAACCAAAACTTTTCCAGACCCTGGTCACCGAGGGTCCAGGGGCCAGGGCCCAGTCCTGCGGGCAGCGGGTACGAGACGACCGTCTCGTACCCGCTGCCCGCAGAAGCCGCTACGTCACCACCCCACCGCCCGCCGAGGTCAGTGCATTTCGGGGGACGTGGGCATGCCGAAAGCCTTCGGGGTCTCGGAGGCGCTCGGGGTCAGGTCGCGGCGGTGGGCGTGGAGGAAGGTCCGTTCGTCGACGTAGACCGCCGCGAAGAAGACGAGCGCGACGCCGAGGCCGATCACCGAGGGGTGCACGCCCGTGGTGGGGGCCAGGACGGCGGTCATCGCCAGCCACAGGAAGACGTTCGGGGTGTTCTGCGTGATGAACAGGTCCCGGCCGAGGCCGGTGTCGTGGGAGCGCAGGCGCAGGAACAGGGTCGTCAGCAGGCGCAGGGCGGTCAGGGCCGCCGCCGTGCCGGACATCACCAGAAGGAGTCGGACGGCCATGTCGACGGTCAGGCCGGTCGACGGGGTGAGGGTGAAGGTGGCGAGGCCGGCCACCGGGACGAGGGCCAGGCCGCCGAGCCAGTTCCAGTTGGTGCTGAGGGCGCCCGCGCGGATCGGGTCGCGGTGACGCAGGGCCTGTGCGCCGACGCCGGGCAGGGCGAGGGCGGCGAACAGGACGGCCGCGTAGGCGAAGAGGGCCGGTTCGAGCCTGCCCGGGGCGAGCGTGGGGGCGTCGCCCGGGAGGGCGAGCGGGAGGGCGAGGCCGGTGAGCAGAACCGCGGGCAGGGCGAGCGAGGCGGCCACGGTGTGGCGTACGGCGAAAAAGTAGTCACCTCCCCACAGCAGCGAGAGTGTGGGGGCTATCAGGGCCGGTGGGAGGAGCAGGAACAGGCCGGCCAGTTCCAACGGGAGCGAGTTTCCGGCCCAGATGAGGACCAGGCCCAGTGCGAGGCGGGGGACGAGCAGGGGCCAGGCCGTGCCGAGACTGCTCAGGGGGCGGCGCAGGACGGGTGGGTCCACGCGCAGCATGGCGAAGAAGGAGCCGACGGCCAGCAGGGCGGTGAGCGCGATGGTGAAGGCCGGGGCCGGGATATGGATGCCGAGCGCGAGCTGGGTCCCCACGCCCAGCGCGGCGGCCGCGGCCACCAGCAGAGGGAGGCGTATCTCCACGATCTCGCCCAGGTCGTTGACGAGCCCGGCCGCCGCGGGGGCGGCCACCGCGCGGCGCAGGTCCTGCTCGGAGAGCGGGCGCGCGTTGGGGATCTTGAAGTCTCGGTACGTGTCCGGGCTCGCGCCCGCGACGACCAGGGCGAACATCTCGACGACGTACTTGTGGGCGACGACCAGAACCGTGCGTCCCTCGCGGGAGGCGGGCAACAGGACGTGCTCGTAGTACGCGGCGACCCGCTCGTACATCTCCCGCCAGCTCTCGCCACCGGGCGGGCGGCCGGTCGGGGAGTGGAAGGCCTCGGTGTAGCCGGCGAAGCCGATCGTCTTCTTCACCAGGCTCTTGTTGAGCCCGCTGTAGACGCCGAAGTCGCGCTCGATCAGGGCTTCGTCGACGGTGATGCGGTCCGGGCGCCGCGGTAGCCGGTCGATGACGGTCCACGCCGTCTCGCGGGCCCGTTGGAGCGTGGACATGTGCACTTCGTCGATGTGTACGCCGCTCACGGCGAGCGCTTCGACCCGCTCGGCCGCCTGGTCGGCCTGGCGGCGGCCGAGGGACGTGAGGGGGGTGTCCAGGCGCCCGGCGAACCGGTTCTGCTCGTTCGCCTGGGACTCGCCATGG
>NZ_LGDW01000017.1 GCF_001280005.1 Streptomyces sp. NRRL WC-3618 | reverse complement strand
GCAGCAGACCCACCGCGGTCGCGAGCATCGCGTACCTCAGCGTGTCCGACCCGGCCTGCTCCCCTTCCGTACCGGACGCCAGCCCCAGCATCCCCAGCCCCGCGCACACCACCCCCACCGCGGCCCACTCCACCCCGCTCAGACGCACCCGCAGCAGCCAGGCGGCGACCACCGCGGTGACGGCGAGACTCGCGGCCAGCGCCGCGCCGACGGCGTAGATCGGAAGGGACCGCAGCGCGGCGATCTGGAAGAGGAAGCCGAGTCCGTCCAGGGCCAGTCCGGCGACGTACCGCCACTGCCGCAACGCCCGCAGCAGCAAGGCCGCGTCGCCACCCGGACCGGTCCCCGGACCGGCGCCGTCGGCCGCCGCCCGCGCGGCCATCGCCTGCAGCACCGTCGCCGTACCGAAACAGACCGCCGCGCCGAGCGCGCACACCATTCCAAAGAGCACCTTGCGACTGTAGGCGGGCCGGAGGAGGGCGGGAGAACCAGGGGGCAAGGCCCCCTCAGCTGACCCTTCCTTCCCACCCCAGGCCGAGACGACCAGGCACCTTCAACCCAAGGTCGTGTTTCCCAGCCACCCACCCGTGCGCTGCTTCTATCAAGCCCAGGCCCAGCCATCCCAGCCCGTCCGGCGTTTGAGGACAAGGCCCGTCCAGGGCCGACAGCGGGGTCTGGGGCGGCAGCCCCGGGGATGGGACGGGTAAGGGCGGCGGGGGCGAGACAACCCACACCAGCAAGGCACTGACGTCGCTCGCATGGTGGACGGAACGGCCCGCACCGCCGACCCGCCCGCTAGGCTGATCGGCGGGCCGTGACTGGCGCGCTGGGATGGGACCGACCATCGGGAAGCGGCCCCAGGACCGTCGCAACCCGTTGCCGGGGTCCGCGAGTCAGTGCCGTGCGCCTGGGCCGAGCCGTGAACGCCGAACGCCACGTCCGGAGGTCCCCATGTCAGCCGAGCCCCTTTCCCCCGAATCCACCGCCTTCCGCAGCGCCCTCGACGTGATCCGCGCCGTCGAGCCGCGCGTCGCCGACGCCATCGTTCAGGAGGTCGCCGACCAGCGCGAGATGCTCAAACTGGTCGCCTCCGAGAACTACGCCTCCCCGGCCACCCTGCTGGCCATGGGCAACTGGTTCAGCGACAAGTACGCCGAAGGCACCGTCGGCCGCCGCTTCTACGCCGGCTGCCGCAACGTCGACACCGTCGAGGCCCTCGCCGCCGAGCACGCCCGCGAACTCTTCGGCGCCGCGCACGCCTACGTCCAGCCGCACTCCGGCATCGACGCCAACCTCGTCGCCTTCTGGTCCGTACTCGCCGACCGCGTCGAGGCCCCGTTCCTGGAGAAGACCGGCGCCCGCCAGGTCAACGACCTCTCCGACGCCGACTGGGCCGAGCTGCGCCAGGCCTTCGGCAACCAGCGCATGCTCGGTATGTCCCTGGACGCCGGCGGCCACCTCACCCACGGCTTTCGCCCGAACATCTCCGGCAAGATGTTCGACCAGCGCTCCTACGGCACCGACCCGGCGACCGGCCTGATCGACTACGAGGCGCTGCGCACGACGGCCCGTGACTTCAAGCCGCTGATCATCGTCGCCGGCTACTCCGCGTACCCCCGGCTGGTGAACTTCCGGATCATGCGCGAGATCGCCGACGAGGTCGGCGCGACCCTCATGGTCGACATGGCGCACTTCGCCGGCCTGGTCGCGGGCAAAGTCCTCACCGGCGACTTCGACCCGGTGCCGCACGCCCAGATCGTCACGACGACCACCCACAAGTCGCTGCGCGGCCCGCGCGGCGGCATGGTCCTGTGCGACGACTCCCTCAAGGACCAGGTCGACCGCGGCTGCCCGATGGTCCTCGGCGGTCCTCTCCCGCACGTCATGGCCGCCAAGGCCGTCGCGTTCGCCGAGGCCCGCCGGCCCGCCTTCCAGGACTACGCCCAGCGCATCGTCGACAACGCCCGCGCACTCGCCGAGGGCCTGATGAGCCGGGGCGCCACCCTCGTCACCGGCGGCACCGACAACCACCTCAACCTGATCGACGTCGCCTCCTCCTACGGCCTCACCGGCCGCCAGGCGGAAACCGCGCTGCTCGACTCGGGCATCGTCACCAACCGCAACTCCATCCCGGCCGACCCGAACGGCGCCTGGTACACGTCGGGCATCCGCGTCGGCACCCCCGCCCTGACCACGCGCGGCCTGGGCACGGCGGAGATGGACGAGGTGGCCGGCCTGATCCACCGCGTCCTCACGGCCGCCGAGCCCGGTACGACCAAGTCGGGCGCCCCGTCGAAGGCGTCCCACGTCCTGGAGGCGAAGATCTCCGACGAGATCTCGCAGCGGGCGACGGACTTGGTGGCGGGCTTCCCCCTGTACCCGGAGATCGACCTCGGCTGAGGTGTCTTCAGAAGGCGGGGGCCGCATCGATCCGCGGCCCCCGCCGCAGGGCGCGACCAGCCCCGTACAGTCCGTAGCTCCCCGCGTACCGAATCCACCCCACACCTCTGAGACAATGAAAAGCATGGCCTCTGACCGTCCCCGCGTGCTCTCCGGAATCCAGCCGACCGCAGGCTCGTTCCACCTCGGCAACTACCTCGGCGCCGTCCGCCAGTGGGTGGCCCTGCAGGAGTCCCACGACGCGTTCTACATGGTCGTCGACCTGCACGCGATCACGGTCCCGCAGGACCCGAAGGAGCTCACGGCCAACACCCGGCTGGCCGCCGCGCAGCTCCTCGCGGCCGGGCTCGACCCCGACCGCTGCACGCTGTTCGTCCAGAGCCACGTCCCCGAGCACGCCCAGCTCGCCTGGGTCATGAACTGCATCACCGGCTTCGGTGAGGCGTCGCGGATGACCCAGTTCAAGGACAAGTCCGCCAAGCAGGGTGCCGACCGGGCGAGCGTCGGGCTGTTCACGTACCCGGTCCTCCAGGTCGCCGACATCCTCCTCTACCAGGCGCACGAGGTGCCGGTCGGCGAGGACCAGCGCCAGCACATCGAGCTGACCCGTGACCTCGCCGAGCGCTTCAACGGCCGCTTCGGCGAGACGTTCACGATCCCGAAGCCGTACATCCTGAAGGAGACGGCGAAGATCTACGACCTTCAGGACCCGTCGATCAAGATGAGCAAGTCGGCGTCCACGCCGAAGGGCCTCATCAACCTCCTCGACGACCCGAAGACCACCGCCAAGAAGGTCAGGAGCGCGGTCACGGACACGGACACCGTGATCCGCTTCGACCGCGAGGAGAAGCCCGGCATCAGCAATCTGCTCGGCATCTACTCCACCCTCACGGGCACGGACATCGCCGAACTTGAGCGGAAATACGAGGGCAAGGGCTACGGTGCGCTCAAGGTGGACCTCGCCGACGTCGTGGTCGACTTCGTGACGCCGTTCCGGGAGCGCACCCAGCAGTACCTGGACGACCCGGAGACGCTCGACTCGATCCTCGCCAAGGGCGCGGAGAAGGCACGGGCCGTCGCCGCGGAGACCCTCGCCCAGGCCTACGGGAGAGTCGGCTTCCTGCCCGCCAAGCACTGACCGGCACCGAGCAGTACTGAGCAGCACTGAACCGCTGTCGCAGGGGTACCAGTAGCACCGCACCGCGCACGACGCGGCACCAGAGCGCTGCACATCACTCCGGTTGCGCCTGCCCGCAGACCCGCCGGGGCCGTACAGTCGAAAGCCGACCGGTACGAGCAACAGCCCATATGAGCAACAGCCCGTATGAGCAGCACAGCACGAGCAGCACAGCAAGACAACACCGATCCGACGAACAGGAGACGACGTGGGGACCGTAACGATCGGTGTGTCGATCTCGGTCCCGGAGCCACACGGCAGCCTGCTCCAGCAGCGGCGCGCGGGCTTCGGTGACGCCGCCGCACACGGCATCCCCACCCACGTCACCCTGTTGCCGCCCACGGAAGTCGACTCCACGGCGCTGCCCGCCATCGAGGCCCACCTCGTCGACGTGGCCGCCGCGGGCCGACCCTTCCCGATGCGGCTCTCCGGGACCGGCACCTTCCGGCCACTGTCGCCCGTCGTGTTCGTCCAGATCGTCGAGGGCGCGGAGGCCTGCACCTGGCTGCAGAAGCAGGTCCGTGACGCCTCCGGGCCGGTGGCACGCGAACTGCAGTTCCCGTACCACCCGCATGTGACGGTCGCGCACAGCATCTCCGAAGAGGCGATGGACCGGGCCTTCGCGGAACTCGCCGACTACGAGGCCGGCTGGCCGTGCACCGGCTTCGCGCTCTACCAGCAGGGAGCCGACGCGGTGTGGCGCAAGCTGCGCGACTACGCCTTCGGCGGGACCGTCGTGCCGCCGCAGGCGGCCCATGTGGCACGCGGCCCCCTCCCGGCCAGGTAGAGCCAGGTGGAACCGGGTAGAGCCGGGTAACGGGCATTACCAAGGTCCGGCGTTTACGGGGTACAAGTTCTCCATGGACTGGCTGAAGAAGCTCCCCGGCGTCGGCCCGGTCGTCGTCCGCCTGATGACGACACACGTGTGGCGGTCGTACGAGCGTCTCGACCGCGTCAAGTGGTCACGTCTCGCCGCCGCGATGACCTTCATCAGCTTCGTGGCACTGTTCCCGCTGCTCACCGTGGCCGCCGCGGTCGCCGCCGCCACGCTCAGCACCGGACGGCAGAAGGAGCTCCAGGACAAGATCTCCGAGCAGGTGCCCGGCATCTCCGACCAGCTGAACATCGCCGGGCTGGTCGAGAACGCGGGCACGATCGGGGTGATCGCGGGCGCCGTACTGCTGTTCACCGGCATCGGCTGGGTCGGCTCGATGCGAGAGTGTCTGCGGGCGGTGTGGGAAGTGCCGGAGGACGAGGGCAATCCCGTCCTGCGCAAGGTCAAGGACGCCGGTGTGCTGGTCGGGCTGGGCGGCGCGGTCCTCGTCACGATCGGCGCGTCCACCGTCGCCTCGGCGGCGGTCGGCTGGGTGGCGCGGGGGCTCGGCATCGACGAGGCGGGCTGGGGAGCGGTCCTGCTGCGCCTGGCCGCGTTCGCCGTCGCGGTCCTCGCCGACTTCCTGCTCCTCCTGTACGTCCTCACCCTGCTGCCCGGCGTGGAACCGACCCGGCGGCGGCTGTTCGTCGCGGCGTTGATCGGCGCGGCCGGGTTCGAACTGCTGAAGCTGTTGCTGAGCAGCTATATGCAGGACGTGGCCGGGAAGAGCATGTACGGCGCGTTCGGCGTCCCCGTGGCCCTGCTCCTGTGGATCAACTTCACGTCGAAACTGGTCCTGTTCTGCGCGTCCTGGACGGCGACGCCCTCGGCGGAGACGAAGGTGTCCGAGGGACCCGACACGTCGGACGTCCGCCATCCCAGCCCGTCCGGCGTGTGAGGACGAGACCCCGCTGGCCTTACTTCTTCCGCAAAGGCCACCGTCGATTGACCAGAAACGCCCCCCCGGCCAGCAGCACCATCACACCCCCGGCGATCCCCAGCGCGACCCCCATCCCGCGCCCTCCCGTCGCGACCTGGGACGCCTCCTTCGCGACCGGCGACGCGGACGCGCCCCCCTTTCCGGAGCCGCCCCCCGCCTCACCGGCGCCGGTGGCGCCCTCGGTCGGTCCCGGTGAGGCGCTGGACCCCGCCGCCCCCTTGGGCGCGACCAGCTCACCCACCGGCTGTACCTTCCCGGCGGCCCTGAACCCCCAGTCGAGCAGCCGTGCGGTCTCCTTGTAGACCTCGTTGTGCTCGGTCTTCTCCGGGTTCATGACCGTGACCAGCAGCACCTTGCCGCCCCGCTCGGCGACCCCCGTGAAGGTCGCGCCCGCGTTGGTGGTGTTGCCGTTCTTCACGCCCGCGATGCCCTGGTACACGGAGATGTCCGAGTCGCCGGCGAGCAGCCGGTTGGTGTTCTGGATCTCGAAGGATCCGCGCACCAGCTTGTTCTGTTTGTTCTTCTTCGTCTCGCCGGGGAACTTGGCCGAAACCGTCGAGCAGTACTCGCGGAAATCCTTCTTCTGCAGCCCCGAGCGGGCGAACAGCGTCAGGTCGTACGCCGACGACACCTGCCCCCGCTCGTCGTAGCCGTCGGGGCTGACCACCTTCGTGTCGAGCGCCTGGAGTTCCTCGGCGTGCTCGTTCATGTCCTTGACGGTGGCGGCGACGCCCCCGTTCATGTGGGACAGCACGTGCACCGCGTCGTTGCCGGAGCGCAGGAAGACGCCGAGCCACAGGTCGTGGACCGTGTACGTCTCCTTCTCCTTGACGCCGACCATGCTGGAGCCGGCGCCGACGTCCGCCAGGTCGGCGTCCGTGACCTTGTGCTTCATCGTCCTCGGGAACTTCGGCAGCACCGTGTCGGCGAACAGCATCTTCAGCGTGCTCGCCGGGGGCAGCCGCCAGTGCGCGTTGTGGGCGGCGAGGACGTCGCCGGACTCGGCGTCCGCCACGATCCAGGAGCGGCCGGTGATGTCCTTGGGGATCACCGGCACCCCGGCGGCGAGGTTGACCTGCGTCCCGGCCTGCCCGAGCCGCTGCCCGCCCACGGTCGACATGTTCGCCGGGGGAGTCGCCGTAGGGGTGGCGCCCGGCGTCGGCTTGGGGGCCGCGACCGCGGGCACGGGCGCGGTCAGCGCGGCGGACAGCAGGGCGGCGGAGGTGACCAGCAGGGTTCGCCTGGCGGTCTTCTTGGTGGCGGGCACGACGGAGAACGTACATGTACTGGCCCGTGAAGTCGTACCGCCCCTGGAAGCAACCCTGATGCCGACCTCGATGTCGACCTTGATGTCGCTCTCGCCACCCCGGCCACCGGCCCCCGTACCGGGCGGCGATACTGAACCCATGAAGCTCAGCCGCCCCGTCTCCTGGTTCCTGCTCGCCTTCGGGGTGTGGAGCTGGGTCATCTGGGTCACTTTCATCAAGAATCTGGTCAAGGACGGCAGCGGACTCGCGTTCGACGACGCGGGTGCTCCGACGGCGTACTTCTGGGTGCACCTGGTGCTCGCGGTCGTCTCCTTCGTATTGGGGACGATCGTCGGGGGCATCGGGTTGCGTGGACTGCGCGCTTTGCGCCAGACCTCATAGCCGCCAGACCTCATAACGGGGGACACACCCGCATGGTCATCGTCTTCGTGCTCGCCGGCCTCGCCGCGGTCGCCACCCTCGTGGGGCTGCACTGGTACGTCTGGCGCCGCCTGGTGCGCGACACGACCGCCGGCCCCGGCCTCGTCCGCCGGGTCGGCACGGTGGTGTTCGTCGCGCTGCCCGTGATGATGATCGCGGCCCTGGTAGCCGAGCGGACCGGCGCACCCTTCTGGCTCCAGCGCACACTGGCCTGGCCGGGCTTCCTGTGGCTGGCCGTGTTCATCTATCTGGGGCTGTCCCTGATCGCGGGCGAGGCCGTACGGCCACTGCTGCGACGGTTCCTGGACCGGCGCACCGCGGCCGGGGCCGCCGTACCGCCCGTACCGCTCCGCAAGACGGAGACCGTACCGGCGGTGTCGTCCGAGCCCCAGGAACAGCCAACGGAAACCCCTGCCACCCCGAGCACCCCTGACCCCGGTGCCTCCCCCCGGCCCCTCTCCGCCCCCTCCCGGCGTCTCTTCGTCGCCCGGGTGGTCGCCGGAACGGCCGCGACCGTGGCGGCCGGGACCGTCGGATACGGCACGTACGGCGTCCTGCGCGGCCCCCGCGTCAAGCGCGTCACCGTGCCGCTGGCCAAACTCCCGCGCGGCGCCCACGGGTTCAGGATCGCCGTCGTCAGCGACATCCACCTCGGGCCCGTCCTCGGCCGGGGTTTCGCGCAGAAGGTCGTCGACACGATCAACTCCACCCAGCCCGACCTGATCGCGGTCGTCGGCGACCTGGTCGACGGCAGTGTCAAGGACCTCGGCCCGGCAGCCGCCCCCCTCGCCCAACTCCGGGCGCGCCACGGCGCGTTCTTCGTCACTGGCAACCACGAGTACTTCTCCGGCGCCGAACAGTGGATCGAGGAGGTACGGCGGCTCGGTCTGCACCCCCTGGAGAACGCGCGCGTCGAACTCCCCGCCTTCGACCTCGCCGGCGTCAACGACCTCGCCGGGGAGAGCGAGGGCCAGGGCCCCGACTTCGCCAAGGCGCTCGGCGACCGGGACACCTCACGGGCGAGCGTGCTGCTGGCCCACCAGCCGGTGCAGATCCACGACGCCGTCGAACACGGCGTCGACCTCCAGCTCTCCGGCCACACCCACGGCGGCCAGCTGTGGCCCGGCAACTTCATCGCCGACCTCGCCAACCCGACCCTGGCGGGCCTGGAGCGGTACGGAGACACGCAGTTGTACGTCTCCCGGGGCGCCGGCGCGTGGGGTCCGCCCACGCGGGTGGGGGCGCCGTCGGACATCACCGTGGTGGAGTTGGCGTCGACCGCGTGACCACGGCTCGGACGCCGACAGACCGAACAACTCGCCCCCCAGCCAAGCCAGTCGCGCCAGCCGCGCCGGTCAGGGGCGACCCACCCGCTCCGGCAAAGTGATCGTCACGGCCAGCCCCTCGCCGGAGGCGGTCCGCACCGCGACCTCCCCGCCGTGCGCCTGCACAACCCCCTGCACGATCGCCAGCCCCAGCCCGCTCCCCGCCCCACCCCCCGCCCGGAAGAACCGGTCGAAGATCCGCGCCGCGTCCTCCCGCGCCAGACCTGGCCCCTCGTCCGCGACACACAGCCGTACGACACCGTCCACGCGCTCCACCCCAAGCCGCACCGCCACACCGGCCGGCGTATGGGTGCGCACGTTGCCCACGAGGTTGCCCAGTACCTGTCTGAGCCCCGACTCGTCGGCCCGTACCAGGATCGCCCCGTCGGCGGACACGCTGACCGGCCGGGCCGGTTCCTGGATCCGCAGATCCTCCGCCGCGTCCCGCACCAGGCGGCTCAAGTCGACGTTTTTCAGGCGGAGTTCGGGCCGCTGGTCGAGACGGGCCAGGGTCAGCAGCTCGTCCACGAGGCGCCCCATGCGGTCCGCCTCGCCGTTCATCCGGTCCCAGGCGCGCCGGCGCTCCTTCGGGTCGGTCAGCATGCCCTTGTCGTACAGCTGGAGGTAGCCGCGTATCGCGGACAGCGGGGTGCGCAGTTCGTGCGAGGCGTCGGCGACGAACTGACGCAGCTGGGCCGCGCTGTGCTCGCGGGTGCGGTACGCCGACTCGACCTGGTGGAGCATGGTGTTGAGGGCGACCCGCAGTTGTTCGACCTCGAGGGTGGCCTCACGGCTGGACGGGATCCGCCGGGTGAGATCGCCCTCGGCGATGGCCGTCGAGGTCTCGACCATGTCCTCCAGGGGTGCCATACGGCGGCCCACACTGAACATGGTGAGCACGGCGAGGAGCGCCAACAGCAGTGTCCCGACAGTGAGATCGAGCTTCAGGGCCTTGCCGAGAACGTCGCGCAGGGCGTCCGTCGAGGTGGCCAGGAGCACGGTCGTGCCGTCGGCGAGGTGGGCGGCGGTGACACGGTAGGGGGCGTCCCGCATCCGGATGTCGTGGGGTTGGTCGTCGTCGGCGAGGGCGCCCGGATCGGAGACGGCGGCGACCAGGGCCCGCTGGTCGGCGGTGGCCTCGAACCCGGCGACGGGCATGGCCCGCCCGTTCTCGCCGACGACCACGAAGATGCCGTCGGACACGAAGGAGCTGGAGTTCACGGGGCCGGTGTCCGACGGGCCGGAGGGAGCTGAGCCGGCGGGGCCGGCGCCCGGGGAACTGTGCCGGTACCTGTCTGTCAGAGCGGCGAACGCGGTCAGGGAGTCGATCTGCTCCAGCGTGATCCGGGAGTCGCCGATCGAGTCCCGGGTGCTCATCAGCTGGGTGTCGACGCTGTCCTGCAGATACAGCCGCATCCCCATCACGCTGCCGGCGGTCGCCACGACGATGCCGAGGGCGAGCAGCGCCACGTTGGCCAGCGTCAGCTTGACCCGCAGGGAGTGGATCCCGCGCTTGCAGCGGAAGGTGCGCCGCCACGCCGCCCTGAACCCCGGGCGACTCACGACAGCCCGTATCCGACACCGCGCCGGGTGGTGATCAGGGGCGGCCCGATCGCGTCGAGCTTGCGCCGCAGATAGCTGATGTACGTCTCGACGACCGTCGATTCGGGAGGCGTGTGCTCGTACTGCCAGACATGCCGCAGGAGTTGCTCCTTGGACACGATCCGGCCGCCGTTGCGCACCAGGAACCGCAGCAGCGCGTACTCCGTGGGAGTCAGCTCGACGGTGTTGCCCGCGCGGTGCGCGCTGTACGTCGACTCGTCCAGCTCCAGGTCGCCGTAGCGCAGCAACGGCCGCTGCGGGAGCACGTCGGCGGGCCGGGTCCTGCGCAGTACGGCCGTGATCCGCGCGACCACCTCGTCGATGTTGAACGGCTTGGTGATGTAGTCGTCGCCGAAGCCGAGGGCGCCGACGATCTCGCCCGGCGCGTCCCGCGCCGTCAGGAAGACGAGGGCCAACCCGGGTCTGCGCTCGCGCAGTTCCCGCCCGAGGGCCCGGCCGTCGCCGTCCGGGAGCATGATGTCGAGCAGCGCGACGTCCGGCCGGGTGCGCTCGGCGAGGGTGAGCGCCTCGCGAACGGTGCCCGCGACCATCACCTCGAAGCGGTGGTAGCGCAGGGCGATGGCGAGGACGTCCGCGATGCTCGGTTCGTCCTCCACCACCAGCACGGTGCCTGGAGCTGTCATGCCCCCAGTATCGGCGGGACCACTGACAGCGGTGCCTGTTCGCGCTTTGGAGTTCCTTGAGAGTCGGGCCCGACCGGTGTGCACGCCCGCGTGCCGCAACCAATCCTGTTGCCAGGACCTGGGGGACCGACCGAACCGACCAAGAAGACGAGCAAGGGGTGTTGAGCGTGGAGGCATTGGCGCGGTGGTGCTATCGGCACCGGCTGGTGGTCCTGTTGATATGGGTGGGGGCCGTGTTCGGACTGGGCGTCGCGGGGACCGCCGCGGGCACGGACTACGCGAACGAGTTCTCCCTCCCCAACACGGACTCCACGCGTGCGTACCAACTGCTGGAGAAGGCCTTCCCGCAGGCGGCGGGCGACACCGACACGGTGGTGTGGAAGGTCGACGAGGGCTCCGTGCGCGACGAGTCGGTGCGCTCCCGGATCGAGCCGAAGCTCGCGGAGATAGCGAAGATGGCGGGGGTCGGCGCGGTCGCCGGTCCGTATGCCCCCGGTGGCGCGGCCCAGATCAGCGAGAACGGGCGGATCGCCTACGCCCGGGTCACCTTCACCGAGCAGGCGAACGGAGTGCCCAAGGACACGATCGAGAACGTCGTCGAAACGGCCCGGTCCGCCGAACGCGACGGACTCCAGGTCGAGTTGGGCGGCCAGGCGATCGCCAAGACGCAGGATCCGCCCGCCGGTATCGCGGAGACGGTGGGCATCCTGGCCGCGGCGGTCGTCCTGTTCCTGGCCTTCGGCTCGTTCTTCGCGATGCTGCTGCCGCTGGTCGTCGCGGTCGCCGCCCTCGGCACCGGCCTGATGACGATCGCGCTGCTCAGCCATGTCACCGACCTTCCCGAATTCGCCCCGCTGCTCGGCTCGTTGATCGGCCTGGGTGTCGGCATCGACTACGCGCTGTTCATCGTCACCCGGCACCGCCGAGGCATCCTGCGCGGTGCGCGGCCCGAGGACGCGGCGGCGACCGCGCTCAACACGTCAGGGCGCGCCGTACTGTTCGCCGGCGGCACCGTGTGCATCGCGCTCGCCGGCATGCTGGTGATGAACATGCGTTTCCTGGACGGCGTGGTCATCGCGACCTCCGTCACGGTCGTCCTGAGCGTCCTCGCCGCGATGACCCTGCTCCCGGCCCTCCTCGGCCTCCTCGGCATGCGTGTCCTCAGCCGCAGGCAGCGCCGCCGGCTGGAGGCGACGGGACCGGAACCGCTCGAGGCGAACGGACTCGCGGCGCGCTGGTCCTCGTACGTCGAAAGGCGCCCGCGTTCCACCGCGGCGATGGCCCTGCTGGCGATGCTGATCCTCGCGCTGCCCGTCCTGTCCATCCGGCTCGGCGCGACCGACCAGGGCAACCACCGGGAGTCGACGACCACCCGCCAGGCGTACGACCTGCTGGCGGAGGGCTTCGGCCCCGGATTCAACGGCCCGCTGCTGGTGGTGGTCGCCAACGGCGACGCGAACGCGCTCGTCTCGAAGATCCGTACGACCGAGGGCGTGGCCCAGGCGGGAGCGGCACCCGCCTCTCACGGCGTCTCGGTGATCCAGGTGGTCCCGACGACGTCACCCCAGTCGCAGAGCACGGACCAGCTGATCGACCGGCTGCGCGACGACATCGTCCCGGCCTCCGGGGCCGAGGCCCACGTCGGCGGAGTGACGGCCACCTTCAAGGACTTCGCGGCGGTGACGGGCGACCGTCTGCCCTACTTCGTCGCGGCGATCATCTCCCTCGGCTTCCTGCTCCTGATGGTGGCGTTCCGCTCCCTCATGGTCCCCCTCACCGCGGCGCTCATGAACCTGATCGCGGCGGCGGCCTCCTTCGGCGTACTGGTGGCGATCTTCCAGTGGGGCTGGGGCACGGAACTCCTCGGCGTCGGCAAGGAGGGCCCGATCACGGCGTTCCTGCCGGTCATCATGCTGTCCCTCCTCTTCGGCCTCTCGATGGACTACCAGGTGTTCCTGGTGAGCCGGATGCACGAGGAATGGGTCCACACGAAGGACAACGCGCGGGCGGTCCGCGTCGGCCTGACGGAGACCAGCAGGGTCATCAACTCCGCGGCCCTGATCATGATCTGCGTGTTCTCGGCGTTCGTCCTGAGCGGCGACCTGGAGGGCGCGATGGCGGGCATCGGCCTCGCCGCGGCGGTCGCGCTGGACGCGTTCATCCTCCGTACGGCCCTGGTTCCGGCCGCGATGCACCTGCTCGGCAACTCCAACTGGTGGCTGCCGGCGGGCCTGGACAAGCGCCTGCCCCATCTGGCGGTGGAACCGCAGGAGGAGCCCGAGGCCGCCGGCGAACCCGCCCCGGTGGTCCACGGTTTCGTCCGTGACACGGACGGCGCTCCGGTCGAGGACGCGTCGGTGACCCTGCTGACGAAGGGCGGACGCCAACTGGACCGGGTCACCTCCCGGGCGGACGGCTCGTACACCCTCTCCGTCCCGACCCCCGGCACGTACCTGCTGGCGGCGACAGCACCCTCGTACGGCTCCCGGGCCCGGCAGGTGACCATCGAGGACGGCCCCCTCGTGTACGACGTGGAGCTGCCGGAGCCCTCGGAGGAGGGAGCGGACGAGGTGGACGCAGTGAACTGACCTGCCCCGAGACCTACTTGACCGCCTCGCCCTTCCCGGATTCCTCGGACTCTTCGGGAAGGGCGTTGGTCATCCCCGGCAGGAAGTCGCTGAACAGGTCGTGGACCTCGCGGACGAGCGGCCGCAGCACACGGAAACGGGCCAGCGCCACCCCGCGCGCGGTGAGCCGGGCGCCGCGCCCGGCGAGCCGGTAGGTGCGCTCGCGGCCCTCCGTACGGTCGTAGATCCAGTACATGACCATCCCCATCTGGGACAGCCACATCAACTCGGGCAGTACGTCCCTGAGTTCCTCCGGCACCTTGGCCTTCGACCCGGCGAGCACCTCCCGGTGTACGTCGATGGCCTGCACGCGCGCGTGCTCCGACTCGGCGGAGAACGGGCTGAGCGGACTGTTCGGGTCGGCGGCGGTCTTGAAGAACTGCACCGCGAACTCGTGGTAGGGAGCGGCCACATCGAGCCAGGCCCTGTGTACCCCGGCAAGCCGGGCCTCCAGGTCGGTCTCCCGGTCCAGTACCTCCCGCGCGGCCACCTGGTACTCGCGGGCGAGCTGGTCGTAGAAGCCCTGGATCAGGTGCTCCTTGCCGGCGAAGTAGTAGTAGGCGTTGCCGACGGAGACCCCGGCCTCCTGAGCGATGGCCCGCATCGTCGTCTTGTCGTACCCCCGCTCCTTGAACAGCCGCATGGCCGTCTCCAGGATCAACGCACGCGTCTGCTCACTCTTCGCGGGAGCGGGAGCGGGAGCAGACGCGGAGGGCTCAGAGGACGCAGAGGACTCGGAGGACTTGGGGCTGTCTTTCGCTGCTGACACGGAAGGAGCCTAACCAGTGGAACAGGTGCCGCTGCCACAGCCGGGTGGGCCTGCGGGCAGGGCGCCGGGTGCGGTGTGCGTCCAGCCGAAGCTGGGATCGTACGACCACCCGTCGGCCCGCCGGTACACCGCCCGGCCGCCCCTGCCGGTGCCCTGCTGCCGCCCGCGCCACTTGGCGGCGGCGAGGACGGCACCCTTGGCGAACACGGCCCCGGCCGGGGTGGCGAACCGATGGGCGAGCGGCCGGTACTCGCGGAGCGCCCACAGCACGACGACCCAGGCACCGGCGCCACGGTAGACCTGCCCGGCGTCCCCGACCACGGTGACGTCGTCGAGGGTGGCGGAGTGGTCGAGGGTCGGAAACAGCCCCCGTGCCCGCTCCGATCCCGCCGGGACCAGCGCCAGCGGCACCAGTTGAGGCTGCCGTCCGAGCCACTCGCGCACGAAGGTGCACAGCTCGCAGTCGGCGTCGTACAGAACGGTGAGCCGGCGGACCGGAACGCCCCCCGTGGCGTCCCGGTCCGCGCGGGCGGCGGTGTCCCCCGACCCCGCCGCGTCCAGGTGGCTCATCGCGGTCACGCCCCGCCCGCCGGGGCGACCCAGCCCTGCGGCGCGACGGGCGGCACCTGCTCCCGCTCCATGACACCCCGCCGACGGATCTTGCTGAGCACGAAGACGTTCCCGAGGTGCATGACACCGAGCACCAGCAGCACGACCCCGAGCTTGGTCGAGAGGGCCTCGAAGACCTCCCGGGTGCTGCCGATGTCCCCGTCACCGCTCAGATAGAGGGCGACGAACCCGAGGTTGACGAGATAGAAGCCGACGACGAGCAGATGGTTGACGGCATCGGCGAGCTTCTCGTTCCCCCGCAGCACATCGGCGAGAAAAACGCGCCCGTTACTGCTGAGGGTGCGCGCGACCCAGACGGTCAGCGCGACGCTGACCAGCAGGTATATGACGTACGCGACGACTGTGAGGTCCATGTCTTCGTCCTTGTCCCCGTGCCTCTTGAGATGCCTCTTGAACGACTTGAACGCGTTCAAAAATGCTTACGGGGATGACTGTAGACCTGTTTTTGAACACGTTCAAGTAGCGTTCGATGTCGCCCGAACGAATCGCACGAACGTTCCGTGAGCGGGTGCCTCGTTCAGGTGGCGCCACGACTGTCCGTGCTGGGTACGCTTAACGGACAGGCGAGACTCCGTCGCATGGGAGCACTGATGAGCGCCGTATCAGAGGACGAGCTCGGCGATGAGCCGCCGTACCGCTGGCCGATCCCGCCTGCTGAGGGCTGGACCGCGGACGACCTCGACCGGATTCCGGGCCTCCCGCCGCACACGGAGTTGATCGACGGGAGTCTCGTCTTCATGAGTGCCCAGACCCGGTTCCACAGTCGCATGATGCGTCTGCTGGACAATGCCTTGCTGGCTCAGGCGCCAGCGCATTTGGACGTCGACCGGGAAATGGCGGTCAGGCTGGACCAGAAGAACCGGCCGGAGCCGGACATCGTGGTTTTTCCGGCGGAGGCGGTTACTGGTCCGAACCAGACCTGGTACAGGCCGGAGGACATCGTCCTTGCCGTCGAGGTCGTCTCGGCCGACTCTCGTGAACGCGATCGCGAGGTCAAGCCCCGCAAGTACGCGGCAGCCGGAGTACCACACTTCTGGCGGGTCGAGCAGGACGGCGACCAGGGCCTCCCGGTCGTCTACGTCTACGAACTCGACCCAGCCACCATGGTCTACGGCCTCACCGGCATCTTCCACGACCGCCTGAAGGTGACTGTGCCCTTCGAGATCGACATCGACCTGACGGCGATCAATAGCGGGCGCCGGTCCACGTCATGACTTCATGACCGCGCGAGCTCCGGCCGTTTCCGGTAGTCCGTGAAACCGATGACGTTGCCCCACGGGTCGGCGATCTCGACGGTCCAGCCCGTGGCGACGGACGCCGGGACGTCGAGGGGGGTGATGCCGGCCGCGGTCAGGGCGCGGGCCGCCGCCTTGGCGTCCGGTACCTCCAGCCACACCCGGGGCGAGGCCCACGGCGGCGGCCGGTGGCCGAGCGCCTCCTCGACGCGCAGCAGCAGCCCGGGGGTCTCGGCGCCGACCCTCAGTACGGCGATCCCGGCCTCGTCGAGCCGGGCGGTGATCCCGAACCCGGCGCGCTGGTAGAAGGCGACCGCCTCGGCGAGGTCACCGACGGGCAGCAGCACGTTGTCGAAACCGAGCAGTTCGTACGACTCGTCATCTGACATGGCGTCAGGTTAAGGGGATGGTCGGCGGAAACCGTGGAGGCGGGTGAGGCGATCGGGGGGCGCGCTGATCAGGGAGTTCGCTTCGCCTGTCCGGCGTCGAGGATCTCGGCGACGTCGAGGGTGACCTTGGCGCCGAGGGAGTCGGGGAGGGCGACGAGCTCGCCGGGGGCGTGGACGCGGTGGGTGGCGTACGTGTTGCCCTCGGGGTCGGTGAGCACGTGGAGGCGCTGGTGCTTGCGGTCGACGACGACGTAGACGGGCACGTTGGCGTCGGCGTACGCGGCGACTTTGGTCTGCAGGTCGGCCTTCCAGTTGGTGGAGGTGACCTCCAGGACGAGGCGGAAGGCCACCGGCTCGTAGCAGTTGTTCCCGACGAAATGCTCTTCGATGTCGGCGTCGACGACGACGAGATCAGGGACGGCGTAGTCCTCGCTGCCGCTGGGCAACCACAGGCCAACGCCTTGGAGGACCTCCGTCTCGCTTCCGTCGATGCCGGCCGCGGTGAAAGGGCGCGTAAGCCTGGCCAAGGCACGGGCGTGGGCGACGTCCGGGGGCGGGGACACGAGGATCAGGCCTCCGATGATCTCGACGCGGTAGCCCGGATTGCGCTCCATGAGGCGGTTCGCCTCCGCGATCAGCGGACGGTCGCCGTGGTGCCGCTCGACGGATGCTGCGGACATCGCGTGCCTCCTGGGGGCTGGTGTCGAGGACCTCATCGTAGGCCGGTCAGGACGTGTGCGGGCCGATCGCAGTACGTCACCCGATCGAGTGTCCGGCACAGCCGAGGGCCCCGCTTCCTGCGGAAACGGGGCCTTGACGACGTACGCACACCAGCTACCGGTACCACCTCGGCCGGTGATCAGCCGATGGTGATCCGGGTCTTCCAGTAGCTCTTCGCCGGGAGGACCTCTCGTCCCGGAACGGGGGCCATGGTCGCCCTGCCGCCGGCGTAGAAGCGGACGGTGCCGTCGGCTCGGACGGCCCAGAGGTCGGGGATGTTGTCGCCGTTGGAGTCCGGGATGCCGAGCAGGTGGGGCATGTTGGCGACGTTCCAGCCGGCGGGGGCGTACTCGGTGTCGGTGCCACCGGCCGAGGCGTTGCTGCTGGCCAGCGAGGCCAGACTGACTCCGCCGCCCTCGGCCGCGATGCCCTTGCGGAGCCTCAGCACGGACGCCGTGTCCTCGCGGTAGATGAGGTCCGTCACGCCGTCGCCGCTGACGTCCTGCGCGGTGACGAGGTCGCGGCCGGTCCAACCGGTCGCCGAGAGCCGGATGGCCTGGTCGATCGTCGCCCCGTGATAGCCCGTGAAGGCCCACAGTTCCTGACCGATCGTGGCGAAGAAGTCGGTCCGGCCGTCGCCGGTGGCGTCACCCGCGGCCATGATCTGTGTGAACGTCGCGGGACTCGGCGCGCCGCCGGGCAGCAGGATCTCGACGCGTTTGTCGATGTTGACGGCGCCGTACCCGTCCCCGGGGTAGACCCACAGACGCCCGTCCCGGCGGACGACGAGGTCCTGGAGGCCGTCGCCACCGTAGATGTCACCGTTGTGGGTGATCAGCGCACCCATGAAGCGCCCGTGCCCCGGAAACGAGTAGGGCGGCACGTTGTCGTTGCCGTTGGGATCCTTGGCCCGGTTGGCGTAGTAGGCGCCGGGCATCGAGTTCTCGTTGAGGTCGCCGGTCTTCTTGGTCAGGTCCATGACGTCGGTCCGGGAGGAGTACATGGCCAGGTCGCCGGCCTCGGTGACGACCATCATGTCGGGGAGTTTGTCCCCGGTGAAGTCCATGGGGGCGTCGGCCTGGTCGCGTGGCGTCACGTAGAAGAGGTACTTCGTCGGCTCGGAGACGTTGCCCGCCTGGTCGACGACTCGGACGTACAGCACGTTCGGGCCGGCGGACGGGGGTTTGGCGTTCGCGAGGGTCGCGCTGACCGTGGCGGCGGTGCCGAACGTGCGGTTCAGACCGAACGCGAAGTTGGGCGAGTTGAACCCGTACTCGTACCGCACGACGTCCGTGTCCAGGGCGCGGACGGTGAAGGAGCCGGGGGTGCCGAACTTCTTGGTGCTCCAGATCGCGTCCTCGCCCTTGTGGCCGAAGCCGTCGTCCTCGCGGTCGGCGTCCGGGAAGTCGACGGAGGCGACCCTGGGCGGCCTCGGCGCCGACAGGTCGAGCACGAAGCGACAGGGCGCCTTCGCAGGGGAGAAGCCGGAGGAACTTCCGGCGTCGTCCTTGGCCTGCACCCGCCAGGCGTAGGTGACGCCGTTGGTCAGTCTGCTGGTGGGAAACGCGTGGGTGGTGACCAGCGCCGCGCTTCTGCTCCCATCGACCGAGACCTTGCCGGTGCCCCCGAGCAGATCGCCCGTGTCCTTCCACTTGCCGTCCGGCCAGAGGTCGAAGTCGAGGAAGTCGAGGTTCGCGTCCTTGTCGGTGGAGCGGGCGGTGAAGGTGATGCCGCCGGCGGCCATCCGGACGTAGGGCCTGGTGGTGGTGCACTTGGCCTCGGGGCCGAGGTCGAGGGAGTCCGGGGCGGACGGCTTCCGGTTGTACTCGAGTATCAGCACGGGCGCGAAGTCCCTGTCCGCCTGGAACTTCTTCCACGCGTACTGCGAATGTTCGTCGCTCGCCCGCATTCCGAAGGTGATCGTGGTCGCCCCTTCGTCGGCCCGTTTCTGCGCGGCCGCGCGCAGGTCGAACGTCTCGAAGGCGTCCCGGCAGCCGGACTTGAAGCCGTGGGCAAAGCTCTTGGTCGCGTACTTGTTGCCGTCGTGCAGACTCGGCGCGTTGTTCCAGTTGGTGCGTGAGTCGATCGGGCCGGTGAGGTGCACGGTCATCGAACGGGCGCTGCACGACCAGGCGTACGTCTCCAGGAGCTGCAGCGTCGCCTTTTGGATCTTCGTGCCCTTGAGGGCCTTGTCGAACTCGATGTTGAAGTACGAGCGTGAGGTACCCCAGGTGTCGGACTCGAAGCCGACGCGCGCCTCGTGCGTACCGCCCTTGTTGAAGCCCTTGCCGTTGTAGAACGTGGCGTTGGGGTGGCGGCTGTAGGCGGTGGTCCAGCTCTGGACGTGCCTCTTGAACGACGGGTCGACGAAGACCGGGTAGGTGGTGGCCGGGTCGGCGAGGAAGTCCTGGTCGGGGGTGAGCAGCCAATGGGATCCGGACAGCTCGGACTTGACGACCTCGCCAAGTGAGTCGGGGGCCGGGCCCTCGAGTGACGGCAGGCTGAGGGTCGCGGCCGAGCCGGTCTGCGAGGGCGCGGGCGTCGGCTCGGGCGGTGCGGACGGCAGCGGGGACGCGGACACGGTCGGCGCGGGGCCGTCCGAGGCGGACGGCAGATCCTCCGGCTCCGTGTCGGCCTGCTCGTCCGTCTCGCCCGGATCGTCGTCGGCCGGGCTGACGCTGTCGCTGGGCGTGGTGTCGGGCGCGGGCACGTCGGTGGGTACGGGCGACTCGGCCTCGGTGGGCTGCGCGCCGGCCCCCACCCCGCCGTCCGTGACGGCCGGGACACCGCTGCTGTCCCACATCAGGGGGGTGGGCGACGTGGCGACGTCCTCGCCGTACGCGTCCTCGGCGGAGAGGATGCCGGTCACCGCGTTGAGGCGGAAGTCCAGGTCCGGGGCGGAGACGCCGTACGTGAGCTGCTGGACGTGGGGATCGGCGGCGGCCTGCCGGTTCTTGAGCACGACGAGCTGCGCGAAGCCGTCGTCGTCGGCGGTGAGGACGAGGTCGGCGCCGGGGAAGATCTCCGGGTACAGCGCCCGGGATCCGTCGATGATCGGGGTGGGTACCGGGCCGGGCCAGGTGAGTTGGATGGCGTGGCCGTCAACGGTGAGGGTAACGAGGGGAGTTGGCGCCTCGTCGGCGGCCAGCTCCGCGTCGGCGAAGGTGCCCTTGAGGAGGGAGACGCGGCGGACGGTGGTGGCGCGGGAGGCACGTTCGCCGGACTGGCCGGACTGGCCGGACTGGCCGGACCGGGCGGGCCGGGTGGCACGGGACGACGACGCGCTCGAACCGGCCGAGAACACGATCCGCGTGTTGGTGGCCGTCGGCTCCCAACCGGCATCGGTGCGGCGCAGGTCGTAGTCGATGTCCTTCCACTCGCCGCCCACCTTGGCCCGGATCGGCGTGGCGTACAGCTTCTTCACCATGCCGCCGCCGGCCTTGGCCCACGTCGTGGAGCGGGCGGTCCGCAAGGCGGTGACCTCGACGGACTTCCCCGTCTTCGTGGCACGCGCGATCGCGACGGCCTCGGTCACCGGCTGCGCGCGCCGACCACCTTTCACCCCGTCGCCCGACCCTGACCCCGCTCCCGAGTCGGAGTCGTCCAGGCCGAGGCTCACGAAGACGATGCCCGTCGCGGCGAGAGCCGCGGTGAGTACGGCGGCGGTGGTCCGGCTTCCGGGCATGCGTGTTCCGGGCATGCGAGACCGGTTGCGCGTGGTGCGCGTCATCGGGCGAGTTCCCCTTCCCCCCTCGGAACCGGGCGCGCGACAGGGCGCGACCGGGCCCGCCGATGATGGCCCAAGAGTTGGCTGTCGTCACGCTTTGCGAACGCGGGCACGGATTGAGTCAGTCAATCGCCAGGCCCGTATCGGTGATTGACCTCGCCCGCCGACAACTGCCCTGCGGAGCGAACTCATGGCCCCGAATCGCTTCTAAAGCCCTCAAAAACCCCTGATTTGTGTGGCATTTGTAAAGGGAAATTAAGAATCTGTAATAGATCGCAAAGGGGTGGCGGCTTCCCTTACCTCGGTTAGGTCGGACTCCGCCCGTCACCAACCGCTACAAGATGCTACGTACCGTGTGGATCATCACATCCACACAGGTGATCTAGCGAAACCCCACAGATCCATCACAGAATCTCCGGCATCTGCTATGCCCCACGTGTGGTCCGATCCTGGTCCCGCACCAAGTGGTCCGGGGGGACCTCACCGTGTTCGGTCGCTTTTCGCATGCCCGCAGTCGCCGTGTTTCGCGTCTGCGGACGGCTGTTGTGCCCACTGTCGGCGCGGCCCTGCTGGTAGGTCTTCTGCCTGTTCAGGCGTTCGCCGTGCCGCCCGACCCGGCCGCGGCCGAACGGGGCCGCGAGGACACGCTCCAGTTGGAGACGCTCGACCCGGAAGTGCCTGTCGAGGGCGTTACCGAAGAGCAGCACGCGAGGCCCTTCAGGATCGCGATGCCCCCGCGCCTGGAACAAGCGCCGGCGGGTACGACGACCACGCCCGTGGGCACCGGAAGCGTCAACTTCGGCTCGGCGACGAACGCGACCACGACACCCGCCTCCGTCCGCACCGGCGCCACCGCCCAACAGGTGGCGGACCCGAAACCGGCGGGCGTGCTGCCCATCAGCCTCGGCCAGGCCCCCAACCAGGCTGCCCCCACAGGCATTTGGGACGTCAAGGTCTACGGCCGGACAGAGGCCGTCTCCCAGGGCGTGGACGGTACCGTCGTGGGCGTCCAGGCTCCGGCGACGGGATCCGTGCCCATCTCGGTCAAGATCGACTACTCGAAGTTCAAAAGCCTCTACGGCGCCGACTGGGCCTCCCGCCTCAGACTGGTGCAGTTCCCCGAGTGCTACCTCGACACCCCGCAGCTCGAGGCGTGCCAGGAGTACGTGGAACTGGAGACCACGAACGACACGGCGACCGAGTCCATGACCGCGGTCGTCGACACAGCGGCCGACGGAACGGTCACCCCGGCCTCGGCGACACGCGAAACCCCCGTCGGCGGACCGGCGACAGTCCAGGCCTCCTACCGCGGTTCGCCCGCCGCCACCGGCACCGCCGTAGCGGCCTCCGGCGACCGCGCCGCCGTCGGCGCGATCGACTCGGGCCAGGGCAACGGCGGTTCGTTCAAGGCGACCCCGCTCGCCTCCAGCGGCAAGTGGGCGGCCGGCGGCTCCTCGGGCGCCTTCACCTGGTCGTACCCGCTGACTATTCCGGCGGCGCCCGCGGGCCCGGCCCCGAACATCGCGCTCGGGTACAACTCGCAGACCGTGGACGGCCGTACGGCGGTCTCCTCGCCCCAGGTGTCCTGGATCGGCGAGGGCTGGGACTACGACCCGGGCCACATCGAGCGCCGGTACAGAAGCTGCCAGGACGACCGCAAGACGGGCACCCCCAACAACAAGGCCGCGAAGGACAAGACGTCCGACCTGTGCTGGGTGTCGTACAACGCGGTGATGTCGCTGGCGGGCAAGACCACCGAACTCGTTCGGGACGCGCCCGCCGGCAGCGATCCGGAGACCGACACCGAGATCTACCGGCCCACGCAGGACGACGGAACCAGGGTCGAGCACCGCATCACGAAGGGCACGAACCGGGACGACAACGGCGAGTACTGGATCGTCACCACCACGGACGGCACCAAGTACTACTACGGCCTCAACAAGGTGGGCGGCGGCCACGCCGACACCGACTCCGTCTCCACCGTCCCCGTCTTCGGCAACCACCCGGGCGAACCCTGCAACACCAGCACCTTCGCCAACTCCCGTTGCGGCGCGGACAAGCAGCAGGCCTGGCGCTGGGGCCTGGACAAGGTCGTCGACGTGCACGGCAACGCGCTGGTCGTCCGCTGGAAGCAGGAGAAGAACTCCTACGCCGTGAAGAAGAAGTTCACGGCGCCCGAGGAGTACGACCGTTTCGCGTACCCGACGAAGATCGAGTACGGCATGCGCGCGGACCTGACGAAGCCGTCGGCGACGGTCGACTTCGGCGTCCAGCAGCGCTGCCTCGAGCCGACGGCGGCGTGCGACGCGGCCAGCTTCGGCAAGACCGACGACCCGGGCGCGTACCGCCTCTGGTGGGACACCCCCGGCAACCTCAACTGCAAGTCCACGTCGAAGATGTGCCCCGCCTTCCCGTCCTTCTGGACGCAGATCCGCCTGGACACGATCACGACGAACGCGGCCCGCGCCGGCCGGACAGGCCTCGGCAAGGTCGACACGTACACCCTCAACCAGTCCTTCCCGAAGGACTGGTACGACACGGCCCCCAGCCTCTGGCTGAACTCGATCACCCGCACCGGCTTCGCCCCCGGCGACACCACCGGCACCATCCAGCATCCGGACGGCGTCAGCTTCGCCGAGTACAAGGTCGGTTCGGAGTCACCGCTGAAGGTGCGCCTGCGCGACAAGCAGCTCCCGAACCTGGTCCGCACCGGCAAGAGCGATCAGCGCCCCGGCTTCACACGCCCCCGCATCGGCACCGTGTCCACCGAGACCGGCGGTGCCGTCGATGTCGAGTACACGGGCGGCTGCGCGAGCGCACCGGCCACGGACAACGGCCGGAACAACGGCACGTGTTACCCGGTCCACTGGTCTCCGGACGGCGACGAGAAGAACCCCGGGAAGGTGTGGTTCAACAAGTACGTCGTCGCGTCCGTGATCGAGCATGACAAGGTCGTCACGTCGCACGGCCAGAACATCAAGACGTCCTACACGTACACGGGGCCGGCCTGGTCCAAGAGCGACGACGAGTTCACCCGCCCGTCCCTGCGCACGTTCAGCGACTGGCGCGGCTACCGAGAGGTGGCGGTGACGAAGGGCGGATCCGCCAGCGGGCAGAACATCCTTCAGGCCCGGTCGTACTCCGTCACCCGTTACTTCCTCGGCGTCGGTGGCCAGATCAAGGACTCCAAGAACAAGTACAACCTCATCGAGGACGACAGCCCGCAGTACGCGGGCATGACGGCCGAGACGATCACTTACCGCGACTCCGACAAAGCAACCCAGAGGCCGCTCCCGGACCTCCCTTGGTCGAAGCGCACCCTGAATTTCCCCTGGTCGAAGCAGACCGCGTCGCGCGCCAGAAAGGCCGAGGACGGCACGGACCTGGATCCGCTCCTGGCATACCGCAGCGGAATCAAGCGCACGGACGAGATCCAGACCGTCGGCGAGAGCTGGCAGGCCGTCCGCACGCTGACCTCGGTGGACGACACCTACGGCCTGCCCATCCAGGTCGAGACGTCCGTGGTCAAGCCCGGCGCCGGCACCGACGAGACCTTCTCCGACCGGACGTGCACGGTGACGACGTACGTCCACAATCCCTCGGCATGGCTGATCGGTCTGCCCAAGTCGCAGCGCAGCACGGGCACTTCGTGCGCGGACTACGCGGCGGCGGACCCGGCGACCAAGCTCATCAAGTCCGTACGGAACAACTACGACGGAAGCACGGCCGACAACGAGACCCCGACGAGGGGCCTGGTGACGACTGTCACCGCCGTGGACGGCACCGGAACCGCGGACGTGGTCGCCGCGCGGATGGTGTACGACACGCTGGGCCGCATCCGAACGGTCACGAAGCCGGCGGCGGGCACGACGACGACCGAGTACACGCCCGGCGACGAGGGCGGCCCGCTCACCGCCGTGAAGACGACCAATGCCTTGGGGCACAGTGTCACCACGACCTTCGACCCGGGCCGCAGCCTGCCGCTGACGGTCACCGACGCCAACAACCGCGTCACACGCAACGAGTACGACGCACTCGGCCGCCTGGTGAGGGGCTGGTCCCCGTCCCGTTCCCCGGGCGGTACGCCGGACGTGGTGATCGACTACCAGCGGGCGGTCGCCGACCCCAACAAGGCGAGCCGTCCCGCCGCCGTCACCACCAGCACACTCAGGGACGACGGCACCTACGGCAAGCAAGTCACCATCTACGACGGCCTGTTGCGCCAGGTGCAGACCCAGTCGGAGGCGCACGGTCCCGGCCGCGTCGTCACCGACACCACGTACGACGACCACGGACTGGTGGACGAGCAGAGGGGCGCCTATCTGGCGAAGGGTGAGCCCACCACCGATATCTTCCAGCCCCGGTCCGAAACCCTGATTCCGAGCAAGGTCAAGTTCAGCTACGACGGACTGGAACGCCCGTACAAGGAGTCGACGTTCCACTCCGGCCGGTTCAAGTACGCGACGACCACGACCTACAACGACACGAGCACGGACGTGAACCCGCCCGGCTCGACCGCCCCCCGGACGCGCACTTCCACCGATGCCCTGGGCCGCGTCACCTCGATCCTTCACTACAAGGACGAGACCAGCACGGGCGCGGGCCGTACCACGACGTACGGGTACGACGCCCGGGGTTACCGCGACACGGTGAAGGACCCGGCGGGCAACCTCTGGACGTACACGTACGACGCGCGGGGCCGGGTGAAGTCGACCACGGACCCGGACGTCGGACAGACGGACACCTGGTACGACGCCGCGGACCGCCCGAACAAGGTGACGGACGCGGAGAACCGGACGACGTTCACGCAGTACGACGACCTCGGCCGTGTCACCTACGTCCGCGAGGGATCGGCGACCGCGAACCCGGTGAAGTCGTTCTCGTACGACAGCCTGCCGGGCGCGCTGG
>NZ_LGDW01000016.1 GCF_001280005.1 Streptomyces sp. NRRL WC-3618 | reverse complement strand
CGGGTGTGGGCCGGCGCCAGGTGGTGGCCGTGTGCGCGCTGACCAGTCGGTCGTGGGGCTCCGCACGCCTCTGCCCTCCCGCGGGTGAAGCGGGAGGGCAGAGGGTGGGGGTGGGCGGTGGTTCTGTCAGCCGTTGCGGGGGCCGGGGAAAGCCGTGGGCCTCACCTCGTCGCGCAGCGTCGGGCTGCCCGCCGTCGGCTGGGTCGGCATGGAGCGGGCCGCCGGGACCGTCGGCACCGTGGGGAGGCCAGTGCCGAGGCCGCTGACGGTGCCCACGCCGACCGTGCGGGTGGTCGCGGTCTCCGTGGCGCGCTCGGCGTCGGCCGCGGCCTGGGCGGCGGCGCGACGGGCCCCGTAACGGCGGTGGGCGGCCTGGTTTGTGACCCCGAGCGCGGAGCCCACCGCGTCCCACGAGAAGCCGAGTGAGCGGTCGAAGTCCACGGCGGCGGTGACCAGGGTTTCGACGCTGTCCCGCAGTTCCTGGGCGAGGCGGACGGTCGGGGCGGGGGCCCGGCCGTAGACGACGAAGCCCGTGGAGGGGCCGGAGCGGCGCGGGCGGTAGACGTTGCCCAACTGGGCGGTGAGGGTGCGCAGTGCGTCCACCTGCCGGCGGACCCGCTCGATGTCCCGCACCAGCAAGTGCAGGCTGGCCCGAGCCTGGGCGTCGTGGGTTGCGTGGTCGGCCATGAACAAGCCTCTCGAACCGGCGTTGAAAAGGATCGGGCCGCGCGAAGTGCGGCCCTTCTGGTCAACCCTTGTGGTCAACTCTTTCTTGACCAACGCGTTTTCGCGTGAGTGGTCACGGTGCGGGGGCGTAGGGACATATGCGTACGCCCCCTGGAGGGCGGTCATAGACTGGTGCGCTGCCCGCAGAATCCCGTCCGAGAGGCCCCCGCCCACCCATGAGGCTTGTCTTCGCTGGTACCCCTGAGGTCGCCGTTCCCGCTCTGGATGCCCTGATCGGGGCGGAACGGCATGAAGTGGTCGCCGTCGTCACGCGGCCCGACGCGCCCGCCGGGCGGGGACGCAGGCTGGTCGCCAGTCCCGTGGCCCAGCGGGCCGAGGAGGCCGGGATCGAGGTGCTGAAGCCCGCCAAGCCCAGGGACGAGGAATTCCTCGCGCGTCTCAGGGAGATCGGGCCCGACTGCTGTCCCGTGGTCGCGTACGGGGCCCTGCTGCCCCGCGTCGCCCTCGACATCCCCGTCCACGGCTGGGTCAACCTGCACTTCTCGCTGCTGCCCGCCTGGCGTGGCGCCGCGCCCGTGCAGCACTCGATCATGGCGGGCGACGAGATCACCGGGGCCTCCACCTTCCTCATCGAGGAGGGCCTCGACTCCGGCCCCGTCTACGGCACGGTGACCGAGATGGTCCGGCCCAGCGACACCAGCGGCGACCTGCTGACCCGGCTCGCCTTCGCCGGCTCCGGGCTGCTGGCCGCGACCATGGACGGCATCGAGGACGGCACCCTGAAGGCCGTACCGCAGCCCGCCGACGGCATCACCCTCGCGCCGAAGATCACCGTGGAGGACGCCCACGTCGACTGGTCCGTGCCCGCACTCCGGGCCGACCGGATCGTGCGCGGGTGCACTCCCGCGCCCGGTGCCTGGACGGTGTTCCGGGGGGAGCGGCTCAAGCTCATCCACGTCACACCCGTGCCCGACCGCACCGATCTCGCGCCCGGCGTGCTCTCCGTGGGCAAGAACAACGTGTACGTCGGTACCGGGTCCCACGCCGTCGAGCTGCTGTGGGTGCAGGCGCAGGGGAAGAAGCCGATGCGGGCGGCCGACTGGGCCCGGGGCGTGCGGATCGCCGACGGCGAGGTCCTCGGGGCCTGAGCCGTTCGCATGGCCCGCACCAGTGGCGCACCGCGCTGGTTCGGGCCGGTCTGCCACGACGTACGCTGGAAACCGCACCCCCTTTCCCATATCCGGAGCACCTTTTTCGTGAGCGAGCAGCCCCGTCGGCCCCAGAAGTCCGGCAAGCCCTACCGTCGGCCCCAGAAGGACCCCGTCCGCATCCTCGCCTTCGAGGCCTTGCGGGCCGTGGACGAGCGGGACGCGTACGCCAACCTGGTGCTGCCGCCGCTCCTTCGGGCGGCCAGGGCGAAGGGCGACTTCGACGGGCGGGACGCGGCTCTCGCGACCGAGCTGGTGTACGGGACGCTGCGCAGGCAGGGGACGTACGACGCGGTCATCGGTAAGTGTGTCGACCGGCCCCTGCGCGAGGTCGATCCGCCGGTGCTCGATGTGCTGAGCCTCGGTGTGCACCAGCTGCTCGGGACGCGGATCCCCACCCACGCCGCCGTGTCCGCCTCCGTCGAGCTGGCCCGGGTCGTGCTCGGCGACGGGCGGGCCAAGTTCGTCAACGCCGTGCTGCGCAAGGTCGCCCAGCACGATCTCGACGGCTGGATCGAGCAGGTCGCGCCGCCCTACGACGAGGATCCCGAGGACCACCTCGCCGTCGTGCACTCGCACCCCCGGTGGGTCGTCTCCGCCCTGTGGGACTCCCTGGGCGGTGGCCGCGCCGGCATCGAGGAGCTGCTCGCCGCCGACAACGAGCGGCCGGAGGTCACCCTGGTCGCCCGGCCCGGACGGTCCACCACCGAGGAGCTGCTCCGCGAGGAGGCGGCCGTGCCGGGGCGCTGGTCGCCGTACGCCGTGCGGCTCGCCGAAGGCGGGGAACCCGGGGCCATCGACGCCGTACGGGACGGACGGGCGGGCGTGCAGGACGAGGGCAGCCAGCTCGTCGCGCTCGCCCTGGCCAACGCTCCGATCGAGGGGCCCGACAAGGCCTGGCTCGACGGGTGTGCCGGGCCCGGCGGCAAGGCCGCGCTGCTCGCCGCCCTGGCCGCCGAGCGGGGCGCGCTGCTGCTCGCTTCCGAGAAGCAGCCGCACCGGGCCGGGCTGGTCGCGAAGACGCTGGCCGGCAATCCGGGGCCGTATCAGGTCGTCGTCGGGGACGGGACCCGGCCGCCGTGGCGGGCCGGCAGTTTCGACCGGGTGCTGATGGACGTGCCGTGCACCGGGCTCGGGGCGCTGCGCAGGCGGCCCGAGGCACGCTGGCGGCGGCGGCCCGAGGACCTGGACGGTTTCGCGCCGCTTCAGCGCGCGCTGCTGACCACCGCGCTGGAGTCGGTCCGCGTCGGCGGGATCGTCGGCTACGCCACCTGCTCGCCGCACCTCGCGGAGACCAGGGCAGTCGTCAGCGACCTGCTCAAGCAGCACCCGAACACCGAACTCGTCGACGCCCGCCCGCTCCTTGAGGGTGTGAGCGACCTCGGCGACGGTCCCGACGTACAGCTGTGGCCGCATCTGCACGGGACCGACGCCATGTATCTGGCCCTCATCCGCCGGACCGGCTGACCTTCGCGGGGGGCTCCGGGGCCCTGGCCCCGCCGTCCTCCCGGGCCAGCCGGTGCGGCCACCAGATCTTCGGGCCCACGTCCAGGAACAGGGCCGGGACCAGCACCGACCGGACCACCAGGGTGTCCAGAACCACGCCCAGGGCCACCGCGAAGCCGATCTCGGCGAACGCCACCATGGGCAGCGTGCCCAGGGCCGCGAACGTGCCGGCCAGGACCAGGCCCGCCGAGGTGATGACCGCGCCCGTCGCCGCCAGGCCCGTCACCACACCCTTGCGGGTGCCGAGGCGGGCTGTCTCTTCGCGGATACGGGTGGTCAGGAAGATGTTGTAGTCGATTCCCAGTGCCACCAGGAACACGAAGACGAACAGCGGGAAGTCCGTCGACTCACCCGCGTAGTCGAACAGGTGGCGGAAGGCCAGGGCGCTGATGCCCAGGGCCGCCGCGAAGGACAGCACCACCGTGCCGATCAGCAGCAGCGGGGCGATCAGGGCGCGCAGCAGGGCGCTGAGGATCAGCAGGACCACTGCCAGGACCAGCGGGATGATCAGCAGGTTGTCGTGCGTCGTCGCCCGGTCCATGTCCAGCAGAGCCGCCGTACCGCCGCCCACCTGGGCGTCCGCCTCCGGCACCGCGTGCACGGCGTCCCGGACCCGGTCCACGGTCCGTTTCGCGGCCTCGCTGTCCGCGGGGGCGGTCATCGTGGCCTCGAACAGCACCCTGCCCTCGAAGGACGGCTTCGTGCCCGGCGGCAGGCCGAGGGACGTCGGCTCCACCCCGCGGGTTCCGGCGACCGCCCGGCCGACCTGCTGGGCCTGCGCCTCGTTGCTGACGATGACGAGCGGATCGCCGCTGCCCGCCGGGAAGTACCGTGCGGACACCTGCTGGCCGACGATCGAGTCCGGTTTGTCGGTGAAGGCATCGGCATTGCTCAGCCCCTCGGCGCGGAGCTGCATCAGGCCGAACGAACACGCGACCAGGGCTGCCGCCGTGACGCCCCAGACCATGCGGGGGCGGACGGCGATACCCCGGCCCACACGGGCCAGCAGGCCGTGCTCGGTCGGGTCGGCCGAGCCGTTGCGCGGGATCACCGGCCAGAAGATCCACCGGCCGCAGATCACCAGCACGGCGGGGAACAGCGTCATCATGGCCAGCAGGGCCACCGCCACCCCGATCGCCGCCACCGGGCCCAGGCCGCGCGTCGAGTTCATCTCGGCGGCCAGCAGCACCAGCATGCTGAGCACGACGGTCGCGCCGGACGCGATGACGGCCGGGCCGGCGCGGTGCAGGGCCAGCGCCATCGCCTCATGGCGGTCCTCGTGCCGGCGCAGCTCCTCCCGGTAACGGGCGACCAGGAGCAGGGCGTAGTCCGTCCCCGCTCCGAACACCAGCACGGTGAGAATGCCGGCGCTCTGGCCGTTCACCGTCAGGCCCGCGTGTCGGGCGAGGAGGTAGATCAGCGCCTGGGCGGTGAGCAGGGCCGCGACCACCCCCAGCAAGGGTGCCATCAGCAGGGTGGGGCTCCGATAGGTGAGCAGCAGCATGACGACGACCACGCCCATCGCGGCGAGCAGGAGCGTCGAGTCGATGCCCTCGAAAGCCTTCGAGAAGTCGGCGGACGTACCGCCGGGGCCCGTGATGTGCACGCTCAGCCCGGCCGCACCGGGAGCGGCGGCGCGGATAGAGTCGACGGCGGGCGCGATCCGCTGCCAGCCCTTCTCGTCCATCGTGATGGGTACGAGGATCTGCGCGGCCCGGGGGTCAAAGGCGCGGTCGTACACCGGGCCCCGGGTCTCCGCGCCCCGGATGCCGTGGTCCCGCAGCTTCCTGATCTGCGCCGCGTTCTTCGTGATCAGCGCCCGGTCCGCCGTCGTGAGGCCGCCCTCGCGCGCGTAGACGACGATCGCGGGGATCTGCTCCGGCCTGAAGTCCTCGGAGAGACGCAGCACCTGGGTGGACTCCGCGGACCCCGGCAGCCAGGACGCGGCGTCGTTGTCCTGGGCATCGGTGAGTTTCTGGGCGAAGGGTGCGGCCAGAAACAGCAACACCAGCCACAGGACCAACACCAGCCACTTGGCCCGCCGCCCACAGACCAGGTAGGCGACCCCACGGTTCCTGTTCATGCCGACCTCGCCCGGTCCCACCCAGGGGCGCGGGGACCTGCGCGAGCAACCACGATGGACCCGCAGGCCACACACCGCCCCTGCCACGACGGACCCGCCCGCACAACCCCCGGAGGGCATGGCAGTCTTGGGGTATGGCCGTGCAGATCAACCCCAGTATCCTGTCCGCGGACTTCGCCCGACTCGCCGAGGAGGCGAAGGCGGTCGAGGGCGCCGACTGGCTTCATGTCGACGTGATGGACAACCATTTCGTACCGAACCTCACCCTCGGTGTGCCGGTGGTGGAGTCCCTGGCACGGGCGACGGACACCCCGCTGGACTGTCACCTGATGATCGAGAACCCCGATCGCTGGGCGCCGCAGTACGTGGAAGCGGGTGCCGGGTCCGTCACCTTCCATGTGGAGGCCGCCGCCGCTCCGGTGCGGCTCGCCCGTGAGATCCGGGCGAAGGGCGCGCGGGCCTCCATGGCCCTCAGGCCCGCGACCCCGATCGAGCCGTACGAGGATCTGCTGCCCGAACTCGACATGTTGCTGATCATGACGGTCGAGCCCGGTTTCGGCGGCCAGGCGTTTCTCGACATCATGCTCCCCAAGATTCGCCGCACCCGCGAGTTGATCAGCAAGCACGGCCTCGAGCTGTGGCTCCAGATCGACGGAGGCGTCTCCGCGGCCACGATCGAGCGTTGCGCCGAGGCCGGCGCCGACGTCTTCGTCGCCGGATCGGCGGTCTACGACGCCGCGGACCCGGCCGAGGCGGTACGCGCGCTGCGCGCCCAGGCGGAGTCGGCGACCGCGGGCGCGAGCTGGGCGTGCGACCACTGAGCCAAGGGAACGTGAACGACGTACTTCTGGGCAGATCGAGTACGCGGGATCTGACAGGATGAACGGCGGATCCAGAATGTGAACAGCAGCGATGTGAAGAGCAGTGAGGAGATCGCCGTGTCGGGTATGTCGGCGGGCCGGTCAGCCATGCGGATGGGACCCGCTGAGCTGGTGCAGGCGGCGGCCATGGCCCGCCGCTTCTACCTCGAGGGCAAGTCCAAGATCCAGATCGCCGAGGAGTTCGGCGTCAGCCGCTTCAAGGTGGCCCGGGTCCTGGAGACCGCTCTCGAACGGGATCTGGTGCGGATCGAGATCCGTGTCCCGGCCGAACTGGATGCCGAGCGCTCGGACGCGCTGCGTGCCCGGTACGGCCTCCGGCACGCGGTCGTGGTCGAGTCCCCGGCCGAGGCACAGGAGTCGCCCGATCCCGAGAACCTCGGTGAGGTTGCCGCCGATCTGCTCGGCGAACTGGTGAACGAAGGTGACGTACTGGGCCTCGCCTGGGGCCGCTCCACCATCCACATGGCGGCCGCGCTCGATCGGCTGCCCCCCTGCACGGTGGTCCAGCTGACGGGCGTGTACGACGCCGGAACCGCCGAGCGCGGCTCCGTCGAGGCGGTCCGGCGCGCCGCCCAGGTGTCCGGCGGCGACGCCCACCCGATCTACGCCCCGATGCTGCTGCCCGACGCGGCGACCGCCGCCGCGCTGCGCAACCAGACCGGGATCGCGCGGGCCTTCGAGTACTTCGACAAGGTCACGGTCGCCTGCGTCTCGATCGGTTCCTGGGAGGCCGGCATCTCGACGGTGCACGACATGCTCAGCGACGAGGAACGCGGCCACTACGCGTCCCTCGGGGTCGCCGCCGAGATGTCCGCGCACCTCTTCGACGCGGACGGGCGCCGGGTCGGCCGGGACCTCGGGGAGCGGTGCATCACCGTCAAGACGGACCAGCTCCGCCGGGTCCCCGAGGTCGTCGCGATCGCGGGCGGGCAGCGCAAGGCGGCGGCGATCGACGCGGTGCTGCGGTCCGGGCTGGTCACCAGCCTGGTGACGGACACCTCGGCTGCGGACTATCTGCTGACGGCGGGTCCGACGCCGAAGCCGGCGCTCCACAGGGCGGACCCCGACGGGATCTGACCGGATCTGATGAGATCCGACGGGATGTGAAGGTGTTGCGGGCGATGCCCGGGTGCGCTTCAGGGCCCGGGCACCGCTCTGTTCAGCGGGCCGCCGTCCTCAGTCGTCCGCGCCGCCCTCCGCTTCCACGTGCGGCAGAATCCGGTCGAGCCAGCGGGGCGTCCACCAGGCACGAGCGCCCAGCAGCGTCATGACCGCCGGCACCAGCAGCAGTCGTACGACCGTCGCGTCGATGAGCACGCTCACGGCGAGCCCCAGGCCGAGCATCTTCACCACCACGTTGTCGCTCACGACGAACGCGGCGAAGACGCTCACCATGATGAGGGCCGCGCAGGTGATCACCCGAGCGGTGATCTCCAGGGCGTGGGCCACCGACGCCCGCGCGTCGCCCGTACGCAGCCAGGCCTCGTGGACGCGCGAGAGCAGGAAGATCTCGTAGTCCATGCTGAGCCCGAAGATGATCGCGAACATCATCATCGGCACATAGCTCTCGATGGGCACCTTGCCGTTCACCCCCAGCGCGGGCCCGCCCCAGCCCCATTGGAAGACGGCCACGACGACGCCGTACGAGGCCGCGATCGACAGGACGTTGAGCACGGCCGCCTTCAGCGCCACCAGCAGGCCCCGGAAGACCGCCAGGATGATCAGGAAGGCGAGCGCGACGACCACGCCGATGATCAGCGGGAGACGGCTCGCGACGATGTCACGGAAGTCGACCTGGGCGGCGGTCGTGCCGGTCACATAGCCGTGCGCCGCCGTCCCGGAGACGGCGTCGGGCAGGGTGTCGTCGACCAGGCGGTTCGTCAGGTCGGTGGTCGTCCCGCTCTGCGGCGCGGCCTTGGAGTAGACCGTACCGACCAGCACGTCCCCGTCCTTCGTCGCGGTGAGCGGGGTGACGGTGGCGGCGCCCGGTACGTCCGTCAGCGCCTTGGACGCCTTCGAGGCGAGCGCGGAGCGCTGGTCGGCGGGCACCTTCGTCTGGTCGATGACGACGGTCAGCGGGCCGTTGGAGCCGGGCCCGAACGACTGCGCCATGATGTCGTACGCCCGCCGGTCGGTGAACGACGTCGGATCGGCGCCGTCCCCGATGTGGCCGAGCTGGATGAACAGCACCGGGATCGCCAGCACCAGCACGACCACGATCCCGCCGGCCAGGAACCACCAGGGGCGCCGCTCGACGCGCTGCGCGTAGCGGTGCCAGGTGCCGTCTCCGTCCGAACTGGCATCCGCATCGGTATCGGAATCCGTGTCGTCGGCGCCGGCCTCGGCGACCGGGCGGCGCACCCGGTAACGGTCGATACGGCGGCCGATGAGCCCCAGCAGCGCCGGGACCAGGGTGAGGGCGCCCACGACCGCCGAGACCACTGTGACGGCGGCGGCCACGCCCAGCTTGCCGATGAAGCCGACCCCGGAGACGAACAGCCCGGCCAGCGCGACGATCACCGTGCACCCGGAGACCAGGACGGCGCGCCCACTGGTGGCGGCGGCGCGGCCGGCCGCGTCTACCGGATCGTCGCCGTCCATCAGGTTCTGCCGGTGCCGGGTGATCAGGAACAGCGCGTAGTCGATGCCCACGCCGAGGCCGATCATGGTGGCCAGGGTGGGGGAGACCGTGGCGAAGGTGAAGGCCGCCGCGAGCAGCCCGAGGCAGGCCAGTCCGCCGATCACGCTGATCAGCGCCGTCAGCAGGGGGATGCCGGCGGCGAGGACACTGCCGAAGCCGACCAGCAGGACGACGATCGCCACGGCGAACCCGATCAACTCGCTGATCCGGTCGTCCGCGGCGGGCCGGGCCAGCTCGCCCAGCGGTCCGCCGTACTCGACCTGTACCCCGGCCGACCGCAGCGGTTTCACCGAGTCGTCGACGCCGTGGAGGTAGTCGTCGCCGAGGGTGGACGGCTGGACGTCGAAGCGGACGGTGATGTAGCCGGTCTTCGCGTCGCTGGACAGCGGGCCGACGGTCTGCTTGCCGGAGGGCTGGGACCCGGGCGGCGGCAGCGGGTTCTGGACGGACAGGACGTGGGGGAGTTTCTGCAGGTCGGTGACCGTCTGGGACATCTGGGTGGACACGGAGGTCAGCGGCTTGGCCGAGTCCCGCAGGACGATCTGGCTGGCGTAACCGCCGGCTGCCGGATCGTGCTTCTTGAGGACGTCGAGGCCCTGCTGCGACTGGACTCCGGGCAGGGAGAAGTTGTCGGAGTACTCGCCGCCGAAGGACCGGTTGAGCACCTGGAGCGCGACGAGCGCGATCAGCCAGGCCACGATGACGACCACGAAGTGCCGGGCACACCACTCGCCCAGCCGGCGCAGTCGCCCACGCGGGTCCTTCCGTCCACCTGATGCTGGTGCTGGCGTTGCTGTCTGCGATGACATGCGCGGCTCCCGCCGGAGACTGGCCGATCTTCTTCATTGGCCGATCTTCCTCATTGAACGACTCGCCGATCACCGTGTCCTGTCGGGAGTCCTTCGTTGTCATGAGGCGGGCGGTGGGATCTACTACAGCGATGATCACTTCAACCCTTCGCGCATCCACCCGGCGGTACTGAGATGACCGACCACCCGCTCGCCCCCGTGTTCGCGGGCAGCACGCCCGCCGGTGTCCTGTCCTGGCCCGCCGCCCTGCCGGCCGAGCGCGCCCTCGAAGCCGCCCGCGAGGCCGGCTGGGAAGCCGCAGACCTCGACCTCACCAACGTGTCGGACAAGGCCGGGCTGATGACGGCCTGCGCCACCGCGATGCGGTTCCCGGACTACTTCGGCGCGAACTGGGACGCACTCGCGGACTGTCTCAGCGATCTGGCGGGATGGCCCGCGAGCCGTGGCCGGCTCCTCCTCGTCCGCAACTGGCAGGCGTACGCGGCGGCCCGGCCCGAGGAGTGGAACACGCTGCAGGAGATCTTCGCCGACGCCGCCGCGCACTGGCGGGAGACGGAGACGGGCCTCGCGGTGGTGATGGTGCTCGCCTGAACACCGCCACCATCGCTATCACCGCTACGGCGATCCGTCACCGTCCGGCATCGTTGTCGGAGGATTGCACGATCCGGCCGGGGATCCGTCCGGACGATCCGACCAGGCGGTTTCAGGTCACCGGCATGGGACAATGAGGTACGTGCTCTTCCCCCTGGCTGTCCTGTCCGGGGGCAACCTCTGATCGACCGGGATGTGCAGCACGTGCGTTTCCTCAACGACATCCAGCCCCCGTACGACCTGACGTACGACGACGTCTTCATGGTCCCCAGCCGTTCCTCCGTCGGCTCCCGGCAGGGCGTGGACCTCAGCTCCCCGGACGGCTCGGGTACGACGATCCCCCTGGTCGTCGCCAACATGACCGCCATCGCGGGCCGCCGGATGGCCGAGACGGTCGCGCGGCGCGGCGGGCTCGTCGTGATCCCGCAGGACATCCCGATCGAGGTCGTCACCGATGTCGTCTCCTGGGTGAAGAGCCGTCACCTCGTCCTCGACACGCCGATCGTGCTCGCACCCCACCAGACCGTCGCCGACGCCCTGGCCCTGCTGCCCAAGCGGGCGCACAACGCGGGTGTCGTCGTCGACGCCGAGCGGCGGCCGGTCGGTGTGGTCACCGACGCCGACCTGTCCGGTGTGGACCGCTTCACCCAGCTCTCCGAGGTCATGTCGAAGGACCTCCTGCTCCTCGACGCCGACATCGACCCGCGCGAGGCCTTCAACCGTCTCGACAGCGCCAACCGCCGGTACGCGCCCGCCGTCGACGCCGACGGCAAGCTCGCCGGCATCCTCACCCGCAAGGGCGCGCTGCGTGCCACGCTCTACACGCCGGCCACGGATGTGAACGGCCGGCTGCGGATCGCCGCCGCCGTGGGCATCAACGGTGATGTGGCCGGAAAGGCGCAGCAACTGCTCGACGCGGGCGTCGACACGCTCGTCATCGACACCGCGCACGGCCACCAGGAGTCGATGCTCAGCGCCATCAAGCTGGTCCGCGACCTCGACCCGCACGTCCCGATCGCCGCCGGCAACATCGTCGCCGCCGAGGGCGTCCAGGACCTGATCGAGGCAGGCGCCGACATCATCAAGGTGGGCGTCGGACCGGGCGCCATGTGCACCACGCGCATGATGACGGGCGTGGGCCGGCCGCAGTTCTCGGCGGTCCTGGAGTGCGCGGCCGAGGCGAAGAAGTACGGCAAGCACGTGTGGGCGGACGGCGGGGTACGCCACCCCCGCGACGTCGCGATGGCGCTGGCCGCCGGTGCGTCCAACGTCATGGTGGGCTCCTGGTTCGCGGGGACGTACGAGTCCCCGGGCGACCTCCAGCAGGACGCCGCCGGGCACCTCTACAAGGAGTCGTTCGGCATGGCGTCGGCGCGTGCGGTGCGCAACCGTACGTCGGAGGAGTCGGGGTACGACCGGGCCCGCAAGGCGCTGTTCGAGGAGGGCATCTCGACGTCCCGGATGTTCCTCGACCCGGCCCGTCCGGGCGTCGAGGACCTGATCGACTCGATCATCGCGGGCGTCCGCTCCTCCTGCACCTACGCGGGCGCCAACTCCCTCGAGGAGTTCGCCGAGAAGGCCATCGTCGGCATCCAGAGCGCCGCCGGGTACGCGGAGGGCAAGCCGCTCCACGCCAGCTGGAGCTGACGCGGACGTGCTGAACGATCTCGACGAACGCATCGTGCACGCCCTCGCCGAGGACGCGCGTCGTTCCTACGCGGACATCGGGCAGTTGGTCGGACTGTCCGCGCCCGCCGTGAAGCGGCGCGTGGACCGGCTGCGGGAGAGCGGGGCGATCACCGGGTTCACCGTGCGGGTGGATCCGGCGGCGCTGGGCTGGGAGACGGAGGGGTTCGTCGAGATCTACTGCCGGCGGAACACCTCGCCGGAGACGATTCGGCGGGGGCTGGAGCGGTATCAGGAGGTGGTGGCCGCGTCCACGGTGACGGGGGAGGCGGATGCGGTGGTGCAGGTTTTCGCCTCTGACATGCGGCACTTCGAGCGGGTGCTCGAGCGTATTGCCGGGGAGCCGTTTGTTGAGCGGACCAAGTCCGTGTTGGTGCTGTCGCCTTTGCTGCGGAGGTTTTCTTCGGGGTCGCCTACGTAGGGGGGCGCTGGGGTTTGGTGGCGGGTGCGGGTTCGTTGTGGCTTGTCGCGCCCACGCGGCGGAGCCGCAGACGTCACAGCCCCGCGCCCCTTGGGCCCGGCAACTCCGCAGCGCTCCTTTGGGGTTGCCGTTAGTCGGCTGGTTTTCTTGCCAGGGCGTTGTTCGCGATCGAGTTGTGGATGCTGAAGCTGACGGCGTCGCCCCGGTAGCGGTCGTCCGACCATTCGACAGGGCGGCCCTCCCGCGTAGTTGTCACTCTGCGGACCCTCAGGAGAGGGCTCGTGCGGCGGATGTCCAGGAGGTCGGCGTCCTGGGCGCCGGCCGCCACCGCGTCGATGACGTGTTCGCCGTATGCGAAGACCAACCCCGTGTCCTCGAAGAGGCGTTGGGTGACCGAGGGGCAGTCCGGTTCGATGATCTCCACGGACGGGGCGATCCAGTCGGCGTAGACCGTGCGTTCCAGAAGGACCGGGTCGCCGTCCAGGCCGCGTACCCGCAGGACGTGCAACACCCTTGTCTTCTCGCGGAGTTGGAGGCGGATCGCGTCCTCCGTCGTGGCCGGGCGGTACTCCTGGTGCACCACCTGGCCCGTGGCCTCGCGGCCCATCGCGCGGGCCCACTGGGCGAAGCTGCGCAGTTCCTCGAAGGTCTGGCTGCGGCGGCTGGCCAGCACCACCCGGCGGGCGCCCTGGCGGGAGCCGATGAGGCCCTCGGCCGTCAGGGCCGCGACGGCCTGGCGGACCGTGCCGCGGGCGACGCCGTAGTGGGCGGCGAGTTCCGTTTCCGCGGGAAGACGGCTGCCGACCGTGTACTGCTCGCGGTCGATCGCCCGGCGCAGTTCGTCGGCGATCTCCTCGTGTCGCGCCGTCATGCTTCCCCTCCGGGTTCGTCGCTGTGCACAGCGTGACCAGCCTAATCGACATCCGAGACCGGTTCACGGGCAGCGAGACTGTGCAGGAAATCGGTGGCCAGGGTTTCGCCAGTGTTCACGAGGGCGATACCACCGGAAGGCGTACTGAAGTCAACTTGTTCAGACAAGTTCTCCGCACTACCTCACCCTCGTGCGTACCCCTGGAGAGACAGTGACCCCCTCCCTGCCGAGAACCGCCGTCCGCGGCGCCGCTCTCGCCGCCGTAGCAGCCCTCGCCCTGAGCGCCTGCGGCGCCGCCCCCGAAGAGTCGACCACCGCGAACGGCAAGAGCGCCACCACCGCGACCTCCGCGGCCGATCTCGGCGGCATGGACGCGCTGGTGAAGGCGGCCAAGAAGGAAGGCAAGCTCAACGCCATAGCCCTGCCGCGGGACTGGGCGAACTACGGCGCGCTGATCGACGGCTTCAAGAAGAAGTACGGCATCCAGATCGCGGTGGAGAGCCCCGACGGCGCGAGCCAGGACGAGATCAACGCCGTCACTTCGCGCAAGGGCCAGGACCGCGCCCCGGACGTTCTCGACCTGGGCAGCTCCTTCGCGGTCAGCGCCGCACAGCAGGGGCTGCTCGCGCCGTACAAGGTGACCTCGTTCGGCGACATTCCCTCGGGCCAGAAGGACGCACAGGCCCGCTGGTACAACGACTACGGCGGCTACATCTCCATCGGCTGCGACGCCAAGCGCGTGAAGACCTGCCCGAAGACCTTCGCCGACCTGCTCAAGCCGCAGTACAAGGGCCAGGTCGCGCTCAACGGCAACCCGACCAAGTCGGGTTCGGCGTTCGCCGGAGTGTGGGCGGCCTCGCTGGCGAACGGCGGTTCGTTCGACGACATCCAGCCCGGCCTCGACTTCTTCGCCAAGCTGAGGAAGAACGGCAACTACACGCCCGTCGAGTCGACCCCGGCCACCGTGGAGAAGGGCGAGACGCCGATCAGCATCGACTGGGACTACCTCAACGCGGGATACGCCGAGGAGTTCAAGGCGAAGGGGCTCGACTGGCAGGTGGCGGTGCCCGGCGACGGCAAGTTCTCCCAGTACTACTCCCAGGCCATCAACAAGGACGCCCCGCACCCGGCGGTCGCCCGGCTGTGGCAGGAGTACCTCTACAGCGCCGAGGGCCAGAACCTCTGGCTCAAGGGCTTCGCCCGGCCGGTCCTCATGACCGCCATGGAGAAGGCCGGCACCCTCGACAAGACCGCCGCCGCCGCGCTCCCGCCGGTCGAGGGCACGCCCTCCTTCCCGACCGAGGCCCAGCAGGACAAGGCCAAGACCGGGCTGGCCGAGGGCTGGGGCAAGGCCGTCTCCGGATGACCGCCACCCTCACCCGGGTCGACGTGACGCCCGCCGCTGCCCCGAAGCGGCGGCGTCGCGCCCCCGGCTGGCTCGCCGTACTGCCGCTGCTCGCCTTCGTCGTGGTCGCCTTCGGGGTGCCCGCCCTGGCCATGCTGAACGGCGCCTTCACCGTCAAGGACCAGGCCACCGGCGCCACTTCGTACACCACGGCCAATCTGACCGGCTCCCTCCAGGGCGCGTATCTCACCGCCCTGCTCGGCAGCGTCAAGCTGTCCGCCGTGTCGGCGCTCATCGCGACCGTCCTCGGACTGCTGCTCGCCCAGGCCGTGGTCTCCTCCCGCTTCCGGGCGCTGCGCGAGGCGGTGCTCACCGCCTCCGGGGTGCTCGCCAACTTCGGCGGGGTGCCGCTGGCCTTCGCCTTCGTCGCCACCCTCGGCAACTCCGGTGTGCTGACACGGCACCTGGGTCTGACGGACAAGGGCTGGAGTCTGTACAGCTTCTGGGGCCTGGTGATCGTCTACCTCTACTTCCTGATTCCGCTGATGGTCCTCACGATCACACCCGCGCTCGACGGCCTGCGGTCCCAGTGGCGCGAGGCCGCCCTGAACAACGGTGCCACCAACGCCCAGTACTGGCGGCACGTCGCCCTGCCCGTGCTGCTGCCCTCGCTGCTCGGCGGGTTCGTGCTCCTCTTCGGCAGCGCCTTCGCCGCGTACGCCACCGCCGCAGCCATGGTGGGCAGTTCGATCCCGCTGGTCACCCTCCAGATCGCCGACGCCATCTCCGGCAACGTGCTCGTCGGCCAGGAGAACGTGGCACTCGCCCTCAGCCTCGACATGGTCCTGATCGCCGGCCTCGTCATGGCCGTGTACCTGCCCCTGCAACGGAGGAGCGCGCGATGGCTCGCCTGAACCTGTGGCGCTGGGTGGTCCTGACCGGCGCCGGGGTGTACTTCCTCGTCCCGCTCGCCGCCTCCGTGATCTTCACCGTGGATGTACCGGGCGAGGGCGTCACCTTCGCCGCGTACGGCCAGATCCTCGGCGCCGACGGCTTCCTGTCCGGCCTGGTGCTCTCCCTCGAACTGGCCGCCGCCACCATCGCCGTGGTCCTGCTGCTCATGGTGCCCGCGATGGTCGCCCTGCGGCTCGGCGCACCCCGGCTGCGGCCGGTCGTCGAGGTGATCTGCTCGCTGCCGCTGGTGGTACCGCCGATCGCGTTCGTCGCCGGGATCTCGACCGTCCTCAAGTGGGGCCCCGAACACCTCTCCCGGACGCCCCTGTTCCAGACCTTCGTCGCCATCCAGAACCCTGACTTCCCCGTCGTCCTGGTCCTCGCGTACGTCGTGATGGCGCTGCCCTTCGTCCACCGGGCGCTGGACGCGGGGCTGCGCGCGGTCGACGTCCGCACCCTGGTGGAGGCCGCCCGCAGCTGCGGCGCGAGCCCGGTACAGGCGCTGGTGACGGCCGTACTGCCCAACCTGCGCGGGGCGCTGCTCAACGCCTCCTTCCTCACTCTGGCCTTGGTGCTGGGCGAGTTCACGGTGGCCAGGCTGCTCGGCTTCCAGCCGTTCGCCGTGTGGATCTACAACATCGGTGGCTCGCAGGCCCAGCTCTCCGTCGCCGTCTCCGTGCTCAGCCTGCTCGTCACCTGGGCCCTCCTCCTCGCGCTCGCTGGGCTCGGCGGGCGTTCCCGAACCGCCGCCGCCAAGGGATGAACCACATGACGCTCGACAAGGCCGCCACCGTCGAATTCCGGGGACTGCGCCGGGAGTTCGGCCCGACCGTCGCCCTCGACGGACTTGACCTCGACGTGCGGCCGGGGGAGCTGCTCGCGCTGCTCGGCCCGTCCGGCTGCGGCAAGACCACCGCGCTGCGCATGCTCGCCGGGTTCGAACACCCCGACTCCGGTGAGGTGTTGGTCGACGGAGCGGACGTCACCCAGGTGCCGGCCCACCGCCGGGACGCCGGGATGGTCTTCCAGTCGTACAGCCTCTTCCCGCACCTCAGCGCCCTCGACAACGTGGCCTTCGGACTGCGGATGCGCAAGGTGCGTACGTCCGAACGGCGCGCCCGCGCAGCCGAGTTGCTGGAACTCGTGGGCCTCGCCGACAAGGGCGAGCGGTTTCCGCACCAGCTCTCCGGCGGCCAGCAGCAGCGCGTCGCACTGGCCCGCGCACTCGCCCTGCGTCCACGCGTACTGCTCCTGGACGAACCGCTGTCGGCGCTCGACGCCAAGGTACGGCTGACGCTCCGCGAGGAGATACGCCGGTTGCAGCAGGAACTCGGCATCACCACCCTGTTCGTGACGCACGATCAGGAGGAAGCCCTGTCCATGTCCGACCGGGTCGCCGTGATGCGGTCCGGGCGACTCGAACAGTGCGCTGCCCCCGCCGAGTTGTACGGCAGGCCCGCCACCGCGTTCGTCGCCGAGTTCGTCGGCACGATGAGCCGGATCCCGGGGCGCCTGTCCGGCGGCTCGGTCGAGGTGCTCGGGCAGCGGCTCCCGGTCGACGGCGAGGCGCCCGCTGCCACCGAGGTCGACGTGTTGGTCCGGCCCGAGGCGGTCCGGGTCGGCGCCGACGCGGCGGGTGGCGCGCGCGTCGTGGCCACGGCGTTCCTCGGCGCGGTCACCCGGATCAGCGTACGGCTGGGCGACGGCACCGAGGTGAAGGCCGACCTGCCCGCGCACGAGGCGGCCACACTGGGCGCGGGTGCCGCCGTGCGCGTGTCGCTGCCGGATCGGCCGGTGCTGGTGGCCGAGCGCGCGAACCGTTCGTGAATCCCTGAGAGAGAGAATCGTGTCCCCCCACGTCCCCAACACCCGCCACGACTCCGACACTCCCCACCCTCCCCGTATATCCCAACTCCCTCTGCAAGCAGTTCTGTTCGACATGGACGGCACGCTCGTCGACACCGAGTGGCTGTGGTGGGAGGCGGTGGAGCAGGTCGCCGGACGGCCGCTGACCGAGGCGGACCAGCCGGAGGTGCTCGGCAGGCCCGTCGAGCACACCGCCGACTGGCTGGCCACCGCCACGGGAGCGGACAGCGGACGGCTCGCCGCCGAACTGCACCAGGAGTTCGCGGCCCGCGTCCGCACCGGCATCGTGCCCCGCCCCGGCGCCCTTGAGCTGCTCGACGCGCTCGCCGAGGCCGGCGTACCCACCGCCCTGGTGACCGCCTCTCCCCGGGCCGTCGCCGACACCGTGCTCGAAGCGCTCGGCGCCTCCCGTTTCGCGGTCTCCGTCACCGCCGACGACACCGAGCACACCAAGCCCGCCCCCGATCCCTACCTCGCCGCCTGCCACGCGTTGGGCGTCGACCCGGACGCCTGCGTGGCCGTCGAGGACACCCTGACCGGCGTCACCTCGGCCGAGGCCGCGGGCTGCGCGGTCCTCGCCGTGCCGTCGCTCGCCCCGATCGAGGCGGCGCCCGGCCGGACGGTCCTGCCCAGCCTGGCCGGGGTCACCGTGGCGGGGCTCGGAGCCATGGTCACCCCTGAACTCCGGCTCCGGGTGATGAGCTGGAACCTGTGGCTGGGCGGCACGAAGGTCGACGACCACCGTGCGAAGCAGCTCAAGGTGATCGCCGAGACGGGCGCCGACGTCGTCGGCCTCCAGGAGACCGACGGCACCTCCGCCCGGGAACTGGCCGAGGCGCTCGGCTGGCACCACCACCAGGCGGGCCCGAACCTGGGCGTCATCAGCCGGTACCCGATCACCGCCCGCCTCGGTGACCCGGACGTCGGCTTCTACGGGGCGACCGGGGTACGGATCCGGCTGGACGCGGGGCCGCAGGTCGACGTCTGGAGTGCCCACCTCGACTGCGCGCCGTACGGGCCCTACGAGGTCCACTTCGACGGGCTTCCGGTCGCCGAGGTGATCGCCAAGGAGGGCGGGCGGCTGGAGCAGATGCGGGAGGTCCTGCGGCGCGTTGCGGATTCCGCCGCCGCCGCCGCCACCGCTGCCGACTCCGCGCCCGTCGTGCTCGTCGGGGACTTCAACACGCCGTCGCATCTGGACTGGCCGGGGGTGGAGTGGCCGGTGACGAAGGCTGCGGAGGAGGCCGGGCTGCGGGACTCGTACCGGCAGGCGCATCCGGATCCGGTCCGTGAGCCCGGTCATACCTGGTCGCCGGTTCATGCCGAGCACGAGGACGGGAGCGGGCGGGCGGAGCCGCAGGACCGGATCGACTTCGTGCTGTATGGGGGGAGGGGGCTGAGGGTGCTGGATTCACGCACGGTGGTGAGTGGTGGGGGGCGGATGTGGCCCTCGGTGGCGGGGAACGCCTGGCCTTCGGACCATGCGGCGGTACTGACGACGTTCGGGCTGAGCTAGTTCTTCCTCGCCCCCGCCGCCCTTACCTGTCCCATCCCTGGGGGCTGCGCCCCCCAGCCCCCCTTCGCGCTGAACGCGCTCGTCCTCAAACGCCGGAGGGGCTGAAATTCAGCCCCTCCGGCATTTGAGGAGCGGGGGTTCGGGGGCAGCGCCCCCGAGGACGGGACGGGACGGGACGGGAAGGGACGGGAAGGGGCGGCGGGGGCGAGAACAATGAATCGTCGGCCGGACCCCGGTTCACGCAACGAATCGTTCACCCGCGCGCAACGGCTCCTCCTTGTCCGGCGCGGCCACCGCCCGTACCGTCTATCTGGCTCCCACCCCCTCTTCAGCCCCCGCGAGGACCCCGCATGCGCACCGCCCTGCTCCAGAGCTCCGGCCTCCCCGGCTCGCTCGCCGGGAACCTCAAGGCGCTCGACGAGGCAGCGGACCGCGCCGCCGCCGCGGGCGCCGGGCTGCTGGTCGCGCCGGAGATGTTCCTCACGGGGTACGCGATCGGTGACGGCGTCCGCCGCCTCGCCGATCCCGCCGACGGCGCCTGCGCCGACGCGGTCGCCGAGATCGCCACCCGGCACGGCCTCGCTGTCGCCTACGGCTACCCCGAGCGGGCCGGCGACCAGGTCTTCAACTCCGCGCAGATCGTCTCGGCCGACGGCGACCGCCTCGCCAACTACCGCAAGACCCACCTCTTCGGCGACTTCGAGCGCGACCACTTCACACCGGGCGAGCAGCAGGTCGTACAGGCCGAACTGGGCGGCCTGCGGGTCGGCCTGATGATCTGTTACGACGTCGAGTTCCCGGAGAACGTCCGCGCCCACGCCCTCGCCGGCACCGACCTCCTGCTGGTCCCGACGGCGCAGATGCACCCTTTCCAGTTCGTGGCCGAATCCGTCGTACCGGTGCGGGCCTTCGAGAACCAGCTGTACGTCGCCTACGTCAACCGGGTAGGCCAGGAAGGGGAGTTCGACTTCGTCGGGCTCTCCACGCTCGCCGGACCCGACGGAGTCGCCCGCTCCCGGGCCGGCCGCGGTACGGAACTCCTCCTCGCCGATGTCGACCCCGTGCTCCTCGCCGCCTCCCGCGAGGCCAACCCGTATCTCCAGGACCGCCGTCCCGGCCTGTACGGCTCCCTCGTCTGACGCACCCCTGAGATCCGTACCCCCTTCACCTGCATCACCCCGCAAGGAGTCCGTACCCCATGACGTCCACGGTGCCCACCGCCGTCCAGCACGCCGACGCGCAGCAGCCGCCGATCACCATGTTCGGGCCGGACTTCCCCTACGCCTACGACGACTTCCTCGCCCACCCGGCCGGCCTCGGGCAGGTTCCCGCGACCGAGCACGGCACCGAGGTCGCCGTCATCGGCGGCGGGCTGTCGGGGATCGTCGCCGCGTACGAGCTGATGAAGATGGGCCTCAAGCCGGTCGTGTACGAGGCCGATCAGATCGGCGGGCGGCTGCGGACCGTCGGGTTCGACGGCTGCGACCCCGCCCTCACCGCCGAGATGGGCGCGATGCGCTTCCCGCCCTCCTCCACCGCGCTCCAGCACTACATCGACCTGGTGGACCTGGAGACCCGGCCGTTCCCCAACCCCCTTGCCCAGTGCACCCCTTCGACCGTCGTCGACCTCAAGGGCGAGTCGCACTACGCGGAGACGGTCGACGACCTGCCGCAGGTCTACCGGGATGTCGCCCAGGCCTGGAACACCTGCCTCGAAGAGGGCGCCGACTTCTCCGACATGAACCGGGCCCTGCGCGAGCGCGACGTCCCGCGCATCCGCGAGACCTGGGCCCGGCTCGTCGAGAAGCTCGACAACCAGACCTTCTACGGCTTCCTCTGCGACTCCGACGCGTTCAAGTCGTTCCGGCACCGCGAGATCTTCGGCCAGGTCGGCTTCGGGACGGGCGGCTGGGACACCGACTTCCCCAACTCGATCCTGGAGATCCTGCGGGTCGTCTACACCGAGGCCGACGACCATCACCGGGGCATCGTGGGCGGCAGCCAGCAACTGCCGCTACGGCTCTGGGAACGCGAGCCCGGCAAGATCGTCCACTGGCCGTACGGGACCTCCCTCGCCGCCCTCCACGTGAACGGCGTACCTCGCCCTGCCGTGACGCGTCTGCACCGGACGGCCGGCAACCGGATCACCGTCACCGACGCGGGCGGCGACATCCGTACGTACCCGGCGGCGGTCTTCACCGCCCAGTCCTGGATGCTGCTCTCGAAGATCGACTGCGGCGACTCGCTCTTCCCGATCGACCACTGGACCGCCATCGAGCGCACCCACTACATGGAGTCCAGCAAGCTCTTCGTGCCCGTCGACCGGCCGTTCTGGCTCGACAAGGACGAGAGCACCGGTCGGGACGTCATGTCGATGACCCTCACCGACCGTATGACGCGCGGGACTTACCTCCTCGACGACGGTCCGGACAAGCCCGCCGTCATCTGTCTCTCGTACACCTGGTGCGACGACAGCCTCAAATGGCTGCCGCTGTCCGCGAACGAGCGGATGGAGGTCATGCTGAAGTCGCTCGGCGAGATCTATCCGAAGGTCGACATCCGTCAACACGTCATCGGCAGCCCGGTCACCGTGTCCTGGGAGAACGAGCCCTACTTCATGGGGGCGTTCAAGGCCAACCTGCCCGGTCACTACCGCTACCAGCGGCGCCTGTTCACGCACTTCATGCAGGACCGGCTGCCCGCTGACAAGCGGGGCCTGTTCCTCGCAGGCGACGACATCTCCTGGACGGCGGGCTGGGCCGAGGGCGCCGTCCAGACCGCGCTGAACGCGGTCTGGGGTGTCATGCACCAGTTCGGCGGAACCACCGACCCGACCAACCCCGGCCCCGGTGACGTGTACGACGAGATCGCGCCCGTCGAACTCCCCGAGGACTAGGGTCTGTTGCGGGTGGTCAGACGCCGGCCGCCCGCGCCGCCGTGTACAACTCGGCTGCCAAGTCCTTGAGTTCGGCGGCGTCCCGCGGGGCGTCGCCGAAGTCGAGGAAGAACTCGTCGAGGCCGAGCTCGGCGTGGGCGGCGAGGTCCGTCACGATCTGGTCGATGCTGCCCTGGAAGGGCTGGCGGTCGGAGCCGTCGTAGGCCTTCGCCGTGTACGTGAGGTTCGTCCGCACCACCGTCTCGAGCGGCCTCGTGCGGCCCTTCTCGGCGGCGAGGTCCTTCACCTGCTGCCACTGTGCGGCGAGTTGCTCGACGCCCATGGCGATCGGGTGCCAGCCGTCACCGCGTTCGATCAGACGGGTCATGGACTTCTTGCTGTTGGCGGGCAGGAGGATCGGGATCGGCCGGGCGGGCTTGGGACCGACTACGGCCGACGTGATCTTCGTCAGACGGCCCTCGTACCGGACCGGGTCCGGGCCCCAGACCGCCCGGCACACGTCGAGGATCTCGTCCATGACCTGGCCGCGCTCCGCGAACGGGGCCACCCCGGCGGCGGCGTACTCGTCGAGGGCCCAGCCGGTGCCGAGGCCCGCCACCACCCGGCCGCCGCTCGCCGCGTCCAATGTGCCCAGCGTGCGGGCCAGTTGGAAGGGGCCGTGCAGCGGCGCGACCAGCACGCTGGTGCCGAGGCGGGCGCGTGAGGTGGCGGCGGCGGCCAGCGTCAGCGTCACCAGCGGCTCGGCGAGTCCGCGGTACGAGTCGGGCCAGGGGACGCCCTCCATGCCGTACAGACCCTGGGTCGCCGGCTCGGGGAACAGGGCGCGTTCCAACACCCACAGACTCTCGTAGCCGATCTCCTCGGCCGCGCGCGCCACGTCCGGCACGTCCCGCCCGATGTCGTACTGGTGTGATTGAGGAAGACTCAGCCCCAGGCGGATCGCCATGCTCGTGCTCCTTCGCAAGAGATGCTTTGGCCCCGAACGTACAACGTTCACACAGCTATGCCGGGAGCCCCGCGCGGGAGTGGCCGAATCAGTCCGGCAGCGGAGTGAGGAGCATGCGACTCGCGAAGCCGACCGCCGCGTCGAGGCGGTCGGTGAACTCCTCGGCGAGCTCGGGCAGTCGGCGCAGCGCCCACAGCGCACGGGCCGCCGACCAGGTGGCGGCCCTGGCCCGCTCCATGCTCCACGCGCCGAGCAGATGAGTGAGCGGATCGGCGATCTGGAGCAGGTCGGGGCCCGGCATCAGCTCTTCGCGGATGCGCTCCTCCAGCGAGACGAGTAGATCGCCTACGCGCTCGAACTCGTCCTCCAGATCGGCTGGTTCGCAGCCGAGCGTACGACAGGAGTCCACGACGGCCAGCGCCAGATCGTGCCCGATGTGCGCATTGATGCCCGCGAGCGCGAACTGCAGCGGCCGTACGCCCGGATGGCGCCGGAACTGCAGCAGAGGGCGCCAGCAGGCGGGCGCGTGGTCGTCCTCGGCGACCCGCAGATACAGCTCGGCGAACCGCACGTCCAGGGTGATCGCCGCCTCCGCGTCCGGGAACGCCCCGGCCTCCAGATGCCGGTCGAAAGCCTCCGTCACGGCGAGGTAGACGCGGTTGAAGACCGCCAGTCCGTCACGCGGCGGCAGTTGGGCCTCCAGCGCGCGCATCCGGGAGACGACGTGGTCGACGGGAGTGGTGAACTGTTCCAATTGCACCATGAGGGCAGGGTCCCAGTCCTAGGCTGGCGCACGTGCCGCCGGGCCGGACGCTTCCCCAGAACGGGGGAACGCGCCCGCCGTGGCAGAGGAGGGGGAACTCCACGTGTCAGGCTCGCGCGCCCAGCGCCTGGCCGCGCGCCGGGCCGAACGCAGGCGCGCCGCCCGGCGTTCCGTGATGGTCGCCGCAGCCTCGGTGGTGGTCGCCGTGGGCACCGCCACCGGACTGCTCTCCGCGCTCGACGACGGCGGCGGTAGCGGCTCGGACGAGGCCAGGCCCGCGGTGACCAGCTCACCGCTGCTCGCCCCGCTGCCGGCGAGGTCGTCGGCAACGCCCACACAGAGCGCGTCGAAGTCGCCGTCCCCGGCTCCGTCCGTCCGTACGACGACGGAGACGAGAAAGCCCAGCCGCACACCCTCGCCGTCGCTCTCTCCCTCGGCCACGAAGACGGAGCCCGAGCCGGAGTCGAGGCGGGCCCCGATCCCCGTCTCCCCGCGCCTCTACCGCAACCCCGACTCCAAGGTTCTCGACTGGGTCCGGGACCATCCCGACGATCCGCGCCGCCCTGTCATCGAGGCGGAGATCGCCGACCGTCCGGCGGCGGTCTGGTTCGCCGACTACTCGCCCTCGACGATCGCCTCCCGGGTCCGCGCGGTCACCGCCGGCGCGGCGGGCACCGGCCGGGTCCCGGTCCTCGTGCCGTACGCCGTGCCGGACCGCGACTGCGGCGGTGCCTCCCAGGGCGGCGCGCCCGACCTCGGCGCGTACGACGGCTGGATCGACGCGTTCGCGGCGGGCCTGGGCTCCGACGAGGTCATCGTCATCCTGGAACCGGACTCGGTCGCCCTGTCCGACTGCCTCTCCGCAGACCGGCGCACCGCCCGCTTCGCCTCCCTGGCCCGCGCCGGCCGCGTCCTCAAGGCCGCCAACCCCCGCGCCCGCGTGTACTACGACGCGGGCCACTCCGGCTGGAACGCCCCCGGCAAGCAGGCGGCCCTGCTCCGCCAGGCGGGCGCCGCCTCGGCCGCCTCCTCCGACGGCGTCTTCAGCAACGTCTCCAACTTCCACCGCACCGGCGACGAGGTCGCGTACGACCGACGGGTCCTCGACGCCCTCGGCGGCCCCGTGAGCCTCGGCGCCGTGATCGACACGAGCCGCAACGGCAACGGCGCCCCGGCCGACGGCGAGTGGTGCGACCCGGACGGCCGGAAACTCGGCCGGGCACCGACCACGAACACCGGCGAGGCGCGCATCGACGCCTATCTCTGGGTCAAGCTGCCGGGGGAGTCGGACGGCTGCAAGGGCGCCCCGGGCACGTTCACCCCGTCGTACGCCTACGACCTGGCGCGCTGAGCCGGCAGGGGAAGCATTCTGAGCGTCCGCTTAGGATGGGGCGCGCGGATACCTGCATCCGCCACTCATCCCGTACGCGCCCAGGAGCCCCGCCCGTGACCGTCGAAGCCGAAGCCGAAGCCGAAGTCCCAGCACCGAGATCCGTCGCCGATGTCCAGGGAAGGGACGGCTCGTACGGGCGGCTGATACCTGTCACCGTCCACTTCGACGACCTCGACTCCCTCGGCATGCTCCACAACGCCCGCTACCCGCTGCTGGTGGAGCGGGCCTGGAACGAGCTGTGGCAGGAGTACGGCCTCACCTTCGACGGCGACTGGGCGGCGGCCGGGGACTTCTGTAACGTGGTCAGGGAACTGCTCATCAGCTACGAGGCACCGGTCGACCGGCCCGGCGCCTACGCCGCGCACCTGTGGCTGGAACGCCTCGGCAACACCGGCCTCACCTACGGTTTCCGGCTCTGCTCGGCCGACGGCGAGGTGACGTACGCCCGAGGCACCCGGGTGCTGGTCCGACTCGACGCCGAAACCCTGCGGCCCACCCGGTGGAGCGACCGGTTCAGGGCCTGCGCTCGGGAACTGCTGCGCTCGGCGGACTGATCCTCGGGCGGTCCTTCTCGCCGGCGCGCAGCACCCCCGCGAACCCGGCGAGCCCGCCCGCCAGCACCGTGACCAGCCCGAACGACATCACCAGACTGGTCGCCTGGGCCAGCGTCCCGATCGCGCTCGGCGCGACCAGGCCCGAGGTGTACGTGATGGTGGCGACGCCCGCGATGGCCTGACTGGGGTTGGGGCCACTGCGACCCGCCGCCGCAAAGCACAGCGGGACGACCACGGCGATGCCCAGCCCGAGCAGGCCGAAGCCGGTCATCGCCACGGCGGGCTGCTGCGCGACCACGACGAGCACACCGCCGAGCACGGCGAGCACACCGCCCGCGCGGACCGTGCGCACCGCGCCGAAACGGTTCACGACCGCGTCCCCGACGAGCCGGGCCGCCGCCATCGTCAGCATGAAGCCGGTCGTGGAAGCCGCCGCCAGCCCGTCCGAGGTGCCCAGCTCGTCCCGCAGATACACCGCCGACCAGTCCAGGCTCGCACCCTCCGCGAACACCGCGCAGAACCCGATCGCGCCGATCAGCAGCGCTGACCTGGGCGGAAGCGCGAACCTCGGGGGCGGCTCCTCGTCCTCGGTGGGGCGCAGATCGAGCACCCAGCGGCAGGCGGCCACGCCGAGCACGGTGAGGATCCCGGCCGCGAGTACGTGATGCAGGCGCGCGTCCGACCTCAGGTGCGCGGCGAGAGTGCCGCCCGCCGCACCGACCAGGGCGCCCGCACTCCACATGCCGTGCAGCCCGGACATGATCGACTTGCCCAGCCGGTTCTCGATCTCCACGCCCAGCGCGTTCATCCCGACGTCCGCCATACCGGCCGTGGCGCCGTAGACGAACAGGGCGAGGCAGAGGGTGGGCAGATTCGGGGCCAGGGCCGGCAGGGTCAGCGCCAGGGTCCACCCCGCGATCAGACAGCGCAGCGCCGTACGGGCGCCCAGGCGGTGGCTGACGCGCCCCGCGAGGGGCATCGCGAGGGACGCGCCGAGCGCGGGGAACGCCAGCGCCAGCCCCAACTGGCCCGCGCTGACCGAGGCATGGTCCTGGATCCACGGCACCCGGGTGGCGAACGAGCCGGTGACGGCGCCGTGCACGGCGAAGACCGCCGCCAGGGCGTACCGGGCGCGCTTCACCTCGTCTTGTTCGTACAGCACGGCACTCATTGTGCGGCCCTCCCCGGATCGGCTCCTGGCAGCGCGGCGAAGCCTGCCCCGCGCGCTGCCGTAAACTATCAGGAAGCCTGCCTGATAGATAGCGGATTACCGGCCGTCCCGCGTCGGGGGCGACCCCGCCGATCTGGAAGGATCTCGCCATGCCCGCATCCCCGAGCACCGCCCGGGCCATCAACGACCGGCTCGCCCTCCGTCTGCTCCAGCAGGAGGGCCCGTTGGCGGCCGGGCAGTTGAAGCAGCTCACCGGCCTGTCCCGCCCGACGGTCGCCGACCTCGTCGAACGCCTCACCGCCGCCGGACTGATCGCGGTCGTGGGGGAGTCGGGGGAACAGCGACGGGGACCGAACGCGAAGGTGTACGGGATCGTCGCGGACCTCGCCCATCTGGCCGCCCTCGACGTCCGCACCGAAGGCGTCGGGGTCGTCGTCACCGACGTGGTGGGCGAGGTGCTGGCTGAGGCGTCCGTGCCCATCGGCGGCGACACCGGCACCGGTCCCGCCGTGGAACAGGCGGTCGCCCTCGTCGAGCGCGTCGCCAAGGAGGCCGGGGCCGAACAACTGCACACCGTCGGGATCGGCGCCCCCGGGCTGATCGACCCGGCGACCGGCGAGCTCCGCGACTCCGGCGGCCTGCCCGTGTGGCACCGCAGTCTGGTCGCCGCGCTGCAGGAACGGCTTCCCGAGGCCCGGGTGATCGTCGAGAACGAGACCAACCTCGCCGCCCTCGCCGAACAGCGCGACGGCGCCGCCCGCGACCGGGACACCTTCGTGCTGCTGTGGCTCGGCCACGGCACCGGAGCGGCCGTGGTCCTCGACGGCGCCCTGCGCCGGGGGGCCTCCGGCGGCACCGGCGAGATCGGTTTCCTGCCGGTGCCGGGGACGGGGCAGCTCCCCTCGGCCACGGACTGCGCAGGTGGCTTCCACTCCCTGGCCGCGGCGCCGGCGATCGTCCAACTGGCGGGCGCCCAGGGCTTGGTGGCCGACATCGACGCCCACGAGCCCTACGCGGCAACCCTGGTCAGGGTGGCCGTGGCCGCCCCCGACGTCCCGGCCCACGCCCGCTTCCTCGACATCCTCGCCGACCGCGTCAGCATCGGCGCCGCGTCCGTCGTCGCCGTCCTCGACCCGGGGTGCGTGGTGCTGGGCGGTGAGGTCGGCCGGGCCGGCGGTGCCGTGCTCGCCGCCCGTGTGGAGGAACGGCTCGCCCGTATGTCCCCGCTTCCGGCGGAGGTGCGCGCGAGCGCGCTGGGCGGTGGAGGGGTGCTGCGCGGTGCGTTGCTGACGGCCCGGGAGAGTGCCCAGGAGGTGCTGTTCGGGGCCTCGGCCGGGTAGGTGGAAGCGGGCCGATCGCGTGGGGGCCGGATCGCTCATGCCTCGCGTGCCGCTCGTTGGCCACTGGTCCGCCACTCGCTTTCCGGCTGTCCGTCCGGTTCCTGTGAGCCAGTCCACACAACTCACCCGCATGGAGTACGACCCGGCGTGGCACACTGGCCTGTAACAGAAGCAGCGCACTCCGGGGTCGGTGAAAGTCCGAACCGGCGGTTATAGTCCGCGACCCGTCCGCTTGTATTTCGGCGGCCGGTTGACCAGGTGGAATTCCTGGACCGACGGTTAAAGTCCGGATGGGAGGCAGTGCGCGGCGGGCGGGCATTCGTGCGCGCCGCCGTACCGCTCGGCCATGGTCCGAGCTCCGTCCGGCGTCGCTCCCGGTATTCCTGCCCGTTCACAGCTGTCGTCATCGACAGGCCCCGGAGTCCGTGCCCGAAGAGGCAGGGAGGACCCGGGAAGTGTTCACCGGAATCGTCGAAGAGCTGGGCGAAGTCACGGCCGTCGAAGAGCTGGGCGATGCCTCCCGCTTCCGGCTGCGTGGCCCCGTAGTCACCGAGGGCGCCCGCCACGGCGACTCCATCGCCGTCAACGGCGTGTGTCTCACGGTCGTCGAACACGAGGGCGACGAGTTCACCGCCGATGTCATGGCGGAGACCCTCGACCGCTCCAGCCTGGGCGTCCTCGCCGTCGGCTCCCGCGTCAACCTCGAACGCCCCATGGCCCTCGGTGCCCGCCTCGGCGGCCACATCGTGCAGGGCCACGTCGACGGCACGGGCGCGGTTCTCGAACGCAAGCCGTCCGAGAACTGGGAGATCGTCAAGGTCTCGCTCCCCGCCGACCTCACCCGCTATGTCGTCGAGAAGGGTTCCATCACCGTCGACGGCATCAGCCTCACCGTCGTCGACGCGGGCCCCGACTACTTCACCGTCAGCCTCATCCCCACCACCCTCGAACTGACCACGCTCGGCCGCAAGCAGCCCGGCGACCCGGTCAACCTCGAGGTCGACGTCATCGCCAAGTACGTCGAGCGGCTGCTCGGCCCGCAGGCGACACAGGGCACGCAGGGCACGCACGGAACCTCGGAGGCGGCGAAGTGAACTGGCTGAACACGGAGGCGTTCACGCTCCTCGACCAGCACATCCTCTGGTCGGACATGATCGGCAACATCCTCGGCCTGATCGCCCTCGCCCTCGGCTGGCGGCGCTCCATCCTGAGCTGGCCCGTGCAGTTCCTGTCCGGCCTCGTCCTCTTCGGCGCCTTCTACGGCCACCTCACCGGCAGCGCCGGCAAGCAGGTTGTCGTCATGCTCGTCGCCGGCTATGGCTGGTGGCAGTGGAACCGCAGCCGGAGCCAGGGTTCGGACGGCCACATCACCCCGCGGTTCGCCACCTGGCGCGAACGCGCGGCCATGATCGGCGCTGCCGCCGCCGGCACGGTCGCCGTGGCGCTGCTCTTCAAGGCCTACCCGACCCTGTCCTGGGACCCCTGGCCGGACGCCTACATCTTCGTCGGCACCATCGTCGCCATGTACGCCCAGGCGCGCGGCATGGTCGAGTTCTGGTTCGCGTGGCTCCTCGTCGACGTCGTCGGCGTCCCCCTCAACTTCGCCAACGGCTACGCCTTCTCCGGCTTCGTCTACGTCATCTACGGCGCGCTCGTCCTGTGGGGCATGCGCGACTGGTGGCTGCGCTCCCGCAAGGGGACACAGCCTGTCCTGGAAGGAGCGCCCGCATGACCACCACCACGGCCCCGATCCTCTACAGCACCGACAACATCGAGGACTGGTCACTCGACCCGATCGAGCGGGCCATCGCGGACATCGCGGCCGGCCGGCCGGTCGTGGTCGTCGACGACGAGGACCGGGAGAACGAGGGCGACCTCGTCATCGCCGCCGAGAAGGCGACCCCCGAGATCATCGCCTTCATGATGAGCGAGTGCCGTGGGCTGATCTGCGCCCCCATGGAGGGCGACGAGCTCGACAGGCTCCGGCTGCCCCAGATGGTCGACGACAACACCGAGTCGATGAAAACCGCGTTCACCGTGTCGGTCGACGCCTCGGCCGTTCACGGGGTAAGCACCGGTATCTCCGCCTCCGACCGTGCCATCACGCTTCAGCTCCTCGCGGGCGGCGAAGCGAGCGCCGACGACTTCGTCCGCCCCGGCCACATCTTCCCGCTGCGCGCCAAGCCGGGCGGTGTGCTGGCCCGCAACGGCCACACCGAAGCGGCCGTCGACCTCGCCCGCCTCGCGGGGCTGCGCCCGGCCGGCGCCATCGTGGAGATCGCCGGTGAGGACGGCCGTATGCTGCGCCTGCCCGAGCTGATCCCCTTCGCCCGCAAGCACGGCCTCACGATCATCTCCATCGAGGACCTGATCGCCTACCGCAGGAGCGCCGAACCCACCGTCCGGCGTGAGGCCGAGACCCGACTCCCCACCGCTTTCGGCACGTTCACGGCGTACGGCTACCGCTCCATCGTCGACGGCGTCGAGCATGTCGCCCTCGTCCACGGTGACATCGGCGCCGACGACGGCGAAGACGTCCTGGTCCGCGTCCACTCCGAGTGCCTCACCGGTGACGTCTTCCACTCCCTGCGCTGCGACTGCGGCCCCCAGCTGGAGACCTCGCTCGAACGCATCCGGGACGAGGGCAGGGGAGTGGTGGTCTACCTGCGCGGCCACGAGGGTCGCGGCATCGGACTGCTGTCCAAGCTCCGGGCGTACGAGCTCCAGGAGCAGGGCCACGACACCCTCGACGCCAACCTGGAGCTCGGCCTGCCCGCCGACGCCCGGGACTACGGCGCGGGCGCGCAGATACTCCAGGACCTCGGCGTCCGCAGCGTGCGCCTGATGACGAACAACCCCGACAAGACCGACGCGCTCGTCCGCCACGGCCTCAGGGTCACCGGCCGCGAGCCGATGCCCGTACAGGCGGGAGAGCACAACCTCACCTACCTGCGCACCAAGCGGGACCGGATGGGACACGACCTGCCCTGGCTGGACCCGGCCCCCGTGTCCCCCTGCGGCAACCAGTAGACATCGCGGAAGACGCAGTAGACGCAGCAGACATCGCAGTAAAGATCGCCAAGGAGAGACGAGAACGTGAGCGGCAAGGGTGCACCCGAACTGTCCGTACGCAACTGCGGTGACCTGCGCGTCGCCGTCATCGCGGCCCAGTGGCACGAGAAGGTGATGGACGGTCTGGTGGACGGCGCCCTGCGCGCCCTGCACGACCTGGGCATTGACGAGCCGACCCTGCTGAGGGTCCCCGGCAGCTGGGAACTCCCGGTCGTCGCCAAGGTCCTGGCCGGACGGGGCTACGACGCGATCGTCGCGCTCGGCGTCGTCATCCGGGGCGGCACGCCCCACTTCGAGTACGTGTGCCAGGGCGTCACCCAGGGCCTCACCCAGGTCTCGGTCGACACCGGAGTCCCCATCGGCATGGGCGTGCTGACCTGCGACACCGAGGAACAGGCCCTCGACCGCGCGGGTATCGAGGGCTCCAACGAGGACAAGGGGCACGAGGCGGTGACGGCGGCCGTGGCGACGGCGGCCACCCTCCGCTCAGTATCTGAACCATGGAGGTGACCACACCGGTATGTGAAATAGGGTGGGCGCCATCATGTCCAATAAGACGTTCGAGGAGCTGTTCACCGAGCTCCAGCACAAGGCCGCCACGGGCGATCCCGCCACTTCCCGCACCGCTGAGCTGGTCGGCAAGGGCGTCCACGCCATCGGCAAGAAGGTCGTGGAAGAGGCCGCCGAAGTCTGGATGGCCGCCGAGTACGAGGGAAAGGAAGCAGCCGCCGAGGAGATCTCGCAGCTGCTCTACCACGTTCAGGTGATGATGGTCGCCCGCGGAATCTCGCTGGACGACGTGTACGCCCACCTGTAAGCCCTGCCCGCCCGGCACCCACCACCGTCACCATCCACGCATCTCACGCACCTCACGCACCTCACACAAAGGAAGCCGACCTCATGCTGCGCATCGCCGTCCCCAACAAGGGTTCCCTGTCAGGCCCCGCGTCGGCGATGCTGCATGAGGCCGGCTACCAGCAGCGCCGCGAGTCCAAGGAGCTGCGGATCGTCGACCCGGAGAACGAGGTCGAGTTCTTCTACCTCCGCCCCCGCGACATCGCGATCTACGTCTCCTCCGGCCGCCTCGACATCGGCATCACCGGCCGCGACCTGCTCATCGACTCCGGCGCCAACGCGGAGGAGATCCTCCCGCTCGGCTTCGCCCGCTCCACCTTCCGCTTCGCCGGCAAGCCCGGCGCGGCAACCCGCATCGAGGACCTGGCGGGCATGACCGTCGCCACCTCGTACGAGGGCATCGTCGCCAAGCACCTCGCCGACCACGGCGTCGACGCCTCCGTCGTCCACCTCGACGGCGCTGTCGAGACCGCCATCGAACTCGGCGTCGCCGAGGTCGTCGCGGACGTGGTCGAGACCGGCACCTCACTGCGCAACGCGGGCCTCGAAGTGTTCGGCGAGCCCATCACGAAGTCCGAGGCGATCGTCATCCGCCGGGTCGGAGCCGAGGTCGAGGAGAGCGCCGAGTCGAAGGTCCAGCAGTTCCTGCGCCGACTCCAGGGCGTCCTGGTGGCCCGGACGTACGTGATGATGGACTACGACTGCCGCGTCGAGCAGCTGGAGCGGGCCGTCGCCCTGACCCCCGGTCTGGAGTCGCCGACCGTCTCGCCGCTGCACAACGAGGGCTGGGTCGCCGTCCGCGCGATGGTCCCCTCCAAGGAGGCCCAGCGGATCATGGACGATCTGTACGACCTCGGGGCGCGCGCCATCCTGACCACGGCCATCCACGCCTGCCGCCTCTGAGACACGGGAAGCGACCGACACCGTGAGCGACAGGGACCGTACACCGATGCAGGATCCGCCCACCGCACCCGTTCCGCCGGCGCTGCCCGCGCTGCCCGTCACATTCCGGCCGGGCCGTACCCGGGCCGTGCTCGCCACGGCGAGTGCCGTGATCTTCGTCGTCATCACGACGATCGCGCTGCTCCTGGAGTCGGTCAGCCCCGGGGAGCGCGTCAGCTTCGTCTTCACCGCCGCGCTGCTGTCGTCCGTGCTCCTGCTGCTGTCCCGGCCGAAGGTGGTCGCCGACGAGGCCGGAGTCACCGTCGTGAACATCGCCAGCAAGCGGCGCCTGGACTGGGCGGAGATCCTCCGGGTGAACCTCCGTCCGGGCGATCCCTGGGTGTTCCTCGACCTCAGCGACGGTACGAGTCTGCCGGCGCTCGGCATCCAGCCCGGCATCGCCAGAGCGCGCGCCATCGAGGACGCGCGCACCCTGCGGGCGCTCACCGAAGCGCGCTCCGTGGGCGACCCCGAGCAAGATCAGGGCTGACTCAGGGCGTCCACCCTGCCGCACAGGGCCCTGTCTTGATTAATCTGTTGGCGGAGGCGTTTTCACGCGCCTCCGCCACTGATGCTCTCCCCGAGCTTCAGAGGCCCCCTGCTACCCGAGGAGTGACTCCCTCCAGCGATGGACGGATCGTCCGGCAGTACCTGCGCCGCCCCCTCTCGACATATCGAGGCGGCGGCATCATGACCACCCCCTTGCTGCTCCTCGGAGCGGCATTCCTGCTGATTCTGGCCAACGGATTCTTCGTCGCCGCCGAGTTCGGCCTCGTCACGGTCGAGCGTCCCGACGCCGAGAAGGCCGCAGCCGAGGGAGACCGACGAGCTCGTACGGTCGTCGACTCCCTCAAGGAGCTGTCCTTCCAGCTCTCCGGCACCCAGCTCGGGATCACCATCACCTCCCTCGTCGTCGGCATGCTCGCCGAGCCGGCGCTCGCGGAGCTGCTGCGCGGCCCGTTCACCGCGATCGGCGTCCCGGAAGGCGCCGCGTCCGGTGTCGCCGTGGTCGTCGGCATGCTGCTGGCGGCCGCCGTGCAGATGGTGATCGGCGAACTCGTGCCCAAGAACTGGGCGGTCTCCAGGCCGTTGCAGGTCGCCCGTTTCGTGGCCGGCCCGCAGCACGCCTTCTCCCGGCTGTTCCGTCCGGTGATCGCCGGACTGAACGCCGTGGCCAACCGGCTGGTCCGCGCCCTCGGCGTGGAACCCGCCGTGGAACTGGCCTCGGCCCGTACCCCCGGCGAGCTGGTCTCCCTGGCCCGGCACTCGGCGCAGGCCGGGGCGCTGGAACAGGACACCGCTGACCTCTTCGTACGGACGCTGTCGCTGGGCGAGCTGACCGCGCAGCACATCATGACCCCGCGTGTGCGGGTCAGTTCGCTGCAGTCGTCGGCCACCGCCGAGGACGTCGTCAACCTGACCCGGGCCACCGGCCTGTCCCGCTTCCCCGTCTACCGGGAGCGGATCGACGAGATCGTCGGCATGGTCCACCTCAAGGACGCCCTCGCGGTGCCCGCGGGCGACCGGCTGCGCACACCGGCCGGCCGGATCGCCAAGCCGCCGCTGCTGGTCCCGGAGACGCTCCCCGTGCAGCCGCTCCTCGAACTGCTGCGCAGCCAGCAGCCCATCGCCGTCGTCGTCGACGAGTACGGCGGTACGGCGGGTGTGGTCACCCTGGAGGACATCGTCGAGGAACTCGTCGGCGAGGTCCATGACGAGCACGACGACGTGCTCAACGAACCGAAGGAACTCGCCGCCGCCCCGCCCGAGGACGGCCGCCCCACCTGGGACGCCGACGGCAGCTGCCGGGTCGACATCCTCCAGCGCATAGGCCTCGACGTGCCCGAGGGCCCGTACGAGACGGTCGCGGGCCTCGTCGCCGACCTGCTGGGCCGCATCCCGGTCCCCGGCGACCGGGCGGAACTGCCGGGCTGGCGCCTCTCCGTCCGCCAGGTCGGCCACTACCGGGCCGAGCGGGTACGACTGATCAGGACCCCCGACAACGCAGACAGCCCAGACAGCACGGACGAGAAAGACAGCACGGACGGCGTGTCCGGCGTGTCCGGCGCGAAGACGGCGGATCTCGCGGCGGAGGCGGCCCGATGAGCGTGCTCCAACTCCTCTTCGCCCTCCTCCTCGTGCTCGCCAACGGCTTCTTCGTGGGCGCCGAGTTCGCCCTCGTCTCCGTCCGCCGAAGCCAGATCGAACCGCTCGGCACGGCGCGGGCCCGCCAGGTGCTGTATGGCCTGGAACGGCTGCCGCAGATGATGGCCGCCGCCCAGTTCGGCATCACCGTCTGTTCGCTGACCCTGGGCGCGGTCGCCGAACCGACCGTGGCCCACCTGCTGGAACCGGTCTTCGAGGCGGCCCACCTCCCCGAGGGCATGATCCACCCGCTGGGTTACGTCATCGCGCTCGCCGTCGTGGTCTTCCTCCATCTCGTCGTCGGGGAGATGCTCCCGAAGAACCTGGCGATGGCGGCGCCCGAGAAAACGGCGCTGTGGCTGAGCCCGGGACTGGTGGCCTTCGCCCGCTTGTGCGGGCCGGTCACGGTGGGGCTGGGCGCCTGTGCGCGACTCGTCCTGAAACTCTTCCACGTCGAGCCCAAGGACGAGGTCGAGGCGGTCTTCACCAGCGAACAGCTCAACCGCCTGGTGGAGGACGCCGGCCAGGCCGGACTGCTCGACCCCGGCGAGCAGGAACGCCTGGAGGACGCGCTGGAACTGGGCTCCCGCCCGGTCACCGATGTCCTCCTGGCCCGCGAGTCCCTGGTGACGGTGGGCCCGTCGGTCACCCCGGGTCAGGTCGTCGCCCTCACCGCCCGCACCGGCTACTCCCGGTTTCCGGTGGTGGCGGACAACGGCGCCTTCATGGGCTACCTGCACGTGAAGGACGTACTGGACCTGGAGGACTCGCAGCGGGCGGTGCCGCAGCACCTCTGGCGCTCGATGACGACGCTGCGCTCCGAACTCCCGCTGGACGACGCGCTGACGGTGATGCGCCGGGCGGCGACGCACCTGGCCCAGGTGGCGGACGCTTCGGGCCGGGTGATCGGCCTGGTCGCCATGGAGGACGTACTGGAACTCCTGGTGGGCGAGGTACGGGACCCGGCCCACCGCCAGACACCCCCGGTCCCGAAGGTGACGGAGCCCAGGGCGGAGGCTCAGAAGGAGGCGCTGGCGAGCTGAGCCGGTGACCGGCGCCGGACCATGGCCGGGTGGGCGCAGCAGCCTCACCCGGCCACGCTCACCTCGCCGACGGATCCTGGGGCCCCCGCCCCGAGAGGACCTCCCCGTACGCCTGCATCAGATCCGGCAGCCGCAAAGTCGACAAGTCGTCCCGCGTCAGTGTCCCCGGGTACACCGACAGCCGCAGATCCCGGTACGCGCAGCTCTTCTCGTACAACGTCCGCAGAAACCGCCCGTTGCCCAGCTCGTCGATCCACCCCTGGTCCACCACATGCCCGGCGATCGAGCGCAGCTCGTCCAGCGCCTCCTCGTCCCACCCGTCTCCGTTCTCGGCGGCCAGCACCTCGCCGATGGAGGTGAGTTCGAGCGGACGGTACGAGGGAAAGTCGACGCGCGTCGTGAAGCGGGACGACAGCCCCGGGTTGGCGGCGAGGAGCCGGTCCATGCCCTCCGGATAGCCGGCCAGGATCACCACCAGATGGTCCCGGTTGTCCTCGGCCCGCTTCAGCAGCACCTGCAGGGCCTCGTCGCCGTACGCGTCGCCCTTGCCGTAACCGGAGTTGGAGAGCGAGTACGCCTCGTCCACGAACAGGACGCCCCCGATCGCGGAGTCGATCAGCTCGTTGGCCTTCACCGCGGTCTGGCCCAGATACTCGCCGACCAGGTCGGCCCGCTGAGCCTCGACCAGATGGTCTCCGCCGAGCAGCCCGAGGGCGTAGAACACCCGGCCGAGGATGCGTGCCACCGTGGTCTTGCCGGTTCCCGACGGGCCAGAGAAGACGAAGTGCCGCTTCGGCGGCTGGACCGGCAGTCCCTGCCCCGCACGCAGCCGCGCCATGTTCAACTGGGCGGAGAGCGCCTTCACTTGGCGCTTCACCGGTTCCAGGCCCACCATGCGCTCCAGCTCGGCCAGCGCTTCGTCCAGCAGCTCGGGATCGGTCGGGCCGGTCGGCAGCGGCTGTACCGGGAGCGCGGCCTTGTGGCGCACCGAGTCGGTCGCGGACGGCAAGGGGCCGCCGGTGGACGGGGGTTCGGGCTCCGAGAGCTTCAGATCGCGTCCCTCGCCGCCGAACAGGGGGTCGAAGCCGTCCGGGCTCTCCAGCAGCTCCTGTCCGATCCCGGAGAGGGCGATCGCCGCGAGGTCGGCCGCCTCGTCGTACCCGTCGCCCTCGGAGATCGCGGCGAGCCGCGCCGAGGTGTCCATGAACGCGGCGTCCACGCGATGCACGGCCCGGTACAGCGGGAGGGCCGCCGCCGAGCGACCCGTGCCCTCATGAGCCCGCGCCAGCCAGTACCGCAGCTCCTTGCGCTGCGGCTGCTCGCTGCGACAGCGCATCAGCGCCGCCGACAGCAACGGCTCGGCCTGCCCGTACATCTCCAGGCGCACCCGGGCCATGCCGCCGAACAGACCTGCCTCGATGCCCAGCATCGTGTCGTTGATCAACGGGTCGGTGTTGCGGACCAGTTGCTCCCAGTCCTTGACGAGATAGGCGCGGCACGCGTGCAGGAAACGGACCTGCGGGTCCGTGTCCACCGGCGGCAGACCGGCCAACGCCCGGTCCAGTTCCGGCACATGGCGGCCGTCCAGCCAGTGCGAGGCGTGCGCGAGCAGCAGATCGCGCGGGCTTTCGAGCACGGGCTGCACCCACCAGCCCAGCCAGTACCAGGAGTTGAGGGTCCTGCGATGGCGGGCGCGCTGCTCCCCGAAGCGCTCCCGGTGCCGGAACATCCGTAGCAGCGCGGTCGTCGTGTCGACGCGCAGCGCATGCAGTCCGAGCCAGCCGTCGGCCATCCCGGGATCCATCCGCACCGCGGTGCGGAACTCCTCCTCCGCCTGCGGATAGGCGCCCATCGTGTAGGCGTCCACACCTCGCAGCCAGGCGAGGTCGGCCGGGGCCTCGGGGCCCTGCGTGCCGAAGTCCATCACGTCCCCCACAAACCGTGCCCCCGATGCCTTTCCGACGGGCCGGTGCCCGTCGGCAGCTTGGTCGAACCGCTGTGCCGCGGACGGGAGTTGCAACGGTGCGCAGAGCAGCCGTCCGAGTCGCACCGAGGGCATCGTACCTGCGCCGGAGGTGCCCGCAGCAGGGTGCCGCACAGGACGTTTGACGAGGTGGGAGCAGATGGGGCGCACACAGCGCGGTCACCCAGGGTGAACAAAAAGGGCCTCGGGGCGACCGAAAATCGGGTGCGGGCAGAACGAAGCCCCCGATCACGGGGGAACAACCGGGGGCTTCGCGACTGCGGGGCGGCTTCGAACGGCCGCGCATTGAGAACGTAAGTCCTGTACGGCTCGATGGTCAAGCCGAGTTGAAGGACTCGGGCAAGTTCTGTGACGAGGTTCTTCACAAGTTCAGCACACAGCGGATGGCCCGTCACCGTGAGTGAGATTCTGGTCTGATCCAACCGTCCCGGCAGGCCCGGGCAGCACCTCGTACCCCGTGCCGCACTGCCGTACCAGCAGGTCGGCGAACGGACGCGAGGGGTCCGCGGCGAAGTGCCGCCGTTCCGCGCGGACCCACCCGGCCCAGAACTCGCTCTGTTCCGTCCCGTCCCGCGACCGGCCCCGCGCCCAGGCCTCCTCGTCGGTCAGCTCCATCCACAACAGTCGCGCCAGGTACGGCCGTATCGCCCGTCGCCCGGCCCCGACTCCCTCCACGAGCACCACGGGGGCGGTCGGCAGCGTCCGGGGCGCTCCGAAGTGCCGGGAGGTCCAGTCGTAGGGGGCGTAGGAGGCGTTCTCGCCCTGCCGCAGCGGCTCGAGCACCTGGCCGACCAGGCGTCGCGTCCACGCGAACAGTTCGTCGTGGCTGGCGATGTCGTCGAGGTGCAGTACGGGTGCCCCGTCGAGAGCGGCGGCCAGCCGCCCGGCGAACGTGGTCTTCCCGGACCCCGCGTGTCCGTCGACGGCGATCAGACGGACCGGGCCGCAGGACGGCGGCAGCCGGCGCAGGGTGCGTGCGAGCTCGTGGATGACGGTTCCCAGAGGCGATGGAATTCGGACATATTGCCGAAGGTCATTCTAGGGACCGCTGACGCGTGCCGCTGTCGCCCGGACACCAGGTCACGCCAATGGTTGAGACCAATATTCCTGGGCGCGGCGCGGCCCGAATTGCTGGCATGGGCCGGTCACCGGCGGCCATAGTTGGCGAGCATCCGTGCACCGTCCCACTCACCCAGGAGACCGGGGGTCATCCGCACATGAACAGAGTCGAGCAACCGTCCCGCAGAACCGTCCTCGCCGCGGCGGTCGCCGCCGCCGTCGCGGGCAGCGCCGGCCCGGCCACGGCAGACACCCCGGTGCCGACCGGCCGCAAGGTCGCCGCCGACCCGGCCCGCCCGGTCGACAACCGCGCGTGGTTCTCGTACGCGGACTGGTGCGCCGGCACGGCCAAGGGCGCCCGGGCCGTCGCCGGCGCGCGGCCCGGCCTGGAGATCGGCGCTCCGGCCGGCACGGTCGACTACACCGATCCGCACACCGGAACGACGGCGGCCTGGGAGTACGCGACCTGGACTTCCCCCACGCATCCGCTCACGGTGCCCTCCACCGAGGTCATCGCCTCCTGGAACGCGCGCACCCCGGCCGGGACCTGGCTCCAGGTCGAGCTGACCGGCACGTACTCCGACGGCACCGCCGCCCCCTGGTACGTGATGGGCCGCTGGGCCTCCGGCGACCAGGACATCAAGCGGACCTCCGTCGACGACCAGACCGACCACAAGAGCACGGTCTGGACCGACACCTTCGCCATCGACGACCCGGCCACGGGCCTGCGCCTGGTCTCGTACCGGCTGCGGCTGACCCTCTACCGCAAGCCCGGCACCAAGGCCACCCCCAAGGTCTGGCGGCTCGGTGCGATGGGCTCCGACGTCCCGGACCGCTTCACCGTCCCCGCCTCGGCGCCCGGCGCGGCCGGGGAACTGGCCGTCCCGCGGTACTCGCAGGAGATCCACATCGGCCAGTACCCCGAGTACGACAACGGCGGCGAGGCCTGGTGCAGCCCCACCTCCTCGCAGATGATCATCGAGTACTGGGGGCGGAAGCCCACGGCGGAGCAACTGGCCTGGGTCGACCCGGCCTTCGCCGATCCGCAGGTCTGCCACGCGGCCCGCCACACCTACGACTTCCAGTACGCCGGCTGCGGCAACTGGCCCTTCAACGCGGCCTACGCGGCGACCTACAAGGATCTCCAGGGCGTGGTCACCCGACTCGGCTCGCTCACCGACCTGGAGACGCTGATCGCGGCCGGCATCCCGGCCATAACGTCCCAGTCGTTCCTCAAGACCGAACTGACAGGTGCCGGTTACGGCACCCCCGGCCATCTGATGACCGTGATCGGCTTCACCGCTGACGGCGACGTGATCGCCAACGACCCGTTCTCGGCGACCGACGCGGCCGTGCGACGGGTCTACGCGCGGCGCGAGTTCGAGAACATCTGGCTGCGGACCAAGCGGTACAACGCCACCGGCAAGGTCGTGTCCGGCACCGGCGGCGTCTGCTATCTGTACTTCCCGGCGCGGCCGACCGCCGCCCAGTGCGCGGCCCTCGCGGCCGTGGGCGTGCGCTGAGCCGAAGAGGACGCGTGATGTGCGAGCGGCCCCCGGGAGACCGGGGGCCGTCCGCGTTCCGGGGGATGTGGTTCAGGGGGATGTGACCAACGTCTCCGGCACGAAAGCCCCGATGAATGGCAAGGTGGACACAACGGTGGGGGGAGTCCATCGCACACCGACCTCAGTGAGATGCCATGACCGCGAGCACTGCCGCAGCCCCCGCCCGCACCCGCACAGGCGGTCCCCAGGAGGACGGCCCGAAGATCTTCGAGCACGTCATGGGCTGGACGTTCGTGGTTGTGGTCGCCATGTTCGTCGTCCAGCTGGGCCTGATCTGAGCCGGTGGGATCGGCAGCGAACCGGGCGACGGCCCGTCGATCAGAGTCGAACGTCCAGGTGGCTCCGGTCTGCCATACTTCGGACGTCCCGCCCGCAGTTGGAGACCAGGGCCCCGAATTGAACAGTAGTCAACAGCCTGCCGCCGAACGTCCGAGAGTGCGCGGCACCGACCGCTCCGTAGCGCGTCGCGCCGAACTCATCGCCATCGGACGGAAGTTGTTCGCCGACAGGTCGTACGACGCACTGTCGATGGACGACATCGCACGTCAGGCGCAGGTCGCCAAGGGGCTGATCTACTACTACTTCCAGTCGAAGCGCGGCTACTACCTCGCCATCGTCGAGGACTCGGTCGCCGACCTGGTCACCTTCGCGTCCAGTGGTCTCGACCACGCCCCCGTGGACCGTGTGCACCGCACCATCGACTGCTACCTGCGCTTCGCCGAGCACAACCAGGCCGCCTACCGCACGATCGTCAGCGGCGGCGTCGGCTTCGACGCCGAGGTGCACGCCATCCGGGACGGGGTGCGCGAGGCGATCGTCGCGACCATCGCCGAAGGCGCGTACGGCAGAGAGGATGTCGCCCCGCTGGCCCGCATGGGCCTGTTCGGCTGGGTGTGCAGCGTGGAGGGCGCCACCCTCGACTGGATCGACCGCCCCGAGCTCTCCCGGGACATCATGCGCGAACTCCTCGTGAAGATGCTGGGCGGCGCCCTGCGCGCCATCGAGGAACTCGACCCGACGTATGTGACACCGGAGCCGGCCCGCCGGGACAACTGACGGCACAGGGGCGAAGGTTCATGACCTCCGCCCCAACCGCCCTGCCGATGCGCCTACTTGATCGCCCTGATCAGCTCACCGTTCTTGGTGTCGCCGCTCAGTTCCCAGAAGAACGTGCCGCCCAGTCCCTGCTGGTTCTCGTACGCCATCTTCGTGCCGATGGTCGCCGGGGTGTCGTAACTCCACCAGTCGCTCCCGCACTTGGCGTACGCCGTCCCGCCGACGGTGCCGGTCGCGGGGCACTTGGACTTCAGCACCTTGTAGTCCTCGATGCCCGCCTCGTAGGTGCCCGCGGCCGGACCGGTCGCCGTGCCGCCGGGCGCCGCCTGTGTGACGCCGGTCCAGCCGCGCCCGTAGAAGCCGATACCGAGCAGCAGCTTCGAGGCCGGTACGCCGAGCCCCCTGAGCTTCGAGATGGTCGCCGAGGTGTAGTTGCCGGCCTGCGGGATGCCGGGGTATGAGTTCAGCGCCGAGTGCGGCGCCGTCGGACCGGTCGCCGCCCACGCGCCGAAGTAGTCGTACGTCATCGGGTTGTACCAGTCGACGTACCTGGCGGCGCCCGCGTAGTCCGCCGCGTCGATCTTGCCGCCGGAGGTGGCGTCAGCGGTGATCGCCGCCGTGACCAGGTTGCCGGAGCCGAACTTCGCCCGCAGCGCCGCCATCACGTTCCTGAAGGCCGCCCTGCCGCTGGTGTCGCAGGTGTTGCCGCAGGCGTTCGGGTACTCCCAGTCGATGTCGATGCCGTCGAAGACATCGGCCCACCGGGAGTTCTCCACCAGGTCGTAGCAGGACTTGGCGAACGCGGCCGGGTTCTGCGCGGCCTCGCCGAACCCGCTCGACCAGGTCCAGCCGCCGAACGACCAGAGGACCTTGAGCTTCGGGTGCTTCTTCTTCAGCTCGCGCAGCTGGTTGAAGTTGCCCCGCAGGGGCTGGCTCGCGGTGTCGGCGACCCCGTCCACCGACTCGGCCGCCGTGTACGCGCGCCCGGTCGCCGCATCGGCGTCGCCCATCACGCACTTGCCTCCGGTGACGTTGCCGAAGGCGTAGTTGACGTGGGTCAGCCGGGCGGCCGACCCGGAGGTCTCGATGTTCTTGACGTAGTACTTGCGGTCGTAGGTGCCCCAGTCGGTGAAGTAACCGACGACCTTGGAGTCGGCGGCCTTCGGGACGGGCCGCACGGCGGCCTGTGAGGCTGTCTGGGCGGCGGTCGCGGTATGCGCGCCGGCCAGCAGCCCGGCGCCGAGAACGGCACAACAGGCGGCAGAGACAAGCGTTTTGAGGCGGACACGGGGGAGATGCGGTCGGTGCATGGGGCTGTCTCCTCGGAAGGGAGGGAAACACGGGGGAGGTGGTGCCGGGAACTGCGGGCACAGTAAGTGGACTAGACCACTACGGTCAATGGTTCGGACCAATTCACCGGCGAGCGCGGTGCCCCGGGATGTGATCGAATAAACGCTCGTTAACCGGTGACGTCATGCCGCCGATCGGGCATACTCGCAGCTCCACAGCCGTTCACCGGCCCCGTCCGTGACCCGGAAGGGCCAGCATCGGCCGTGACCAGTGAGACCGGCGGACGCCACCCGACTCAGGCGCGCGTGTGCCGTCGCGCCCGACAGGGAGGAGAGCGTCGACATGCCCGAACACGCCCCGCAGCCGGTGGACCGGCAACTGCCCACGGACGAGGCCCGGGACCTGATCTCGCTCGTCCGTGACATCGCCGAGCGTGAGATCGCCCCGAAGGCAGCCGAGGAGGAGGACGCCGGACGCTTCCCGCGCGAAGTCTTCGCCCTGCTCTCGGAGTCGGGGCTGCTGGGCCTGCCGTACTCCTCCGACTACGGCGGCGGCGACCAGCCGTACGAGGTCTATCTCCAGGTCATCGAGGAGCTCGCCGCGGCCCGCCTCACCGTCGGACTCGGCGCCAGCGTGCACACGCTGTCCTGCCACGCCCTCGCCAACTACGGCACCAAGGAACAACAGGCCGAACACCTGCCCGCGATGCTCGGCGGCGGCCTCCTCGGCGCGTACTGCCTCTCCGAACCCGCCGCCGGCTCCGACGCCGCCTCCCTGCGCACCAAAGCCGTCCGGGACGGCGACGACTGGGTGCTCACCGGCACCAAGGCCTGGATCACGCACGGCGGTATCGCCGACTTCTACACGGTCATGGCGCGCACCGGCGAGGACGGCCCGCGCGGCATCACCGCGTTCCTGGCACCCGCCGACGTGCAGGGGCTGGAGGCCGCGGCGCCGGAACGGAAGATGGGCCTCAAGGGCTCACCCACCGCGCAGATCAACTTCGACGGGGTCCGGCTGGACGGCAATCGGCGCATCGGCGAGGAGGGGCAGGGCTTCGCGATCGCACTGGCCGCACTCGACTCCGGGCGCCTCGGCATCGCGGCCTGCGCGATCGGCCTGGCCCAGGCGGCACTTGACGAGGCGGTGTCCTATGCCACCGGGCGCCGGCAGTTCGGGCGGCCGATCTCCGACTTCCAGGGGCTGCGCTTCCTCCTCGCCGACATGGCCACCCAGATCGAGGCGGGCCGCGCGCTGTATCTCGCGGCGGCCCGGCTGCGCGACGCCGGCCGGCCGTTCGCCAAGCAGGCCGCCATGGCCAAACTCCTGTGCACCGACACGGCGATGAAGGTCACCACGGACGCCGTACAGGTACTCGGCGGCTACGGCTACACCGCGGACTTCCCCGTCGAGCGCTATATGCGCGAGGCCAAGGTCCTGCAGATCGTCGAGGGCACCAACCAGATCCAGCGCATGGTCATCGCCCGTCATCTGGCGGGCCCGGAGACGCGCTGAACGGGTCGATCACGATCCCGAGCCCGACCGGCGGCGCCGCGAGCCGGACCCACTCCGGGTCGTAGCGCCCCGGCAGAGTGCGCCCACGCTCGGTCCAACTGCGCAGCAGGGCACGGTAGATGGGCGGGTCGGGCGGCGGCACCGGCGGGTTCGGCCGGCCCTGGTTGAGTGGTCTCTGCGGAACCGATTCTGTCGGGTCGCCGTCGGAGAACTGGCGCGGACGTCCCGGCGTGGCGTACATGGGGGTCGTCATGCCAGGGCAACGCGGTGACCGTCGGTCAGGTCACCGCGTGCCGGATTCGGCTCTGCGTTCGCGACGGCACACGCGCGCACCGGACCCGCACCACGGCAGCCATGCGGACCATGGTGAGGGGCGGTCGGAGTGGGCGAGCGGACGCGCTCAGGCGGCGTGGCGCCGCATGACGGGGACCCGCATCGGGCGTGAGCCCGGGCCGCCGACGTGCGAGAAGGGCTGGGTCCGCCAGTCGAGCCCCTGAGGGAGCGTCAACAGCAGGGCGGTGTGCTGCTCCTGGAGTTCCGCGGTCTCGTCGGCGGACCGGGCCTCGGCTGCCGCGCGGCCCGTACCGGCGCAGACCGTTAGCCCGAACGGGTTCCACGGTGACGCGCACAGCGCGTGCTCCGGCAGGATCTCCTCGTCCGCGAGCAGCGCGATGGGCTGCGCGCAGTCCGGGCAGATCACCCGGAACATCTCGAAGGTGTCGTAGTCGTCGAGTTCCTCGCCGTCGAACGCGTCGGGTTCGACGCCCTCCGGCTCGGGTTCGGTGACCAACTGGGGCCTCTTGGGCGCGGTGCGACCAGGGCGCTTAAGACTCTGCATGGGTTACTCCCCCTCGGGCTGGGCCGACAAGGCAACTGCGGCCTCGGCCACAGCAAGCACTTCCCGCCCGGTCTCGGCGGTAATCACGAGACCATCACGGAGCATGTTCGAGAGCTGTGGCGTTGGTCACATGCCGTCCGCAGGTGCCCGTGGCGATGCTTTTGTCCCTCGTCCGGCGCGCAGGGCATCCGGGCCACATCACGAACAGGGCATGACCTGCACCGCTCAGGTATCGGAGGAGATCAACGGCACTGTAGGTTCTCCGCCATGGAGGAGCTGGACCGACAGATCGTGCAGCTGCTCGTCAAGGACGGGCGGATGAGTTACACCGACCTGGGCAAGGCCACGGGCCTGTCCACGTCCGCAGTGCACCAGCGGGTGCGCCGGCTGGAACAGCGTGGCGTCATCCGCGGCTACGCGGCGGTCGTCGACCCGGAGGCCGTGGGGTTGCCCATGACGGCCTTCATCTCGGTGAAACCCTTCGACCCCAGCGCCCCGGACGACATCGCGGAACGCCTCCGGGACGTCCCGGAGCTCGAGGCGTGCCACAGCGTGGCGGGGGAGGAGAACTACATCCTCAAGGTCCGTGTCGCAACCCCGCACGAGCTGGAGGAACTGCTCGCCAGGGTGCGCACCCTCGCCGGTGTCTCGACCCGCACCACGGTGGTCCTGTCGACCCCGTACGAGGCGAGACCACCGAAGATCTGAGCAGCGGGCCCAACCGCCCGGCCGACGGCGTGGGGCGCCCCGGCGACCCGCCCCACGTACAGCTCAGGTGCGGGCGCGCGGGAAACTGTCCCCATGAGTGAACGCCCGGTACCCCACGACACCGTCCTTCTCCGAGGCGGCGAAGTCCACAGCCCCGCCGACCCCTTCGCGACGGCGATGCTCGTCGAGCGCGGCCATATCGCCTGGGTCGGCTCGGAGGGCGCCGCGGACGCCGTCGCGGGCGCGGCGGACGAGGTGATCGACCTCGACGGCGCCCTTGTCACGCCGGCGTTCACCGACGCACACGTGCACACCACCGCCACGGGGCTCGCGCTCACCGGCCTCGACCTGTCCGACGCCCCCTCCCTGGACGCGGCCCTCACCCGCGTACGCGCGTTCGCCGCCGCCCGTCCCGCCGACCGTGTCCTGCTCGGTCACGGCTGGGACGCCGCCCGCTGGCCGGGCGGGCGCCCGCCGACCCGCGCCGAGCTGGACGAGGCCACCGGCGGACGCGCGCTGTACCTCAGCCGTATCGACGTCCACTCGGCGGTCGTGACGACGGCACTGCTCGACCTGGTACGAGGCGACACCGGCCGCTCGGACGCCCCGCTGACCGGCGACGCCCACCACGCCGTCCGGGCCGCCGCCCTCGGCGCGGTGACTCCGGCGCAGCGCACCGAGGCCCAGCGCGCCGCCCTCGCGCGCGCCGCCTCGCTCGGTATCGGCTCCGTCCACGAGTGCGGGGGGCCGGAGATCTCCTCGGAGGACGACTTCACGGGGCTGCTCCGCCTCGCCGCCGAGGAGCCGGGCCCCCGGGTGGTCGGCTACTGGGCCGAACAGGGCGAAGAGGGCGTCGACAAGGCCCGCGCCCTGGGTGCGGCCGGCGCCGCCGGCGACCTGTTCGTCGACGGTGCCCTCGGCTCGCACACCGCCTGCCTGCACGAGCCGTACAGCGATCGGACCGGTCACAGCGGCACCGCCTACCTGGACGCCGCCGCCGTCGCCGCCCATGTGGTCGCCTGCACCGAGGCGGGCCTCCAGGCGGGCTTCCACGCCATCGGGGACGCCGCCGTGACCTCCGTGGTCGAGGGCGTGCGCGCCGCCGCCGAGAAGGTCGGCCTGGCCCGTGTCCGTGCCGCCCGGCACCGCGTCGAGCACGCCGAGATGCTCACCCCCGAGACCATCGCCGCCTTCGCCGAACTGGGCCTCACCGCCTCCGTGCAGCCCGCCTTCGACGCCCTGTGGGGCGGCGACGACGGCATGTACGCCGGGCGCCTGGGCGCCGACCGGGCCCGCTCCCTGAACCCCTTCGCCGCCCTCCTGAAGGCCGGCGTCCCGCTCGCCCTGGGATCCGACAGCCCCGTCACCCCGCTCGACCCCTGGGGCACGGTCCGCGCAGCCGCCTTCCACCGCACCCCGGAGCACCGCATCTCGGTCCGCGCGGCGTTCACGGCCCACACCCGGGGCGGCTGGCGGGCCGTCGGGCGCGACGACGCGGGCGTCCTGGTGCCGGGCGCGCCTGCGGACTACGCCCTGTGGCGCACCGACGCCCTGGTGGTCCAGGCGCCCGACGACCGGGTCGCCCGCTGGTCCACCGACCCCCGCTCCGGCACGCCGGGGCTGCCCGATCTCACTCCGGGCGCCGACCTCCCCGTCTGCCTGCGCACGGTGGTCGGCGGCCGGACGGTGTTCGTAGGGCCGGGCGAGTGATCTCCCCGGGCGGCGGGGTACGGATCGACGGCGGCACGCCGTCGCGCGACCTGCGTCTCCTCGGCGCTGACCAGGCCATTGGGAAAAGAACCGCAGGTCAAGCCGCTGTTGACAGCTGACGTCAGTCGGCCGGTAGGTTCTGCCGGGTCCACCACCGGACGCCCGACCGGGGAACCTCCGCGCAGTCGCCGCAGCGCCGCTGGGTCAGGGACCGTGTGCCGCACCGGCGCACCGTCACTGGCAGCCAGGCTCAGCGCCCGAGCCACGGCGGCGGAACGTTCCACCGGGTCGGCAAGGTGCGACCCGGGTGGGGCCCGGACGTCCAGTAGACAACGGCTCTCGGTCGACCCGCAGCCAGCGGGTCCCAGGTCGGCCCGAAGGGCACCGGGCCCCGATCCGCAGCGTCCACGGGTGGCGAAGCGGACCCCCTTACCCGCCTCTTGCCGAATCGACACCCCCGTACGAACGTGCCGAGCCGTCGGCGCAGGCTGAGGCCACTATGGTGGACTTCTCCGTACGGACTTGAAGGGGCAGCAGTGAACGACGGCGACGGGACCCTCGCGGCAGAGGCCCAGCAGCGGCGGTTCGGCCCGCTCGGCACGGCTCTGGTGATCATTCCGACCTACAACGAGGCGGAGAACATCAAGAAGATCGTCGGCCGGGTGCGCGAGGCGGTCCCCGATGCCCATGTTCTGGTGGCGGACGACAACAGCCCCGACGGCACCGGCAAGCTCGCCGACGAGCTGGCCGCCGAGGACGACCAGGTCCAGGTGCTGCACCGCAAGGGCAAGGAGGGCCTCGGCGCCGCCTACCTCGCGGGCTTCGAGTGGGGCATGGAGAACGGCTTCGGCGTCCTGATCGAGATGGACGCCGACGGCTCCCACCAGCCCGAGGAACTGCCCCGTCTGCTGACCGCCCTCAAGGGCGCCGACCTGGTCCTCGGCTCCCGCTGGGTGCCCGGCGGCCGGGTGGTCAACTGGCCCAAGTCCCGCGAGTTCATCTCGCGAGGCGGCAGCCTCTACTCACGCGTCCTGCTCGACGTCCCCCTCCGGGACGTCACCGGCGGCTACCGGGCTTTCCGTCGCGAGACCCTCGAAGGCCTGGGCCTCGACGAGGTCGCCTCCCAGGGCTACTGCTTCCAGGTCGACCTGGCCCGCCGCGCGATCAGGGCCGGCTATCACGTGGTCGAGGTGCCCATCACCTTCGTCGAGCGCGAGCACGGCGATTCCAAGATGAGCCGCGACATCCTGGTCGAGGCGCTGTGGCGGGTCACGACCTGGGGCGTGGTGGAGCGAGTGAACAAGGCCCGCGGCAGGACCATGAAGCCATAGCAGCGCCCTGTTGATCATCCTCTTATCCTGTGCTGAGCCTGGCCCAGGCACACTGGACGCATGACGACTGGCGCACCGACCCCTACGTACCCCGCCCGGCCGCGGCGTTCCCGGCTGCGCACGTTCCTGCCGCTGGGCGTCGCCGCCTGGCTGGTGCTGGAGATCTGGCTGCTGACCATGGTCGCCGGCGCGGCGAGCGGCTTCCTGGTCTTCCTGCTCCTGGTCGCCGGGTTCGTGCTCGGCTCGGTGGTCATCAAGCGGGCCGGCCGTCGAGCCTTCCGCAATCTCACCGAGACGCTGCAACAGCAGCAGAGCGACATGCCCGCGGTGGGCACGGCCCGCCCCGGTGGCAGTGAGGGCAACGGCCTGCTGATGCTCGGCGGTCTGCTGCTGATGCTGCCGGGCCTGATCTCGGACGCCGTGGGCCTGCTCCTGCTGATCCCCCCGCTGCAGAAGGCGATCAGCCGCTACGCGGAACGCACCTTCGAACGCAAACTGCGCGAGGCGACCCCCGGCACCCTGGGCGACGCCTTCCAGCAGGCGAGGATCCGCCGCCCGGACGGCAAGGTGGTCCAGGGCGAGGTCGTCAGGGATGAGGGCACCAGCAATTAGCCCGTCCGGCGTTTGAGGACGAGCCCGTGAGGGCGATGGGGGGTCTGGCGGCGCTGCCCCCAGGTACCGCAACCCGCACTCACCGCCCGGAAAACGCAAAACCGCAAGCACCGTACGCAGACCTCACGTACGGCACCCGCGGTGTCACGCGTGCGTTGTATGCCGCCCAGCCCTGTGAAGGACTACGCGGACTTGCGGCTGTCCCTCGGATGTACCGCGATGTTCATCGCTCCGGAGCGGAGTACGGCCAGTCGCTCCTCGAGGACCTCTTCGAGTTCCTCTCGGGTGCGCCGCTCCATCAGCATGTCCCAATGCGTACGCGCGGGCTTGGCCTTCTTCTCCTCAGGGCCGTCGCCGTCCACGAGAAGCGCCTGGGCCCCACAGACCTTGCACTCCCACTCCGGCGGAATTTCGGCCTCCACCGAGAAGGGCATCTCAAACCGATGCCCCTTCTCGCATGCGTACTCCACGGCCTGGCGCGGAGCCAGGTCGATGCCGCGGTCCGTCTCATAGCTGGTCACTACGAGGCGTGTGCCGCGAAGAGCTCGCTCACTCATGAATCGTGCCTCCCGGGCTTGTCGCCCACAGGACAGGTGTCGCTGTCGTCGTCATCCGGTCAACGTCCGGTCGGCGGTAAAGATTCCCGTCCCGTGTCCCGTTTCGGGTCATGCGTCGCCGTCGTAGCCGCCCCTTGTTGTACCCACCAGCGCCCGTTTTGTCACATCTGCAAGCAGATATCACCCAGCGATTCGTCATCTTTGACGCGCAGTAACGGTCCGCCTGGCAGGCCAACGGCGTACACTACCGCTCTTTGGCCACGGATGCTAAATCTTTTCGGGAACGGGATTGCCCGCGTCGCGAATCGCCCGCTCCACCGGGACCCTCGCCAGCAGCGCGAACCCGATGACGAAGAAGGCCACGAGCGAGATGATCGCGTCCCGGTAGCTTCCGGTCAGCTGGTAGGTGATCCCGAACAGAAGCGGGCCGAGCCAGCTCATGCCGCGGTCGCTCATCTCGTACGCCGAGAAGTATTCGGCCTCTTTGCCGGGCGGCACCAGATGGGAGAACAGGGACCGGGACAGAGCCTGGCTGCCGCCGAGGACCAGGCCGATCCCGGAGGCCAGGACGAAGAACCAGACGGGCGCGCCGGCCGGCAGGAAATACCCCGCCGCCAGTGTCACCGTCCACGCCACCAGCGATCCGAGAATCGTCCGCTTGGCCCCGTACGAGCGGGCCAGCCGGCCCATCCCCAGTGCGCCCGCCACCGCCAGCACCTGCACCAGCAGAATCGCCCCGATGAGGGTGGACTGGCCGAGCCCGAGCTCCTCCGAGCCGTACACCGACGCCTGGGAGATCACGGTCTGGATGCCGTCGTTGTAGACGAGGTAGGCGAGCAGGAAGGCGAGAGTGAGCGGATGGCGGCGCATGTCGCGGACCGTCGCCGCGAGCTGCCTGAGGCCCGGGGAGGTGGCCTCCCGCACGCCCTCCTCGGCGGTGGCCCGGCGGTCGCGGAGCCTGCGCAGCGGTACGAGGGTGAAGGCGCCCCACCACAGGCCCGCCGAGGAAAGACAGATGCGGACGGCCATGCCCTCCGAGAGGCCGAAGGAGTCGTGGGCCGTGTACAGCACCAGATTGGCGACGAGGACCAGGGAGCCCGCCGCGTAACCGAACGCCCAGCCGCGCGAGGAGACCGCGTCGCGCTCCTCGACCGTGGCGATGTGGGGGAGATAGGAGTTGTAGAGCATCATCGACACGGACTGGGCCGCGTTCGCGACGACCAGCAGCAGCCCGCCGAGCAGATAGCGGTCGCCGTCCAGGAAGAACATGCCCGTCGTCGCGGCGGCGCCCACGTAGGCGGCGGTTGCCAGGAGGTGCTTCTTGCGGCCGGTGCGGTCGGCGGCGGCGCCCACCAGGGGCATGACCAGCACGGCCACGATGACCGACAAGGACACCGAGTACGCGAAGAACGAACCGGCGCGGACCGGTATGCCCAGCGGATGCACGTACCCGTCCGGGTCGGCCGCCGCCTTGGCGACCGACGTCAGATAGGGGCCCAAGAACACGCTGAGCACGCTCGTCGAGTAGACGGAGCAGGCCCAGTCGTAGAAGTACCAGCCGCGCTGCTCGCGGCGGCGCCCGGCGGTCTCGTCGGCCGTCTCGCCGCGCACGGTGTCGGTGCCCACGCGTGCCCCTCGCTTTCCCCGTGGAGGTGGTGCGCGCGGGGAGTCAGGACCAGGTGCCCCGGTCCTGCAGAACCTTGCGCAACGTGTCGATGTGATCGGTCATGATGCCATCGACTCCCAGGTCCAGAAGCCGGTGCATCCGGTCGGGATCGTTGACCGTCCACACATGCACGTGCAGCCCGCGCGCGTGGGCGGCGCGCAGGAAGCTCCGGTCGACCACGGGGATGCCCGACTGGGACTCCGGAACCTGTGCGGCGACCGCGGATCCGCGTACCCCCGCCGGCAGGCCCCATGAGCGCAGCCGCAGGGCGAGGATGCCCCGGGCGCCGTACGAGGTCGCCAGCCGCGGGCCGGCCAGCCGCTGGGCGCGCACCACCCGTCCCTCGTCGAAGGAACCGACACAGACCCGGTCCCAGCAGTCGTTGCGCTCGATCAGGTCCAGCACCGGGAGCAGTGCGGAGTCGGACTTGAGTTCGATGTTCCAGCGCGCCTCGGGGAGGGCCTCGAGCAGGTCCTCAAACAGGGGCACCGGCTCGCTGCCCCGCACGCGCGCTTGCCGCACGTCGGACCACGGGAGGTCCGCGATCCGGCCGCTGGCGTCCGTCACCCGGTCCAGCGTCGAGTCGTGGAAGGTGACGAGTTTTCCGTCCGCCGTGCACTGCACGTCGGCCTCCATGTAGCGGTAGCCCGCGTCGGAGGCCTGCTGGAACTGGAGCATCGTGTTCTCGAGCCCGGTCGCGGCTCCGCCCCGGTGGGCGAAGGGGATCGGGCCGGGATGGTCGAGGTAGGGATGACGTATCCGCGTGGTCACGGTCGCAGTATGGCTTCTTCCGGTTGACCGGTGGCAACGGCCGTGCTGCCGTCCGATGCCGCCGGGGCGGCGAACACCCGAAGGAACAGCTGGGCCAGTGGTCCGATGGCCACCGCGTACAGCACCGTGCCGATCCCCACCGTGCCGCCCAGGGCGAAGCCCGTCGCGACCACCGCCAGCTCGATCGCGGTACGGACGAGCCGGATCGAGCGGCCGGTGCGCCGGTGCAGGCCCGTCATCAGGCCGTCGCGCGGGCCCGGGCCGAAGCTCGCCGCGATGTACAGGCCGGTGGCCACGCCGTTGAGGACGATGCCCGCCACCAGGAGCGCGACGCGGGCCGTGAGGCCGTGTGTGCCGGGGACCAGGGCGAGCGTGCCGTCCATGGCGAGACCGACGACGAAGACGTTCGAGACCGTGCCGAGACCCGGGCGCTGGCGCAGCGGGATCCACAGAAGCAGCACGGCGGCGCCCACGAAGATCGACACGACGCCGATCGTCAGGCCGGTCAGTTCGGCCAGCCCCTGGTGCAGCACGTTCCAGGGCTCCAGGCCGAGGCCCGACTCGACGAGCAGGGCCGAGCTGGCGCCGTACAGGGCGAGACCGGTGTAGAGCTGGACCAACCGTCTGCCGAGACGATCCGGCGCTGACAACGAACTCACGAGCTGCCCCCTGTGGTGGTAGTGGCCTGGCACATGACACCCTGTGGCTCGGGATCGGATCGCATCCATGGCCAATTCGGGGAAGGTGGACTGATCTGCATGGTGCAGTGGACTTCGGCGGTGGGTACCGCGCAGCTCGCCCGGCTGCTCACCTCCCAGCAGGACCGCCCCGCGGGGCCCGGCACCCGCCGCCCGCCCGCCTACCGTTCACTCGCCGACGGCATTCGGCTGCTGGTGCTGGAGGGCAGGGTGCCGGTCGCCGCCCGGCTGCCCGCCGAACGCGAACTTGCCCTCTCCCTCTCCGTCAGCCGCACCACGGTCGCCGCCGCCTACGAGGCATTGCGCGCCGAAGGCTTCCTGGAGTCCCGGCGCGGCGCGGGCAGCTGGACCGCCGTACCCGCGGGTAACCCACTTCCCGCGCGCGGGCTCGAACCCCTGCCCCCCGAGGCCCTCGGCTCGGTGATCGACCTCGGTACGGCGGCCCTGCCCGCGCCCGAGCCGTGGCTCACCCGTGCCGTCCAGGGCGCCCTGGAGGAACTGCCCCCGTACGCGCACACGCACGGCGACTACCCGGCCGGTCTGCCCGCGCTGCGCGCGATGATCGCCGAGCGGTACACCGCGCGCGGGATCCCCACCATGCCCGAACAGATCATGGTGACCACCGGCGCCATGGGCGCCATCGACGCGATCTGTCATCTGTTCGCCGGCCGGGGCGAGCGCATCGCCGTGGAGTCGCCCTCGTACGCCAACATCCTGCAGCTCATGCGGGAGGCGGGCGCCCGGCTCGTGCCCGTCGCGATGGCCGAGGGGCTCGCCGGCTGGGACCTGGACCGCTGGCGCCAGGTGCTGCGTGAGGCCGCGCCCCGGATCGCGTACGTCGTCGCCGACTTCCACAACCCCACCGGCGCGCTCGCCGACGAGGACCAGCGCAGGCAACTCGTGGACGCGGCCCGGTCGGCGGGCACGGTGCTCGTCGCCGACGAGACGATGACCGAACTGTGGCTGGAGCCGGAGGTCGAGATGCCCCGCCCGGTGTGCGGTTTCGACCCCGCCGGGTCGACGGTCATCACCGTGGGTTCGGCCAGCAAGGCCTTCTGGGCGGGGATGCGCATCGGCTGGGTGCGGGCGGCTCCCGACGTGATCCGCAGCCTCGTCGCCGCGCGCGCCTACGCGGACCTCGGCACGCCCGTACTCGAACAACTGGCGATCAACTGGTTGCTGAGCACGGGTGGCTGGGAAGAGGCGGTCGCGATGCGGCGGGAACAGGCCCGGGACAACCGGGACGCGCTGGTCGCGGCGGTACGACGGGAGCTGCCGGACTGGGAGTTCACGGTGCCCAGGGGCGGGCTCACGCTGTGGGTCCGTACGGGTGGGCTGTCGGGTTCACGGCTCGCCGAGGTGGGGGAACGGGTGGGGGTGCGGGTGCCGTCGGGGCCGCGGTTCGGGGTCGACGGCGCGTTCGAGGGGTATGTGCGGTTGCCGTTCACGGTCGGGGGAGCGGTGGCCGACGAGGCGGCCGCCCGGTTGGCCGCCGCCGCGCGGATCGTGGCGAGCGGGGGGTCGGGGGGCGCCGAGTCCCCCCGTACGTTCGTGGCCTGATCGTCAGGCCACCGGTTCCTGTTCCTGCTTCACCAGTACCTGGGCCGACCTCGGCGGCAGCAACTCCAGAACCGCCTGGCGCTGCGCGTCGCTCGTCGCGTCGTCGTGGGGGTCCGGGGTGGCCGGGACCTGGAGGCGGAGGACCGGGCCGGTGCCCAGCCGGGCGTAGCCGCGGCCCGGGGGCATGAGCGGCACCGGTGTCGTGTGCGGCGGCGCGCCCAGGACCGCTTCCAGCTGGGTGCGGGAAGCGGGCCCGAGGACGACACGCGCGCGTGTGTGCTGCCGTACGGCGTCGCTCAGGGTGTCCGCGCTGTCGAACTGTTCCGCGATCACGACCGTGACGTTCGCCGCCCGGCCGTGCCGCAGGGGGACCTGGAGCGCGGACTGGGGGTCGGGGCGGCCGTCGGCGGCGGCCAGGTGGGCGAGGGCGCCGGGGCGGTCGAGGAGGAGCCAGAGCGGGCGTCGGGTGTCGTCGGGGAGCGGCTGACCGGCCTGGCGGGCCCGGTTGGCCGCGATCAGCCGCCGTTCCGTTTCGTGGGCGGCCCATTCGAGGCTCGCCAGGGCTCCGGCCGGGGCGCACTCGATGGCCAGTACGCCGTCCCGGCCGGTCAGGCACGCGTACTCGCCGGTGCCGTTGCCGTCGACGATCACGACATCGCCGTACTGGAGGGCCTGGAGGGCGATCGAGCGCAGGAGTGTCGTGGTGCCGGTGCCGGGCTCGCCCATCACCAGGAGGTGCGGTTCGGTGGAGCGGGGGCCGGTGCGCCAGACGACCGGCGGGACGTCGCGCCGCTCCTCGCCATGGCTGAGGGGGAGCGTGCGCTGTACCTCGGTGGGGTCGGTGAAGCCGAGCACCGTCTCGCCGGGGGACGTGACGAAGCGCTGCGCGGCGATGTCGGTCGGGAGGGGCGGCAGGACGGTGACCGAGAGCTCGTTGCCCTCCTCGTCCCACGCGAAGTGGTACTCCCGGCCACGGCCCGACTTGGCGTGCAGCAGCTGCTCGATCCGTGCGCGGGAGGCGGCCTCGCCGTCGGTGAAGTACGCCGGGTAGCGCACCGTCAGGTGCGAGACGCGGCCGGTGCCGTCGAACTCGTATGCGGGAAAGGTCTTCTCCCAGTCGCCGCCGTGGGCGTAGAGGGGGTCGGGGTCGTCGGGGCTCGCGAAATAGGGCACCAGTGCCTCGTACAGGGACTTGAGGCGTTCGGTCTGGGTCTCGTCGGGGCCTTCCGGCTCCGCCGGGGCGCGGTCCCGGCCGTGCCAGGCCGCTGCCGCCATCACCGAGATGACGGCGAGCAGCGGGCCGTACGGCACGAGGGCCACGACCAGGATCATCGAGGCCACCATGAACAGCAGTGGCCCGCGGTTGTCCTTGGGCGTGTCCGCCCATCTGCGCCGCCCGGCCGAGGCCAGTCGGCGCAGACCCCGGCTGATCGTGATCAGCGGGTGGAGGACGTCGGTGGCGCTGTCGGCCGCGGTCCGGGCCAGATCCCGGCTCCGGGCGATCTGTGCGCTGCCGTTGCTCAGGATGCGGGGGAGGGGGCGCCGGGCCACTGCTGTCTCCTGGGGTGTGCGTGCGGGCGGGAGGACGTCAGAACTTGATTCCGCCTAGGAGGCTCGCCAGGCTCTCGCCGCCGGCCTTGATGCTCGGCGCGATGGCGGTGCTCGCGAGGTAGAAGCCGAACAGCGCGGCGACGAAGGCGTGCGACCCCTTGAGGCCGTCCTTCTTGAAGAAGAGGAAGACGATGATGCCGAGCAGAACGACGCCTGACATGGAGAGGATCATGAGGATCTCCTGGTGTGGTGGGGACAGTCACCGTGAGTTCTTCCAGGATCACCGCATGTATCTATACGATAAAAGGTGCAATCGGGTGTATTTCGGCATATTTCACTCGGTCGGCGGAGTTGTTTGGTGTCATTCGTTGCCGTTCGGGCGTGCTGATCTTTGCCGCGGAGACGTCGGGTCATGTGCCCGCCGAGCCAGTACGCTGACGATTCACCCGTACGGTTGTAACGAGAGGTGGTCCGGCCGATGAGCGAAGCCCCCGACCCCGAGGTCGTGGAGCTGGCGACCAAGATCTTCGATCTGGCCCGGCAGGGGCAGACCGAGGCGCTCGTGGAGTACGTGGACGCGGGCGTGCCGGCCGACCTCACCAACGACCGCGGCGACTCCCTGGTGATGCTCGCCGCCTACCACGGCCACGCCGACGCGGTCCGGGCGCTTCTCGCGCGCGGTGCCGACGGGGACCGGGTCAACGACCGGGGCCAGACCCCGCTCGCCGGGGCGGTTTTCAAGGGTGCGCAGGACGTCATCCAGGCTCTCCTGGAGGGCGGAGCCAACCCGGCCGAGGGCATGCCCTCGGCCGTCGACACCGCCAGGATGTTCGGCAAGACGGAACTGCTGGAGCTGTTCGGCGCGCACTGAGCCGTACACACTGACCAGCTACGACACGGAAAACGGGGGAGGCGGAACGGGGCCGCCGGAAATACGGTCGCGGCAGCTTGAACAGCCGGGTCATCATGACGTCGTGATTCACGGACGCCATGGCCGGGCAGAAGTTGCCGCACCGCGCGGGCCGTGAGGCGGTCCGCGTGGGCCCACCTACGAGAGGCAGAGGAAGATGGTCTACAGCAAGCAGGAAACGGCGGGCGCTCCGACGTGTTGTCACGCGGCCAGGTAAAGCAAGATCCCGGTTGCGTCGACGCTTGATGTGAGGCTGTTTCCCATGTTCGATCCGGTCATAGCGCCCAGCGGTACGCTGCTCGGCCTGCTCCAGAGGGGCCGCGGCGACGGCACGCTGCACGCGCTCACCGCACCGCGGGCCGACGCGCTCGCGGCGCTGAACCACTGCGTGCTCCACGACCCCCGCCACGACTGGCAGGTGGAGAACCGCTCCCTTTACTACGCCCGTCTCTATCTCGACCTCCACGGCGAGCTCGACGCGATCGAGGCCCATCTCTTCGACGCCGAGGACATCCTCGACACCGACGAGTCACGCACCGGGCTCGCCCTCGCGGTCCTCGGCCACCTCGCCTCCTACGGCAGGCGGGACGCGCTCGAACTGCTGCGCAGGTACGCCGCCACCGGCACCGGCTGGGCCTGGGCACTGGACGAACTGGCGCTCAGGGACGACGACGCCGGGCTGCGCGCCCTCGCCGCCCCGGTGCTGGCACGCTTCGCCCCCGACGCGGAGGGTGAGGCCGAACTCGCCGCCGTCGTGCGCGACGCCTTCGAGCCCCGGCCCTGGCGGCTGTGGGCCGACGATCCGCGCGAATCGATCTCCACGCGCGTGCGTGCCGCCCAGGAGACCGGCTGCTTCGACCGCTGGCAACGCCAGATGCGGCCGTCCGGGCCCCGCCCGGGCTGGAGTGTGCGGGCCGTCTTCGAGTGGGCCCAGCAGGGCATCGACCGCGGCGCCGTGCTTCATGTGCCCGCCGCTCGTTGCCTGACGGCTGTGGCGGGCCCGGAGGACCGGCCCGAGATCGTGGAGGCGGCCCGCAATGGTGGCGACGGCGCCCGATGTACGGCTCTGCGCTATCTCGCGGACGGCAACGATCCCGATGCCCTCGAGCTGATCGAGGGCGCGGTCGCCGACGGCTCGACGGCCGTCGTGGAGGCCGCCGTCGACGCATTCGAACGTATGCGCAGTATCGCCGCTGTGGACCGCGCGCGCGGGTGGGTCCACCGGCCCGACCCGCTGGGCGCCGCCGCCGGCCGGATGCTCGCCTGCCTGGGCGGCACCCGGGACAGAGACCTCGTCCTCGGCGCGATCAGGGAGGCCGTACGGGGCGAAGGACCCGACGCACCGACCCTGTGGACTCTCGTGGACGGCGCGGGGCGGCTCGGCATCGTCTGCGCGGCCCCCGTACTGCGCCACATCTACCGCGAGACCGCCTCGTCCCATCTGCGCGGCCGGGCCGCCCGGGCCCTCGCCGCCACCGACCCCTCCTTCGCCGCGGGCTTCGCTGTCGAATGCCTGTGGGACTGCGAGGAGACCACCAGAGAGGTAGCCGCCCGGCACGCCGAGACCGGCGACGCCAGGGTCGTCGACCAACTGCGCAGACTCGCCGCCGACCCGGCCGAGGAAGCCGAAGTCCAGACAGCCGTACGAAGCCGGATCGGGCCCGACAGCACCGCTGTATGAACGGGGGATGACCCGGGGATCATGAGCGTGTGGACGCGCGCCGACCTGCGAGGGGGCGGTGCGCAACGCTCATGGGACGTTTCCCGGCCGGACAGATCGACGTTGACGAGGGCACGTCCAGTACGGCGACAACACCCTTATGCGTGTCGTCATCGTGACCGAATCCTTTCCCCCCGATGTGAACGGCGTGGCCCACTGCGCGCTCCAGACCGCCCGGCACCTCGTCGATCGCGGTCACGTTCCCCTCGTCGTCGCCCCGGCCACCGCCGCCGGGAACGGGAACGGGCCCGACGCCTCGGCGCCGTGCCCCGTCATCCGTGTCCCCTCCCTACCGCTCCCCGGCTACCCCCAGGTCCGCGTCGCCCTCCCCAGCCGACGCGTCGCCGCCGCGATCACCGAGCACCGCGCGGACCTCGTCCACCTGGCCAGTCCCTTCATCCTCGGCGTACGCGGCATGGCCGCCGCCGCCCGGCTCGGTATCCCCGCCGTGGCCGTCTACCAGACCGACCTGGCCGGCTACGCCCGCACATACGTCCACGCGGGCGAGGCGGCCGCCTGGCGCCGCATCCGCTCCGTCCACGCCGCCGCCGACCTCACCCTCGCGCCGTCCAGCGCGGCCCTGCACGACCTGGAGTCGCACGGCGTGCCCCGGGTGAAGCTGTGGCAGCGCGGCGTGGACACCGCGCGCTTCCGCCCCGAACTCCGGGACGAGGCCATACGCCGCGAGCTCGCCCCGAACGGTGAGGTGATCGTCGGCTACGTCGGCCGGCTCGCCCCCGAGAAGCAGGTCGAACTCCTCGCCGGGGTCTGCGGCCTGGACGGCGTACGGGTCGTCGTCGTGGGCGACGGACCCAGCGAGCCGGGACTGCGCGAGCAGCTGCCGGGAGCGGTCTTCCTGGGCCGCCGTACAGGTGACGAACTCGCCCGGATCTTCGCCTCGCTGGACGTCTTCGCGCACACCGGCCCGTTCGAGACCTTCTGCCAGACCGTGCAGGAGGCCATGGCGAGCGGCGTGCCCGTCGTCGCGCCGGCCGCGGGCGGACCGCTGGACCTGGTGGCCCACGGGCGCACCGGCCTGCTCGTCCCGCCGCGCGACGCGGCCGCCGTCCGGGACGCGGTGTGGTCCCTGGCCGGCGACCCGGGCCTGCGGGCCGTGTACGGCGCCGCCTCCCGGGCCATGGTCGAGGGCCGCACCTGGGCGGCGGTCGGCGACCAGCTCGTCGGGCACTACGCCGACATCCTCACCGCGCGGACGGTGGTGGCCGCATGACCGGCGAGGCCACCGGCCGCACGAGCGGACCGTTGCGCATCGTCCGGCTGGCGAACTTCGTCGCCCCCTCCTCGGGCGGCCTGCGCACCGCGCTGCGCGAACTCGGCACCGGATACCGCGCGGCCGGACACGAGCCCGTCCTGGTCGTGCCCGGTGACCGGGCGAGCGACCGTGACACCGAACAGGGGCGGGTGATCACCCTGCCCGGCCCGCTGCTCCCCGGCACCGGCGGCTACCGCGTCCTCACCGACAAGCGGCGCGTCGCCGCCCTTCTGGAGGACCTCGCGCCGGACCGCCTGGAGGTGTCCGACCGGACGACGCTGCGCTGGACCGGCAGGTGGGCGCGCCGGGCACGCGTCCCCGCGGTGATGGTCTCCCACGAGACAGCCGACGGCGTCCTGCGCACCTGGGGCCTGTCGGAGAACCTCTCCCGGCGCGCCGCCGACGCCCTCAACGTCCGTACGGCACACACCTACGCGCGCGTGGTGTGCACCACCGAGTTCGCCGAGCGGGAGTTCGTGCGGATCGGCGCGCGCAATGTCGTACGGGCCCCGCTGGGCGTCGACCTGGTGCGGCGGCACCCCTCGCTGCGGGACCCGGCGTTGCGCGCCGGGCACGCGCGCGAGGACGAGGTGCTCCTCGTGATGTGCTCCCGGCTGTCCGTAGAGAAGCGACCCGGCACGGCCCTGGACGCCCTGGAGGCGCTGCTGCGGCGCGGACAGCGGGCGCGACTGGTGGTCGCCGGTGACGGGCCGCTGCGGGCCCGGATGGAGCAGCGGGCGCGCGACCGGGGGCTGCCGGCCGTCTTCCTCGGGCACGTCGCCGACCGGGCACTGCTCGGCGGGCTCCAGGCGTCCGCCGACGTGTGCCTCGCACCCGGGCCCGCGGAAACGTTCGGTCTCGCCGCGCTGGAGGCGATGGCCTGCGGGACACCCGTGGTCGTCAGCGCGTCCTCCGCGCTGCCCGAGGTGATCGGGTCGGCCGGGGCCGTCGCGGCCGACGACGGCGGGGCCTTCGCGGACGCCATACGCCTGCTGCTGGAGCGGCCCGAGCGTGAGCGCCGGGAGAACGCACGCGCGCGTGCGGAGTGCTTCGGGTGGCCCGCCGCGGTGGAGGCGTTCCTCGCGGCCCACGACGCGGCGGTGCTGTCCGCCGACGACTCGCCCGCGCGGCCCGTCGTACCGGAGGGTGTCGGATGAGACCGCTGCGGTTCGTGGCGCTCGGCGACTCGCTGACCGAGGGCGTGGGCGATCCCGTGGACGGTAGATGGCGCGGCTGGGCCGCGCTGCTCGCCGGTGGGTTCGGCGACGCGCCGGTGGAGTTCGTCAACCTCGCGGTCAGCGGGGCACAGACGCGCGAGGTGCTGGAACGGCAGACGCCCGCCGGCCTCGCCCTGGAACCCGACGTCGTGTCGGTCGTCATCGGGGTGAACGACACCCTGCGCCGCACCTTCGACATCCACGCGGTGGCCGCCCGGCTGGACGAGGTGTACGCGGCCTTCACCGAGCGGGGCGCCCTCCTGCTCACGGCCTGCCTGCCCGACCCCGGGGCGATGCTGGGACTGCCCGGCGTCCTGGCGAACCCGCTGGCCCGGCGGCAGCGGGCGGTCAACACAGTCGTCCACGCGCTGTCCGAGCGGTACGGGGCCGTGCATCTGCACGCCGCCGAGGGCGAGTGGCTCAGCGAACGCGAGATGTGGAGCGCGGACCGGCTGCATCCAGGCGAGCGGGGGCACCGACAGCTCGCGGTCCGCTTCCACGCGCTCCTCGCGGAGTCGGGCGTCGTCGGCGGGCCGGGTCCGTCGGCCGCACCGGACCATCCCGCGCCCACCCGGTCGGCCAGCCTGCGCTGGCTGGCCACCGCGGGCACGGGCTGGGTGGCGCGGCGGTGCACCGACCTGCTGCCGCAGCTCCTCAGACTCGCCGCCCAGGAGATCCGCCACCGCGCGCGGGGCACCAGCGCCCGCCTCGACCTCGGGGCGTCCCACGCCGTGGCGGCCGCCCTGGCCGCCCTGTCGGTGGCGGAGCACCGGGCCGGGCCGGACGTGGCGTAGGCCTGCCCGGCGGACCGTGTCGGAAGGCCGCTACGGCGCCGGCCGGGCACGGGCGAGCGCGGGCTCGGCGCGTCCGGCCGCCGGACCGGCTCGGCGGGCTCAGTGGCGGCGTACGGAAACGAAACGGACCGGTGTGCCCGGCGTCGCCTGGGCGGCGGCGCGCAGATCCGGGGTGCGTACGACCGCGATCACCGGATAGCCACCGGTGGTCGGATGGTCGGCGAGGAAGACCACCGGCCTGCCGTCCGGGGGCACCTGGACCGCGCCCAGGACCATGCCCTCACTGGGGAGTTCGCCGGAGAAGGCCCGCTCCAGGGAAGGGCCTTCCGTGCGCAGCCCGATCCGGTTGCTCGCGGAGGAGACCCGGTACGCGGACGTGGTGAAGACCCGAAGAGCGGCCGGCGTGAACCAGTCGTCGCGTGGACCCATGGTCACCCGGAGCACGAGTCCGGCAGGGGGCGCCGGTTGCGGGACGACGTCCACGCGTGCGTGCCCGCCGATCACGTTCCCCAGGGGCAGCACCGCGCCGTCCGCCAGCGGCGGCGGCCCCAGACCGGACAGCAGGTCGGTGGAGCGGCTGCCGAGCACCCGCTCGACGGCGACTCCGCCGGAGACGGCCACATAAGCGCGTACGCCGGACACGGCCGTCCCGATGTCCAGCAGCGCACCGGCGGGCACCCACACCGCCGCGCCCCAGGCCACCGGGCGGCCGTCGACCGTGACGGGACAGGGGGCGCCCCCGACCGCGACGGTGACCGGGCAACGGGGGCGCAGGGTGCAGCCGTCGAGAGTGGTCTCCAGGACGGCCGCCTTGGCCGGGTTGCCGACCAGCCGGTTGACGAGCGCGGCCGTCGGCGCGTCCAGGGCACCGGACAGAGGCACCCCGAGATGGGCGTACCCGGGACGCCCCAGGTCCTGCACAGTGGTCAGCGCCCCCGCCCGTACGACGAGGAGCGCGCGATCCGTCATCGGCGGCCCACCGGGACGAAACGGACCCGGGTGCCCGGCGCGAGCAGCGCGGCCGGCACGCGCGCGTGGTCCCACAGGACCGCGTCCGTCGTACCGATCAGCTGCCAGCCGCCCGGCGAGGAACGCGGGTACACGCCCGTGTACGGGCCCGCCAGCCCCACCGCACCGGCCGGGACGGACGTCCGCGGGGTGGCCCGGCGCGGTACGTGGTAGCGCTCCGGGAGACCGGTGAGGTAGCCGAAGCCGGGTGCGAAACCGCAGAAGGCGACCCGGAACTCGGTGTCCGCGTGAATGCGCGCCACGTCGTGTTCGGACACGCCCCACAGCGCGGCCACGTCGGCGAGGTCCGGGCCGTCGTAGCGCACCCGGAGTTCGATGATCTCCTGGGTCTCCGGGAGCGCCGGGGGCACGTCGGAGGCGGTCAGTTCGGACGCCAGCCGGACGGGGTCGGCGAGGCCGTCCAGCAGGACCGTACGGGCCGCCGGGACGATCTCCCGAACGGCCAGGGTGCCCTCCGCGCGGCGGCGCAGCAGTTCCGCGTGCAGGGCCTGGGCCTGCTCGCCGGAGGGCAGCTCGACCAGCAGTGCGTCGTCGCCGACAGGCAATGCCCTCAAACCGCTCGTTCCGCTCGTCGTCCCGCTCGGTCCCCTCATACGAAGGCCTCCACGCCGACGCCCGACGCCTCCAGGGCCGCACGGACCCGGCGGGCCAGGTCCACCGCGCCGGGCGTGTCGCCGTGGACACACAGGGAGCGGGCGCGGATCGCGAGGGGCGCCCCGGAGCGCGACGCGACCACGCCGGTCCGGGCGAGGGTCACGGAGCGGGCCACGACAGCGTCGGGGTCGGTCACCAGCGCCCCGTCCTGGCCGCGCGGCACGAGCGTTCCCTCCTCGGTGTACGCGCGGTCCGCGAACGCCTCGGGGACGGCCGGCAGACCCGCCGCCCCGGCCAGCTCCAGCAGGCGCGAACCGGGCAGCCCGAGCACCGCCAGCCCTTTGCCGGCCAGCAGCACGCCGTCGATCACCGCCCCCGCCTGCTCCGCGTCGTGCACGGCGCGGTTGTAGAGCGCGCCGTGCGGCTTGACGTACGACACGCGCGTGCCCGCCGCGCGCGCGAAGACCTCCAGGGCGCCGATCTGGTAGGCCACCTCGGCCGTCAGTTCGTCGGGCGGCACGTCCATCGCGCGCCGCCCGAAGCCCGCGAGGTCGCGGTAGGAGACCTGGGCACCGATCCGCACGCCGCGTGCGGCGGCCAGGTCGCACACCCGCCGCATGGTGGGCGCGTCTCCGGCGTGGAAGCCGCAGGCCACGTTGGCGCTGGTGACGACGGTCAGCAGTCGTTCGTCGTCGGTCAGCCGCCAACGGCCGAAGCCCTCGCCGAGGTCGGCGTTCAGGTCGATCATCTTCCGGACTCCTGTCACGCTCCGGTCAGGCGACGCGGTACTGCTCGTCGCGGGTGTCGGTGAGGAACATCTGCCCCGGCGCGTGTGTGATGGCGAAGGGCGGACGGGACGCCGTGACCGCGGCCTGCGGGGTCACTCCACAGGCCCAGAACACCGGGATGTCGTCCGGCGCGAGGTCCACCGGATCGCCGAAGTCGGGCCGGCCGAGATCATCGATGCCCAGCCCCGACGGATCGCCGCAGTGTACGGGGCTGCCGTGCACCGCCGGGAGCAGGCTGCTCTCCCGGATGGCGGCCGCCAGATGCTGCGGCGGTACCGGGCGCATCGACACCACCATGGGGCCGTGCAGCCGCCCGGCGGGACGGCACTGACGGTCGGTCACGTACATCGGGACGTTGCGGCCCTGCTCGATGTGCCGGATCGGAACGCCCGCCTCGGCGAGCGCCCACTCGAAGGTGAAGCTGCACCCGATGAGGAACGTCACCAGGTCGTCGCGCCAGTGGGCGAGCACGTCCGTGGGCTCCTCCACCAGCTCGCCGTCCCGCCAGACCCGGTAGCGCGGCAGGTCGGTGCGCAGGTCCGCGCCCTCGGCGAGGACGGTGGTCCACGAACCGGCGTCCGTGACGTCCAGGACCGGGCAGGGCTTCGGGTTGCGCTGACAGAACAGCAGCATGTCGTACGCCCAGTCGGCGGGCACCGAGATCAGGTTGGCCTGGGTGTGGCCGGCCGCGACGCCCGCCGTGGGCCCCGTCAGGCCTGCGCGGAACCGGGCTCGCGCGGATTTCGGGCTCCACGCGTGCGCGTTCTCGTCGACGAGGGTCAGGGAGCGGTCTTCCGTGCGGTTCACTGAAGTTCCTTTCCGCGAGTCTCCGGCAGCCCGAGCAGGGCCAGTGCGGCGATGCCGTATCCGATGGCGCCGAATACCAGCGCACCGCCCACGCCCCAACTGTCGGCGAGGAAACCGACCGTGGTGGGGAAGACGGCGCCGACGGCCCGGCCCGTGTTGTAGGTGAAGCCCTGTCCCGTGCCGCGTACGGCGGTCGGGTACAGCTCGCTCAGATAGGAGCCGAAGCCGCTGAAGATCGCCGACATGCAGAACCCGAGCGGGAAACCGAGCGCCAGGAGAAGGTTGTTGGAGCCGTCGGGGATGTTCGCGTACGCGAGGACGCAGAGCGCCGAGAGGACCGCGAACAGCCAGATGTTGCGCTTGCGGCCGATCCGGTCGGTGAGGTATCCGCCGGTCAGATAGCCGATGAAGGCGCCGGAGATCAGAAACGTGAGGTAGGAACCGGTGCCGACGACCGACAGTCCTCGCTCCGTCTTCAGGTAGGTCGGCACCCAAGTCGCGAGGGTGTAGTAGCCGCCCTGGACACCGGTGGACAGCAGGGACGCGAAGAGCGTGGTGCGCAGCAGGCCGGGGGCCTCGGGCGTACCGGGCCTGAAGATCTCCGCGATCGACCCCTTCCTGGGGTTCGTCTCGCGCTCGGCGACCGCCCGGGGCGCGTCGTGCACCGAGCGGCGCACCCAGATGACCAGCAGCGCGGGCAGGGCGCCGGTCCAGAACATCACGCGCCAGGCCAGATCGTCGTCGACGAACGAGAAGACCGTGGTGTAGACGATCACGGCCAGTCCCCAGCCCACCGCCCAGGAACTCTGGATCGCGCCGAGTGTGCGGCCGCGGTGCTTCGGGCTCGCGTACTCGGCCACCAGGATCGCGCCGACGGCCCACTCACCCCCGAAACCGAGGCCCTGAAGAGCGCGGAACACCAGCAGCGTCTCGTAGTTGGGCGCGAAGCCGCAGGCGACGGTGAAGACGGCGTACGTGATCACGGTGATCATCAGCGCCCTGACCCGGCCGATCCGGTCCGCGAGCACGCCCGCTCCGGCGCCGCCGATCGCGGAGACAACCAGGGTGACCGTGGTGAACAGACCGGTCTGGCCACTGTCCAGGCCGAAGTACGCGGACAGCGCCACCATGCTCAACGGCAGTGTGAAGTAGTCGTACGAGTCCAGGGCGTAGCCGCCGAACGCGCCGCCGAATGCGCGGCGGCCTCGCGGGCCCAGCGCCCGCAGCCAGGCGAACGCGCCTTCGTCGACGGCGGGCTCACCCGCACCGGGGCGGGTTTCGGTGGGCAGAGCCGGTGGCGGAGGGGTCGTGCTCATGTGCACCTCGCAGGTGAGGGACGGAGGGTGCTTCAGGGATGAGCGGTGCGGAAGAGACCGGTACCGCGTGGATCCAGCGGCGCCTGTCAAGCAAGGTAGAGGATCGTTGAACGATCCTTCAATACCTGTGTTGTTTCGTTCTCGTATCTGCGATTGAATTCCGGGCATGGCAGAGCAGCTGACGGGACTGGCCGACGACCGCGCCCTCCTCGGGCGCACCAGTACCGCCGAGCGGGTGTCGGACATCCTCAGGAGCCGTATCGCCGACGGGTACTTCCCGCCAGGGACCCGGCTCTCCGAGGACAGCATCGGCGGAGCCCTCGGCGTCTCCCGCAACACGTTGCGCGAGGCGTTCCGGCTGCTCACGCACGAACGCCTGCTGATCCACGAACTCAACAGAGGCGTCTTCGTACGAGTCCTCACGGTCGAGGACGTCGAGGACATCTACCGCACCCGCGCCCTCGTCGAGTGCGCCGTCGTCCGAGGCCTCGGCGAGCCGCCGTACGCCCTGGAGGACCTCTCGGCGGCCGTCGAGGAGGGGCAGCGAGCGGCGCGCGAGGGTGACTGGAAAGGGCTGGGTACGGCCAACATCCACTTCCACAGCCGACTCGTCGCACTGGCCGGCAGCGCCCGCACCGACGAGCTGATGCGCAGCGTCTTCGCCGAACTGCGCCTCGCCTTCCACGTCGTGGACGACCCGCGACGCCTGCACGAGCCCTACCTCGCACGCAACGAGCAGATACTGCGAGCCCTCCGGACGGGCGACCGGGAGCTTGCCGAGGGGCTGCTTTCGGTCTATCTCGACGACTCCCTCAAGCGGGTCGTGGAGGTCTACGGGCGGCGGGTCGGCGAGGACGGGTAAGCCGGTACGGGGTTTTGGACCTGCGGCGTTCCAGCAGGCGTGAACGGCACGGTGGCGGGGTGACGGCGGGCCGCTTCTGAGTCGTTTGGGTCGTTGTCAGACCGAGGACCTAGTCTGTGCAGCGTGACTTCGCCTGCATCGACGGACAGCGTTCCGCCCCAGCTCAGCGCGGGGCCGCGCCCCGCTCCGGGCCCGGCCGCCGACGAAGGACTGGCGCGCCGCCTACGCGCGCTCGCCTGCACCGCCCCGCTCCACGACCTGGACGCGCGCAAGGCGAATCTCGCGGGCGAGTACTCGGTGTACGGCATGGCGGAGGTGGCCCTCTCGGCCATCGACCTGGTCACCCTGAACATGGACTTCGACACCGGCGCCGACCATGACCAGATCGTCGCCCGCCTCGTCCCGCGCATCGCTGCCCAAGCCCCCCAGCGGCCCGCCACCGAGCACGAGCGTGTCGCCCGCTGGGTCCTGGAGAACCTGATCAACGTCGGCAGCGTCGACCGAGGCTTCCGGGCCGTGTACGGCACGTTCACCCAGGACGGCACGTATGTGCGCCGCGACTACGACTTCAAGCTGATCGAGGAGGTCCCGGGATACGGCGGCAGCGTCTACCTCCGTACGACGGACGAAGCGGTCAACGTACTCGTCGGCGCCCTCGACACCGATGTCACCAGCGCCCAGATCGCCGCCGAGGTCAAGCTGGAGGTGCTGATCAGCCGGGGCAGGCTGGCCGACGCCCAGCTCGCCGCCGAGCAGGCCCGCTACCGGACCGTGCAGTACTCGGAGACCCTGCGCAGGGCCCTGGACGCGACCCGGCGCAACGTGCGCGCGGTGGACTGGCTCCAGACCGTCCCCGACATGATCGCCGAGGCGCTCGACCATGTCGCCGACCGTTACCGCCATGAGAACGCGATCCTGACCAACATCCGCAAGGCCCGCGACGAGTCCGAGGACCCGGAGCAGAAGCGGCGCGCCGCCGAACTCGTCGACATCGTGAAGGACTGCATCCGGCGGCACACGCTGCTCCAGTCCCGCCTGCTGGAGGCGGGCCCGCTGTTCCGCGCCGAGCAGGACCGGCAGGCCTTCGCGACGCCGATGACGTCCTCGGGAATCGACCTGTACGGCCATCTGGTCGCCCCTCTGCTGCCGTTGCCCCTGGAGGCGGCGGTGCGGGTCACGGACGCGTTCTTCGCGCGCGGGACGGGACTTCGTACGCCGGTGTCGGTCCGCGTGGGCGACCTCGTGGACATCCTCCTGACGCCGCCGGTGGAGCGGGAGCACCTCGGCGCGGAGATGCCGGAGCCGGATCTGATCGCCACGCCGGACGACAGCCGGTTCAGCGAGGAGCAGCTGGCGGCGGCGATGGAGTTGCTGGATCTGCCCGCGGACGCGCCTCGGCGGTTGTCGGGGTTGCTGGCCGAGGCGCGCCTCCAGGACACGGAACTTCCCTACCTGGTGGCCCTGTTGGCCGTGCACGCGGCCAGTCCGCCGGTCGGGACGGCCTATCGGCAGGGCGAGGAGAAGTTGTTGTTCGCTGTCGATGACGGGATGGAGCTGGATGATCCGGAGTTCGGAGGCGCGGATCTGATCGTGGGGGTGGCGTTGCTGGACACGGTGGGGATGGCTGCGGGCAGGTCGGAGGCGGCGTGATGGGGCTGAGGTTGTCGCCTGGCTGCGGGCCCGTTGTGGCTGTTCGCGCCCACGCGGCGGAGCCGCACATGTCACAGCCCCGCGCCCCTGTAGGGGCGCCTGCCCGCCCGTCCGATTATCAGAACCCCGAGGAGTCTCAGCCGTGAACGAGCAGGTCGACTGGAGTGAGCCGGAAGCTGTTGCCGCGCCGGCGGCCGCTGCCGTGATTACTCCTGGCGATGCCGCTGACGCCGCCCGGCTGGTGGCCTTCGGGCTGCAGCCCAGGCTTCAGCCCGCCCGGGACCAGGAGTACGCCGAGCTGCTGCGGCGGTATCGCGAGGACCCGGCGTTCGCCCGGCTCGCCGACGCCGTGGCCGCCGGGCTGGGGCTGATCGTGCTGGAGGTGTCCCCGCGCGCGGGGATGGCCGTCACCGCCGCCGAGGACTCCGTCTTCGCCGTGCGGATGGGCGACTACGCCCGTCGTACGTCCGCCGACGGCTCGGACCGCTTTCTGCACGGGCTCGCCCATCTCGCCGTCGCCGCCATGGCGTTTCCGAGACCCGAGGATCTCGCCGACGACGGCTACATCGGGCGCGTCACCGTCAACGGGGTCGAGGCCTTCGTACGGCAGGCCTGCCGACGGCTGGAGGAGCGGGCAGAGGCAGAGGGCGAGAACACCGACCCGGTCACCGACGCCCCGGGACTCGAGGCCGCCTGGCGGATCTGGATGCGGCGCAGCGCGACGGGAGCCACCAAGGACGCGAGGAGACCGGCCGGTTCGACAACCGGCATCGTCGGCAAGGCCGTGGTCTTCCTCACCGACTCCGGCTTCCTTCAGCGCACGGGTGACGACAACGGCGGTACGTATCGGACGACGGCCCGTTACCAGCTCCAGGTGCGGGACATGGCCGGAAACGCCGCCATGGCCGAGCTGCTGGAGCTGGGTGTCGTGCCGGTCACCGACGGGACACCGACTCTGCTGCCCGCCGAGGACACCGACGACCTCGAGCTGGTGGCCGACGCCGGGCTGCCGTTCCACCACTCCTGACCGCTGCCGGCTCCCTTCCCCCCAGCCTGACCCTCCCTTACCCGACTACTCCCTTACGACTACGAGAGTCCGCCATGTACGAGCTGTCCCGGGTCCGCCTCTACTCCATCGGTCCTGCCGGTGCGCGCTATGCCGACACTGTGCTTGACCTGCGGGGTGTCGGCAAGCCGGTGCCCGACCCCGCGCCCACCCAGGCGGAGTTCTTCGAGGACGAGCCCGTAGGACCGCCGCGCCGGCCCGCTCCCGCGGGCGTGCTCTTCCTGGAGAACGGTGGCGGCAAGTCCGTACTCCTCAAGCTGATCTTCTCCGTGATGCTGCCCGGGCACCGCAACACGCTCGGTGGCGCCAGTTCCGGTGTGCTGCGCAAGTTCCTGCTCGCCGACGACTGCGGGCATGTGGCCCTGGAGTGGCAGCACACGCTCACCGGTGAGCTGGTGGTGGTCGGAAAGGCGAGCGAGTGGCGGGGACGGCAGGTCTCCAACGATCCGCGGAAGTTCGCCGAGGCCTGGTACTCGTTCCGGCCCGGCCCCGGGCTGAGCCTCGACAACCTTCCCGTCGCCGAGTCCACCGCCGTACGGCCGCCGGTGGAGGGCGTCTCCGGTGCCCGAGGACGGCGCCGGACGATGAAGGGCTTCCGGGACGCGATCACTGAGGCGGGCAAGGTGTACCCGCACCTCGAAGTGCACTGGGAGGAGATCCACGACCGCTGGAACGAGCATCTGGGGGAGCTGGGTCTCGACCCCGAACTCTTCCGCTACCAGCGGGAGATGAACGCCGACGAGGGTGAGGCCGCCGGCCTCTTCGCGGTCAAGAAGGACTCCGACTTCACCGACCTGCTGCTGCGCGCGGTCACCGACACCCGGGACACCGACGGACTCGCCGACCTGGTCGGCGGGTTCGGCAACAAGCTGGGGCGACGGTCCGAACTGATCGCCGAACGGGACTTCACCGCCGGATCCGTGGACCTGCTCGGCCGGATCGTCGAGGCCACGGAAACGCGTTCCCGCGCGCGGGACGTCCACGCGGGTGCGGAACGGCGGACGCGCACGCTCGCCCGGCGGCTGTCCGCGCGGGGCGTCCAGGAACGCGTCCGGGCCGGCGACCTCGCCCAGCGGGTCACCGCCGCGGCGTACACCGTCACCCATTCCGAGGGCGCGCGGGAACGCAGCGCGCTGATCGCCGCCGAACTCGCCTTCCAGCACGCTTCCCTGGCTCTCGCGGCAGCGGAGAAGACGGCGGCCGCGCAGAAGCGCGAACTCGCCGACGCGCGCACCATGCACTCCGCCTGGCAGGCCGCCGAGGTCGTCCTGCGCCATCGCGCCGCCGCCGACCGCTCCGCGCGCGTGGCCGTCGCGATCCGCGAGGCCGAGCGGGACGCGGCCCCGGCGCTCGCCGCCCGCGCCAAGGCCGCTGTCGACCTCGTACGGGCACTGCAGTCGGCGGCGGACGGCGCGGAGGCGCTCGCCAACGAGGAGGAGGAGCGGTCCGCCGTCCTCCAGGAAGTCGGTGAGGCCGCCCACCGGGACTCCACCGCCGCCGCCACCGAGGCACAGCGCGCCCGCAGCGAGGTCGGGCACCTGCGGCAGCGGCTCAGCGAGGTCGAACAGGAGACCGCCGAGGCGGTGCGCGCGGGCTGGCTCGACGACAGCGCTCCCGACGCGGATCCGGCGCGGGCCGCGCTCGCCGCCAGCGACGCCGAGAAGACAGCCGTAGAGGCCTGGGACACCGCCCGTGATGCGTCCCGGCGGGCTTCCGAGCACGCGCGTGAGGCGGCGTCCGCCGAGTCCCGCGCGGAGCTGACGGCGGCCCGCGCGGCGGACGCCGCCACCGCGGCCGAGCGCGCGTACGACGCCGAGCGGCGCACCGCCGAAGCCCTCGCGGCCGAGGAACGGCTCGCCGAGCTGCTGAGCCTGCCGTCCACCGGCGGAGCGCGGCAGCGAGCCCGGACCGCGCTGCCGCACCAGCAGGGCGCGAGCGAGGGCGACAGCAGCGCCGGCGAGACGACTGACGGGTCCGGCGGGGCCACGGCCCGTTCCGCCGGGAAGGGCGCGTCCCGGGCACTCGCCGAGGGCCCCCTGACCCCCGAGGAACTGGACCGCTTCGCCGACGAACTCCGCGAACTGCTCGACGACGGTGTCACCTCCGCCGAGCGGCAGCTCTTCGAACTGCGGACCGCCGCGGCCGACGACGCCCGGATCCTCGGGGCGCTCGGTGACGGTGGGCTACTGCCGCCCGGCCCCGATGTGCTGGCCACCGTCGAGTTCCTCGGCGAGCACGGCATCCCCGCGCTGCCCGGCTGGCGCTATCTCGCCCAGGCCGTCGACCCCACCGACCACGCGCGCGTACTGGCCGCCCGCCCCGAACTCGTCGACGGCGTCATCATCACCGACCCGGGCACACACGCGCGTGCCCGCGACGCCCTCTGTGACGCGGCCCTGCTGCCCCGGTCGGCCGTGGCGGTCGGTACGGCAGCCGCCCTGCTCGCCCCCACTCCGGCGCCCGGACCGGGCGACGGCGACGTGTTCCTCGTACCGCCGAACCCGGCCATGCACGACGAGCACGCCGCCGACGAGGAGCGGCAGGCGCTGCGGGCCCGGGCGGGCGAGCGGGAAGAGGAGATCCGCACGCTCGCGGCGCGGCTCGGAAAGGACCGGGAGCTGGCCGCACGGCTCGCCTCCTGGCGTACGGGCTGTCCGGCCGGACGGCTCGTGGAGCTGGCCCAGGCCGCGCACGACGCGCGTGCCTTCGCCGAGGAGACCGAGGCCGAGCTGGCCGAGGCACGGACCGTGCGGGCCGAGGCCGACGAGGTGGCGAGCGAGGCGTCCCGCCTGCGGGACGAACGGCAGGAGGCCGCCCAGCGGGCCCGCCGCGCCGCCGACGCCCTAGCCGGACTGGCCTACCGGTTGCGCGAACGCGCCGGCTGGCAGGTCAAGGTGCGTGAACTCGCCGACGAGGCCGTCGAGTCGGAGGCCCGCGCCCAGGTCTGCCTGGAGCGAGCCCGGTCCGCCGACGAGGACCGGCGCGCCGCCCAGCGCGCCGCCGATGACGCGCGCCGCACGGCCCGCGCCCTGCGCGCCGAGCGCGCGGAGATCGCGGGCGCCCCGGACGACGTACCGGACGCCGACGAGGACGCCGCGAAATCGTCGCTGCCCGCCCTCCGCGAGGCCTACCGGGCCGCCTCCCAGCTCTACGAGAAGGTCGGCGTCGGAGCCGACCTGAGGGCGGAGCAGGCGCGGTCCGAGAGCGAGGAGAGCGCCGGCCGCGCCGAGCTGGACCGGCTGAGCAACAAGGTACGCACGCGCGCGGAGCAGCTGCTGCAGTCACCCGAAGGCTCGGATGGGCCCTCCCGGCAGGCCGCCTCCGCGCGGGCCGAGGAACTCGTTCAGCTCCTGGAGACCCGCGTCTCCACGGCGAGCGAGCAGCTCGGACGGCTGCGCGGCGCGGCCGAGCGGCACGCGCCCGAGGGCGGCGAGGCGCACGCCGAGCTCGCCGAGGAACTCGTCCCCCGCGACGCCGAGCAGGCCCAGGTCCTGCTGCGCACCGCCACCGCCGAACTCGCGTCCCGCAGCGAGGCGTTGGCCCAGGCCAGGGACGCGCACGCCGAACTCCTCGGCGCTCACCGGGCGGCGGAGGACGCGGCCTCCGGGTTCGACGAGATCGCCGCCATGCTCCGCGACCTGCTGCGTGAGCAGGCCGTGGACGAAGCGATCGAAGCCCCCGAGCCCTACCCCGGAAACCCGGAAGAGGCACGGCAGTCGGCCGCCGAGGCCCGCCGCTCCCTGCGCGGCTGCGCCGCCGACCTGTCCGCGGCCGAAGGCGCGGTGCGCGAGGCGAGCGACATCCTCGTACGGCATGCCAACTCCACGCGGTACGAGGCGGTGCGCACCCCCGCTCGCCAGCAGATCCGCGAACTGCCCGCGTCCGCGCTGCCCGAGCACGCGCAGAAGTGGGCGGACGCCTTCGCTCCCCGACTCCGGGTCCTGACCGACGAGTTGGCGCAGCTGGAGCGGAACCGGGACTCGATCGTGGACCGGCTGCGGGGGCTGGTGGAGTCGGCGCTGGCCACCCTGCGGTCCGCGCAGCGGCTGTCCCGGCTGCCCGAAGGGCTCGGCGAGTGGTCCGGGCAGGAGTTCCTGCGCATCCGGTTCGAGGAGCCCGACCAGGCGACACTCACCGAGCGGCTCGGCGAGGTCATCGACGAGGCGACCCGCGCCGCCGTGAAGAAGAACTCCGACCTGCGCCGGGACGGCATGTCCCTGCTCCTGAGGGGAGTCGGCGCCGCCCTCCAGCCCAAGGGCATCGCCGTCGAGATCCTCAAGCCCGACGCCGTACTGCGCGCCGAGCGCGTACCGGTCGGACAGATGGGCGACGTGTTCTCGGGCGGTCAGCTGCTCACCGCGGCCATCGCCCTGTACTGCACGATGGCCGCGCTGCGCAGCAACGACCGGGGCCGCGACAAGCACCGCCACGCCGGCACGCTGTTCCTCGACAACCCCATCGGGCGAGCCAACGCGACCTACCTGCTCGAACTCCAGCGAGCCGTGTCCGACGCGCTCGGCGTCCAACTCCTGTACACCACAGGCCTGTTCGACACGACCGCGCTCGCCGAGTTCCCCCTCGTCATCCGCCTTCGCAACGACGCCGACCTCCGCGCGGGGCTGAAGTACATCAGCGTGGAGGAACACCTCCGGCCGGGGCTGCCGCAGCAGGCCCCGGCCGGGGAGGGGGACGCCGTGCACAGCGAGATCACGGCGACGCGAATGTTCAAGCGTCCGGCGCCGGCGACTCCCTCACAAACGACTCCCTGAAAGGGGCAGTTCCCCACTTACCGGCAGCCCCCTACGCGTCCTGCTTCAAAAGGTCCGCACACTTCTCCCCGATCATCATCGTCGTGATGCACGGATTCACCGTCACCAGATCCGGCATCACCGACCCGTCGGCCACCCGCACCCCTTCGACACCCTTCACCCGCAGCCGCGCGTCCAGGGGCGCCGAAGTGTCGTCGTCCGCGCCCATCTTCACCGTGCAGGCCGGGTGGTAGACGGTGTTGTGGGTCTTCTGGATGTACTCCAGCAGCTCGTCGTCCGTCCGGACGTCCGGCCCAGGGGCCAGTTCCGCCCCCGCCCAGCCGCTCAGCGCGGGCTGGGCGGCTATCCGGCGGGCCAGCTTCAGGCCGTACGTCATCACGCGGGCGTCGTGCTCGTGCGTGAAGTACCGCGGATCGACCATCGGCTTGTCCCGGTAGTCGCGGGTGCGCAGCCGCACCGTGCCACGGGACCTCGCCCGGGTCACGTTGGGGGTGAGGCAGAACGCGTTCTCCGAGGTCGGATAGCCCCAGCGCGCCGTGTTCAGGTCGAACGGCACCGAGCCGTAGTGGAACATCAGGTCTGGCCGGTCCAGGCCCGGTTCGGTGTCGTAGAAGATGCCCGCTTCCCACCACTGACTGGACGTCGTGGGCATCGGCTGTAGGGCGTCCCACATGATGACGCCCTCGGGGTGGTCCTGCAGGTTCTCGCCCACGCCCGCCGAGTCCACGACCACCTCGACGCCGACCTCGCGCAACTGCTCGGCCGGTCCGATACCGGACAGCATCAGCAGCTTCGGGGTGTCGATCGCACCGCACGACACGATGACCTCGCGGCGCGCCCGTACGGTCCTCGTGTGGACGAGATCGGGGTCCAGGTACTCGGCGCCCACGCAGCGGCGCCCCTCCAGCACGAGCTGTTTCGCCCGCACCCCCGTCCGTACCTCCAGGTTGGGCCGCCGGCCCATGACCGGGTGGAGATAGGCGACGGAGGACGACTGGCGAATGTTGTTCTCGTCGGAGTTGATCTGGAACCAGTTGGCCCCGCGCAGCACGGTCTCGCCGGTGTTGAAGGGGGTGGTCGGGATGCCCGCCTGCGCGCACGCCTCCAGCAGGGCGGCGCCGCACGGGTCCTCGCTCTTCACCGTACGGAGCTTGACCGGGCCGGTGCGGCCGTGGTGGTCGCCGGGGGCGTCGTTGGTCTCAAGACGCCGGTAGAGCGGGAAGAGGTCCGCCGCGCTCCAGCCCGCGCAGCCCTTGGCCGCCCAGTCGTCGAGATCCTCGGCCGGGGCCCAGAAAGCGATGCAGGAGTTGTGGGACGAGCAGCCACCGAGCACCTTCGCGCGGGCGTGCCGCATGAAGCTGTTGCCGCTGGACTGCGGTTCGACCGGGTAGTCCCAGTCGTAGCCGGACTCCAACAGGCCCATCCAGCGCTCCAGTTTGAGGACATCGTCGTCGCCGACGTCGCTCGGGCCCGCCTCCAGCACACACACCGTGACGCCGGGGTCCTCCGAGAGTCTTGCCGCCACCACGTTGCCCGCGGTGCCACCGCCCACCACCACATAGTCGAACTCGTCGGTGTCCACGGGTGGTCGGCCCATGAGCGAGGGGCTCGTGATCGGCTGGTCCATGGGGGTTGACCTCCTTCAGTCGGCCGCTGGGGCGGCGAGGGGAGCGGCCGGAGCGGCCGGGGTCTCCTCGAGACGGTGTCCGGCGAGCACACCCGTCCGGTGCCGCTGGACGAACCAGTAGTAGGCGAAGCCGCCACCCGCGATGACCGCGACGAAGAGCACGGCGCCCCACCGGAGGTACCAGTGGAAGGGGGCGGTGGCGTTGTAGACGGAGGCGCGCGGCCAGATCAGGTTGGTCGTCATGGCGGCGCCCCAGACCACGGCCCCGATGTTGACGAGCAGGCCCCACCGGCCCAGCGAGAACTTGCCGTCGCCGGCCGGTTGCCACCTGCCGCGCAGCCGTGCGACCAGCATGGGTCCGGTGACGCCCAGATAGGCGAGGTAGATCATGATGATGCCGATACTGGTCACGACGGTGAAGATCTGCGGCTGACGGATGTTGACCAGCAGGATTGCCAGCGACAGGACTCCGACGATCACGGCGGGCAGCACCGGTGTCTGGAAGCGCGGGCTGACCTTCGCGAGCAGCGAGGACGCGGGCAGGTTGTTGTCGCGGGCCATCGCGAACGCCAGCCGGATCGCCGCCGTGTGGACGGCGAGCGCGCAGACGGTGACCGCGATCAGCACGCACCACAGCATCGCCTTGCCGGCCGTCGGCCCGAGCACGTCGAGCACGACGTACTGCAGGCCGTCCGTGGACAGCTGTTCGCCCTTCAGGCTGGAGACGCTCATCAGCGCGAGGAGAAGGATCAGGCCGCCGAGGACGAAGGAGGCGACGATCGCCCGGATGATGGCGCGCGGCGCGTTCCGTGACGGGTTCACGGACTCCTCGCCGAGCGAGGCGGCGGTGTCGAAGCCGTACATGACGTACGCGGATGCCAGTGAGGCCACCAGGAACGCGCCGAGGTAACCGGTGCCGTGGCCCGTGCCCGTACCGTTCGTCTCCATGACCACCTGCGGACCGCGCGTGATGTGCACGGCGAACAGGACGATCAGCACGACCGTGGCGATGAGCTCGAGGAAGACACCCGCCGTGTTGATCGTGGCCATCAGCTTGACGCCGAAGGCGTTCACCACCGTGGTGAAAAGGATCAACACCGCTGCCAGGATCACCGCGTTGGTCGCCACGTCGTACGTGCCGGTGCCGTCCCCGACGATCTGGAACACGTCGGAGATCTGCGGCAGCGTGAGCTGGTAGGCGAGTGCCACCGCCGAGATCGACACGATCGAGGCGATCAGCATCATCCAGCCCGCCAGCCAGCCCAGGTGCGGATTGCCGATCTTCTTGGACCAGTTGTAGACGGAGCCCGCCACGGGATAGCGGGCGGCCAGCTCCGCGAAGCAGAGCGCGACCATGAACTGTCCGGCGAACACCATCGGCCACGACCACCAGTAGGCGGGACCGCCACTGCCGTAGCCGAAGTAGAACAGCTGAAAGGTGCCGGTCAGGATCGAGATGTAGCTGATCCCGGCAGCGAAGGTGTGGAAGTTGCCGAGGGTGCGTTTGAGTTCGGGCTTGTAACCGAATTCGGCGAGTTCGGCGTCGTCCGTGGGTTCTGGGCCTGTTGACTGTCGGGTCGATGCCATGAGCGGACTCCTGGTGAGCCGGGGAGGGGGGAGGGAGCGGCTCGGTGCGGGCGCCGGAATCAATGGGGGCGCACATTCAAGACGTGCACAAGGGAGGTGACGCCGAGGGAGATGACGCCAAGGGAGATGACGTCACGGAAGATGACGTACAAGGGGCTCGGCGTACGAGGGGGCTACGAGAACCAGCCCTGCGGCGCGGGATCGGTGTTCCGCCAGATGTGCTTCGCCTCGCGGTACTCGGCGAGTCCCGAGGGCCCGAGCTCGCGTCCGAAACCGGACTGCTTGTAGCCGCCCCACTCCGCCTGGGGGACGTACGGGTGGTAGTCGTTGATCCACACCGTGCCGATCCGCAACCGGGCCGCCACCCGCTGTGCCTTGGCCTCGTCGGAGGTGAAGACGCCCCCGGCGAGCCCGTACACGGTGTCGTTGGCGAGCCGGACCGCCTCCGCCTCGTCCGTGAACCGCTCCACGGTGAGCACCGGACCGAACGACTCCTCCTGTACGACGCTCATCCGGGCGTCGCACTCGTCGAGCACCGTCGGCGGGTAGTAGAAGCCGTCGTCGAGCCCCTCGGGACGAGCACCGCCGCAGCGCAGCACCGCACCCTCGGCCAGGCCCTGGGCGACATACGCCTCGACCTTCGCGCGATGTGCCTCGGAGATCAGCGGGCCCGTCTGCGCGTGTTCGTCGAACGGGCCGCCGAGCCGGATCAGTTGGGCCCGCCGGACGACCTCGTCGACGAACCTGTCGTGCAGTGAATCCTCCACCAGCAGCCGGGCCCCGGCCGAACAGACCTGCCCGGAGTGCAGGAACACGGCGGTGAGCGCCATGTCGACGGCCGTGTCGAAGTCGGCGTCGGCGAACACGATGTTGGGGTTCTTGCCGCCGAGTTCGAGCGCGACCTTCTTCACGGTGCCGGCCGCGGCCGCCATGAGACGGCGGCCGGTGTGGAGTCCGCCGGTGAAGGAGAGGAGGTCGACGTCCGGATGGTCGGCGAGCGGCGCGCCCGCCTCCGGGCCGGCGCCGAGGACGAGGTTGGCCACGCCCGGGGGCAACCCGGCCTCCTCCAGAAGCCGCATGAGGTGGATCGCGGTGTGCGGGGTCAGCTCGCTCGGCTTGAGGACGAAGCTGTTCCCGGCCGCGAGCGCCGGGGCGACCTTCCAAGCCGTCTGGAGCAGGGGATAGTTCCACGGAGTGATCAGCGCGCAGACGCCGACCGGCTCGTACACGACCCGGCTGTCCACGCTCGGCGAGCCCGTGTCGATGACCCGGCCGGACTCGCCGACCACGAGCCGGCCGAAGTAACGGAAGCAGTTGACGATGTCGTCGATGTCGTAGGCGCTCTCCACCAGTCGCTTTCCGGTGTCGAGGGACTCCGCGCGGGCCAGCTCGTCCTTGTCGCGGACCATGAGGTCGGCGACGCGCGACAGCAGGTCACCGCGCTCGCCGGCCGGCGTACCCGGCCACGGGCCCTCGTCGAAGGCCCCCCGGGCGGCGGCGATGGCCTCCACCGTGTCCTTGGCACTCGCCTCGTCGACGATCCCGACCAGGGACCCGTCGGCGGGACAGCGGATCTCACGGGTGCGCTCGTCGAGTGCGCGTCTCCAGGCCCCGCCGATGAAGAGTTCGGGCATGTTCTCGTCCTCCTGGTCAGCGCCGTACCGAAGACGCCCTTGCGGCTGAGCGCCTCCCCGACCGTCGGCGGATCATGCCGAATGTGATCTTCGACACGGTTGATGGAAGACTTGGACGCGTCCGGCGTGAGGAAGCGCCTCGTCGGCGATTCCCACCTCCGGCACCAGCGCACCACGCTTCCGGTGCGCCCGCGATGCCGTCACAGGCCGGGCCGGCCCGTCAAAGGCCCTCAGAGATGCGACAGCCGCCCGGAACCGCCGCCCTGCCTGCGTATCCGCTCCTGAGTCCGGGCCGTTGCCCGGGCCTGGCGTCGTGCCTTGCGGCGCTCACGGCGCAAGGCCCGTGCCGTGCTGCTCGGCGTCGACACCACGCCGTTGCGCTGGTTCCAGACCTGGCGTGTCACCCACACGTCGAGCGCGGCCCAGGTGGCCACCACCGTGCTGGCCACGCTGCTGAGCAGCGTCGGGAATGCCAGCCAGGAACCGGCCACCGCCGACAGGAAGGCCACCATGGCCTGAATCAGCGTCACGGCGATGACGATCACCGCGCGAACGGCCGCCGTGCGCACCGGATCCGGCAGCCGACGCCGACGCGCTGTTTCCTCCACCCACAGCTGCCGGTAAGGGGACTGCGCCTCTGGGCTCACCGGTGCCCGGAGTTGCTCCGCCGGAGCCGTGGACGGTTCGATCCCGCCGGCGTCCATGTCCCGGCCAGTACTGACGTTCTTGACGTCCCCCTGCGTCACCAGGGGCGCCACGACGCCGTTCCCCAGAACCTCGCGTCGTTCCGCCGTGCCCATCACGTGTCACTCCCCACCGCCCAGCAGACCGTCCGTCCCGATGTCGGTGACACCGGCTCCCCAGTGGCTGCCCGGCTAACGCTGTTTTACGCGGCCTGGACGCGGGATACGGATCCTGTCGAGGGCTCCGCCGCCCACTCCCTATGTACAAAGACGAAAAGCGTGTCTCGATGATTCCCATGAAACGACAAAATCCAGCCAAACGGCCAAGTTGGGCGACGATCGTCGTCCCACGGTCGACGCCGGATTCGAGGAGACAATCTCCCGCAATGATCGGAAAACTCGCCATGTCTCGCCGGGAAGACCGAAGTTCGGCCCCCGGACGTGCCTTCGAGTTATCAGTGCGTCAGTAGTAGGCTCACGCAGATTATTGACGCACATGTGTACCCCCGCGCAGACGGGGGCGAGCTGGGGGAGGCCATGCGCTTTCGCGGGAAGTCCATCCGCCGGAAGATCGTGGCACTGCTTCTCGTGCCGCTGGTGTCCCTGACCGCGATCTGGGGCTTCGCCACGGTTCTGACGGGGCGTGAGGCCGCCGAGCTGTTCAACGTGTCGTCGATCGTGGAGAAGGTCAGCTACCCCACCGAGGACGCGGTGCGCGTGCTTCAGCAGGAGCGCCGCCAGACCCTCGTCTATCTCGCCGACCCCCGTGCCTCCGACGCGCTGGCAGCCCTGCGGCGCAGCCGTACCGCCACCGATGACGTCATCGGCAAGATCCGCGCCAACGCCGACAAGTCCGATGTGCGCAACTCGATCAGCGACAGTGACAGCGAGCGTCTCACCGCCGTCCTGGAGGCGTTCGACGGCATCGACCCACTGCGCCGCAGCGTCGAGGAAGGCACTGTCACCCGGTCCCAGGCCCTCGATCTCTACAACCGACTGGTCGACCCCTGTTACACCCTGCTCGCCAACCTGCACGTCATCGACAACCTGGAGATGGACAAGCAGGCCCGCGCCCTCGTCAACATCGCCCGCGCCCGCGAACTGCTCTCCCGAGAGGACGCCCTGCTCGGCTCTTCCCTGGTCGTCGGCAAGGTCTCGCGCGACGAATCCCGCGACATCTCCGACCTCGTGGCACAACGCGCCGTCATGTACGACGTCAGCCTGCCCCTGCTCCCGCTGGCGGACCGCGCACGCTACGAACGGTTCTGGAAGAACGCCGCGACCGCTCCGCTCCGCGTGGCCGAACAGTCCGCCATCGGCGCCGAGTCGGGCCACCCCCGAGGCGTCACGGCGAAGAGCTGGGACACCACCGCCGGCGACGTCCTCGACGAACTCCGCAAACTCAACGACGAGTCGGCCGACCGTTACCAGGACCGCGTCCGCCCGGTCGTCATGGGCGTCATCGTCAAGGTCGTCTTCGCCGGCGTCCTCGGACTGGCCGCCCTGCTGTTCTCGCTCGTCATGTCCGTGCGCATCGGCCGCACCCTCATCCGTGACCTGCGTCAACTGCGCCTGGAGGCACACGAGGCGTCCGGTGTGCGGCTGCCCAGTGTGATGCGCCGTCTGTCGGCCGGCGAGCAGGTCGACGTGGAGACCGAGGTCCCGCGCCTGGAGTACGACAAGAACGAGATCGGCGAGGTCGGCCAGGCCCTCAACACCCTGCAACGCGCCGCCGTCGAGGCCGCCGTCAAACAGGCCGAGCTCCGCGCCGGCGTCTCGGAGGTCTTCGTCAACCTCGCCCGGCGCAGCCAGGTTCTGCTGCACAAGCAGCTCACTCTGCTGGACACCATGGAACGCCGGACCGAGGACACCGACGAACTCGCCGATCTGTTCCGCCTCGATCACCTCACCACGCGCATGCGCCGGCACGCCGAAGGCCTGGTGATCCTCTCCGGAGCCGCCCCCTCCCGGCAGTGGCGCAAGCCCGTCCAGCTGATGGACGTCGTACGCGCCGCTGTCGCCGAGGTCGAGGACTACGAGCGCATCGAGGTCCGCAGGTTGCCCCGGATGGCCGTCACCGGCCCGGCCGTCGCCGACCTCACCCACCTCGTCGCCGAACTCCTCGAGAACGCCACGGTGTTCTCGCCTCCGCACACGGCCATCCAGGTGCTGGGCGAACGTGTCGCCAACGGGTTCACCCTGGAGATTCACGACCGGGGCCTGGGCATGGCGGCCGAAGCGCTTCTCGACGCCAACCTGCGGCTCGCCGAGACACCCGAGTTCGAGCTGTCCGACACCGACCGGCTCGGCCTGTTCGTCGTCAGCCGGCTCGCCCAGCGGCAGAACGTCCGTGTCTCCCTCCAGCCGTCCCCGTACGGCGGCACCACCGCGGTCGTCTTCGTCCCCGACGCACTCCTCACGGACGACGTCCCGGACACCAACGGCATCGGCTTCCGCCTCGACCGCGCCCAACCCTCCAAAGAGGGCGAGTTCGAGAGCGGCCGCAGGGCCGCCCTCTCGCAGGCGCCCGTGCGTCTCCCCGGCCTGTCCCCCTCGCTCATCGACGGTCCGGTCGAGCTGGAGGCGCCGGTCGACCTGGATGTTCTGAGCGACCTTCCCGGCTCGTTCGGCGACGAGGGCGGCGAATCCGGCGTACTCAACCGGCCGCGCCGCTCGTTCCCCGGTGCGACCGGGGACACGGGCGACGCGAACGACTTTCCCGGCGCGGAGCACCAGCAGCCCACCGGAGGCTGGGGCGCACCCGACCTCGACGGTGCGGCTGGTCTGCCGGGCGACCCCGTGGCACCGCCGCGCCGCCGGACTCCCAAGCTCGTCAGCTCCCACGGCCGTCCGGTCACGCAGCAGCCGCCCCGGCGTAACCCGTCGTCGACGGAAGAGCAGCCGGTGGAGGGCGCGGGCTCGACGGGCCCGGCCCCGCTGGCCCCGCTCCCCGCCCGTCGCCGGGGCGAGACAGCGATCGGTCGGGGAACCGACCCGGGCGACGGACGAGGCGACCGCGCGGAGCCCCCGGTGCGGGGGTGGGACCGCCGTGGCGAGACCATCGGCCGGGGCACTGGTGACCGTACGGATCCAGCGGGCTCCAGAAGCTTCACCGACCGTACGGAACCATCCGCGCCGCGCTTCGGCGACCGAGCCGCCAACCACCGTTCCGACGCGCCCGCTCGGGGCGCCGCCGGGCGAGCGGAGACCCGCCGCGGCACGCTCGGTGACCTGGCACCCGACGGCCCGGCCCTCCCGCGGCGCGACCGGCGCGGCGGATCCGGCGGGACTGCCGCGGGCCTCGGCGCGGCGGCCGACCCCGGGGCGTCCGGCGCAGTGGGACTGCCCCGACGCGTACGGCAGGCCAACCTGGCCCCGCAGCTGCGGGACGGCCCGGAGCGGCACGCCGAACGGATGAAGCCCCGGACGCGAAGCGGGGCCGACCTCTCCGACCGCGACGCCGACGAGGTTCGCAGCCGCATGGCCTCGCTGCAGCGTGGCTGGCAGCGCGGTCGTGAGGAGAACGCAGTGGGCGACAGCGCCCAGGACGGCACAGCACAAGGAACGGACAAGGGGGACGGTCGATGACCGCACCGAAGGCGATCGGCCAGACCGCGAGCGACAAGGCGACGGGTGAGCTCAACTGGCTCCTCGACGACCTTGTCGACCGGGTCGCCAGCATCCGCAGAGCGCTCGTGCTCTCCGGCGACGGACTGCCCACCGGGGTCTCCAAGGACCTCAGCCGGGAGGACAGCGAGCACCTGGCCGCCGTCGCCTCCGGTTTCCACAGCCTCGCCAAGGGTGTGGGACGCCACTTCGACGCGGGCGGTGTCCGCCAGACGGTCGTCGAACTCGACGAGGCCTTTCTGTTCGTGACGGCCGCCGGGGACGGCAGCTGTCTGGCCGTCCTCTCGGACGCCGACTCGGACGTGGGCCAGGTCGCCTATGAGATGACCCTTCTGGTGAAGCGTGTCGGTGCACACCTGGCGGCTGCTCCGCGCACCGATCTGCCCGCGGGCGGGTAGTTGAATGACATGAGCGGAGACGGTCAGCCCAGAAGCCACTGGTTCGACGACGAGGCCGGACCGGTCGTCCGCCCGTACGCCATGACGCGAGGCCGCACCAGCCATGCGGCCCAGCACCGCCTGGACCTGATCGCGGTGGTCCTCACGGAGGCGCACGCGGACGACCCGGAAGCTGACCACACGCTGTCTCCCGAACACGTGGACATCGTCGAACTCTGTCGTGGCACCCCCCAGTCGGTCGCCGAACTCGCCGCCGAACTCGATCTCCCCATCGGCGTGGTGCGGGTCCTCATCGGGGACCTCGTGGATGAGGAACTGGTCCATGTGACGCGTCCCGTACCGCCTGCCGAGCTGGTGGACGAGAACATTCTGCGCGACGTGATCAACGGCCTCCGGGCGCTCTGAACAACCCTCCGGCGGCGGGGGCCACGGCCTACCGCCGACCGACCCGAACAAGCAGGAGAAGAGACCGATGATCTTCGGGCGTTCTGAGCGCGGCAAGCCCCCGGTCGAGCCCGTCACGCTCAAGATCCTCGTGGCCGGCGGATTCGGCGTGGGCAAGACGACGCTTGTCGGCGCGGTCAGCGAGATCAAGCCGCTGCGCACCGAGGAGCTGCTCACCGAGGCGGGCCGCCCGGTCGACGACACCACAGGGGTGGAGGGCAAGAACACCACCACGGTGGCCATGGACTTCGGCCGCATCACCCTCCGCGAGGATCTCGTGCTGTACCTCTTCGGGACTCCCGGACAGGACCGCTTCTGGTTCCTGTGGGACGAGCTCGCCACCGGCGCGCTGGGCGCGGTCGTCCTCGCCGACACCCGTCGCCTGGAGGACAGCTTCGCCGCGGTCGACTACTTCGAGCGGCGTTCCATACCCTTCCTGGTCGGTGTCAACTGCTTCGACGGAGCGGATCGTTACCCCTCGCAGTCCGTCCGCGCGGCGCTCGACCTCGATCCCAACGTGCCGCTCGTACTGTGCGACGCGCGAGACCGGGAGTCGGTCAAGGACGTTCTCATCGGAGTCGTCCAGCACGCGATGGCGTACGCGACCGACCGCCGCGCCGCCGTCACCACCTGACCGTCCCCCGCCACGGACGCGCACGACCCGTACCCCCGCCGACCGGGGTACGGGCCGCGGTCCCATGGCACGCGCGCGTGGACGTGACCTTCGAACAAGGACCCTAGAGCCTGTCGTCCTCCCAGCCGAAGCTCTTCTCCACGGCCTTGCGCCAGTTGTGGTACTCGCGGTCACGGACCGACGACTCCATGGCGGGCGTCCACTCGACGTCCTTCTGCCAGTGCGCTTTCAGCTCGTCGAGGTCGTTCCACACCCCGGTGGCGAGCCCGGCCGCGTACGCCGCTCCCAGGCAGGTCGTCTCGGCGACCTTCGGACGGATGACCGATACCCCGAGGACGTCTGCCTGGTGCTGCATCAGCAGGTTGTTCTTCGTCATGCCGCCGTCCACCTTCAGGGTCGTGATGCGCACCCCGGAGTCCTGGAACATGGCGTCCACGACCTCCCGCGTCTGCCAGCTCGTCGCCTCCAGCACCGCCCGCGCCAGATGCCCCTTGGTGACGTACCGCGTGAGCCCGGTGACCACCCCGCGCGCGTCGGAGCGCCAGTAGGGCGCGAACAGGCCGGAGAACGCGGGCACGATGTACGCCCCGCCGTTGTCGTCGACGCTCGCCGCGAGCGTCTCGATCTCGTCGGCGCTGCGGATGATGCCGAGCTGGTCGCGGAACCACTGCACCAGGGCGCCGGTGATCGCGATGGACCCTTCGAGGCAGTAGACGGGAGCTTCGCCGCCGATCTTGTAGCCCATCGTGGTCAGCAGGCCGTTCTTCGAGGGAACGGGCCGGCCACCGGTGTTGAGCAGCAGGAAACTGCCGGTGCCGTACGTGTTCTTGGCCGTCCCCACGTCGTAGCAGGCCTGGCCGAACACCGCGGCCTGCTGGTCGCCCAGCGCGGAGGCCACGGGGACGCCCGAGAGCAGGCCCACGGCGGTGCCGTACACCTCGGACGAGGACCTGATCTCGGGGAGGATCTTCTCAGGGACGTTCATCGCGGACAGGATGGACGTGTCCCACTGGAGGGTCTCCAGGTCCATCAGCATGGTGCGGCCGGCGTTGGTCACGTCGGTGACATGGCGCCCGCCGTCCGTACCGCCCGTCAGATTCCAGATCAGCCAGGAGTCGATGGTCCCGAAGGCGATCTCCCCGCGCTCGGCGCGGGCACGCAGCCCCGGTACGTTGTCCAGCAGCCAGGCCGCCTTGGGGCCGGAGAAGTAGCTGGCCAGCGGCAGTCCCGTGCGCTCACGGAAACGGTCCTGCCCGTCGGCGCCGCCGAGTTCGTCGCAGAGCGCCGCCGTACGCGTGTCCTGCCAGACGATCGCGTTGTGGACCGGCTTGCCCGTGGCCCGGTCCCACAGGACCGTCGTCTCGCGCTGGTTGGTGATACCGAGCGCGCTGAGCTGGTCGGCGCGCAGCCCGGCCCTGGCGAGCGCGCCCGCCACCACCGCCTTCACCTTCGACCAGATCTCGGTGGCGTCGTGTTCCACCCACCCGGGCTTGGGGAAGATCTGCCGGTGCTCGCGCTGGTCGACGGCGACGATCGCGCCGTCCTGGTCGAAGACGATGCAGCGGGTGGACGTGGTGCCCTGGTCGATCGCGGCGACGAACTTGTCCGTCATGACGTCCCCTTCGTGGGAAGCTCCGGAAGTCTGCGGCCCCGGCACGCGCGCGTGCGCGTCAGAGGGCCGCGTTGAAGACGATCCCCGCCGACGCGCCGCCGAGCAGCGGCCCGACCACCGGGATCCACGCGTCACTCCGCCGACCTTGCGGAGTGCGTTCCCATGGCTACTTCAACTGAGGGCGGAGTGTTCTCCGACGTTCTGGGGGCGTCAAGGACGCTGACGACAATGACCGTTGCCTCACCGCACCGCGATCACTGACGAACCGTGCCCGAACAGGCCCTGGTTGGCCGTGACACCCACGCGCGCGCCCGCGACCTGTCGGTCACCGGCGTCACCCCGCAGTTGCCAGGTCAGTTCGCACACCTGGGCAATGGCCTGCGCGGGCACGGCCTCCCCGAACGAGGCGAGGCCGCCACTGGTGTTGACGGGTATTCGGCCGCCCAGGGCCGTCGTGCCCTCCCGCAGCAGCTTCGCCGCCTCGCCCTCGCCGCACAGGCCCAGATCCTCGTACCACTGCAGCTCCAGCGCCGTGGACAGGTCGTAGACCTCGGCCAGGGAGAGGTCCTCGGGGCCGATGCCCGCCTCCTCGTAGGCCCCGCGCACGATCGACGCCCGGAAGGTCCCGTCCGCCGGCTCCACCGTCGCCGCCGAGTCCGTGGCGATGTCCGGCAGGTCCAGCACGGTGGTGGGGTATCGCGGCGTCGTCGTGGACACGGCCCGGATCCGCACCGGCTGAGCCACCCCGTGCCGACGCGCGAACTCCATGCCGGTCAGCACCAACGCGGCGCCGCCGTCCGAGGTGGCGCAGATGTCGAGCAGCCGGAGCGGATCTGCGACCACCGGGGACGCGGCGACCTCGTCGGCGGTGACCCGTCTGCGGTAGCGCGCGTTGGGGTTGAGCGCCCCCAGGGTGGCGTTCTTCACCTTGACCTGTGCGAAGTCCTCCAGGGTGTCGCCGTGGACGGCCATGCGCCGCCGCGCGTACAGCCCGAAGTACGTCGGGTTCGTCGCCCCCAGGACCCGGAACCGCAGCCAGTCCGGGTCGTCGGACCGGTCTCCGCCGGCCGGCCGGAAGAAACCCTTCGGGGCCGAGTCCGCACCCACGACGAGTACCACCTCCGCGAGCCCGGCGAGGATCTGCGCGCGTGCCGCCGCGATGGCCTGTGCCCCGGACGCGCACGCCGCGTACACGCTGGTCACCCGGGCGCCCTGCCAGCCCAGCGCCTTGGCGAACGTCGCCCCCGCCACGTACCCGGGGTAGCCACCGCGCACGGTGTCCGCGCCGACCACCGAATCGACGTCCCGCCACTCGACCCCCGCGTCGGCGAGCGCCGCGCGCGCGGCTGCCGAGCCGTACTCGACGAAGCCGCGCCCCCACTTGCCCCACGGGTGCATGCCCACGCCGAGCACCGCCACCTCTGCGGTCATCTCCCCACCCCCGTCGGCCGCCAGTGCCAGGTCGTCCAGGTCGTCTCCGCGTCCTCGTTGAGCACGCCAGGCACGACCTCCACCTCCATACCCACCGTCAGATCGGCGACGGTGACCCCGGGAACCGTCTGTCCCAGCACCACCATGCGCTCGGACTCCAGCTCCACTGCGATCAACGCGTACGGTTCCCACGGAAGTTCCGGATCGGTCACATAGGGTGACGGAGGCCGGTACTGGCTGTCCGTGTACGACCAGACGCGTCCGCGCCGGGACAGCGGCACCTCGTCCAACTCGCCGCCCCGACATCCCGGGTTGCGGCAGTGGACGTCCTCGCGGGGGAAGAAGACCGAGGCACAGGCCGAACAACGGGTACCGAGGAGCCGGAAACCGTCCCCGTCCTCCGTGAACCATCCGGCGACCACCGGCGTGCGGATACGGGCCACATCCCCTCCACAGAGCTGGATCTGACGGAACGTCAGAAGTGTGGCACGGTCACCCTGGAATTGGGCAGCCGTCGCACTGAACCAAGTACGCCTTCTGTGCGTCGTCGTATCGGTAGGGGCGGCCGGGGCCCACGGGGGTGGGTCCGGCCGCCCCTACCTGCCCGCACGGTGATGCTCCGAGGAGCCCCCCGGAAGAGCGCCGTCCGCATGATCGGATACAGTCCGCCGCGTGTCCGTAATTGAACTGTCAACCGACAACTCCGCGCCCGGCTCCCACTGTTCGAGCTGCGGAGCGCCCTACGGAGAGGGCGTTTCCGGCTGGCCCCGTACGTGCCCCGCCTGCGGCACCGTGGCCTACCGCAACCCGCTGCCCGTCGCGGTGGCACTCCAGCCCGTGTACGACACCAAGGGCGCCGCCCTGGTCGTCATCACCCGAACCATCGCCCCCGCGCGCGGAGGCATCGCCCTGCCCGGCGGGTACGTCGACCACCGCGAGGACTGGCGACAGGCCCTTGTCCGTGAGCTCAGGGAGGAGACGGGCATCGAGGCCGCGAGCCGCGACGTCCGGGTCGTCGACGCGATGAGCTCACCCGACGGGCACCTGCTGCTCTTCGGAGCCCTGCCGGAACGCCCCGCCGACCAACTGCCCCAGTCCGCAGCCACCGACGAGACAACCGGCTGGCATCTCCTGCGCAGGCCGGAGGAGCTCGCCTTCCCGCTGCACACGGTGGCCGCCCGCGCCTGGTTCGAGGGCCGTTACTGAGCCCCCTCAGCGCCCGTCGAGCCCGCGTACCCGCACGGGGTGGGGCGGCTCGCTCACGCCGTCGTCCCCGTCCCGCTCGACGACCACCCGAGTCCCCTCCCAGCGCGTGACGTACCGCTCGATCTCCGGTTCCTGCCATCCGTCACCCGCGTCCGGCACCACCAGCCCGCCCCCGGTACGTCCGAGGGCGGGCGCCCACGCCTCCAGCTCCAGGCAGCCGTCCTCGCCCCGCACGGGCACGACGGCGCCCGCGCGCGCGAGAACCGGGATCCGCGACAAAGGGGCGTCGACCAGCACCTGGCAGGGCCCCTCGTACGCCTGCCCCGTCGCCGTGTCGTACCAGCGCCCGCGCGGCAGCCGCACCGCCCGCCGGTCCACACCCGGATCGAGCACGGGCGCCACCAGAAGACAGTCACCCAGCAGAAAGGCGTCCTCGCAGTCCCGCAGCGCCCGGTCCTCCGGCGCCCCCCACCACAAGGGCCGCACATAAGGCGCCCCCGTGCGCCGCGCCAGATGCGCCAGCGTCATGAAGTACGGCAACAGGCGCCGGCGTTCGACGAGCACCCCGCGCGCGTGCGCGAGAACGTCCGCACCGAACTCCCAGGGCTCCCCGCCGCCCCCGGCCCGCGCCCGCGCGTGCGTGCGGAACAGCGGCAGATACGCGCCCAGTTGGAGCCACCGCAAATACAGCTCAGGTGACGGGTTCCCCTCAAAGCCGCCCACCTCAGGGCCCGAATAGGGCACCCCGCACAACCCGAGGCTCACGACCAGCGACAGCGACGCCCGCAGCCCCGGCCAGCCCGTCGCCATGCCCCCGGACCAGGCCCCTCCGTAGCGCTGCATACCGGCCCACCCGGAGCGGGAGAATATGAACGGCCGCTCTTCCGGCGCCAGTTCGCGCAGAGCCTCGTAAGCCGATCTGGCCATGCACAGCGCGTACACGTTGTGCGCCTCACGATGGTCGCCGCCCTGCCCCTCCAGCGCGTGCCGGGCCGAACGAGGCAGGGTCGACTCCCCGAAAGCGGTGAAGGACGTGGCCTCGTCCATGTCGTGCCAGAACCCCGCGAAACCCTGCCCGAGCCGCTCCTCGTACATCCGACCCCACCAGGCACGCACGCGCCCGTGCGTGAAGTCGGGGTGAACCGATTCCCCGCGCCCTGCGACGCCTCGTACCACCCGCCCCGACGCATCCCGTACGAACGCGTCCTCGGCGCTCCCGCTGTCGTACACGGCGCTGCCCGGCTCCGCCATGACCGCCGGGCCGACGACCGACACCAGCCGGATCCCGTCGCGCCCCAGGTCCTCGGCGAGAGACGGCAGCTTGGGATACCGCTCCTGGTCGACGGTGAACACCTGCCGGCCGTCGAAGTGGTCGATGCCGAGATGTACGGCGTCGAGCGGCAGATCGTGCTCCTGATAGCCGGCGACGACCCGCCGAACCTCCTGCTCGCCGCCGAACCCCCGGCGCGCGTGATGGTGACCCAGGGCCCACGCGGGCGGCAGCGCGGGCGCACCCGTGAGCGTGGCCCAGGTGTGCAGCACGCGCGCGGGGGTGCCCAGCATCATCCAGCAGCGCAGCGGCCCGCCGTCCATCCGCAGCTCGCTCGTGCCGGCCCGGTCATGCCCGGAACCCCCTCCCTCCTCACCCTCCCGCAGGGTCACCGTGCCGTCCCAGGAGGTGTCCTGGAACACCAGATGGGTCGCCGCGTCGGCCACCACCAGCTGCACCGGCATGGTGATGGACAGCGGATCGTCACCGGGACCGAAGGCGCGACCGGGATCCGTGTTCCACAGGCGGTACGTCCCCGCGCGCAGCCGCACTCCCGAGGCGCGCCCGCCGAGCCCGAAGAACCTCGCGTCCGCGGCCACCTCGGAGCGCTGCGTCCAGCGGCTCGCCCCGCCGCCCACGGGCTCCCACCAACGCGGCGGCAGCTCCCGTCGTACGCTCACCCCTCCGGGGGTGAGCACCTCCACCGCGCCGTGCCGCGAGACCACGACGGTCACCCGCTCGGCCACGACCCGCCAGCCACCGTCCTTGTCCGGCTCCAGCGAGGCGCGAGGATCCGGCTCCGGACGGCCGACCAGCGCGTACGACGGTTCGGGACCGGCCCCGTCCCAGCCCCAGAAGACCGCCCCGTTGGCAGCGACGGTGATCCGCAGCTCGGACCTCGCGAACCGTACGACACCGCCACCGGGCCCCGGCTCGACGTGCCGCACGGCCCCGGGCACCCGCGCTCGCTCGGAGCCCCGAGGGGGCAGCCCGGCGGCATCGGCACGCCTCCTGCGCCATGCGGCCCGCGCGGTACGCAAACCCTGGGCCGCCCCCGCCGAGCCGACCGCCTTCACCGAACGCACCAGGTCACGACCGTTCATGCTGTTCAGCCTGCCACTGACTTCACCCTATGTGTGTACCGTTCAGCTGCCGTTCACCCTGGTAGGGACCACATCTTCATCTCCACGACACGACCCCCGGCGCGCCGCACCCTGGTGCCGTAGTCGATCAGATGGCATGGTCCGTCTCAGCCGTGTCACGCGCACAGTCCGGGAGTCGCCGCATGTCCACCACGAACCCCACGCCTCTCTGGCAGCCCGACCCGGAACGCGTCGCCCGGGCCCGGATCACCATGTTCCAGGCGTGGGCGGCCGAACAGCACGGCGCCCCCGCCGACGGCGGCTACGCGGCGCTGCACCGCTGGTCCGTGGACCAGCTGGACACTTTCTGGCAGGCCGTCACCGAGTGGTTCGACGTGCGCTTTTCGACGCCCTACGCGCGTGTGCTCGGCAAGAGCACGATGCCCGGGGCGGAGTGGTTCCCCGGGGCGACGCTCAACTACGCCGAGCACGCCCTGCGCGCCGCGGACACCCGCGCGGACGAACCGGCCCTCCTGCACGTCGACGAGACCCATGAACCCCGCCCGGTGACCTGGTCCGAGCTGCGCCGCCAGGTCGGCTCCCTCGCCGCACAGCTGCGCGCCCTCGGAGTACGCCCGGGGGACCGCGTGAGCGGCTATCTCCCGAACGTTCCGCAAGCAGTGGTCGCCCTGCTCGCCACGGCCGCCGTGGGCGGCGTATGGACGTCCTGCGCCCCCGACTTCGGCGCCCGCAGCGTCCTCGACCGCTTCCAGCAGGTCGAACCGGTCGTGCTGTTCACCGTCGACGGCTACCGCTACGGCGGCAAGGAGCACGACCGCCGTGACACGGTCTCCGAACTCCGCCGCGAACTGCCCACCCTGCGAGCCGTCGTCCACATCCCGCTGCTGGGCACCGAGCCCCCCGAAGGCGCCCTGGAATGGTCCGCCCTCACCTCCGCGGACGTGGCCCCCGTCTACGAACAGGTCGCCTTCGACCACCCCCTGTGGGTGCTCTACTCCTCGGGCACGACCGGCCTCCCCAAAGCCATCGTCCAGTCCCAGGGCGGCATCCTCGTCGAGCACCTCAAACAACTCGGCCTGCACTGCGACCTGGGGCCGGAGGATCGTTTCTTCTGGTACACGTCCACTGGCTGGATGATGTGGAACTTCCTCGTCTCCGGCCTCCTGACGGGCACCACGATCGTCCTCTACGACGGCAGCCCCGGCTACCCCGACACGGGAGCCCAGTGGCGGATCGCCGAACGCACGGGGGCGACCCTTTTCGGCACCTCGGCCGCTTACGTCATGGCCTGCCGCAAGGCGGACGTCCACCCGGCCCGGGACTTCGACCTGTCCAAGGTGCAGTGCGTCGCGACGACCGGATCGCCGCTGCCGCCCGACGGATTCCGCTGGCTGCACGACGAGTTCGCCGAGAGCGGAGCCGCCCTGTGGATCGCCTCGGTCAGCGGTGGCACGGACGTGTGCTCCTGCTTCGCAGGAGCCGTACCGACCCTCCCGGTGCACATCGGCGAACTCCAGGCGCCCGGGCTGGGCACCGACCTCCAGTCCTGGGACCCGAGCGGAAACCCCCTCGTGGACGAGGTCGGCGAACTCGTGGTCACCACCCCGATGCCGTCCATGCCCATCCACTTCTGGAACGACCCTGACGGCAGCCGCTACCACGACAGCTACTTCGACACCTATCCCGGAGTGTGGCGCCACGGCGACTGGATCACCCTCACCTCGCGTGGCTCCGTGATCATCCACGGCCGCTCCGACTCCACGCTCAACCGGCAGGGCGTACGCATGGGGTCGGCCGACATCTACGAGGCCGTCGAACGGCTCCCAGAGATCAAGGAATCCCTGGTCATCGGCGTCGAAGAACCCGACGGCGGTTACTGGATGCCGCTTTTCGTCCACCTCGCGCCCGGAGCCGTCCTCGACGAGGCCCTCCTGAACCGCATCAAAAAGACCATCCGCGAGCAGCTCTCCCCGCGCCACGTCCCCGACGAGGTCATCGAGGTCCCCGGAATTCCGCACACCCTCACCGGCAAACGCATCGAGGTCCCGGTCAAGCGCCTCCTCCAGGGCAGCCCCTTGGACAAGGCCGTCAACCCCGGCTCCATCGACAACCTCGACCTGCTGCACTTCTACGAGGAGCTGGCCCGCACACGCGCGTGACCGGCCCCCGGAAACGGCGTCAACCCCCGTAGGTGGCCTCGGACTCGACCAGCACGGCGGCGAAGTCCGAGGCCAGCCGCGCCGCGTCGGCAGGCTGCAGATCAGCCACCGCGATCCGTACGGCAGGTCCGGACGCAAGCCGGAACCGCGCCCCGGCGGCCACCCACCAGCCGTACGACCGCAGCCCGTTGACCACGGCCGACTCGTCGGGCACGGGCACCCAGACGTTCATCCCGCTCGCCCCGTGGGCCGGGATCACGTGCCGGTCCAACTCCCGCAAGAGCGTGTTCCGCCGCAGTGAGTATGTTTCCCGCGCACTCGCCACCAACGCGCGCGTGCCGTCGTCCGTCATCAGGCCGTACACGGTCTCCTGGAGCAGATGACTGACCCAGCCGGATGTCAGGAGCATCCGTCCGTCGTGCCGGGCCAGAGTGGTCGGATCACAGGCCGCTGCGGCCCACCGAAGGTCGGTCCCCAGGAACTTGCTCACCGTGCGGACGTGCACCCATCGGGCCAGTCCGGCCGAGGTCAGCGTGTGCAGGGAGGCGTCCGCGACGGCGGACGCGTGATCGTTCTCCACCACGAGCACATCCGGCTCCTCCCGGAGCACCGGGACAAGCGCGTCCCGGCGCTCCGCAGAGAAGCACCCGCCGCGCGGATTCTGCCCGCGCGGACTGCACACGACGGCCCGCACACCCGCCCGCAGCGCTCCTCGCAGCGCTTCCGGGATCAGCCCCTCGTCGTCCACGGCGACGGGGTGGTTGCGCAGACCCAACGCGGACACCAGATCCAGCAGATGGTGATATCCGGGATCCTCCATGGCCACGGCGTCGCCGGGTCGCAGCTCCACCGACAGCAGCCGCCCGATGAGATCCAGCGCTCCGTGGGCGAAGGTCACGTGCTCCGTCGGCACCCCGTCGGACCCGAGCCAATCCCGGACGAGGTGTTCCAGCCGCGTCAGCCGGGGCGTCGCGCGATGCGAACGGGCGCCCGGAGAGAGGCGTGAGGGCGGCACCAGCCGGGGGAGCAGTGCGGGATCCGGGTGTCCGCCGGCCAAGTCGCGCAGTCCGTCCGGGACTTTGGGAGGCCGCCGCGAGGCCACCGCCGGAGCAGCCGCGACGACAGTCCCGCCCCGGCCGCGAGTGACCACGATCCCGCGCTGCCGCAACTCCTTGTAAGCCGTCGCGACAGTCCCCGGACTCACCCCCAGCTCATCGGCGAGCCGACGCACGGGAGGCAACCCGGCCCCCGGCCCCAACGCCCCCTCGGACACACCACGTTCGACGGACGCGCCAATTTCCCTGGCCGTCGTTCCACTGATCCCATATTGTGTTGCCACGTTGCTGATTATGTATCAGTACATAAGTCAGGGCAAGGCATGAATCGAAGCAAGGGGGAAACGTGAAACCACTGCGCCGCGTGGCTGCCTGGACCGACCGCGTACCAGGAAGTTCCGACGGCCGCAGAATGCTCCTGGTCACCCTCGTCGACCGCGTCGGCAGCGGCCTGTGGGCCTCCGTCTCCGTCCTGTACTTCACCTACGTCTCCGGGCTCTCTGTCACGGAGGTCGGCACTCTCGTCGCCGCCGCAGGAGCCATTGGCATCGCCGGGGCACCGATAGGCGGCCGCCTCGCCGACCGCTTTCCCCTGACCCGCGTCCTGATCGCCGTCCAAGTGACGCGCGCCCTGGCCTCGTTCACCCTGCTGACGACCGACCACTATGCGGTGCTTCTCGCGTGTACGGCCGTCGGCGGCTTCGGCGACCGCGCGTCGAGCGTCATCACCAAGCTCTACGCCACCCGCGTCGCCGGACCGGACCGCGTCCGGTACCAGGCGATCAACCGGACGGCTGCCAACGCGGGCTGGGCCCTGGGCGGCCTCGCCGCCGCCGCAGCCCTGGCCCTCGGCACGACCACGGCCTACCAGTGGCTTCTCGTCGGCGACGCGCTCTCGTTCGTGGCCACGGCGATCCTCACCCTCGGCTGTGCGGAGCCCCCTTCGGCTTCCCGCACGGTGACCACGTCGTCCGCTCCCGCAGCCACGACCAGCACGGCGAATCCCTGGCGCGACCGCACCTACCTCGCCTACGTCGCGACCGAGGCGGTCCTCTTCCTCGACGACGCCGTCTTCAAAGTCGGCCTGCCCCTCTGGATCGCCCACACCGGCAACGCGCCGACCGGTCTCGCACCCCTGCTGATGGTCCTCAACAACGTGATGGTGGTGGCACTCCAGGTCCCCCTGGCCCGTCTCGGCGCCACCACCAAGGCCGCTCGCGCGCTTCTGCTCCCGCTCTCAGCGGTCTTCGTCCTGGGCGGCATCACTATGGCCCTCTCGGCAACAGGCACGGCAGCCTCCGCGACACTGTTCCTCACCGTCTCCGCCGCCGCCTTCACCATGGCCGAGATGCTCCACGCCACCGTCTCCTGGGAGCTCTCCGTCGCCCTGGCCTCCGACACCGCACCGGGGGCCTATCTCGGGGTCCACGGACTCGCGCAAGCCGTCCAGCGCAGCATCGGACCACTGGCTGTCACGGCGGCCATCGCCACTGGACCCATCGGCTGGACCGGCTTCGGTCTCGGCATTGCTGTGACCTGCGTGATCCAGCACCGCCTCGTCCGCGACCGGCTGACTCGACGGCCATTGTCAGTGGTGCCGGTTACTGTGAGTGAGCATTGATCGACTGCGCACAGGGGGAACCATGGCCAACACCGGACACCCGACCATGCGGCGCGTTCTCCGCCGCGAAATCGCGGGCACCATCGGCCTGCTCACCGACGAACACGACTTCCGAACGATGAGGCGCTACCGCACCTTCGGTTTCGACAACCACACGGAATACCTGCGCGAGGTGGAAGCTCTCCTGAAGAGCCTCGCCGCCCAGGGCAACCACACGACCGTCGCACTCTTCGACCCCGAGGAGTACGCCGAATTCTGCACCGACACCGGCCTCGACCCGGACGCCCCGACCAGCCGCACCCGCTTCACAGCGGAACTCGCCACCACCGGCCCCACCATCGCGTACGACGGCCAGCCGCTCGCCGAACTCGTCCCACACCTCGTCGACGAAGCCGTCCGACAGGCCACCTGGGAGTACGCGGCCACCCTCCTGGCCCGCATCGGTGCCTGCGCATCGTGCGGGGAGGACATCGGACACGCGGCTTTCACCCGTGCCTCGAACCTCCTCATCCGCATCCTCGACACCGCCCCGCAGGGAAACAAGCACCTCGTCTGCAGTGTCACGACACCAGCCGAAACCCTCGTCGCCGTCCTCCACGCGGACGACGACAGGGAGGGCGCCCAGGAGCTCGACGAAGCCGAAGCCCTCGAATTCACCACGGTCCTGGCTCTCGGCATCGCCACCCAGAGCCCCGGCGGACTCGTCATGCGCACCACCGCCCCCGGCACCTCCGACCACATCTACGGCTGGCGCCTACGCGAAAACGGCGTAGAACCTCTGACCGCCGGCGAGGTCTTCGACGCCTACTGCACCGACGCCGACTCGGGCGACCTCATCTCTCCCGAGCCGGACGTCGACTACTGCGCACCCCCCGACCTCGGAGAAGCGGACCCCATGGCGGGCCACGCCCACTGAACGAACAAAGAAAAGAACGGGGGGCGCCCCACGCGAAGTGGAACGCCCCCCCGTCAACCAACGGCCTGCGACTACTCGCCCGACAGGACACCCTGAGCAGCGTCGCGTGCCTCTTCGGCGCTGTCCGCGGCCCGGGCCGCGGCGGCAGCCCGCTCGCACTGCGCCAGCGTGTACTTGGCCAGCGACGCCCGCACATAAGGAATCGAAGCCGCACCCATGGAAAGAGAGGTGACGCCCAGACCGATCAACACACACGCGAGCAACGGGTCCGACGCCGCCTCACCACAGACACCACAGCTCTTGCCCTCCGCACGCGCCGCCTCGGCGGACAGCGCGACCAGGTCGAGCAGCGCGGGCTGCCACGGATCCTGCAAACGAGAAACCGCGCCCACCTGACGGTCGGCGGCGAAGGTGTACTGCGCGAGGTCGTTGGTTCCCAAGGACAGGAACTCGACCTCCCGCAGAATCGACCGTGCCCGCAGGGCGGCCGACGGGATCTCCACCATGGCACCGAACTTCGCCCGCAGCCCGGCCGCACGGCAGGCGTCGGCGAACGCCTTGGCGTCGACCCGGTCCGCGACCATCGGAGCCATGACCTCGAGATGGACAGGCAGCCCTTCCGCGGCTTTCGCGAGGGCCGTCAACTGCGTACGCAGCACATCGGGGTGGTCAAGCAGGGTCCGAAGACCGCGCACGCCCAGAGCCGGATTCGGCTCGTCGGCGGGAGTCAGGAAGTCCAGCGGTTTGTCCGCACCCGCGTCGAGCACCCGAACGACAACGCGCCCCTCGGGAAAGGCCTCGAGGACCTGCCGGTACGCCTCGACCTGCTTCGCCTCGGACGGCGCGTTCTTGCTGTCGTCCAGGAAGAGGAACTCGGTACGGAAGAGACCGACCCCTTCGGCCCCGGCCGCGACGGCAGCCGGTACGTCCGCGGGCCCACCGACGTTCGCCAGCAACGGCACCTTGTGACCGTCGGAGGTGGCTCCCGGACCGGTCGAAGCCGCCAGCGCCGCCTTGCGCTGCGCCGCAGCCGCCTGCAACTGCGCTTTCTTCTCAGTACTGGGTTCCACGAAGATCTCGCCCGTGCTGCCGTCCACCGCGATCACGGTGCCCTCGGCAAGCTCACCCGCACCGGGCAACGCCACTACGGCGGGGACACCGAGGGCCCTGGCCAGGATCGCGCTGTGGCTGGTCGGCCCACCCTCCTCGGTGACGAAGCCGAGAACCAGGGTCGGGTCCAACAGCGCGGTGTCGGCGGGCGCCAGGTCACGAGCAATAAGGACATACGGCTCGTCGCTGTCGGGGACCCCGGGCATGGGCACCCCGAGCAACCGCGCGACGATACGATTCCGCACGTCGTCGAGGTCGGCCACACGGCCGGCGAGGTACTCGCCAGCACCTGCCAGCAAGGCCCGATACGCGGCAAACGCGTCGTACACAGCGCGCTCGGCCGTACTGCCGACCGCGATACGCCGGTCCACGTCCGCCATCAGTTCGGGGTCCTGGGCCATCATGGCCTGGGCCTCGAGCACCGCCTGCGCCTCGCCGCCGGCCAGATTGCCGCGCGCTATCAGGTCCGCGGCCACAGCGTCCACGGCCTGGCGGGCGCGCCCCTGTTCGCGCTCCGCATCCGCCGCCGGAATCTGCTTGGCAGGCGGTTCGAGTACTGCCGTTCCCATGTGCCGAACCTCGCCGATCGCCACACCGTGGCTCACGCCGACGCCTCGCAGGGTTGTCTCCATCTCACCCGTCTCCGATAGTGCGGCGGGTCCCTCCGCCGCGATGGTTTGCGTGCTTGCCGTCATGGATGGGCGCTGACGTCACTGCCACCCGAAGAGGCTGTCGCCAGCCTTCACGGCACCGTCCTCAATAAGATCGGAGAGGGAGTCGGACGTTGCCTCGAGCGCCACGATCGGGCACACCGGGGACTTGCCGGCAGCTTCTACGGCGGCCGGGTCCCAGCGCACCACGCTCTGGCCCCGCGTCACCGTGTCGCCCTTGTTGACGAGCAGCTCGAAGCCTTCGCCATTGAGCTGCACGGTGTCGATACCCAGGTGGGTGAGTACACCGTGGCCTTCGTCATCAACGACGACGAAGGCGTGCGGGTGGAGCGAGACGATGACTCCGGACACGGGGGCGACGGCCTCAGAGGGCTCGCGTACGGGGTCGATCGCGGTGCCGGGGCCGACCATGGCCCCAGAGAAGACCGGGTCCGGCACGGCGGCCAGTCCGATGGCGCGTCCTGCAAGAGGGGACGTCACGATGGTCAAGGGAAGCCTCCCGGGGATGGAGATTCATACGGGCCGTCGCTGCCTGTCCCGGACGGCACACTGTTGAGCAGCGTATGTCATATGAAGTGCCGGTTCCGTGTGAGAGACGGCGGTTGGCGTCCCGGAGCACCCAGGCAATCGATTTGCACCCGCTCCGAGCGTCCGTGTACAGTCGACCTCCTGCTTGAGGCCGAGTGACGCGAACCAAGCGTCCTCAACCTGGCAGCACCCAACTTGTCAGATCCTATCCAGGATCCTGTTTTGCATGCCTGCTGAACAGTGGTCAGGGAGACAGGAAAACACTGATAAAGTCGGAGTCGCCGGAAAGGGAAACGCGAAAGTGGAAACCTGGAAAGCACCGAGGAAATCGGATCGCGAAGCGGTCTGATAGAGTCGGAAACGCAAGACAGCAAGACAAGAGCAAGACAGAAGAAAAGTAAG
>NZ_LGDW01000015.1 GCF_001280005.1 Streptomyces sp. NRRL WC-3618 | reverse complement strand
TGCGGTGTGTGCGGAGGTGAAGGCCAGATCAAGGTCCGCGTCGCCGGACACCGGTGCGCTGCCGGTGACCTGCCCGGTCGACGGATCGGTCAGGTCGAGGGTTTCCTCGGCCAGGGCCTGGCGGTGGCGTCCGCCGATGAAGTTCTGCAGTGTTTTCTGCGCAGTCACTGTCTTCACCTCGGCACGGGTGTGAAGTCACGGCTGGCGATGTACGTCGGCCGTGGGGCGGGGGCACCGAAGGGGGTGCCCAGGACGTTGTCGACGCTGTTGAAGACGATGAAGATGTTGGACCGCGGATAGGGCGTGATGTTGCCGTTCGACCCGTGCATGCAGTTGGAGTCGAAGAAGGTGGCTGATCCGGGAGGCCCGGTGAATTGCTCGATACCGCCCGCGTGGTGGGCGAGGTCCCTCACCGAGTCCTGGTCCGGCATCCCGACGGCCACCGAGTGTGTGCGCAGGGAGTCGCGGTGGTGATCGTGCGGTGTCCGGCCCACGCACGGCACGAAGGTGCGGTGCGAACCGGGAATGATCATCAGGCTGCCGTTGTAGGGGTAGTTCTCGGTCAGGGCGATGGACACGCTCACCGCGCGCGGCGCGGGCATGCCGTCCTCCGCATGCCATGTCTCGAAGTCGGAGTGCCAGTAGAAGGGGCCCCCGCCGAAGCCCGGCTTGTAGTTGACCCGGCTCTGATGGATGTACACCTCGGAGCCGAGCATCTGACGAGCAGGACCGACCACCCGGGGATCGGCGGTCAGACGGGCGAAGACCTCGCTGATGCGGTGTACCTCGAAGACCGAGCGGACCTCTTGCGACTTCTCCTCAATGACAGTGCGCTCGTCCTCGCGCAGAACGGGGTCGGCCGCGAGACGTGCCGCTTCCTCCTGGAGGCCCTCGATCTCCTGCCGGGTGAGCACAGACCTTTCCGCGTGATAGCCGAGCCGGTCGAACGCGTCCAGTCGATCGGCTGACAGCGGGCCGTCCTCGGCCGTGCCCCAGGCCGTCGGATCCTCGCGCGCCATGGCGGGGGCGGGAGTGAGCAGACGAGTGGGGTAACGGTCGGTCAGAGTGGTGCTCATGATGCCGGTGCCTTTCGTCTAGAAGGGGTGCTGGTCGTGGCAGGCCGTAGTGCTGCCGCAGCCGTTCGGCGCGGGCACGTCCAGTGCGGGATTGCCGTCGAAGAATCCGTTGGGGCGCAGGGCGAAGCCGGTGCTCACCACGGGCATGGCGGGCCAGTCCTCGGGACGCACGACGTGGTGCTCACCGAACGTGTGCCACACCACCACGTCCGTGTCCGCCAGCGGCCGGTCCTGTCGCACGAAGGCGGGCAGTCCCTCGCCGCCGCGGCTCTGGTTGGGGTAGTCGCCGGCCGCGTAGAACTGTGTGCGGTCGTACGCGGTCACCCACAGATGTCCGTAGCAGAAGCGTGCCCGCTCCCATGCCTGGCTGCCCTCGGGTTGCATCGGCAGAAGACCCGAGCTGGGCACCAGCTTGTAGCCCACGGGCTCCCCCAGGCCGTTGCGCTGCCGCGGATTGACGATGTTCCAGAACCGGCCGGTGGCGGCGTGTGCGGATCGTTGCTGTGCCTGCTGCTCGGATTCCAGCAGGCGGTGCCGGGTGCGCCAGGCATTGGCGTGCGGATTGTGCTCGTCGACGGGGAGCGCCACGGAGTCGACCTCGTAGACCGAGTTGTGCGGCCCGTCGACGGCCATGTCGAGACGCATGGAGAAGAAGTGCTGGTGATGGGGGCCGTAGAGACCGGGCGCGAGGGCGGTGCCGTACGGCGGGCACTCCCCCGTGAAGGCACCGGTGGAGACCATGCCGGTGAGCTTGACCTCGAACTTGATCGTTCCGTCCAGGTAGAGGTACCAGAAGTAGCCGTACTGGTAGTTGCCCAGGACGGCGAAGGAGGAGATGACCAGCCGGCGCTGACGCCTGGTCACCACCTTGCCGGTGCGGAAGTCGGTGTGCTTCCAGGCGATGTTCATGTCCTCTTCGTGCATGCACACGGCATTGGGCAGCGTGACGGGTTCGCCGTCCTGGTCATGCACGACTGCGTCGAAGTAGTGGATCTCGCCCAGGCAGTCGCAGCCCAGTTCCAGGGCGTTCACCATGAACCCGGCACCGTACTCACCCTCGTCGAAGGCGTTCTTGCGGTAGTGGGTGAAGCCCGGGTCGCCGTAGGGGGTATACATCTCGGCCAGCGAGGCACGGTGCAGGATCGACCGGATCCGGCCCTGGTCCCGGTAGCCCACCTGGTACAGGACGAGTCCCTCGCGCACGGTGAAACCGATGCGGAAGTGCCACTTCTGCCACTCCACCGCGTAACCGTCCACGGTGAAGCTCGGGCCCTCGGGCTGCGTGATGTCGATCGGTTTGAGGTCTTGGCGCTCTTCCACCACTGCCGGCCAGTTGTTGTCGGGAGTGCGTACCGCCGGGTCGTAGTTGCCCGACAGCGGGGGCAGCGGCACTGTCCCCTTGTCGGTCACGTCAAGCACTTCCATGGTGTCGAGGTCGATCAGCGCCACGAGGTTTTCCACGGGGCGGGCGTATCCGTTGTCCCCTGGATGGGCGCGTACAAAGGTCAGCGGGCAGGCCAGCCGGCGTCCGGAGGCATCGTCCAGTTCCCCGGTGTATCCGGTGGGCCAGGCATCCACCATGGCCAAGGAGAAGTCCTCCACCCCGCGGCGCCGCATTGCCTGCTGCCAGCGGGCGTCGGAGCGTACAGCGGCATCGCACTGGGCGAATTCCTCCTCGGTGATGGCTGTCTGCACGCCCGGCAGGTACCGCCAGTCGACGACCTTCGCCGCGTCCAGGGACACGACGGCTTCGTAGGACCGGCGCTGCTTGCGGTCGCGCAGCACCATGAAGACCTCCCTCGGGAGGACCTCCTGACCGTCATGGTGCGACAGGCGCTGCTTGTCCGGTTCCTGGAGAGAGATCATCACGAAGCGGGTGTCGGCTGTGAACTCCCGGCGGGTCTTCACCACCTTCACCGCCTGGCGGATCTCCTGCGGAGTCAGCGGGGCCAGGGGGTGAGGGACGGTGGACGTCTCGCGGGTCGACATGGTGGTCATAGGCCCTCCGTAAGCCAAAGGGGAGATCGGTGTCGGGAAGGCAAAGGGGAAAGCGGTGGCGGGCGCCCGTCAGCGCCGCACCGCCCGCCCTGCCTGTGCTGCCTCCTGCAAGTCGTCTCGCAGGGCCCGCAGGAGAGGACGGCGGGCGTCGTCGAGGTAGAAGTGGTCGCCGGCGAACACGCGGTGCCGGACTGGACGCACGTGGGTGACCCGCTCCCACTCCGTCAGCTGTGCGCGGGGCACGCTGGAGTCCGTATCGCCCGTGTACACGGTCACGGGAGAGTCGAGCGGGGCGTCGGCGGTGTGCACGTAGGTCTCGGCAGCGGTGAAGTCCGCGCGCAGGACGGGGAGCATGACACGGATGAGTTCGGGCTCGTCGAGGGCAGCGTGGGGGACGCCGCCGAGGCGGACGACTTCGGTGAGGAACTCCTCGTCGGGCAGCGTGTGGCAGGTGGGCCCCGCTGCGGCTGCCCGGTGGGGAGGCGTGCTGCCCGAAACAATCAGCAGGGCGGGCGGTGGGTGCGTCTCGCTCAGGACGCGTGCCGTCTCGTAGGCCAGCAAGGCCCCCAGGCTGTGTCCGAAGAAAGCGTAGGGGACGTGGTGGTCCTGGTCGAACAGGATCGGCCGGAGGCCATCTGCGGCAGCCCGTGCCAGTTGCGCGAGATCCGTGAACGGGGGCTCGCTGTACCTGCTGTCGCGGCCCGGCAGGACGACGGGCAGGACATCCACGTCCGGAGCGAGCAGCGCCGTCCACGGCCGGTAGGCGAGTGTGCCCCCGCCAGCCTGTGGGAAGCACATGAGGCGGATACGGCAGACGTCGCGCGTCGCGCCGGGACGCACCACCCAGTCGCCCGGGTCAGTCATGGCCGCCTCCCGCCTCGTCCCTTGGCTGGTCGTGTATCACCTTGACCAGATCTCGGATGGTGGGTGCTGCGAAGAACTGCTCCAGGCGGACGTCGAGACCGCATTCCACGCGTACACGCGACACGAAGCGGGCGGCGTGCAGTGAACTTCCCCCGGCCGCGAAGAAGTCGTCGGTCGGGCTCAGGCTCTCCACACCGAGCACACGGATGGCCAGCGCCGTCAGGTCACGTTCGTGGGGGCTGCCGGCGACCGTCGTCCCGCTGTCCTCCGGAGCGGTCTGTGCTGCAGGGACCGGCGGCAGAGCCGCATGATCGATCTTCCCGTTCCGCGTCATGGGCAGGGAACCGACGACAGCGAGTGCGGACGGCACCATGTACTCCGGCAGCGAGGAGCGGACGTGTCGCAACAACCCGCCGACGCTGGGCACGCCGACAGGAGTGGGAACGATGTGAGCCTCAATACGTCCGCTCATGACCCGGACCACCGCTGTCCGCACCTCGGGGTGCCGCTCCAGAGTGCACCGAATCTCGTCCAGCTCGATCCGGTGACCGCGCACTTTGACCTGTCCGTCCGACCGGCCGATGAAGTGCAGCACCCCGTCCCGGCTCATCCGGACCAGATCACCGGTGCGATAGAGCCGCCCCTGCGGTCGGGAGGTGAATGGATCGGGTACAAAGCGCTCCCTGGTGAGGTCGGGCCGGTTGCGGTAGCCGCGGGCGACGCCCGCTCCCCCCACATACAGTTCACCGGGATACCCCGGTGGAACGACCGTGCCCGCCTCGTCGAGCACGTGAACGCTGACATGGGCCAGAGGGCGACCGATGGGAACCTGCGACGTGCTCTCCTGCGGCCTGCAGTGCCAGGAGGTCACGTCGATGGTGCATTCGCTGGGGCCGTAGAAGTTGTGGAGCTCGGCTGACGTCTTGAGGCAGTGGAAGCGTCGGCACAGCTCAGGAGAGAGTGTCTCCCCTCCGCAGAAGACGTAGCGCAGACCGGAGATGTCGGCGAGCGCCGGTTGCTGCTCCTCCAGCAGCACGTCCAGCAGGGAGGGAACGCAGGCGAGGACGGACACGCCGCTGCGGCGCATCTCCTGCAGCAGTCCGTGCGGATCACGTGCGAGGTTCGGGGACCCTACGACAAGAGTCGCTCCCGAGATCAGCGGGGTGAAGATCTCCCACACCGAGATGTCGAAACTCAACGACGTGTGGTGCAGCACCGCGTCGCCCGGCCCCAGGGGGAAGGTTGCGGCGTCCCACCGCAGGCGGTTGGCCAGGCTGCGGTGCTCCACCTCGACCCCCTTGGGCGTCCCGGTGGACCCTGAGGTGTAGATCAGGTAGGCGAGGGAGTCCGGGCGGGCCCGCGCGGTGGTTGTGCCGGAGTGGGTCGGGCCGGGCGAGGACTGCATCTGTTCCCGTGCCAGGACGGGGGCCGGCAGGTCCAGGAGCCCGCCGTTCGGTTGGTCCGTGACGACAGCGGCGGCTTTGCTGTCCTGCACCATGAAGGCGATGCGCTCCGGCGGATATCCGGGATCCAGAGGCAGGTAGGACGCTCCCGCCTTGAGGACGGCGAGTATCGCCACGATGGTGTCGGTGCCGTGTTCCATGTGGAGGCCGACTGTGTCGTCGGTGCCGATGCCCTGCCCCCGCAGCGCGTGTGCGAACCGCTCGGCCCGGGAGTTCAGCTCCCGGTACGTGATCTCGCCCGTCGCCGTCCGCAGTGCCACGGCCTCGGGGTGGCGTGCGACCGCCTGCTCGACCATCTCATGTACGCACGAACCGGATGGCAGGGCCTTGTCCGTGTCCCGGACGGCAGCCGGTTCCCGCCGCCGCGCCAGTTGCCGAGGTTGGGCGGTACGGCGCACGCCGATGCCCCGCATCGGGTCGCTGTCTCCTGCCCGGGTGGTCGACGTCCTGGCAAGCCGTTGCGCCCCCAGCCCGAGTCGGACTGCTTCGGCCAGGAGCAGCCGGTAGCCGACAGCCACCGACTGACCGTCCTGCAGCCCCGAGGCCCCGTGGACGTGCACGGCGTGCTGCACGCACTCGCACAGCAAGGGCCACACAGCGTCGGTCACTGCGGTCGCGTCGGCGTCGATGGCGGCGAATTCCGCCGCAGGTGCGGCGCTCAGCGCCCGCCCGAGGACGCACTCGTCGAGCCTGAGCAGTTGGGCGTGGTTCTCCAGGCGCAGCGCCTCCAGGCGTGCCCGCTGGGTGGCCAGGGGAAATGACACCGCCTGCTGCGTGCCGATGGACCGGCCGAACTGCCGCCGGGTGCGGGCTCGGCCGGTGGCCATCTCCACCGCGGTCAGTGCCATGCCGAGCAAGTGCGCGTTGCGCATCAACGTGGTGGCGGCCCACAGAGAGGCGGCCGGCGCGCGGAACACCTCCGCGGCGCCAGCTGCGTCGGCGGGCAGTTCCCACAGGTCCCCACCCGGGGTGGGGTGGCGGACAGCGTCGTCGGCCGTCGCTTCGAGGGCACGGACCTGTTCGGGCGATCCGGGCACTGGCAGGAGCACGAAGCGGGGAAGGCACTCCGTGAAGCGGCAGGCTGTCTGCCGCCTCCCGTCCGAAGCTCGCTGTTCCCCATTCGGAACCCGCTGCTTCCCATGCGAAGGGGAAGACCCGTATATCTGCGCGGGTGTGACCAGGCCAATGGCCGACGTACCGTCAAGGACGGAGGCGGCTTCGCGCGGTGCGGCAGCGGTCAGGGCCGGCAGGGCGACGACCGTGTCGATGACGTCGCTCGGAGCCCAGGTCCGGCCGAGTTGTTCGGCAAGCAATGCCGCCTCGGCCCACATGAGGCCCAACCCGCCGTCGTCCACGCTCAGGCACAGTCCGGTCCATCCTTGAGCTGCCAGAGCCCCACGGACGCCTGCTGCAGTCGTACAGGTGCCCGGAGAGGTCAGAATCTCGGCGAACTCATGGACGAGTTGCTGCTGCCATCCGGTCAGATTCGGCATATCAGTGCTGCTCCTCCCATGGATCGCCGCCGTCCAGGAGATCGGTGGCCACGGTGGTCAGTTGAATTTCCGAGGTGCCGGCGGCCAGGGTCAGCCCGGGGGCCTCGCGAGCCGCCAGAGCCAGATCGGGGAAGTACGCGTCCCAGTCGGCTGCCGGACCGAGTAGCTCCCAGGCCAGCCCTGCCACGCGCTGGGCCAGCTCACTGGTCCACCATTTGGCCGCCGCTGCCGCCGCGGCGTTCAGGCTGCCTTCGGCCACCCCCTGCACGGCCCGCCACGCCAGCAGCCGGCTGGAGCGGATCTCGACATCCAGACGCCCCAGACCGTGTTCGTCCTCGGCTCGGGCCAGTTCTCCGCGCGCACGGAGGCCGACGACGAGCTGATCGAACCACCGACGGGCCCGGCCGGCGAAACAGATACCTGTCCGTTCCAGTCCCAGCGCTTCAGCCAGCAAAGACCATCCCTGGCCCGGCTTTCCCACCAGAGCGTCGGAAGGAAGAACGACGTCGTCGAGCCGGACAGAGAAGAACTGCTCCGGGTTGAATGTGCGAATAGGCTCGACATGTACACGCGGGTGGTCCAACGGCACGATGAACAAGCCGGTAGCGGCATACGAGTGCTCGCCATGGCCTTGAGTGCGCGCTGCACAGATACCGAACTGCGCCCGGGACGTGCGGGCATTCCAGGCCTTCGCCCCTGTGACGCGCCAACTGTCGCCCACCGATTCGGCAGTTGTGGTGATACCACCCAGGTCGCTTCCCGCATGCGGCTCGGTGAACAGCACGGAGAACACGATTTCTCCCGCTGCCATACCCGGGCAGTATCGACGCCGCTGCTCCTCGCTCCCCGCCGCCAGGATCGTGGCTCCGGCGTTGTCGATCGTGTTCACGCGCACACTGTCCGGAACACCGTGCAGAGCGAGTTCCTCGGCTGTCACCGCAGCGGCGTACGCACTCGTCTCCAGCCCGCCGTACTCCCGTGGCCAATGCGGTGCCAGCCAGCCGCGCGCCCCGAGCTCTCTGTACACCGTCTCCGCATGAGGGCATTCCTCGTGAGAAGGCGTTGCCCATATGCGTTCCAGCTCATCGCGCATATTCCGCCGGGCCAGCAGATCTCGAATTCCACTACGTAATTCGGGCTCTCCCAAAACCAAACAATCAGACACGGGATCTCCGTCTCGGAGCTGAGAAAAGATGCTGAATAAAAGGCAGCCCCGCGCTGCGTGGGGGTGGGTTCGTCACACACGCTGCTCGAACAGGGCTCGCGACAGACAGAGGCACTGACCTGGCCTACCCCAGGGGTGACACCAGTGTGAGGGGAGGAGTCGCGTAGATGTCAACCCCCGCGATCCCTTTCGATTAAGGGAGGTAAAGATCGACAACAGCCCCTTCCCAATATGGGAATCTCAAACGAGCTAATTTTCGCCTCACCACTCGATGTACACGGCCCCCAGCTTCTCATTTTCCTCACATTCCAGCCCTCCTGCAGGTCAGAAGATATATGGGCACAGAGACATGAGGACCGGGGCACCGCCCAGCCGTTGACAGCTACACCAACCCATTCCTACGGTTGGATCTCAAGCGCACGCCGACTATTGACATCTCGTCAGGTCAGTCGTGGTCGCTCAACAGCTCTGGTCCCGCCCGCCGGCCCTGCCGGGTTTGCGGTTAGCTGCTGCATCCTTCCGTCGCCATTCCCCGCAGGGAATTCAGGCCGGCCTCGCGCCCATGGAAGCGACCGCGCACCGGAACAACGCAATCCGCCCATCGGTCCTGACTCTCCAGAAGGTGGCCATGAAGCGTTCCTTGGCGCTCTCTTCTGCTCCTCTCCACCCCCTGTCACCACCTCTAACGAAACCCAGGCCAAGCCATGACGACCCACCACACTTTGACGCGCATCATCGCGCGTTCCGAAGCACTCAGGTCGACAGCGAGGTGGGCACCTTACGCAAGGTCCTCACCCACCGGCCGGGCCGGGAACTGCGGCGACTGCTCCCGGGCAACCACGCGGACCTCCTGTTCGACGAGATCCCCTGGTTGGAAGCAGCACAGGCCGAACATGATCGATTCACCGGGCTGCTCCAGGAGAACGGCGTCGAAACCGTGGAACTGTCGTCGGTTCTGACCGCCGCCCTCGCAGCACCGGATGTGTGCCGGCAGGTCGCTTCGGTCGCCGCGCGACCACAGCATCTCGGCCGAGCCCTTGCCGCCTCCGTTCATGACCTGCTGATCTCTGCCAATGCGGCGCGGAGAACCGAACTCCTCCTCACCGGCATGACGTTGGGGGAACTGGCTGCGTATTCACCCCACAGCGTCAGCAGCGCTCTCAGCGCCAGAGCCCACCGCTCGGACTGGTTCGTCCTGCCACCATTGGTGAACTCCATGTTCGTCCGTGACAGCAGCAGTTGGATCGGCGATCGGTACAGGGCCAATTCCATGGCAAGCCAAACGCGCAGAATGGAGAGCCGACTGCTGCGCGCCGCAGCCGATGCCGCGGGTGCTCAGCGCATCCGGGAAAGGGAGCCCTTCGAGCCCGCCGCCCTGGAGGGGGGAGACCTTCTCCTTGCAGGAGCAGGATGCGTGGTGATCGGCGTCGGCGAACGGACGACGGCTGCCGCTGCCGAGCAGACAGCCCAGTCCCTGTTGACTTCCGGCCTGGCCACTCACGTCTTCGCCGTTCTGCTGCCCAATGAGCGTCAGTGCATGCACCTCGACACCCTCATGACGATGGTCGATCAGGAGAGCTTCCTGGTCAGTGGAGTGCACCGCGACCAGTGCCACTGGTTCTCCTTGAGACTGAACGCCGACGCCACGGTGCGCGCCGATAGCCTGGACGACCCTTTCACCGCTCTGGCCAGTGCCCTGGGGCTGAGGGGTATTCGCCTGATCGAGACCGGCGACGACGAGGTCACCATGCAACGCGAGCAATGGAGCGACGCCGCCAACGTTCTCGCACTCCGCCCAGGGACGGTCATCGCCTACGACCGGAACACCATGGCCAATGACCGACTCAGCGCCGCCGGCATCACCGTACTCACCGTCCCCAGCGCTGAATTGGTCCGTGGCAGAGGCGGTCCGCATTGCCTCTCGTGCCCCCTGGTACGCGATCCCCTCACGACCTAAGAAACGCGTTTCACGCACACCACCATGGCCACGGAGGCGGAAAAGCCTGCCCCACCTACAGCCTCCGCTATCAACCGACCAGCGAAAGAAGGAATCAGCATGACGACCTACGAGCAGCGGGCCGGCTTCGTCGACGCCGGTCACCACCCCGAAGAGGAGAAAGCCACAGTCAAGTCGGTCTACCAGCAGGTCGCCAACGAGTACGACGAGCGGATACCCGGCCTCGGCCCCAGCGACGACATGTTCACTCAGTCGGAACGCGACTTCCTCATAGAGGCCATTCGTTCCGGTGAGAAGGTTCTCGACATCGGATGCGGTACAGGCCGGTTCACGGTTCCCATGGCCGAGAAAGGAGCAGACGTCAGCGGACTCGACATCTCGCGTCCCATGCTGGACGTAGCTTCACGCAAGCTGGCCGAACGCGGCCTGAGCGCAGATCTGCGCGAGGGCGACATGGCTCATCTGCCCTTCCCGGACGCTTCCTTCGACACCGTTACCAGCATGCTGGCACTGATGCACGTCCCCATGGAGGACAGGCAGGCGGTGTTCGGCGAGGTGGCCCGCGTGCTCCGTCCCGGTGGCAGGATGCTGCTGGGCGTCAAGAACTCCGTCTTCGAGGAGATGTTCACCGGAGACCGTTTCGCCTCGGTAGACGTCACCGACGTAGCGGGCAAACAGCTCCTCTTCACCAAGACCCGCAGCGGAGAGGAGTACGTCGCCCCCTGGTACAGCTTCAGTCCGCAGGACCTCACCACCCTGTTCGCCACCGTCGGGATGACGGTCACCCGGCTGCGCGGCAACTCGCCTCTCGCTGTCTGGCTGGCTGACGAGGTCCTGAGGGACGAGTCGGTCAGGGCTTTCGTCAGCAAGACCGAGCGCTTCCTCGCCGAGATACCTCCCTTCAACCACTTCGGCTATCACCTCTTGGCCGAGGCGACCAAGCCCAGGGCGTAACCAAGACGGACCGGCCGGCCTCTGCCTCCTCGACGGGGCAAGGGCCGACCGCCGGTCTGATGCGCCGTCGGTCCGGTGCAGTGGTGGGATGCTTCGTCCAGGGTGATCACACTGCTCAAGCGGATCGACGTCATGACGTCACCGATCGTCTACGCTCTGACCTGGCCTTTCGTGGACCCGCATGCACTCACTGGACCGGCATGGACGGCGTTTCCAACCTGTGCCATGTGGTACCCACGGAAGGACCCAAGACCGGGGCTGGAGTGCAGCGCGGCACCCGTCCGCCGCGCCTCGCCGGACCCGACATCCTGTGCCTGGTGCGGTCGGGTCAGCTCGCCGCCCACGCGTCCCGCATAACCTCACTACGCAGTGCCAAAGGGCGGAGGCCACGCAAGCCTGACCGCGCTCCGGCTCGGGCGTCGTTGGCACCAAGGGGGCCGGCACCACGACCGCCCTCACACTGCGGGCCGAGGGGCACACGGGCCGGGACACCCCAATCAGGGCCCACGATGAGGCGCCGTACCGGCAGGGCCCGCCCCATTCCAGGGCTGCTGTACCAGGCATTGGGCCCTGGGCCCTTGTCCTTATGACCGCG
>NZ_LGDW01000014.1 GCF_001280005.1 Streptomyces sp. NRRL WC-3618 | reverse complement strand
CTTGATCGGGTCACCGCCAGCACCTCTACGCGGCAGCGGTGTGCAGGAACGGGAAGGCCGCCGCTCATCCCGGGCAGCCCGGCGGTCCGGGAACAGCACGCCCAGTATCCGAGACCGTTCCGATTCAGGATGCCGACTCAAGACCTCACATGACCGCCCTGTACACGGCCGGACCCTCGATCACCGGGGAGTCCTCGCCGACCCCTGATAGTGGTCGGCAACCACCCGGGCCATCGCCCCGATCCTGTCCGCCTTCACCTCCTTGGCAGCGAAGAACACATGCCCCCGCACCTCCAGGTACTCCTTGGCCAGAGTCAGATGCCGGGACAGCTCCGCCGGGTCCTGCCACTCCGCAGGCTGCGCCGGGTCACCCGCCTTGTAGAGAGACTCCCCGATGTAGAGCCGTGTCCCAGACCCCTTCGCGACTTCCGCCCACCAGGGCAGAAGGACGGCATAGTTGGCAGGAACCTGCTGGTCAAGCGGGTGTGCCGACCAATACAGCTGCGGGCAGATGTAGTCGATCCAGTTCTCCCGCACCCATTTCCGGGTGTCCGCGTACAGGTCGTCGTACGTCTGCACACCCGCCCGCGTGTCCGAGCCGAGCGGGTCGTTGGCCGCGTTGCGCCACACTCCGAAGGGGCTGATCCCGAAGTCGGCGCCGGGGCGTACGGCCTTGATGCGGGCGGCGGTCTCCGACACCAGCCTGTCGATGTTGTCGCGCCGCCAGGAGGCCCGGTCGGGGAAGTCGCCGCCGTACTGCGCGTACTCGGCGTCGTCGTCGAAGGTCTGGCCGGCGACCGGGTAGGGGTAGAAGTAGTCATCCCAGTGGACGCCGTCGATGTCGTACTTCGCCACCGCGTCGAGCATCGCGTCCTGGACGAAGCCGCGGACCTCCGGCAGACCCGGGTTGTAGTACAGCTTGCCGCCGTACGGCACCACCCAGTCCGGATGCCTGCGGGCCGGGTGGGAGGCGACGAGCTTGCTGGGGTCGGTGTTGTTGGCGACGCGGTACGGGTTGAACCAGGCGTGCAGTTCGAGACCGCGCGCGTGCGCCTCCGCGACCGCCGTGCCCAGCGGATCCCAGCCGGGGTCCTTGCCCTGGGTTCCGGTGAGTACCTGCGACCAGGGCTCGTACGGTGACGGCCACAGGGCGTCGGCGGCAGGGCGGACCTGGAGGAACACCGCGTTGAGGCGACGGCTCACCGCCGTGTCGAGGTGGGCGATCAGCTCGGCGCGCTGCTGGGTGACGCTCAGCCCCGGCGTGGACGGCCAGTCCCGGTTGGTGACCGTCGCCAGCCACATGCCCCGCAGTTCGCGGGTCGCCCGCCCGCCCTTGCCGTCCGCCCCGTTCCGTCGGCTCGGTTCCGCGCCGGCGAGAGCCGCTCCGGCCACCGCCCCGCCCGCCACGAGCGTCGACAGGGCGGTCACCGCGAACACCCGCCGTGACATGCGCGCGTGCCGCACCTTCCCACTCATTCCCGTACCTCCGCTGTGCGCTGTGTCGGCCACATCACAAACCGTGGTCACCCGTCCGGGGCCAGACTCCCATGTGAGGCCCGGACAATCGGGCAGGAGGCGCCGAAGGTAACGTGCAGGTTCGGCGCGGACCCCGGACGGACGGAAGACCCCGGACGACGGTGGGCCCGCGCGGGCCGTACGGCCTGCGCATGAGGATCTTTTGAAAGGGACGATGTGACGGACAGCCCAGCGGGAGAGATCTCGCGCGTCGGAGTTGTGGGCTGCGGCCAGATGGGAGCGGGCATCGCCGAGGTGTGCGCCCGCTCCGGCCTGGACGTGAAGGTCGCCGAAACCACTGGCGAAGCCCTGGAGTTCGGCCGTACCCGGCTGTTCAACTCCCTCTCGAAGGCGGCCGAGCGCGGCAAGATCACCGAGGAGGAGCGGGACGAGACGCTGGCGCGGCTCAGCTTCACCACCGACCTCGGCGAGTTCGCGGACCGCGATCTGGTGATCGAGGCCGTCGTGGAGAACGAGCAGGTGAAGACGGAGATCTTCCAGGTGCTCGACCAGGTGGTGACCCGCCCTGACGCGATCCTCGCCTCCAACACCTCCTCGATTCCCCTGGTGAAGCTGGCGGTTGCCACCTCGCGGCCCGACCAGGTCATCGGCATCCACTTCTTCAACCCGGCCCCGGTGCAGAGTCTCGTGGAACTGATCCCGGCGCTCACCACCTCCGAGGGCACCCTCGCGCGCGCCCAGCTGTTCGCCGAGAAGGCCCTCGGCAAGCACGCGATCCGCGCCCAGGACCGCTCGGGGTTCGTGGTGAACGCCCTGCTGATCCCGTACCTGCTCTCCGCGATCCGGATGTTCGAGTCGGGCATGGCCAGCCGCGAGGACATCGACAACGGTATGGAGATGGGCTGCGCCCACCCCATGGGCCCGCTGAAGCTGTCCGACCTGATCGGCCTGGACACGGTCGCCTCGGTCGCGTTCAGCATGTACGAGGAGTACAAGGAGCCGCTGTACGCCGCTCCCCCACTGCTCCAGCGCATGGTCGACGCGGGACGACTGGGCCGGAAGTCGGGCTCGGGCTTCTACCCCTACGCGTAGATATCACCCAGCGTCATGCTGGGGTGGGTCGCGGGCCCGGCACTCTTCGGAGCGCCGGGCCCGCGGCTTTCACACACCGTGTGCGCGCCGGACACGCATATGCCGCCCGCACACTCTCCCCGCGCGCCCACCAGGCGAGTTGACTCTTCATGCGCAGACAAGGGATGTGACGACTACGGAAAGGAGCGGACAAGTGACCGCCGATCCCGAGCATCCCACCGCTCATGGAGAACTCGCAGAGTTACGCCGCCGGCTCGACGTCGCGTACGCACGCGTCGAAGGAGGGCTGGCCCTGCTCAGTCACCGTACGAAGGAGACGGACAAGGAAGTCGACGACCTGAGCTCACGCGTCGTCCACCTCGAACACGGCCGCTGGCCCCTGCCGGCTGTCGCGGCCCTCACGGCCCTTGGAGCACTTGTCGTGACGGTCTGGCAGGTCCTCGGGCGCTGACGACAGGCCTCAGGGCCTGTCCTCGCCGAGCCTGAGATGGTGCAACAGCAGTAGCGCGGCCGCCATGTTGGCGGCCGGGACCTCCCCGCGGGCGACCATGTCGGGGACGAGCTTGAGGGGGATCCACTCCCGTCGGTCCGACTCGAAGTCGTCCACGGGGTGCCCGATGTACTCGCCCTCCTCGGCCCAGTAGATGTGGTGCCGGGCGTCGGTGAGCCCGTTGGACGGCTCGACGCTCATGAGATGCCGCAGAGGTCCCGGTCGCCAGCCCGTCTCCTCCTCCAGTTCCCTGGCGGCCGCGAAGGCGATGTCCTCGCCGTCCTCCACGACCCCGGCCGCGAGTTCCCACCCCCAGCTGTCGGTGATGAAACGGTGCCGCCAGAGCAGGAGTACCTCGTTGGCCTCGTTGACCACTGTCGCCACGGCGACAGGCCTCAGCCGTATTAAGAAGTGGTCGAGGTGCCGCCCGTCGGGCAGCTCGACATCTGCGAGATTGACCCTGAACCAGCGGTTTTCATACACGGTTTGTTCGTTCTGCTTCGTCCATTGCACGGTTCTGCCACCTTCCGCCGAGTAGATGGCAATATGGCAGCAGGAACGTGCTGACAGCAGGCGCACAGAACGCGACTCACCGCGCGGTTACCCGAGAACCGGTGCGCCAAAGGTGTTTCCCGGGGTGTTTCTAGAGCGGTACGCGCAGCGCCCCGTCGATCAGTTCGGCCGCCTCGGCCGTGCCCGCGCAGCCGTTGCGCACCAGGTGTTCGCGTACCGCCCGGAGTCTGTCACGCAGCCGCTGGGACTCCATTCCGCGCGCCTGCTCGGCCATCTGGACGGCGGTGGCCACGGCCTTGTCGGCGTTGCCCCGGCGCAGTTCGATCTGGCTGAGCATGGCGAGCCGGTGCACTCGCCCCCGGTCATGCGCCGGGGTGTCCACCGCAGCCGTCGCGTGCTCCCCCGCCGCCGCCAGATCTCCGAGGCTCAGCAGCGCCTCCGCCACCTGGACGTTGACCAACCCCGGCTGGACATAGCCGGTTTCGTCGGGCTCGTGACCGCGCCGGATGCGATCGGCGGCCTGCTCGGCCCGCCGGATGCAGGACAGCGCACTGCTGCCGTCGCCCAGGTGTGCGTACGCCTTGGCCTGCATCGCGTAGAGGTCGGAGGCGAGCGCCGGCGTGATGTGCTTCCCGGCGGCGCGCAGCGCGGCCTCCGCGAAGGCGACGGCCTGCCGGAACTCCCGCATGAACAGCGCCTGGTTGACCAGCAGCCCGATGACGTATGCCCCGAGTCCCCGGTCCCCACTGGCCTTCGCCAGCCGCAGCGCCTGATGGAAGTAGCGCTGGGCGAGGCCGTGGGCATCGGAGTCGTACGCGCAGATGCCGGCGATCGCCACCAATCCGCCGGTGGCCCGGTGCAGTTGGCGGCCGGTGGCGTCGGTGTAGCTGCCGCGCAGCAGGGGCGCGGTCTCGGTGTTCAGGAAGCCGACGATCCGGCTGCGGGTCGCGACACCGCCGGCCTTGCGGTACATCTGCTCGTAGTGGGCGCGGGCCGAGCGGAGCATCTCGATGTCGGCCATGCTGACCCGGTGTCTGCCGCCGCGTGACACGTCGACGTCCTCGGGCGGGTTCTCCCACTCCCACACCGGCATCACGGCGGGCGTGCCGGTGACGGCGGGGGCGCCGAGGATGTGCGGGCGCTGCTGTTCGTCGGAGCGCCACAGCGCGGTCGCCCGCTCGACGAACCCGGACAGCGAGGTACCGGCCGAGGCGAGCGGACCGGCGGTGTCGCCCGGCACTCCGAGGCCGATGTCGTCCAGCCTGACCGTGCGGTGCAGACGGGCGGCGAGCACCTCGCAGATCAGGTCGGGCACCTGGCCACGCGGGCGCTGCCCCTTCAACCACCGTGCCACGGCGGTGTGTTCGTACCTCAGAGCGAGGCCACGCGCCCGGCCCGCCTGGTTCACATGGGCGGCGAGTCCCGCGTGTGAGATGCCCGCCTCGTCGAGGATCGCGTCGAGCAGGGTGTTGGGCTGCATGGATGCTCTCCGGTGGCTCGGTGCCGACGGTGCGCCTACCGTGCCCGTCAGCGTAGTGTGTCCGGCTTCACACGGGGTGTGATCGAAGTGCGCGAATTCGTAGCGTGTGCACGCTGTCGCGGAGAGTTGCCATCCGGTTGACTGAAATGCCTCGCAAGAGGCCGCCGAGTCGCCGGCTCCCCCTCGTTATCGCGCGGCGGCTCGGCCCCTACGGCACCCAAGTACGGCTCACGTGACTTGGTGGACCACCGGGGGTTCCTGTTGCCGTCTGGGGAGTTGGTGGCGGTCGTTTCGCAGGACCAGTACCGCCACGTCGTCCGTCGGGGAGCCGCCCGCATGCCGCAACAGGCGGGAGAAGACCGCCCCCAGCACCGCCTGCGGTGAGACCGGCTGGGTGCGGACCGCCTCGGCCAGGACGGCCGGCAGGGGAAAGAACCGGCCATGAGCGTCCCGGGCGTCCTCGACGCCGTCCGTGTGCAGCAACAGGGCCTCGCCGGGCAGCAGTTGGCCGCAGTGTGCGGCGGAGAGCTCTGCGGGCAGCGGGAACGGCCCCAGCGGCGGCAGGGGTTCGCCGACCGTGAGTACGTCGGCCCGGCCGCCGCTGAGCAGATACGGCGCCGGGTGCCCGCAGTTGAGGGCCCGCAGCTCGCCGTCCCCGCCGATCTCCAGAAGCAGTACGGTGACGAACTCCTCGACGACCTGACTGCCCGCGTCCAGCGCTTCGGCGGGCGCCCGCTCGCCCAGATGCCGGGCCAGGGCGCGTTCCAACTTCCGCAGTACGCTGCCGAGTTCGGCCTCGTCGTGCGCGGCCTCGCGGAAGCTGCCGAGAACGGCGGCGACGGTCCCGATGGCGGCGATGCCGTGTCCGCGCACATCACCCATCACGACCCGTACGCCGTACTCGGTGGCGATGACCTCGTACAGGTCCCCGCCGACCACGGCACCCCGGTCGGCGGACAGCTGGGCGGCGGCGACCCGCAGACCGTCGACGCGCTGCGGCAGCGGACGCAGCAGCACGCTCTGCGCCGCCCCGGCGACCTGCCGGACGATCCGCAACTCACGCAGGAGTGCGCGGCGGACGTGGAGTACGAGCCCGGTCCCGACAGCGAAGAAGACGGCACTGGTGAGGATCCGGGCCCCCAGCCCGCCCTGCTGGGCGAGCGGACAGGCGAGCTTGTACGTGATCGCCACGGCCCCCCACAGCGTCGGCAGCGCGAGCGAGAGCACCCACCGCGAGGGCCGCCGCTCGATACGCCGAGCGACCTGCGGCTCGGGCGGCCGATGCCGCCTCCGGCACCGTGGCCGCGCCCCCGCGATCCGGAACCTGCATCTCCGCCCCGCGAGCGCGGCCCGCAGTCGCCCGTTCCGGAGCCGAGCCCCACAGGAAACCCCAGCCTTGATACGGATCATGCCGATGGCCCCCCAGTCAGGCCCTGACAACACAAATCGGACCGGCCCCGAAAGACCGGTCCGATTCTGTCGACCACATGCCCCGAAGGGACCAGATCACCCCGACATACCACCCGAAGGAGTGAAGTGACCGATGGGGAGCGGGGGGCGAGGCCCCCACCCGCCCTTAGGGGGCGGGTGGCTTAGCCCCCAGCCCCCCAGGGGCGCGGGGAACTGCGCGACAAGCCACGACGAACCCGCAGCCGACAACCCATCCCCGCCTCCCCGACAAGCGCTAGCTACGCAACACCGCTCCCGTTCGCTCCCCCGCGAGGGCAACCGCCGAATCCCTCGCGGCCGACGCCTCGTCAACGGTGAGCGTCCGATCCGCCGCACGGAAGCGCAACGCGTACGCCAACGACTTCCGCCCCTCCCCCAACTGCTCACCGCTCTCGTACACGTCGAACAGCCGAATGGACTCCAGCAGCTCGCCCGCCCCCTCCCGCAGCGCCGCCTCGACGTCCGCGTGCGGAACCTCGCGCGCGACGACCAGGGCGACATCCTGCGTGGCGACCGGGAACGTGGAGATCTTCGGGCCCTTGGGTACGCCCGAACTCGCCGCCTCCAGCTGGTCCAGGTTCAGCTCCATCGCACAGGTGCGCGCGGGCAGATGCAGGGCTTTCAGCACCCGGGGGTGCAGCTCACCGGCGTACCCGATGACCTGCTCGGTGCCGTCGACGACCACGGCCAGCTCGGCGCAGCGTCCGGGATGCCACGGCCCGTACTGGCCCGCGCGGACAAGGAGTTCGGTGCCGGCCTCGCGGGCCAGGCTCCTTGCCGCCTCGATCGCGTCGGCCCAGTCGGCCGGGTGACCCTTGCCCCACCAGCCGGCCTGCTCGCGGGCGCCCGCGAGGACGACGGCGGCGTGCCGGGGCTGGACGGGGAGCGCGGCCGTCAACGACGCGACTTCCTCGTCCGTGGGACGCCGGTCGACCGGCAGACGCCCGGCGATCAGCAGCTCGTCCTGCGGGTGGAACACCAGCCCCGTCTCGAACAGGGCCAGGTCGTGGCTGCCGCGGCCGTCGTTGCGGCGCAGCGCGCCGAGCAGGCCCGGCAGCAGCGTCGTACGGAGCGCGGGCTCCTCGTCGGACAGCGGGTTGGCCAGCTTGACGACCTTGCGCTTCGGGTCGTCGGCGGCAAGGCCCAGCTGGTCGAAGACGTGTTCGCCGATGAACGGGTAGTTCAGCGCCTCGACGTAGCCGGCTCCGGCCAGGGCGCGGCCGACGCGGCGGTGCAGGCGCTGCCGGTCGGTCAGGCCGCGGCCCGCAGGGGGCTTGGGCAGCGTGGAGGGCAGGTTCTCGTAGCCCTCGAGCCGGATGACCTCTTCGGCGAGGTCGTTCGGGTCGGTCAGGTCGGGGCGCCAGGACGGGACGGTGACGATCAGCTCGTCCTGCCCGTACACGTCGCAGCCGACCTCCTGGAGACGGCGTACGACGGTCTCGCGGCCGTACTCGACGCCCGCGACCTTGTCCGGGTGGTTCGCCGGGATGGAGATCGTGCGCGGCGCGGACGGGGAGATGACCTCGGTGACGCCCGCGTCGGCGGTGCCGCCGGCGAGGAGGACCAGGAGGTCGACCGTGCGCTGGGCCGCGGCGGAGGCGGCCTGCGGGTCGACGCCGCGCTCGAAGCGCTTGGACGCCTCGGAGGCCAGCTTGTGACGGCGGGCCGTGCGCGCGATGGTGATCGCGTCGAAGTGGGCGGCCTCGATGACGACCTCGGTGGTGGTGCCCTCGGTGTCGTCGATCTCGGTGTTGGCGCCGCCCATGACGCCCGCGAGGCCGATGGCGCCCCGGTCGTCGACGATGAGCAGGTCCTCGGCGTCCAGCGAGCGCGTGACACCGTCGAGGGTGGTGAGCTTCTCGCCCGGCTCGGCCCGGCGTACCCCGATGGCGCCCTGGACGCGGGAACGGTCGTAGGCGTGCAGGGGCTGGCCCAGCTCCAGCATCACGTAGTTGGTGATGTCGACGGCGAGCGAGATCGGGCGCATGCCCGCCTTCTGGAGGCGACGCCTGAGCCAGATCGGGGACTTCGCGTCGGGGTCGAGCCCGGTCACCGTGCGCGCGGTGAAGCGGTCGCAGGCGAACGGGTCGGCGACCTCGACCGGGTAGCCGTACGCGTTCGGGGCCGGTACGTCGAGCAGGGCCGGGTCGCGCAGCGGCAGACCGTAGGCGATGGCTGTCTCGCGGGCGATGCCGCGCAGCGAGAGGGCGTACCCGCGGTCGGGTGTGACGGCGATGTCGAGGACCTCGTCGACGAGCTGGAGCAGCTCGATGGCGTCGGTGCCGACCTCGTGCTCCGGCGACAGGACGATGATGCCGCCGCTGCCGTCGTCGCCCATGCCCAGCTCGTCGCCCGAGCAGATCATGCCGTGGGAGGTGTGGCCGTACGTCTTGCGCGCGGCGATCGCGAAGTCGCCGGGCAGGACGGCGCCCGGGAGGACCACGACGACCTTGTCGCCGACGGCGAAGTTACGGGCGCCGCAGACGATCTCCTGGGGCTCACCGGTGCCGTTGGCGGTGCCGACGTCGACCGTGCAGAAGCGGATGGGCTTCTTGAAGCCCTCCAGTTCCTCGATGGTCAGGACCTGGCCGACGACCAGGGGGCCCTTGAGGCCGGCGCCGACCTGCTCGACGGTCTCGACCTCGAGGCCGACCGTGATGAGCTTCTCCTGGACGTCCCGGCCGGTCTGAGTCGCCGGCAGGTCGACGTACTCCCGCAGCCAAGAAAGCGGGACCCGCATCAGATCTCCATCCCGAACGGCCGGGTGAACCGGACGTCACCCTCGACCATGTCTCGCATGTCTTCGACGTTGTGGCGGAACATCAGCATCCGCTCGATGCCGAACCCGAAGGCGAATCCGCTGTACTTCTCGGGGTCGACGCCGCACGCGACGAGCACGCGCGGGTTGACCATGCCGCAGCCGCCCAGCTCGATCCAGCCCTCGCTGGAGCAGGTCCGGCAGGGACGGTCGGGGTGGCCGACGGACGTGCCCTTGCAGACGTAGCAGAGCATGTCCATCTCGGCGGACGGCTCGGTGAAGGGGAAGTAGTTGGGCCGCAGCCGCGTCTTCATGTCCGGGCCGAAGAGCGACTGGACCATGTGGTCCATGGTGCCCTTGAGATCGGCCATGGTCAGGCCCTCGTCGATGGCGAGGAGCTCGATCTGGTGGAAGACCGGGGTGTGCGTGGCGTCCAGCTCGTCCGTGCGGTACACGCGGCCGGGGCACACGATGTAGACCGGCGGCTCGCGGTCGAGCATGGAGCGAGCCTGCACGGGCGAGGTGTGCGTGCGCAGCACGACACCGGACTCGTCGCCGGTGGTCCCCTTCGGGCCCTCGACGAAGAAGGTGTCCTGCATCTGCCGGGCCGGGTGGTCCGGGGTGAAGTTCAGGGCGTCGAAGTTGAACCACTCCGCCTCGACCTCGGGGCCCTCGGCGACCTCGTACCCCATGGAGACGAAGACGTCCGCGACGCGCTCCATGAACGTGGTCAGCGGGTGGCGGGCGCCGACCGGTACCCGGTCGTACGGCAGGGTGACGTCCACCGCCTCCTCGACCAGCACGCGGGCGTCCCGGTCGGCCTCCAGCTCACTCTGGCGGGCGGCGAGCGCCTTGCTGACGGCGCCCCTGGCCTGGCCGACGAGCTTCCCGGCGGCGGCCTTGGCCTGCGGGGGCAGCGCGCCGATCTCGCGGTTGGCGAGGGCCAGCGGCGAGGTGCCGCCGGTGTGGGCGACCTTGGCCTCCTGGAGTGCGTCGAGGGAGTCCGCGGCGGCGAAGGCGGCGAGCGCCTCGTCCCGCATGCGCTCGATCTCTTCCGGTTTCAGGGCCTCGACCTCTACAGGGTCGTACGACTTGTTCGGTGCCGACATCTCTTCCCGTGCTTCCGGTTGGCTGGCGGATGGTCCCCGTCTACGGCTCGGAGACGAATGGTCCACAGAGAGGGACGCAAAGGTGCCAAAGGCCGATTCTAACGGGGGTGAGGTGTGCGAACGCGCCCGTGGGGCCTCGTCGGCGTTACTGCAGGTACGCCGGGGTGCTCACGGGCAGCGTAAATCGGAACTCGGCGCCGCCGTCCTGGGCGCGGCCGACCGTGATGGAACCGCCGTGGGCCTCGACGATGCCCTTGACGATGTACAGCCCGAGGCCGGTGCCGCCGCGCTTGCTGCCCCGCCAGAAGCGGGTGAAGACGCGGTTCATGGACTCCTCCGGGATGCCGGGCCCCTCGTCGCTCACGGTGACCGACGTGGCCGTGTGCTGGTCGGCGTCCCCCTCACGCGGGGACAGCGCGGCCGTCACCTCGATTGTGACGGTTCCCTCGCCGTGGCGCACCGCGTTTTCCAGCAGGTTGCTGAGCACCTGGTCGACCTTGTCCGGGTCCGCCCAGAGCGCGGGCAGCGGCTGCTCCATCCGGAGCAGGAACCGGTCGGCGGGCTGGCCGGCGGCCACGTACGCCTGGATGTGCCGTCCGACGGCGGCGCCCATGTCGACGGGCTGGCGGCGCAGTTCGAGGCGTCCGGAGTCGATGCGCGAGATGTCGAGCAGTTCGGCGATGAGCCGGGTGACGCGGTTGGCGTCGGCGTCGACGGTCGACAGCATCAGTTTCTTCTGGTCGTCGGTGAACCGTTCCCACTTCGCGAGCAGGGTCGCGGTGAAGCCCTTGACGGAGGTGAGCGGCGAGCGCAGTTCGTGGGCGACGGTGGCGATCAGCTCGGCGTGGCTGCGCTCGGTGCGCCGGCGGGCCTCGGTGTCACGCAGGGAGACGACGACCCGGCGGATGGGTCCGGTGGGGTGCGTACGGAGGTAGCGCGCCGAGACGAGCACCTCGCGCCCGCCAGGCAGCAGAAGGTTGCGCTCGGGCTGGCCGTTCCTGATCGCGAGCCCGCCGTAGGGGTCGGTCAGCTGCCACCAGCGGCGCCCTTCCAGGTCCTCTAATGGGAGGGCCCGTTCGAGCCGCAGGCCCAGGGCGTCGGCGGCGGGGACGGTGGTGATGCGCTGGGCGGCGGCGTTGAAGCAGATCACCCGGCCGTGCTCGTCGGCGACGACGAGTCCGTCGGGCAGGTCGTCGGGTTCGAGACCCAGCTCAGCCCCGAATCCGACTCCGGCTCCGGGCCCGGCGGGATCACCGTGCGGGGAGGCGGGTTCGCTCCGCAATTCCCAGGCCCCCAGTGTTCCGCTCGTGCCGACAGTCATCCCCGTACCCCACCTCTCGTACTGGCGCAGTGGGCCCCCGAGCCCGTCACCCTACTAGCTCTCGGTGACGGAGCGGCACCCTCCGGAGGCGCGCTGTGCACGGGCGGACGCGTAGAGACATACGGCGGCGGCGGTCGCCAGGTTCAGGCTCTCCGCCTTTCCGTGGATCGGAACCCGTACGACGGCGTCGGCGAGCGCGCGCGTCTCCTCCGGAAGCCCCCAGGCCTCGTTCCCGAAGACCCAGGCCGTGGGCCCGCCCATGGTCCCGTTGTCCAGCTCGTCGTCGAGGTCGTCGGTGCCCGCGCCGTCGGCGGCGAGAATCCGTACGCCGGCGTCCTTGAGCCCGGCAACGGCTTCCTCGACGGGCACGCCGATCGCCACGGGCAGATGGAACAGGGAGCCCACGGAGGCCCGTACGGCCTTCGGGTTGTACAGGTCCACGGAGGCGTCGGTGAGGACGACAGCCTCGGCGCCGGCGGCGTCCGCGCACCGCAGGACTGTGCCCGCGTTGCCGGGATCGCGCACGTTGGCGAGAACGGCGACGAGCCGGGGCCGCGCCTTGAGGATGTCCTCGAACGGGGTGTCGAGGAACCGGCAGATCCCGACGAGGCCCTGAGGGGTGACCGTGGTGGAGATGTCGGCGATGACGTCCTCGTCGGCGAGGTGCACGCGGGCGCCGGCGGCGTGGGCCTCCCCGATGATGTCGGCGTACCGCTCCGCGGCGTCGACGGTGGCGAACAGCTCGACCAGGGTGTCCGCATGCCCGGCCGCCTCCCGCACGGCCTGCGGCCCCTCGGCGAGAAACAGCCGCTCCTTACCCCGGAAGTTCCGCCGCGCAAGCCGCCGCGCGGCGGAGACGCGGGGCGAACGCGGTGAGATCAACTCAATGGCGGGAGGCATTGGTACACCTTTTCCAGGGTTCGGTTCGTCGTCGGGTGCGGGTCCGGTGGGGGCTGTTCGCGCAGTTCCCCGCGCCCCTAAAGACAAAAGCACGGGCCCCGCGGGACCGAAAAGCACGGGACGCAGCCCCTGCTTTTCAGGGGCGCGGGGAACTGCGCGACCAGCCCCACCGGGCCGCACCTTTCCAGGGGCGCGGGGAACTGCGCGACCAAGCCCCACCGGACCCGCACCCGACAACGCACCCAAAAACCCCCGGGCCCACAGGCGGCGAACACCTGTGGGCCCGGGGCCACATCACACGCGGCTCAAGGCCAGCGCCAGCGTCACGCGGCCTTCGGCGCGTTGACGTCCGCCGGCAGAGCCTTCTGCGCGACCTCGACGAGCGCGGCGAACGCACCGGCGTCGTTGACAGCCAGCTCGGCCAGGATCTTGCGGTCGACCTCGATGTTCGCGGCGTTCAGACCCTGGATGAAGCGGTTGTACGTGATGCCGTTGGCGCGGGCAGCGGCGTTGATGCGCTGGATCCACAGCCGACGGAAGTCACCCTTGCGCTTCTTGCGGTCGTTGTAGTTGTAGACCAGCGAGTGGGTGACCTGCTCCTTGGCCTTGCGGTACAGGCGCGAACGCTGACCGCGGTAGCCCTTGGCGGCCTCGAGGATCGCCCGGCGCTTCTTGTGGGCGTTTACTGCCCGCTTGACGCGTGCCACTTTTAACTCCTTGCAGCGGGGCCGTGGTTGTCTTCACACGGCCCGATTTCGATGGGGTCCCGGTCTTCAGACGTACGTACGGCGCACAGGCGCCGGTACGTCACTTGCCGAGAAGCTTCTTGATCTTCGCGGCGTCGCCCGGGGCCATCTCGGCGGTGCCGGTGAGGCGGCGCGTCACGCGGGACGACTTGTGCTCGAGCAGGTGGCGCTTGCCGGCACGCTCGCGGAGCACCTTGCCGGAGCCGGTGATCTTGAAGCGCTTACTGGCACCGCTGTGCGACTTGTTCTTCGGCATAGCGCCGTTCTCTCCTCGTCAGTGGCGTTCCGGTGCCCGGTCGTGAAACCGGGCACGGTGGAACGTCATGTGTATGGGTTGGCATCCCTGGGCGTGAGCCCCGGGATCAGACCTGGGAAGACGTCTCGGCCGAAGCTTCGACTGTCCCCTCGGCGATGCCCTCGTCGGCGGCGGTGTCCCCGTCGTCAACGATGTCCTCGTCGAGCTCGTCGATCTCCGCGGCGTTCTGCGACTTGCCCGGGTTGGCCTTCGCTTCCGCCTTGCGGACCGCCTGGGCCTCACGGGCCTCGGCCATCGCCTCGGTCTTCTTCTTGTGCGGACCGAGAACCATGATCATGTTCCGGCCGTCCTGCTTCGGGTTCGACTCGATGAACCCGAGGTCCTCGACGTCCGTCGCGAGCCGCTGCAGCAGTCGGTAGCCCAGCTCGGGCCGGGACTGCTCGCGACCACGGAACATGATCGTGATCTTGACCTTGTCGCCCTGCTTGAGGAACCGGACGACGTGACCCTTTTTGGTGTCGTAGTCGTGCGGGTCGATCTTCGGCCGGAGCTTCATTTCCTTGATGACCGTGTGCGCCTGGTTCTTGCGCGCCTCACGGGCCTTCATGGCCGACTCGTACTTGAACTTCCCGTAGTCCATGAGCTTGCAGACCGGCGGGCGCGCGCTCGCCGCCACCTCGACCAGGTCGAGGTCGTACTCCTGCGCAAGCTCCAGGGCCTTGGCAAGCGGAACAATCCCGACCTGCTCGCCGCTGGGACCGACAAGTCGCACTTCGGGAACGCGAATCCGGTCGTTGATGCGGGGCTCGGTGCTGATGGATCCTCCTCGGTAGCACCACACGGCGGTCTGGCGGACCGTCGCGTATGTCTCTGATGACAGTGGGACCAACTACCGGGGCAGACAAAAAATGCCCCGACGGGACACAGGCGGGGCTCCAAAGGCATACCGGAGCACCGCCGCGGTCAACCGCGGGGCGCACATCGGACGACTCCATCGTCCGTACGGAACGATGGTGGCCGTCTGACCGGGTGACCCGCCGTCCGTGAGGGCGGTCGGGTGGGAGATCGGAGCCTCCACTTGTGGGCCGGGCACGCAAGTGTCCAGCCGGTCGTTGCCACAAGGTTAACACCAAGAGGGGGTAGGTGCTAACCCGTGGGCACCCGGCTCCCGCACCCCGGCCCGGGTGGGACGGGGCCTATCGTGTGGGTCATGAGTGAGACCCCTCCCCAGAGTGCCGAGAACGATTCCCAGGCTGCCGACTTCGACGCCATGACCCGCGACATCGCCGAGGTCCCGGCGGTCGAGGTGATCGTGACGGTCGCCGTGAATCTGATGAGCGCCGCCGCCGTGAAGCTCGGTCTGACCGACGAGGGCGACAAGTACAAGGACCTGGACGAGGCCCGCAAGCTGGTCCACGCCCTCGCCGGTCTGCTCGACGCGAGCACGACGGAGATCAGCTCCTTCCACGCGGCCCCGCTGCGCGACGGCCTGAAGTCGCTCCAGCTGGCGTTCCGCGAGGCGTCCCTCGTCCCGGACGAGCGAGGCCAGGGCCCCGGCGAGAAGTACACGGGCCCGGTCTACGGCTAGGCGCGCAGGGTCGACTGCCGTCAGTCACCCATGAACCACAGGTAGCTGCCCGGCGTCGCGGCACACGCTTCAAGCAACTCGACGAGGTCGAGCAGCGCCGCCCTCTGCTGCTCGTCGGCACACCGCTGCGCCAGGGCGCCGGCTTCCTGGCGGGCGGCCTGGGCCTCCTGCTCGTTGAACAGGGTGTCGCCGTAGGGATCCACCCAGCCCAGCTTGCCCGGACCGTGCCGGTCCAGCGTGCTCAGCGCCCTGGCCAACGCTTCGCCATGCTCGTAGGAGCCTCTCAGCAGCGTCTGGCGGGACCTCCCCTTGCGTACGGGCCGTTCCGAGTGCAGCTCCAGTTCGATTCCCATGCCCGTCCTCAGGAACGCACGTAGAGGGGCTCGCCGGGGGGTGTCGCCCCGGCCGGCAGGAGGGCCAGGTCGAGGCCACGCACCAGGCGGGCCCTCAGCGTCTCGTCGGCGGCGAGGCTCCCGGCGACCGCGCGGGCGGTGTCGGCGGGCGGCGCGGTCGGGTCCAGTACGAGGGCGAGGGTGCCGTCGGCCCGGCCCGGGCCCAGGTGGGCGCGGACCACGGCGGGCTCGGCGGCCACGACGGCCCGTACGGCGTCGATCACGGCGGGGTCGGCGAGCGGATCCGCCGTCGTACGTCCCTCGGCCAGCGCGAGCAGGGCGGGGCCGGTCACCTCGTACGGCACGGGTCCGGCCAGGTCGAGGACGATCGTGTCCGCCTTCTCGTGCACGGCCGCCTGGATGGCCTGGTGCAGGGGTACGGCGACGGGGCGGGCGGCCGGGTCCCAGCGGGCCAGTGAGTCGGTGGACGTGAAGGCCGGCAGGGCGGTCCGGTCGCCTGCCCTGAGCGTCGGTACGGCCATGTCGCTGGTCTTCTCGTGGCGAAGACCGTTCTCGTCCACCTCGGCCTCCCCGAGCACCGCGACGACGGGGACGAGCAGCCGGGCCCCCTTGAGGGCCGTCAGCACGGGTCCGACGGCGGTGCGGTCCTCGGCCCAGGCCGCCAGTGCGGCGCTCAGCACGGGGTCGGCGCTGCCGTCGTCGTCGGAGAAGCCGGAGTCGGGGATGTTCTTGTTCGCCACGGTGACCGACCCTACCGGGGGATCCCTCCCGGGCTCCCGCCCGCATGGCACGCGTAACGTCTGCGGCGGCGGCGCCCGTACGGGCCGGAGCGAGTGAGGAGGCGCCGGTGGAACCGGACACCCTGCTGTCCGAGGCTATGAAACCGGTGATCGCGGCAGCCGAGGAGAGGGCCGAGGTGTCCGTGGCCGTGCTCGACGTCGCGTCGGGCGACCGAGCCGTCCACGGGAACGGGGCGTTCGAGACGGCGAGCATCGTCAAGGTGGACATCCTGGCGACGCTGCTGCTCCAGGCGCAGGACGAGAACCGGGGTCTCACGGCGTGGGAGAGGCAGTACGCCACCCCGATGATCGAGGTCAGCGACAACGCGTCGGCGTCGGCGCTGTGGACGGCGATCGGGGAGGCGGAGGGACTCGGCGCCGCCAACAAGCGCTTCGGGCTGACGGACACCGAGGGCGGCGCGGGCACCCTGTGGGGCCTGACCCGGACCACGGCGGCCGATCAACTCACCCTGCTCCAGCAGGTGTTCGCGGACACCGGGGAGGCTTCGGCGCTGAGTGAGGCGTCGCGGACGTATCTCCAGGGCCTGATGGGCTCCGTGGCCGAGGACCAGGACTGGGGAGTGTCGGCCGCTGGTACCACGGGTGCCACAGGTGATCGATTCGCGCTGAAGAACGGTTGGTTGCCGCGTACGGCGACCGGGCTGTGGGTCGTCAACAGCATCGGCCGGGTGACAGGGGCGGACGGGCGGGAGTTCCTGGTCGCGGTGGTGTCGAACGGCAACACGACGAAGGCGAAGGGGATTTCGCTGGTGGAGTCGGCGGCGCGGGCGGCGGTTTCGGCGTTCACCACGAAGTCCGGTACCACCGAACGTTCCTGACCGATCGCCAGGTAGCCGGGGTGCTGCCCGGGTGGCTCAGAAGTCGTCGTCGTACGAGTCGTAGGCGGGGTGCTCGGCGGTCCTGCGGCGTCCGCGCCACAGCGGGACCGCCGCGAGCAGGAGCGCGACGCCGAGGCCGCCCGCCACGGGGCCGGCCCAGTTGAAGGAGTCGTCCTCCTTGGGCAACGGGTCCGGGCCGGCGCCGAAGTACTTCTTGCCGTACACGGTCGACTTGAGCTCTTCCGGCCTGAGCTTGCCCGCCGCCTCGATGGCCGCCGCGGGGTCGATGAAGCCGAAGCCCCGGGCGTCGTCCCGGCCGCCGTCCGGTTCGTTGCGGGCCGTGATCTCCAGGAGCTTCTTGATCTGTGCCGGGGTCAGCCCGGGGTGGGCGGCCTTGATGAGGGCGACGGCGCCGGAGACGAACGCGGCGGCGGCGCTGGTGCCCCAGCCCTCGTAGTAGCGGTGGTCGGGGGCGGCGATGACGACGTCGACGCCGGGGGCACTGACCGTGGCGTACCAGCGGCGGGTGGAGAACGAGGCGCGGACGCCGTACTTGTCGACGGCGGTCGCGGCGATCACGCCGGGATAGGCGGCCGGGTAGGAGATGTGGTCGCCCTTCTCCCCGCCGTTGCCGGCCGAGGCGACGACAACGGCGCCCTTCTTCAGGGCGTACTGGACGGCCTCGTCCTCGGCGGGCTCGGGATGCGCGGACTTGGAGTCGTCGCCCAGGGAGAGGTTGATGACGTCGGCGCCATGGTCGGCCGCCCAGCGGATGCCTTCGGCGAGGGCGTTGCCGCGGGTGTTGCGGGCCTTTCGGCGGGCCGCGTCGCCGTCCTCGAGGATCACGCGGATGGGCAGGATCTTCGCCTCGGGGGCGATGCCCAGAACGCCGTCCCCATTGTCGTAGCCGTGTCCGTGACCGGCGATGATGCCGGCCATGGCGGTGCCGTGCTTGGCCCAGTACGGGTTGCCCCTGGTCGCTCCGAAGCCGACCATGTCCTTGCCCTGGAGGACGTTGCCGACGAGGTCCGGGTGATCGGACTCGACACCGGTGTCGAGGACGGCGACGGTGACGCCCCGGCCCTTGGTCGTCCGCCAGGCTTCCTGCGTGTGCATGGCGTCCAGGGCCCACTGCTGGCCCCGGATGCCGTCGGCGTACGCGGTGGTGGCGGGCAGGAGTGCGAGGGAGCCGGCGAGGAGGAGGACGAGGAGCCCGCTCCGGGCTGTGCGGGTACGGGTCATGAGGGCTGCTTCGCGGCCGAGCCGACGTTCTTGCGCAGGGCCCGTTCGACGCGGTCGGCCAGGCCTTTCGCCTCGTTGCCGAGGCCCGCCTGGGCGAGGGCGGTGGTGGCGCCGGGCGCCATGGCCTCGTCGGCGGGCTCCGGGGTGTCGACGCCTCGGCCGTCGGCCCAGCCGGAGACGGCGTACACGACGGCGGGGGCGTCCGTGAGGACGGAGATGGTCCAGGAGGCGCGCTGGGCGTCCGTGAAACCGGCGGCGACGGTGTTCTTCGCGGCGTAGGGGCGGGGCATCAGGTCGGTACGGCGGTCGAGGTTCTCGCTGCTGAAGCGGGCGTTCAGGGCGTTCATCGCGGCCGCGTCGGCGTTGGTGAAGAGCAGGCCGACGGTGGTGACGTAACTCTGGGTCTCGTCGGTGTAGGTGGCGCGCAGGAGCCGCTGGCAGCCGACGGGCGCGAGGGCCTGGCGCAGCAGCGGGTCGAAGGCGTCGGCGCAACCGGTGTCCGGGGCGACGGCGATCCGGACCCAGGTCCGGTCGGCACCGCCGGGGCCCGCCCCCTCGCCCTCCACGGTGGGCGGGAAGAGCTGGTCCACGGGGACGCTGTGCCAGAGGTTCCCGGCCGCGGTGAACGCGGTACGCGCACCGGCGCCTCCCGCGTCGTCCCCGGTCAGCCAACTCCCGGTCAGCGCACCGCCGATGAGCCCGAGCCCGAGCACGGCACAGGCGGCGGCCAGCATCGCACGCCCACTGAAGGACCGGGACCGCGTCCCACGGCCGTACACATCGGGCTCCGCCAGCGAAACGACCGGCCGCTGAGAACGGGCGGAGCCGGTGTCGCCGTAGGGGGCGCTCCAGGAGAGGGCGGGGTCGGGCGTACGGTGCGCGGGCCCGGAGGACGCACTCACGGGGCGGGACGAACCGGCGCCCGCCTGGGGCATCCCGGCGGTGCCTGGGTGTCCGGTCGGCGCCTGGGGCGGCTCGGGGAAGTAGGGCCGGCCTGCGGGGGCGGAGGGCGCGCTCGCCGGGCGGGGCGGATCGGCGGGGGCCTCGGCGGTGCCTGGACGGCCGTTCGACGCCTGGGGTACGTCGGTGAGGTACGGACGACCGGTGGGCGCACCGTCAGAGCGCCGCGAATCGACGGGCGCCGGGGGCATCTCGACGTTGGCCGACGCCTGGGGCGGGACCGGGCGATACGGACGGCCCATCGGACCGGAAGGCGCACTGGCGGGACGCGGCGAATCGGTCGGCGCCGCAGGAGTCTCGGCGGTACGCCCACGACCGTTCGCCTCCTGCGACGGATCCAGGCGATACGCACGACCCATCGGCGCGGACGGCGCACTGGCGGGACGCGGCGAATCCGTCGGCGCCGCAGGAGTCTCGGCGGTACGCCCACGACCGTTCGCCTCCTGCGACGGATCCAGACGATACGCACGACCCATCGGCGCGGACGGCGCACTGGCGGGACGCGGCGAATCCGTCGGCGCCGCAGGAGTCTCGACGTTCGCCGACGCCTGGGGCGGGACCGGGCGATACGGACGGCCCATCGGACCGGAAGGCGCACTGGCGGGACGCGGCGAATCCGTCGGCGCCGCAGGGGTCTCGGCCGTGCGCCCACGACCGTTCGCCTCCTGCGACGGATCCAGACGATACGGACGCCCAGCCGACGCCGACGGCGCGCCCGCGGGGCGCGACGGATCAGCAGCCGCCTCCGCGGTACGCGGGTGACTGGCCGATGCCTGCGACGCATCATTGCGATACGAACGACCCATCGGCGCGGACGGCGCGCTCGCAGGGCGCCGTGGATCCGTCGGTGGCGCGGGCGTCTCGGACCCGGTCGGACGGCCGTTCGATGGCTGGCTCGCGTCCGGGAGGTATGGGCGGCCTGTCGGGGCGATGGGCTGGTCCGGGGGGCGCGGTCCGGAATGGGGTGCGGTCGAGGGCCCGCCGGTGGAGCGTGTCTGTTGAGTCGCGCCCGGTCCGCTGTTCGGGGCGGGCGGTGGCGGGAATCTGCGCAGGCGCCTGGTCGTCTCCGACTCGGTGTCGGCGTCGGTGGGGACGGTCGGGCGCCAGGGCGCCACGGGCGGCTGGTGCGTCGGGCGCGGTGGCAGGTCGGGGCGGGGGCGCGGCGGCGTCGGGGCACGGCCTGCGGGCGGCGCGTCGGGGAGCTGGGCCGCAGACGCGGGCGGGGCTATGGGGTCGGTGCCCTCGCGGGAGGGAGCGCGCAGGTACGGGAATCGGGGCGGGGCGGCGAAGGGCGCCGGGTTCGCCGGGGGTGCTTCGGGGGGCGTCGAGCCGGAAGACACCGGCGCGCTCGACGGGTCGCCGGTCACCGCACCAGCACCCCCAGCACCAGGCGTACCCGCCGCAGTCGTCTCGCCCGTACCGTCCGTGACCGGTGGATCGGCCGGTGACGGAGGGGTGGCCGGGCGCGGAGGAATGGAGGCGCGACGCGCTTCCGTGCTCATGCACCCCCCGTTTCCTCGTACCGGCGCACAGCCGGCGGAGTCCGTGCGGCGCGGGACGCGGCCGTCCCGGGCACGCATACCCGCGCGGGCGGGCACCCATCCGCGCGCGTACCTCCGCGCGCGGCGGCTCCTCGCCGCGTGAAGCGTCACTCTACGGGCTGACACACACCGAACGGGAACCAGTCCACGGCACCCGGGGCTTCTGCCCGGATCGTCCCCCTGTCCTGCGGGAATCGCGTCCGACAGGCGCCGCTCACGACCGCCCGCGAGCCGCTGACCGGGCCCGGTCCGCCCACCGCCGACTGGGCGAAGAGGCGGCCGGCCCCCGCCGGGGTGCGGCGGGGGCGGCCTGGCGTGCGTGTTCCCGGACCGGCGAAAACCGTATCGCTGTCGACTGGTCGACCAGTCGACTACACGGGGGTGACGTACGCGCCCGCGATACCGCCGTCGACCAGGAAGTCGGTGGCGTTGACGAAGGACGAGTCGTCGCTGGCCAGGAAGGCGACGGCGGCGGCGATCTCGTCGGCCTCGGCGAACCGTCCGACGGGGATGTGGACGAGGCGGCGGGCGGCGCGCTCGGGGTCCTTGGCGAACAGTTCCTGGAGGAGCGGCGTGTTGACCGGACCCGGGCAGAGTGCGTTGACGCGGATGCCCTCCCGGGCGAACTGAACGCCCAGCTCACGGGTCATGGCGAGGACGCCACCCTTGGACGCGGTGTACGAGATCTGCGATGTCGCCGCGCCCATCCTCGCCACGAACGACGCCGTGTTGATGATCGAGCCCTTGCCCTGGCGGCGCATGTAGGGGATCGCGGCCTTGCAGCACAGGAAGACGGAGGTCAGGTTGACCTCCTGGACGCGCTTCCAGGCCTCCAGGCCGGTGTCCAGGATGGAGTCGTCGTCGGGCGGCGAGATACCGGCGTTGTTGAACGCGATGTCGACGCTGCCGTAGGTGTCGTACGCCGTCTTGAAGAGCGCCTCGACCTGCCCGGGGTCGGTGACGTCGACCTTGACGAAGATGCCGCCCACCTCGTCGGCGGCGGCCTTGCCGCGCGTCTCGTCGACGTCGCCGCAGACGACGTGGGCGCCCTCGGAGGCGAGCCGGCGCGCGGTGGCAAGGCCGATGCCGCTGCCGGCACCGGTGATGACGGCGGTACGGCCGACCAGGCGTCGGCAGATGTTCTCTTCGGTCGACTGGGTCACTGTGCGGGGCCTTCCGTGCTGATGAAGACGTTCTTCGTCTCGGTGAATGCGGTGAGGGCGTCCGGGCCGAGCTCGCGCCCGATCCCGGACTGCTTGAAGCCGCCGAAGGGGGTCGAGTAGCGCACGCTGGAGTGCGAGTTGACGGACAGGTTGCCTGCCCGGACAGCCTGCGACACGCGCAGGGCGCGGCCGACGTCCCGGGTCCAGATGGAGCCGGAGAGGCCGTAGTCGGTGGCGTTGGCGAGTGCCACGGCGTCCGCCTCGTCGTCGAAGGGGATGACGACGGCGACGGGGCCGAAGACCTCCTCGACGGCCACGCGCGCGTGCGGGTCGACGTCGGTGAGGACGGTGGGCGGGAACCAGAAGCCGGGGCCCGTGGGCGCCTCGCCCCGGATGCCGGCCAGGTCGTCGGTGACGTAGCCGCGTACGCGGTCCAGTTGGGCCCTGGAGATCAGCGGGCCCATCTGGGTCTTCTCGTCCGCCGGGTCGCCGACCAGGACGGACTCGACGGCGGGGGCGAGGAGGCCGAGGAAACGGTCGTACACGGAGCGTTGGACGAGGATGCGGGTGCGGGCGCAGCAGTCCTGGCCCGAGTTGTCGAGGAACGACATGGGCGCGGCTGCCGCGGCGGCCTCGATGTCCGAGTCGGCGAAGACGATGTTGGGGCTCTTGCCGCCGAGTTCGAGGGTGACGCGCTTGAGGAGCGCCGACCCCTTGGCCAGCACCTGTTTGCCCACGCCGGTCGAGCCGGTGAAGACGATCTTCGCGACGCCCGGATGTTCCACGAGTGCGGTGCCCGCGACGGGGCCGTGGCCGGGCAGCACCTGGAACAGGTCCTCCGGCAGGCCTGCCGCCAGGGCGAGTTCGGCCAGGCGCAGGGCGGTCAGGGGGGTGGTCTCGGCGGGCTTGAGGATCACCGCGTTGCCTGCGGCGAGCGCGGGAGCGGTGCCCCAGGCCGCGATCGGCATGGGGAAGTTCCAGGGCGCGATGACGCCGACGACGCCGAGCGGTTCGAGGATGGTGATGTCGAGGCCGCCGGCGACCGGGATCTGCCGTCCGGTCAGCCGCTCCACTCCCCCGGCCGTGTAGTCGAGCAGATCGCGGACGTTGCCCGCTTCCCAGCGCGCGTTGCCGATGACGTGCCCGGCCTCCCGGACCTCCAACTGGGCCAGCTCTTCGAGGTGTTCGTCGACGACGACGGCGAAGCGGCGCAGCAGCCGGGCGCGGTCGGCGGGCGCGAGGGCGGCCCAGCGCGCCTGCGCGCGCGTGGCGCGTGCGACGGCCGCGTCGACGTCCTCCCGGGTGGCGGCGGGGACGGTGGCGATGACGTCCTCGGTGGCGGGGTTGAGGACGCGAAGCTCACGCTCGTACGTGACTTCACGCTCATGCTCGTACGACAAGAAAGGACCTCTCACAAGCGTTCGAAGGAGCGGCGAAGCTCCCAGTCGGTCACCGCGGCGTCGAAGGCGTCGAGTTCGACGCGGGCCATGTTGCGGTAGTGGGCGACCACCTCGTCGCCGAAGGCGGCCTTGGCGATGGGGCTGTTCTCCCACAGCTCGGCGGCCTCGCGCAGGGTGGTCGGGACGTGTGCGTAGTCGCCGGCGTAGGCGTTGCCCGCGCACGCCTCGGGCAGTTCCAGCTTCTGTTCGATGCCGTACAGACCGGCGGCGACCAGTCCGGCGACGGCGAGGTACGGGTTGACGTCACCGCCGGGCAGCCGGTTCTCGAACCGCATGGACCGGCCGTGGCCGACCACCCGCAGCGCGCAGGTGCGGTTGTCGTACCCCCAGGCGGCGGCGGTCGGCGCGAACGAACCCGGCTGGAATCTCTTGTACGAGTTGATGTTGGGCGCGTAGAGCAGCGAGAAGTCCCTCAGGGCGGCGAGCTGCCCGGCGAGGAAGTACCGCATGACCTCGGACATGCCGCCCGGGTCGGCCGGAGTGCCGGCCATGACGTTCGTGCCCTCGGCGTCGGCGAGCGAGAGATGGATGTGGCAGGAGTTGCCCTCGCGCTCGTTGTACTTGGCCATGAAGGTGAGCGAGACGCCTTCCTGGCTGGCGATCTCCTTGGCGCCGGTCTTGTAGACGGCGTGCTGGTCGCAGGTGACGAGGGCGTCGTCGTACTTGAAGGCGATCTCGTGCTGGCCCGGATTGCACTCGCCCTTGGCGGACTCCACGGTCAGCCCGGCGGCCGTCATCTCGTTCCGGATGCGGCGCAGCAGGGGCTCGATGCGGCCGGTGCCGAGGACCGAGTAGTCGATGTTGTACTGGTTGGCCGGGGTCAGTCCCCGGTAGTTCGCGTCCCAGGCCTGCTCGTAGGTGTCCTTGAAGACGATGAACTCGAGCTCGGTCCCGACCTTGGCGCTGAACCCGTGCTCGGCGAGGCGGTCCAGCTGGCGGCGGAGGATCTGGCGGGGCGCGGCGACGACCGGGGACCCGTCGTTCCAGGCGAGGTCGGCGACGAGGAACGCGGTACCGGTGTTCCAGGGCAGCCGGCGGAGCGTGGACAGGTCGGGGCGCATGGCGAAGTCGCCGTATCCGCGCTCCCAGGAGGACATCTCGTAGCCGTCGACGGTGTTCATGTCGGTGTCGACGGCGAGAAGGTAGTTGCAGCCTTCGCTGCCGTGCTCCAGGACGTCGTCGAGGAAGAAGCGGGCGGCGAACCGCTTGCCCTGGAGCCGCCCTTGCATGTCGGGGAAGGCCAGGACGACAGTGTCGATCTCACCGCTGGCGACGAGGGCGTGCAGTTCCTCGACGCTCAGCGGGGGTGTGCGGTCTGCCACGGGAAAGCTCCTTCGGCTTCTGCGCGTTTTTTCGGCCGGGCCGGAAGCCATAAGGTATTGCGGAGAACCATTGCTTGGGAAGGGGGCACGACGAGATGTCACTGGACGCGGAGGGCGGCTTGGAGGACCGGTTGACGCCGGTACTGCGGCCCGTGCGGGCGGGCAACGGGTTCGAGGAGGCGCTGGAACAGATCCTCCAGGTCGTACGACTGGGTCTGGTGCCGGGCGGCGAGCGGCTGCCGGCCGAGCGCGAACTCGCGGAGCGGCTCGGGATCAGCCGGGTGACGTTGCGCGAGGTGCTGAAGGTGCTCCAGGACCAGGGGCTCGTGGAGTCGCGGCGCGGCCGGTACGGCGGCACGTTCGTCCTGCCGCGCGGGGACGCGGGCGCGGGCGGCGAGGACGAGTTGCGGCGGCGGATCAGCGCGGTCGACCTCGAGGACGTGCTGCGCTTCCGGGAGGTGCTGGAGGTGGGCGCGACGGGGCTGTGCGCGCAGCACGGGCTGTCGGCGGAACAGGCGGACCGGCTTCGGGACGCGCTGGTCCGCACCCAGGACGCACCCCTGGCGGACTATCGCCGCCGGGACACGCTGCTGCACCTCACGCTGGCCGAACTGTGCGGCTCCCCGACGCTGACCTCGCAGTACGCGGCGGTACGGGCACAGGTGAACGACCTGCTGGACTGCATCCCGCTGCTCGTCCGCAACCTGGAGCACTCGCAGCGCCAGCACGCGGCGCTGGTCGACGCGGTGCTCGACGGGGACGCGGACGGGGCGCGCGAGATGATGAGGGAGCACTGCTCGGGGACGGCGGCACTGCTGCGAGGGTTCCTTGCCTGAACCGGGGTTGCCACCCGGGGTAAGGGTCGGCAAAGGTATCCCCGTACGCCATTGAATGCCTAGAACGCCTTGAACGCCTTGGATGCCAAGGAGAGCCTCGTGACCACGACCGGACGACGACCCCTCATCGGCGTCAGCACGTATCTGGAGCCCAGCGCTCGCTGGGGGGCGTGGGACCTGCCCACAGCGCTGCTGCCGGCCGGGTATCCACGGCTCGTGCAGCGGGCCGGGGGCATCGCCGCGATGCTCCCGCCGGACGACCCGGCCCACGCGGCGGCGACGGTCGCCCGGCTCGACGGTGTCGTGATCGCGGGCGGTCCGGACGTCGATCCGGCGCGGTACGGCGCGGCGCGCGACCCTCGTACGGGGCCGCCCGCCGAGGCGCGGGACGCCTGGGAACTCGCCCTGATCGAGGCGGCGTTGGCGTCCGGCACCCCGCTGCTGGGCATCTGCCGGGGCATGCAGCTCCTGAACATCGCCCTGGGCGGCACGCTGGTTCAGCACATCGACGGTCACGCGATCACTCCCGGCGTCTTCGGCCACCACACGGTGAAGCCGGTACCGGGGACGCGCTACGAGGAGGCAGTACCGGAGGAGACGTCGGTGCCGACGTTCCATCATCAGGCGGTGGACCGTCTCGGAAGGGGCCTGCTGGCATCGGCGTACGCGCCGGACGGAACGGTGGAGGCGGTGGAACCGGAGGGTTCCGGGGGCGGGTGGGTGCTGGGG
>NZ_LGDW01000013.1 GCF_001280005.1 Streptomyces sp. NRRL WC-3618 | reverse complement strand
GTGTCGGCGTGGCGGACGACTGTGCCGTCGGGGCGGTCGGTGAGGGTGGCTGCGCCGCAGAGGCAGGTGGGAGGGCGGGAGTGGGGCCTGGCCTTGGCTCGGGGGGGGAGGTCGGAGAGCACGGGGGTGGGTGTCACGGGGGCTCCCTGGAGCGTGGTGCGGGTCTGGGCGCGAGGGTACGGTGCCGGTTGCTGTGGGGGGTGTTTTCGCCCCCGCCGCCCCTACCCTTCCCGTCCCCCAGGGGCTCCGCCCCTTCGACCCCGCCAGGTGCTGTGCCCCTGGACCCCCTTCGGCCTGGACGGCCTCGTCCTCAAACGCCGGACGGGCTAAGAGAGCTGGGCACGGCAATGCCCGCGCAGCTCCCCAGCTGCGCGGGCATTTTTTGCCGTCCGCCGCACCCCCGTCCCCACGGGGTTTCATGGGTGGATGTCCCCGCCCGGACCGCTCTTCCGGGCCTGGGGTCGCCGCTCAGCGCCCCAGCATCACTCCCACGGACGACGCTTGTGTGACCACTGCTTCCCAGCCGCCGAAGACGACCACGAGCAGGGCTGCCAGGGGGAGGACCATGGCTGTCGCCACCAACGGGTGGCGCTGGCCCTGTCGGCGCGGGCGGAACGCGGCTACGTACGCCTTGCGTCCCTGTGTGCGGAGCGCCGTCCGCGATGCCGTGTGGGCCATTGGTCCCTCTCCTGACCGTTCTTCTGTTGGTTGGCAGCGGCGAGTGTTTGACCTCGGGGGACGAGTGCTACACCCGCCGCTTGACCTCAAATCTAGGCCGCCGACGGGTACCGGTCGTCATGCCCTCGTACCGATTGCCGGGCCTCCCGGAGGATGACCTGTGACCTGCGGAGTACTCCCCTGGGTGGAGACGGAGTCCCAGGTCTCAGGGTCTTCCCGGAAGGGGTGCCCGGAGTGTCCCTACTGTTCCGAGCTGTCCTCCCTCGGCACCGGCTGCTCCACCAGTGCCAGGACACGGTTCGCCATGAAGCGCGCCGTGCGGACGACTGATCCGTTCCTCGTGACTTCGCTCACTTCCACGACACCTCGACGGACCGCCGTCTCCACCCTGCGGCCCGCCCTGCTCGCCACCACCTCGTAGGTACGTGTGGTGTCACCGGCATCCACGACTATCTCCACGCGGTCACCCTTCACGGGTCCAATCCCCCTTCTGTAACGGGTGGTTGGGATCACACACGACGTCAAGCCGCCCTGCTCGCGCGCTCCCTGACCACCTCTCAAGTCTCCCACCCGGCACTGACAATCCGTCGGGACGAGAGGGCGCGGCCTCTGCGCGCACCCGGCCGCGGAAACGTAAGCTGTCGCTCGTCAAACGGACCGGGCAGCGGGGATGAACATGGCGATGATGCGCCTGAGGCGCGAGGACCCGCGTGTCGTCGGCTCGTTCAGGCTTCACAGACGGCTCGGCGCGGGCGGGATGGGCGTTGTCTACCTGGGCTCCGACAAGCGGGGACAGCGCGTCGCGCTGAAGGTGATCCGGCCTGATCTGGCGGAGGATCAGGAGTTCCGTTCCCGTTTCGCGCGCGAGGTCTCGGCGGCCCGGCGGATCAGGGGCGGGTGCACCGCGCGGCTCGTCGCCGCCGACCTGGACGCGGACCGGCCGTGGTTCGCCACGCAGTACGTGCCTGGGCCGTCCCTGCACGACAAGGTGGTCGACGAGGGGTCGCTCAGCGCGGCCGACGTCGCGTCCATCGGTGCCGCCCTCGCCGAGGGGCTGGTCGCGGTCCACGAGGCCGGTGTCGTGCACCGGGATCTGAAGCCGTCCAACATCCTGCTGTCCCCGAAAGGGCCGCGGATCATCGACTTCGGCATCGCGTGGGCCACCGGGGCCTCGACTCTCACCCACGTGGGTACGGCGGTCGGTTCGCCCGGCTTCCTGGCACCCGAGCAGGTGCGCGGCGCGGCGGTCACGCCGGCCACGGACGTGTTCTCCCTCGGCGCGACTCTCGCGTACGCCTCGATGGCCGACTCGCCCTTCGGGCACGGCAGTTCCGAGGTGATGCTGTACCGGGTGGTGCACGAGGAGGCCCATCTGCAGGGCGTTCCGGACGCGCTGGCACCCCTCGTACGGGCGTGTCTGGCGAAGGATCCGGAAGAGCGGCCGAGCACGCTCCAACTGTCGTTGCGGCTCAAGGAGATCGCGGCGCGCGAGGCCCAGGGCATGGCGGACGTACGGCCTCCCGGGCCGCGTGCCGCCGAGGCGGACCGGCCGACGGGGCGCCTCACCGAGAGCTACCCGGACCAGCGGCCTCCCTATCACTCCCAGACCCAGGCCCACTCGCCGTCGCCGTCCCAGGCACAGCGGCGTCCTCAGGGGCCGGCGTCAGGGACGTCCGGGTCGCGCGGTGGTGGCCCTTCCTCGCGTTCCGGGGCGCGGCCGGTTCGCGGCGCGCGGAACACGACCCGTTCCGGAAACCGCCCTGGGCCTCGCAGTGGTACCGGGCGCCCGGGGCCGCGTGGCGCGGGCTCCTGGCGGAAGCCGGCCAATCCGCGGCTGCTGCGGCAGCGGTTGTTCGTGTTCGTGGTGGTGACGCTGCTGGTGGCCCTGGGGATTGCGGCCGCTCAGGGGTGCCAGGGTCCCAGCCGTGGGCTGGGGGACGACAGCGGGCGTGGGGGAAGCGGGCGGGAGCAGCAACAGCGGCAGGAACAGTCGGTGCGGCAGGGGCAGCCGGGGCAGGCGGACGACAAGCCTCTGACGCCCGGGCCGTCCCCTTCTGTGCCGGACACCGACACCGACTGACCGGCTCGCGGCTGGCGGCTGGCGGCGGCTGGCGGACTGACGTTCGGGCGCCTGGCCGAATCGGCTGGGCACAGGGCGGCAGCGTGCCTGGCGGGGGCGGGCGGCAGCAACAGCGGGTGCGGCAGGACTGACCGGTGGCGAGTCCGTCCCTGGCTGTGTCCTTTTGATGCCGAGCCGGACGGGCACGGCCGATGGCGCTCCGAGGGCCCGTCTGTGTTCGCTCTGGGACGGGAGCGGGCCCTGCGGCGGCGGGCGGGAGCGGCGGGTGCGGCCTGAACGCGAGTCCGGTGGCGGCGACAGGTCCCCGACTCTGTCCTTCTGAGCCGGACAGCATGGCCACTGGCGTGCCCGGGCGTGTTTGCTCGGGGACGGGAGCGGGCCCTGCGGCCGCGGGCCGGAGCGACGGTGCCGCCCGGACGCGAGTGCGGTGGTGTCGATGAGCCCCTCGTGGACCGGGCTCGCTGGGTGACGTTCCGGGGAGTCTCGGTGCGGTCAGGGGTGGGGGCGGCCCGTTGCCACCGCGTAGAACGCTACTGCCGCTGCCGCGCCCACGTTGAGGGAGTCGACGCCGTGGGCCATCGGGATGCGGACCCATTCGTCGGCGGCCACCAGGGCCTGGGTGGAGAGGCCGTCGCCCTCCGCGCCGAGCATCAGGGCGACGCGGTCCATCTTGTGCGGGGCGGTCTCGTCGAGGGTCTTGGCCTTCTCGTCGGGGGTGAGGGCCAGGAGCGTGAAGCCCGCCTCGCGGACGGAGTCCAGGCTCTTGGGCCAGGTGTCCAGGCGGGCGTACGGGACGGAGAAGACCGCGCCCATCGAGACCTTGACGCTGCGTCGGTACAGGGGGTCCGCGCAGTCCGGGGAGAGCAGTACCGCGTCCATGCCGAGGGCGGCGGCGCTGCGGAAGATGGCGCCGATGTTGGTGTGGTCGTTGACCGACTCCATCACCACCACCCGGCGCGCGGTCTGCAGGAGTTCGTGCGCCGTCGGGAGCGGTTTGCGCTGCATGGAGGCCAGGGCGCCGCGGTGCACGTGGTAGCCGGTGACGCGTTCGGCGAGCTCCGGGCTCACCGCGTACACCGGGGCCGGGAGTTCGTCGATGACGTCGCGCATCACGTCGACCCACTTCGCGGACAGGAGCATCGAGCGCATCTCGTAACCGGCGTCCTTGGCCCGTCTGATGACCTTCTCGCCCTCGGCGATGAAAAGGCCCTCCGCGGGCTCGCGTTTGCGGCGAAGTTCGACGTCGGTCAGGCCCGTGTAGTCGCGCAGGCGCGGGTCGTCGGGGTCCTCGACGGTGATGAGATCGGCCACAGAGGTGATACTGCCTTGTCCTGGGTGCGGTGCCAACGGCTGGGAACGGATTGTGTTACCCGGGGTTACACCAATGTCTTGGGGCCTACGTTCACGACCGGGCCGATCACGATCACCGCGGGGGGCTTCACGCCCTCCGTACGGACCGTCTCGGCGACCGTGGCGAGCGTCGCGTCCACACGACGCTGGGCCGCTGTCGTGCCCTCCTGGACCAGGGCGACCGGCGTGTCCGGGGACTTGCCGTGCGCGACCAGGGTCTCGGCGATCCGGCCGATCTTGTCGACGCCCATGAGGACGACGAGCGTGCCGGTCAGCTTCGCGAGGGACTGCCAGTCCACGAGGGAGCGTTCGTCGTCGGGGGCGACATGGCCACTGACCACCGTGAACTCATGGGCGACCCCGCGGTGCGTGACCGGGATGCCGGCCGCGCCCGGGACCGAGATCGAGCTGGAGATGCCGGGGACGACCGTGCAGGCGATGCCCGCCTCGGCCAGCGCCTGGACCTCCTCCATGCCCCGGCCGTAGACGTACGGGTCGCCACCCTTCAGCCGTACGACCCGCTTGCCCAGCTTCGCGTGTTCGATCAGCGCGTTGTTGATGGCCTCCTGGGCCATGAAACGGCCGTACGGGATCTTCGCCGCGTCGATCACCTCGACGTGCGGGGGCAGTTCGGCGAGGAGGTCACGCGGGCCGAGCCGGTCCGCGATCACCACGTCCGCCTCCGCGAGCAGGCGGCGGCCCCGGACCGTGATCAGGTCCGGGTCGCCGGGGCCGCCGCCGACCAGGGCGACGCCCGGGGCCCGGGTGCGATGGTGGGGCGCGACGAGTGTGCCGTCGCGCAGGCCCTCGACGACCGCGTCACGGATGGCGGCGGTGTGGCGGGGGTCGCGGCCCCTGGCGTCCGTGGTGAGGACGGCGACCGTGACGCCCTCACTGTGGCCGGTGGCCGGGGTCCAGGCCGTCGCCGCGTCGGCGTCGTCGGAGCGGACGCACCAGACACGGTGCCGTTCGGCTTCGGCGGAAGCGTCGGCGTTGGCCTGCGTGTCGCTGGTCGCGATCAGGGCGTACCAGGCGTCCGCCAGGTCGCCGTCCGCGTAGGGGCGGCGCTCCCAGGTGAGTTCGCCCGAGTACGCCATCGCCTCCACGGAGGGGGTTGCCTCCGGCGAGACGAGGAGGATGTCCGCGCCCGCCGCGATCAGGGCGGGGAGGCGGCGCTGGGCTACCTGGCCGGCGCCCAGGACCACCACTCGGCGGCCGGTGAGGCGGAGGCCTACGGGGTAGGCGGGGTGTTCGGCCATGGGGGTGCGGCTCCCTCGTGCGGGTCGTTCCGATCTGGGGCCTGTGGGTCTGGTGTGGGCCCTGACGTGCGCATTTTACGGTGCGGGTGGGGTGGGGGCTCAGGGTGGGGGTTCCTCTTCCCTAGCCCGCCCCTTCCCGAAGCCGGGGGCTTCGCCCCACGGACCCCCTTGTATGTGCGGGTTCGTTTGCGGCTGTGCCCACCCTCCCCCACTCTCAACTTCGTTCGAGCGGGGGACCCCCATCGCCCTGCGGAACGACTGCCCACAGCCGCCGCCCCTACTTTTCCGTTACGCCTGCCGAGTCGAACGTCGCCACCTCGTGCATCGCCCTCGCCGTGCTCTGGACCAGCGGCAGGGCCAGAAGTGCGCCCGTGCCCTCCCCCAGGCGGAGGTCCAGGTCGACCAGGGGGCGCAGGCCCAGCTTGTTCAGGGCCGCCACGTGACCCGGTTCCGCGCTGCGGTGGCCCGCGATGCACGCGGCCAGGACCTCGGGGGCGATCGCGCGGGCCACCAGGGCGGCGGCGCCGGCGCTGACGCCGTCCAGGATCACCGGCGTACGCAGGGACGCGCCGCCGAGGAGGAGGCCGACCATGGCCGCGTGTTCGAAGCCGCCGATCGCCGCGAGGACGCCGATCGGGTCGGCCGGGTCCGGCTGGTGGAAGTCGATGGCACGGCGGACGACCTCGGTCTTGCGAGCGAGGGTCTCGTCGTTGATGCCGGTGCCCCGGCCCGTGACCTCGGCGGGGTCCGTGTCCGTGAAGACCGAGATCAGGGCCGCCGACGCCGTGGTGTTCGCGATGCCCATCTCGCCCGTGAGCAGGGCCTTGTTGCCGGCCGCCACCAGGTCGCGGGCCGTCTCGATGCCCACCTCGATGGCCGCCCGGGCCTCCTCGCGGGTCATCGCGAGGCCGGTCGTCATGTCGGACGTACCCGCGCGGATCTTGCGGGGCAGCAGGCCAGGAGTGGCGGGCAGGTCCGAGGCGACGCCCACGTCGATGACGCAGACCTCGGCGCCCACCTGGTTCGCGAAGGCGTTGCAGACCGCGCCACCACCGAGGAAGTTGGCGACCATCTGCGCGGTCACCTCCTGCGGCCAGGGGGTGACGCCCTGGGCGTGCACTCCGTGGTCGCCGGCGAAGATCGCGACCGCCGCAGGTTCCGGGATCGGGGGCGGGCACATGCGGGACAGCCCCGACAGCTGAGCGGAGATGATCTCCAGCATGCCGAGCGCGCCCGCCGGCTTCGTCATCCGCTTCTGCCGCTCCCACGCCTCGCCGAGCGCCTTGGCGTCCAGCGGGCGGATGTTGGCGACGGTCTCGCCGAGCAGGTCGTGCGGCTCCTCACCGGGCAGTGCCCGGCGGCCGTACGTCTCCTCGTGCACGACCCACGACAGCGGGCGGCGCTTGGACCAGCCCGCCTGCATCAGCTCGGGCTCCTCCGGGAACTCGTCGACGTAGCCGACGCAGAGGTAGGCCACGACCTCCAGGTGCTCGGGCAGACCCAGCGTCCGGACCATCTCGCGCTCGTCGAAGAAGCTGACCCAGCCGACGCCGAGGCCCTCGGCGCGGGCCGCGAGCCACAGGTTCTCGACCGCGAGCGCCGAGGAGTAGGGGGCCATCTGCGGCTGAGTGTGCCGGCCGAGAGTGTGGCGGCCGCCGCGGGTCGGGTCGGCGGTCACGACGATGTTCACCGGGGTGTCGAGGATGGCCTCGATCTTCAGTTCCTTGAACTGCTTCGCCCGGCCCTTGGGGAGCGACTTGGCGTACGCCTCCCGCTGGCGCGCGGCCAGTTCGTGCATCGTGCCCCGAGTCTCCGCCGAGCGGATCACGACGAAGTCCCAGGGCTGCGAGTGGCCGACGGACGGCGCCGTGTGCGCCGCCTCCAGCACGCGCAGCAGCACGTCGTGCGGGATCGGGTCGCTGCGGAAGCCGTTGCGGATGTCCCGGCGCTCGCGCATGACCTTGAGCACGGCCTCGCGCTCGGCGTCGTCGTAGCCGGGGGCGGCGGGGCCCGTGGACTGACGTACGCCTTCCACCGCGGCCGTGTCGTCCTCGCTGTCCGAGCTCTCCGGTCGCTCTTCCTGCTCTTCCAGCTCTTCGTGCTCTTCCTGGTCGGCTGCCCTGGTGTCCAGGTCCTCCGCCTGCTGTGCCACCTGCACGGCGTCGGGGTCGGCCGCGGGCTCCTCCGCCGGGACCTCCGTCACCGGGTCGGAGGCCGGGACCTCGGTCTCGGCCTCCACCTCCACCGGCGCGGGTTCGTGCTCCGGGGGGAGGACGAGGGCGTGCGGGGGCGCCGGGGCCAGGTGCGGCGCGGTGGGCACGGTGCCGTCCACCGGGATGAAGTCACCCTCCGGTTCGGCCGACTGCGGCTCGGTGAAGGGGGCGGGCTCCTCGGCGGGTGCCGCCAACTGCTCGGCCTCGAGGGCGACGTCGGCAACCGGCTCCGGGGCCGGGGCCTGGATCTCCGACGCGGCCGGCGTGGGCTCCTGGTCGGTCAGGGCGGCCGGTGCCGGTACGGCTTCGGGCTCCGCAGCCGGTACTTCCGCTTCGACGGCGGGCTGCGCCTCGACAGGCGTGTACCCGGCGTCCTCCGGTTCGGGGGCGGGCGCCTCCGTGGGTACGGCTTCGAACTGGGGTTCCGCGAGCGGGGCGGCCTCGGTCACGTGATCGACAGTGTCCGCTAGTTGGGACACCGGATCCACGAAGTGGGCAACCGGGGGCTCCTCCGCTGCGGGTGGAGTCGGGAACTCCCCCACCGGGACGGCCGGGACCTCGGCGGGTGCGCCGGGGTCGACTGCCTGCGGTGCCGTCTCAGGGGCGGCCTGCGGGGGGATCTGCGGGGTCGGCTCCTGGTGGGCCTCGGGGGCGAACTGGGCCTGAGGTGCCTGCGGGATGTCGGGCACGGCTTGCGCTTCCGGCACGGCTTGCAGGTCCGGCGCTTCCGGTACAACCAGCTCTTCCGGTGCGACCGGCGCGGCCAGTACGTGTTCCGCCTCCGCCACGGCGATCGGGGCGTCGTCGGTCTCCTGCGGAGCCTGCGCCACCTCGGGGGTCGCCGGGGTCGCCGGGAAGTCGCCGCCGGCCTCGGGGGCCTCTGCCTCGGGGGTCGCCAACGGGGGCTCCGGAAGAGAGGGAACCTCGTAGGCGTACGCACTCTCCGGTGCGGGGGCGGGCTCGGGCGTCTCGTAGGCCTGCTCCGGCGCCTCGTACACGGCCTCCGGAGTCGCTTCTTCGGCTACCGGTTCAGGCTCCGCCGGTTCCAGGATCTCGGCCGTCTCGGGCACCGGCTCCGGCTCCGGTACTGGCTCCGGTACTGGCTCCGGCTCCGGTACCGGCTCCGGGGTCAGGGCCGGGGTCTCGGCGAGAAGTGGGGCAACCGTTTCCGCAGGGTGCGCCTCCTCGCTCACCAGCAGCGGGGCCGGCGCGGCCTGCATCGCCGTGTGCGCCTGGGCGCCCCAGGGGGCCGCGCTCTGCGGGGCCGGATCGGCGAGCAGAGGGGGCGCGTCGAGGTATTCGGGGACGGGGGCCGGGGCCGGGGTGCCGAACTGGCGTACCGGGGCGGGCGCGCCCGCCGGGCCCCGGTCGGCAAGGGAGCGGACCGGACTCGCGGAGGCGTCGGGGGTCGGCGGGCCGAGGTGCAGTGGGCGGCGGGGCGCGACCGGCGCCGCCGCCTGGGAGGTCTGGGTCGCGAGGCGGACGGCGCTCAGGTCGACCGAGCCGCTGTCGCGGCCACCGGTCTCGTGCGGGCCGGGCTCGTGCACGGCCTCGACGACGGGCGCCGGGGCGGGCGGAGCGACCTCGTTGCCCCACGCGCTCTGGGCGCCCGGGAGCAGCAGCAGGTCTTCGTCCTCGGCGGTGGTCTCGGAGAGGTAGGTGAACGCACCGTGCGTGGGAACGCCCGGCTGTTCCACCATGCCTGCGTTCTCCGGCAGTCCCTCGGCCGGGACCTGGCCGGTGTCGGTCATGCGTACCCCTCGCCCATCGGTTAGTGCTTCTACGACCGGTTCGCCGTAACGGCTCACCGATCGCCCCGTAGTGAGAACGAGCATGCGTGCCCAGCGGCACGAACGACCCGTCCCAGAAAGACGACAAAGCCACTAACTGGCATTGTCGCCATCAACTGGCATTCTTGCGGCCGTTCCGCCGTAGCGGCAGCCCGATCCGCCACGGTCCGCTGTGGACTGCGCCACGTTGCGCACCCCACCGGTTCCGCCGTACCACACTCGCCCCAAAACGGGCGCGTTTTCCGGACATTGGGCTACGAAGTGCCGGGCCACCGAGTGCAGTGCAACGATCTGCCAGCCTACCGCGCGCAGTACGACAACAGGATCACGGGAGGGCAACCGGCATCAGGGCGCGCGGTCGGGCAAGACTCCGCTGAGCAGGAACGCGACGCTCCGCTCCGTCTCCGTCCAGGCCCGGGTGTCGAGTTCGACGGACTGGAGCAGGGCGCACTCGACCCGGTAGCCGTGCTCGGTCAGGTCGCGGCCTATGAGTTCGGCGGCGTCGCGGGTCGCGGCGTGGGTCACGATGCGCTGCGGGCGCCGGTCGGCGACGGCGGAGACCACCGCCGCTCCCCCGCCGCCGACCCGGACGACGTCGGGCTCGGGGAGGTCCTCCAGGATGTGCGGGGCCTCGCCGCGCACGATCTGGAGCTGGACACCGAAGCGGCGGGCGGCGAAGTCGGTGCGGGCGCAGGCCTCCACGTCCCGGTCGACGGCGATGACGGCGGCGCCGCTGCGGGCCGCGTCGGTGGCGAAGGCACCGCTGCCGCAGCCGATGTCCCAGACCAGGTCGCCCACGCGCGGCCCCAGACGGGCGAGTTGGGCCGCCCGCAGCAGTTCGGTCTCGCCGTCACCGGGGGCGGGCGGACCGCCGGCGGTGGAGCTGTGGCCGTACAGCTCGGTGGGCAGGGCCCAGCCGCGCGGGCCCGCAGCCGGGTCGCGGCCGGCCAGCCAGCCGCTGTCGCCGCCCGTGGCGGCCGGGCCGCCGATGACGATGACGACGTTCGGGTCGCGCCAGATGCGGTCCGCGGCCTTGTCGGAGGTGAGGACGGTGATCTGTTCGCGCTCGGTGCCCAACTCCTCGCAGATGACGAAGGTGCGGTGGACTCCGTCGAGGAGCAGGCCGAGTTCGGCGGGACCGGCGCCGGGCGAGGTGAGGACGGCGACCTTGGCGTGGGCGCGGCACACGTTGACCGCGCGGCGCAGGGTGCGGCGGTTGGCGACGACCACCTGGGCGTCGTCCCAGGGCATGCCCGCGCGGGCGAACGCGGTGGCCACCGGGGACACGGCGGGGACGACCTCGACCTCCAGGCCGAACTCGGGGTTGCGCAGGGTGCGTACGACGCCGAAGAAGCCGGGGTCTCCGTCGGCGAGGACGACGGCGGTGCCGCGATGGCCGGCGACGCGGCGGGCGGCGAGGGCGACGCTGCCGAGGCGTACGCGTTCGGCGGCCGGAGGTACTTCGGGGAGTGCGAGGTGGTGGGGCGCGCCGGCCACCAGGGTGGCGGCGCCGAGCGCGGAGCGCGCCGTGGCGGTCAGGGGCGAGCCGTCCCAGCCGATCACCGTGACCCGGTCGGCCATCGTCGTCAGTCTCCAGAGGGTGCTCGCGGGGCGTCGTGGAACTAGGGACATCCCGTACGGAGTCAGCCGTTACGGGGCTCCGTGAGCGTACCTGGTGTGTCGGCCGCGACTGCCGACGGTCAGTTCCAGTCGGAGTACGCGGTGAAACCGGCGGACTCGGCCAGTTCCTCGCCGGCTCCTTCGAGGTCCTCGGGGAGCAGGCTCCACACGATGAAGTCGGTGCGGACGTCGGTCCAGGTGCCGTCCTCGGTGCGGACGTGCGCTATACAGGCACCCCGCAGGACGCCTTCGCTGATACAGCCGATCTTCTGGGCGACCTGCTGGGAGGCGGTGTTGTCGGCGGCCGTGCGCAGTTCGACGCGCTCGAACTTCTGGTCGCCGAGCACCCATTGGCAGGCGGCGAGCGCGGCCTCGGAGGCGTATCCCTCGCCGCGCGCCCAGGGGGCGGTGATGTAGGACAGCTCGGTGGACCGGATGTGCCAGTTCGTGTTGGACAACTGGACGACGCCGACGAGGCGCTGGGTGAGGAACTCGGTGACGGCGAAGTCGAGGCCGCGGCCCTCGGTGCGTTCGGCGGGCGCGTACTCGGTGATCCAGGTGTGGGCCGCGTCCTCGGTGAAGGGCTGGGGGACGTCGGTCCAGGCGGCGACCTGTTCGTCGTTCATCATCTCGGCCAGCGCGGGGATGTCGTCCTCGTCGAGGGGGCGCAGTACCAACCGCTCCGTGCTGATGGAGATGTTGGGAAAGGTGCTCGTCATGCGCCACTCCGTAGCCGTCGAATCCTGCAGACCTACAAACCTACGAACGTGGACGGCCTGCTGAACTGCCCAGCATGCAGCATGCGGCCCCGGAACCGCAGCACGGGGTCCACACCGAGTGAGGGAGCGGACCCCGTACGTGTCGGTACGTACCGAGGTGACAGGTACCGAGTGACGGGTACCGGAGGGCGGCGGGATCAGAACGAGGGGATCACGGAGCCGTCGTACTTGTCCTCGATGAACTTCCTGACCTCTGCGGAGGTGAGCAGCTTGGCCAGCTTCGCGACCCGGGGGTCGTTCTCGGCGCCCTTCTTCACGGCGAGGAAGTTGCCGTAGGGGTTGCCCTTGGGGGACTCAGAGACGAGGGCGTCCTTCGCGGGTGAGAGGTCGGCTTCGAGGGCGTAGTTGCCGTTGATCACCGCGGCGTCGACGTCGTCCAGGGAGCGCGGTGTCTGGGCCGCCTCCAGCTCCTTGAACTCGAGGTTCTTGGGGTTCTTGGTGATGTCGGCGGGGGTCGCCTCGTTGCCCACGCCGTCCTTGAGCGTGATGATCCCGTTCGCGGCGAGCAGTTTCAGGGCGCGCGCCTCGTTCACACTGTCGTTCGGGACGGCGATGGTTGCGCCGCTCTTCAGGGCGTCCGCGCTCTTGACCTTGTGGGAGTAGAGGCCGAGCGGTTCCAGGTGCACGGTGACGACGGGCACGATGTGGGTGCCGTTCTTCTTGTTGAAGTCGTCGAGGTAGGGCTGGTTCTGGAAGTAGTTGGCGCCCACCGAGCCGTCTTCGGTCGCCGTGTTCGGTGTCACGTAGTCGGTGAACTCCCTGACCTCCAGGTCGAGGCCCGCCTTCTTCGCCAGGTTGTCCTTCACATAGGTGAGGATCTCCGCGTGCGGGGTGGGGCTCGCGGCGACGATCAGGGGGCCGCTGGTGTCGGAGGAGGCGGATCCCTTTTCGGAACCGCAGGCCGTCAGGCCCAGGGTGAGGGCTCCGGTGGCGAGGACGGCGGTGGTGAACTTTATGGTGTTACGCACGAAAAGTGCCTTCCATGTGGGTGTGACTGTCCCCGCGATCGGTGGTGCGGGGAAATCTGCGGGTGGGTGGGGAGAGGTGAAGGGGTCGTTCGACGGGTTCGGGGCAGCCGTCAGGCGGCCTTGGTGACGTCCGCGGTGGCGGGTTCGTCCGTCCCGGCCGGCTTGGGCCTCGGCTTCAGCCGCCGGAGGCCGGGCGCCGCTCCGGAACCGCCCCCGCGCCTGTGCAGCGTGCGGGCCGCGTGGTCGCCGGCGAGCTGGATGACCGAGATGACGACCGCGAGGACGGCCACGGTGATCCACATCAGGCCGGTCTCGAAGCGCTGGTAGCCGTAGCGGATGGCGATGTCGCCGAGGCCACCCGCACCGACCGTGCCGGCCATCGCGGAGTAGCCGATGAGGGCGACGACGGTTGTGGTGGCCGATGAGATCAGCGACGGCAGGGACTCCGGGACGAGGACCCGGCGGACGACCGTCCAGGTGTTGCCGCCCATGGCCTGTACGGCCTCGACGAGTCCGTGGTCCACTTCGCGGACAGCTGTCTCGACGAGGCGGGCGAAGAACGGGATCGCGCCGATGGCGAGCGGCACGATGGCGGCCTCCCGGCCGATCGTCGTGCCGGTGACGGTCCGGGTGAAGCCCATCAGCGCGACCATCAGGATGATGAACGGCATCGAGCGGGCGACGTTCACGACCTGGCCGATGACCTTGTTGGCGACGACGTTGCGCAGGAGTCCGCCGCGGTCGGTCAGGACCAGCAGGATGCCGAGCGGAAGCCCGCCGACGACGGCGATCAGCGTGGACCAGCCGACCATGTAGAGGGTGTCCCAACACGCCTGCTCCAGCAGGGGCCGCATCTCGGTCCAGGTCACTTGGCACCGCCCGTCAGCAGCAGCGGCTCCTGGCCCAGTACGTCCAGTTGCAGGCCCTGTTCGCGCAGGAAGCCGATGGGCACGACGTTCTCCTCGTACCCGCCCGGGAGTTCGATGCGCATCCGGCCGACCTGTCTGCCCGCCACGGTGTCCATCGCGGCGCCGAGGATCGAGATGTCGATGTTGTACGTGCGGGAGAGCTGCGAGATGACGGGCCTGGCGGCCGCGTCACCGTTGAAGGTGACGTCGATGACCGTGCGGTCGTCCCCGGAGGCGTCGCCGCTGACCGGGAAGAGCGCGGCGGCCAGTTCGGAGCCGGGGGTGGCGAGCAGTTCGCTGACGGTGCCGGACTCGACGATCCGCCCGTTCTCCATGAGAGCGGCCGAGTCGCAGATGGACTTGACGACGTCCATCTCGTGGGTGATGAGCAGCACGGTGAGCCCCAGCTGCCGGTTCAGGTCGCGCAGCAACTGGAGGACGGAACGCGTGGTCTCCGGGTCGAGGGCGCTGGTGGCCTCGTCGGAGAGCAGCACCTTGGGGTCGCCGGCGAGGGCGCGGGCGATGCCGACGCGCTGCTTCTGGCCGCCGGACAGCTGGGCCGGGTAGGCCTTGGCCTGGCCGGAGAGGCCGACGAGGTCGAGCAACTCCAGCGCCTTGCGGGACCGTTCCCGGCCCGGCGTACCGAGGATTTCGAGCGGCAGCTCGACGTTGTCCTGGACGGTCCGGGTGGAGAGCAGGTTGAAGTGCTGGAAGACCATGCCGATACGGCTGCGCGCGCGGCGCAGTTCCCGGCTCGCCCTGGATCCGCGCCCGGCCAGGGCGGTGAGGTCCTGGCCGGCGACGGTGACCGTCCCGGCGGTGGGGCGTTCCAGGAGGTTGACGCAGCGGATGAGCGAGGACTTGCCGGCGCCGGACTGGCCGATGACGCCGTACACCTCGCCTTCGCGGACGTGCAGGTCGACGCCGTCGAGGGCGGTGACTTCACGACCGCGGGAGCGGTAGACCTTCGTGAGGCCGGACGTGGTGATCACAGGGGTTCCGTCACTGTCGAGTGCGCGGGCATGGGTGTGCCCGGACACGGAAGGGGGATGTGCGCGGCTCGGGTCGGTCACGTACGCGCGGGCCTGGGTATGAGTCGCAGGAGTCATACGGCTGCGGGCACGGACATGCCACGGGGGCTCGCTTCGGGGCGCGAGACTCAGGGGGTGGTGCGGGGGCCCTCTAGAAGGCGCACATTCGACACAGACAACGAGCACCGGGCGTCAGGGTCGCCTCGGTCGCAAGGATGCGGCTGCTCGAAGTGGTCATGCGATCAGTAAAGCAGACGTATGGACACGGCCAAGAATGCGCGTCTCACGACTGTCCACATTCTGGACAGGCGCTCTGACGGGCCCTTCCGGTGGCGCGGCCCCACGGGGCCGACCGCACCAGGCCTTTTGGCCCGTAATAGGGTCACGGCATGCTCGATGCCCTGACGGTCGCGACCGCCGTCGCCGCTCTCGCGCTCGCCGCCTGGTGCGGCTGGGCCGCCTCTCGCGATCAGCCCACCAAGGACTGGCACTTCATCGGCATGGGCGTGGTCACCCTGCTCACCGTGGTCCAGCTGGTCGTCGGCATCGTCCAGCTCGTCCGGGGCGAGAAGCCGGAGCAGGGTACGACGATCTTCGTGGCGTATCTGCTGGGCGCGCTGGCGTGTGTGCCGGTGACGGGGTTCATGTCGCTCGCGGAGCGCACCCGCTGGGGCTCGGTGACGGTCGCCGCCGGCGGTGTGGTGCTGGCCGTGCTGGAGGTGCGGCTCTATGACATCTGGGGAGGGTGAGATGGCGACCACGGAGGAGCCCATGACGGAACCCACGGAGGGCGGACCCGTGCGCAAGCGGCTCATCAGCGGGCCGGGAATTCTGCTGGTCTGGCTGTACGGCGTGATGGTCGTCGGGGCGGTGTCGCGGTCCGCCGTGCAGATCTCGACCGAGTTCGGGCACGCCCCGCTGGCCTACTCGCTGTCCGCTGTCGCCGGTGTGGTGTACGGATTCATCACGTACTCGCTGGTGCGGGGCGGGGAGACGGCGCGGCGCGCCGCGCTGGCCTGTTGCGCCGGGGAGCTTGTCGGGGTGCTGGTGGTGGGGACGTGGACCCTGGTCGAGCCGTCCGTGTTTCCCGACTCGACCGTGTGGTCGGACTACGGGATGGGGTACTTGTTCATTCCGGTGCTGCTGCCGGTCTCCGCGATGTACTGGTTGCGGAAGGCCCGGGCGCCTCAGGGCGACAGGGCCCAGACCGGCTGAGGTTGTGCGCGACCGCGGCCCGTGGGGGCTCGTCGCGCAGTTCCCCGCGTCCCTGAGAACCCGTCAGGCCGTTGCCGCGTAGGTGCCGGCCTGCTTCTCCAGGACGATCATCGGTACGCCGTCGGTGCCCTTGTCGGTGCCCACCGTCTGGTAGCCGACCCGGCGGTACAGGCGCAGGCCCGCGTCACTGCGGTGGCCCGCGATGAGGCGGAACCTCTTGGCGCCGCGCTCCTCCGCGAGCGCCGACTCGGCCGCGCTCAGGAGTCTGGCGCCGATGCCGTGGCCCTGGAGGCGGGGGTGGACGCACAGCTTGCCGATGGACGCCGTGCCGTCGGGGTTCGTGGTGCCGCGCACCGAGCCGACCACTTCCTCCCCCAGCCGCGCCACGTAGACGCAGTCCGTGCCGACTTCCTCCCGCACGGAGTCCAGGCTCTGGACGAGCGGATCGATCCGGTAGTTGCCGTACAGAGCGGCCTCGCTCTGGAAGCACAGGTACTGCAGCCGGAAGATCTGTTCGATGTCTCGTTCCGTCGCCACGGAGATGGTCACGCTCATGCCCATGTGTGCACGCCTCCCGCTCACCTGCTCAGTCGTATGTCCACACTCCTATCCCCGTGCTTCGCGCACCGCAACCTCCGGCGTCAGCAATCGACGGAGACATCCCAGGCATCTGGAACGTTCCGGACCAATACTCCCCTGTGAGATACCCAACTCCCCCGCGATTTCCCGGTATGTGAGGTCCTTGGGCGACAGCAGGGCCTCCAGCAGGCTCGGGCAGCGACCGGGCAGCCGGCGCACCGCGTCGCGCAGGGCGCGGTGCCGGGCGGCGGTGAGGGCGAGTTGCTCCGGGCCCGGACCGTCGTCGGCTGCGGGCTGGTCGCCGTACGGCCGTTCGATGCGAGCGGTACGACGGTTGCGGCGGGCCTCGGAGCGGACGGCCCGGCGGAGCCAGTTGTGCGGGTCGGCCGGCGGGCCGTCGGAGTCGAGGCGTTCCAGGAGGCGGAGCCAGACGGCCTGTTCCAGGTCGCTCGGCTCGGCGCCGTAGGCATATGCCTCCGCCGAGGCCTCGGCGGCGAGCAGGGGGCTGAGGGCGGAAACCATGTCGTGGGTCATATGCGGCACGACGCGGCCGCCCCGGCGGGAGGTTGCCGGAGCGGCCGGTTGTCACCCCAACCGGGGCAGGCCGTTCAGCCGTTGACGGGGCCTGTCGGGCCTGTCGTCTCAGTCGTTCAGGAAGTCCGCGCGGGCCAGCACACCCGTGTCCGCGTTGTCCGTGAAGACGCCATCGATGCCCGTCGCGAAGTACGTCCGGTACGCGCCGAAGACGTCACCGTAGGCGTCCGCGTCCGTGCCCTTGCGGAAGTTCGCCGGCAGGAACGGGTTCTCGTTGCGCATGGTGTACGGGTGCAGGATCAGGCCCGCCTCGTGCGCGTCCGCGACCAGGGTGGTGGGTGAGGTGAGCGCTCCCGTGGAGTCCTTCGGGATGACCAGGTCGAGGGTGGGGCCGATGCCCTGCGCGTACGAGGCGATCTCCTTGAGCCCGGCCGGCTTGACCAGGTCGGCGACCGTGCGCGGGTCGCCGGTCGTCACGAAATCCCAGGGCTGGGTGTTCGCGCCCGACAGGAGGACGACGAGCGGGTTGCCCACCAGCCGGTTCAGGCGCTGGATGCTGGTCGGCTCGAAGGACTGGAGGATGACCGGCGAGTTCTTCTTGTCCTTGCCGTGCTCCTTCAGGAGCTTCGCGACCCGCTCCTCCAGGCCCAGGCCGAGCGCCCGGAAGTAGGTGGGGTGCTTGGTCTCGGGGTAGATCCAGACCTGCTTGCCCCGCTTGCGCGTCTGCTCGTCCTGCCAGCACAGGACCTCTTCAAAGGTGGGGATCTCCCAGCGGCCGTTGTAGAGGGTGTTGTGCGGGCGGTTGGCCGGAATACGCTCGACCGCGCGCAGCCTCTTCAGCTCGGCGAGCGTGAAGTCCTCGGTGAACCAGCCGGTCACGGAGACGCCGTCCAGGACCTTGGTGGTCTTGCGGCTCGCGAACTCGGGGGGGTCGGCGACGTCCGTCGTCCCGCCGATCTCGGGCTCGTGGCGGCAGACGAGGTGGCCGTCCCTGGTCGGCACCAGGTCACCGGCCTCGACGATGTCCGCGCCCAGGTCGAGGGCCAGTTGGTACGAGCCGAAGGTGTGCTCCGGGCGGTAGCCGCTGGCACCCCGGTGGCCGATGATCGTCGGTACGGGCAGGCTCTTCAAACCGCCGCCTCCATGCTTCGCGTTCCGTCCCGCGTCCTGGGCGTCGGCTCGCGCCACGCCGGGCAGCCCGAGGACCGCGCCGCCCGCACCCAGCATCGCGGCTCCGAGCAGCGTCCGCCGCCCCGTCGCCGTCGACTCCCCCTGCGCATGCCCGTTCGACTCCAACGTGCCCATGAACGCCCCTCCGCCTCACCGTGATCCGTCCAAACGGACCGATCGTAGGTGCGTGTACATGGCGACAGGGAGGCCTCGGACGGAACACACGGGTGACGCCGGATGTCGGCATCGATGCGGGCGCGGCGGGTAGACGGTCAGCGAGTCCCGGACGACCGGCCGAACGGTCAGTGATTCCCGGACGACTCGCGCGACATGCGTCACATTCGTGGCGGTCCGTCACATGCCCGCAACGCCGTGCCACCGCAGGTAAACGCGGGTCAACAGTGCGTAAGTAGTGGGTGAACCCGATGTGCACCACCCCCCGAGGCGCGAGTATCGTCCTCACCTGCACAGACTTATACCGAATCCCTTTACACCGGAGGGCCTGTTGTCCCGCTTCGCGCTCATCAAGGCAGTGCTCGGACCGACCATGCGCCTGATGTTCCGCACGCGAGTGGAAGGCGTTGAGCACATCCCTGGCCACGGTCCGGTGATCCTCGCCGGCAACCACCTCACCTTCATCGACTCGATGATCCTGCCGCTGGTCTGCGACCGGCAGGTCGTGTTCATCGGCAAGGACGAGTACGTCACGGGCAAGGGTTTCAAGGGCCGCCTCATGGCCTGGTTCTTCACCGGCGTCGGCATGATCCCGGTCGACCGGGACGGGGCCAACGGTGGTGTCGCCGCGCTGATGACGGGTCGTCGGGTGCTGGAAGAGGGCCGCATGTTCGGGATCTACCCCGAGGGCACGCGGTCCCCCGACGGGCGCCTCTACCGGGGGCGTACCGGTATCGCCCGGCTGACTCTGATGACGGGGGCGCCGGTCGTGCCGTTCGCGATGATCGGCACGGACAAGTTGCAGCCGGGCGGCGCGGGGATGCCGCGGCCGGGGCGGGTCACGGTGCGGTTCGGTGAGGCGATGGAGTTCTCCCGGTACGAGGGGATGGATCGGGACCGGTATGTGCTGCGGGCCGTGACCGACTCGGTGATGACCGAGGTCATGCGGCTGTCCGGGCAGGAGTACGTGGACATGTACGCCACCAAGGCCAAGGCTGCGTAGACGTACCTGGGTTTGTTCGTTGACTGCGGGTGCTTCGCGGCTTGTCGCGCACACGCGGCGGAGCCGCGGACAGATACAGCCCCGCGCCCCTTCGGGGGCGCCCTCACTGCCCGGCGCTCTCGAGGCGTCGTCCCTTCAGCAGGACCCAGGACGCGGCCGCCGCTGCCAGGAGCACCACCGCGCCCGCGCCCGCTGCCAGGGCGATGCCGTCGGTGAAGGCCTCGCGGGCCGCCGTCAGAAGCGCTTCGCCAGTGTGCGTCGGCAGGCCCGCCGCCGTTTCCACCGCGCCGCCGAGTGATTCGTGGGCCTCGGCCGGGGTGCCTGACGGGGCGTCGAAGTTTCGGTAGGCGCCTGTGACGATCGAGCCGAGCAGGGCGATGCCTAGGGCGGCGCCCAGTTCGTAGGCCGTCTCCGACACCGCGGCCGCCGCGCCCGCCTGTTCCTTGGGGACGCCGCCCAGGATGACGTCGGAGGTCACCGTGAACGAGAGGCCCGCCCCCACGCCCACAAGCAGCAGCGCCGTGCCGAGCATCGGATAGCCGGTGGACTGGTCCAGCAGAGTGAGCGCGCCCAGGGCCAGGCCGATGGCCGCGAGGCCGCCGGAGACCACGGCCCGTACCGAGTAGCGCCGGGCCACCGCACCCGCGAGCAGCCCGGCCACCACCGCACCGATCGCTGCGGGGAGTTCGGCGAGGCCCGCCTCCAACGGGCCCCGGCCCTGCACCAGTTGCAGATACTGCGAGAGGAAGAAGACCAGTCCGGACAGTCCGAGGACGGTCAGCAGGTCGGCGAGCACCGCCCCGCTGAACCCCCGGTCGCGGAACAGCCGCATGTCCAGGAGGGGGACGGGGAGGACGAGTTGGCGGCGCACGAAGCCGTACAGAGCTCCGGCACCCAGGGCCGCCGCGCCGAGCGCCGACCAGGAGAAACCGTGTGACGCCGCTTCCTTGACGCCGTACACGATGCCGACCATGCCGACGAGCGACAGTACGACGCTCCACAGATCCCACGGACCCGGCGCCGGGTTGCGTGACTCGGGGAGCAGCCTGATGCCGACGAGGACAAGGACCGCCATCACGGGCAGGTTGATCAGGAAGACCGAGCCCCACCAGAAGTGTTCGAGCAGGAAACCTCCGACGACAGGGCCGACCGCGGTGCCCGCGGAGGCGGTCGCGCCCCAGATGCCGATGGCGAGGCTTCGTTCGCGCGGGTCGTGGAAGAGGTTGCGGATCAGGGCGAGCGTGGCCGGCATCAGGGTCGCGCCCGCGACACCGAGGAGGGCACGCGCCAGGATCAGCAACTCCGGTGTCGTCGCGTAGGCGTTGAGCACGGACACCGCGCCGAACGCCGTCGAGCCGATGAGCAGCAGCCGCTTGCGGCCGATGCGGTCACCGAGGCTGCCCATGGAGACGAGCAGGCCCGCGATGACGAACGAGTAGACGTCGCCTATCCACAGCAACTGGGTGCCGGACGGCTTCAGGTCCTCGCTGATGTAGGGGGTCGCGAGACCGAGAACGGTCGCGTCGACGGCCACCAGCAGCACGGCCAGCACGAGGACGGACAGCGCGAGCCAGCGGCCCGGACGCCTCCCTTCCTCCGTCGCGTGGGCCGGCTGCAGGGTGCTGGTCATGATTCCTCTCTCCGTAGTGCGCCGCCGAGCAACAGTTCGACGATCATGTGCTGGAAGTCCTTGGGGGCGACCCGACCCTCGCTCACGGCCCAGGCGCCGGAGGCCATGAGCCCGTAGAGCGCCTCGGTGAGCCAGGCCGGGGTGAGGTCGATGCGGAACTCGCCGCTCTGCTGGCCACGCCGGAACAGGGCGGCGATCCCGGCGTCGATCCGGGCCCAGCCCTCGTTCTGCCCTTCGCCCTCGAAAAGCTGGTTCTCCGAGTAGAGGAACGCGAGGAGTCCGGCGGCGGGTTCGAGCTCCCGCACCAGACGGCGCACAGCCTCCTGAGCGGTGCCGTCGACGAGTCGCGCGGCCGCCAGAGCCGCCTCGCACTCCTCGATACCGAGTCCTTCGAGGGCCCGTACGAGCGCGTCCCGCCCGGCGAAGTGGCGGTGCAGCGTGGCCCGGCTGATTCCGGCCGCCTTGGCGACCTCGTCCATGGTGGACGTGGATTTCCGGGTGAGCAGGGCGGCTGCGCTGCGCAGCACGTGTTCACGGTCGACGGCCATGAGACAACGGTAACCTACATGAGACACCGATGTCTCATCACGGGCGTGAACGTCTCACTTTCGTTCGCCTCGCGTGCGTCTCAGTGCCAGGGCAGCTGCCCGCGTCGCTCCCAGTAGGCGCCCGGCTCCTCCGCCAGCGCGGCCAGGCGCGACAGCTGGTTCTCGTCGAGGTCGACGACCGCCGCGTGCAGGTTCGAGGCGAGCTGGCCTGCCGTGGCCGCGCCGGACAGTACGACCCCCGCCCACGGCTGCCGCAGCACCAGCGCGAGGGCGACGGCGTCCGCGCCGAGCCCCGTCTCCTCGGCGATCGCCCGTACGGCGTCCGGCGCCTGCCCGGCGGCGAGGCGGCCGTTGGCCATGCCCTCCTTGACGATCACCGTCAGTCCGGCGTCATGGGCCTCGGCCAGCGCGGGTCCGACGGAGGTCTCCAGGACGTTGTACGTCGACTGGACGGTACGGAAGAGGGGCTCGCCGTCGACCGTGACGGCGAGGGCGGCGCGGACGGTGTCGGCCTGGGCGGGGCCGCTGGTGGAGAAGCCGATGGTCAGGCCCTGGGCGGCGGCCTCGGCGAGGCGTGCGTGGAGTTCCTTGTCCGACAGGGCGGGGCTGTCGGGGGTCAGCGAGTGGATCTGGTAGAGGTCCAGGCGGGCGCCGAGCAGTTGATCGGTTTCGGCGCGCTGACGCTCGTACGTCTGGAGGCTGTGGTCCTTGACCTCGTGCCGCTCGGCGTCGGTGGTCCAGTCCGCGGTGTAGGTGTAGCCCCACTTGCTGCCGATCACGACGTCGTCGATGTCGGGGTGCGTCTTCAGCCAGTCGGCGAGGAATTCCTCGGAGCGGCCGTACGAGCGGGCGACGTCGAAGTAGCGGACACCCTGGGCGTAGGCGGCGTCGAGGAGCTCATGGGTGCGGGTGCGGAGGGCGTCGACGCTGCGGTTGTCTCCGAGGTCGGTGTCCCGGCCGAGGTTGATGTAGCCGGGGCGGGCGACTGCGGCGAGGCCCAGTCCGAGGTGGCAGGTGGGGGTGGTCGCTGTGGCCAGTCGGGTGAAGGGCATCGCGGTTCCGTTCGGTCGGGTCCGGTACGGCTTCCGACCAACGTAACCCGGGATGACCTTTGTGGGGTTTGCTGCGGCGGGGCGCCGGAGGGTTTTTCGCCCCCGCCGCCCCTGCCTTCCCGTCCTTCAGGGGCTGTGCCCCTTCGACCCCCTTGCGCCTCCGAACTCGGTTCCTGAGGTGCTTTTGGCGGGTGCGGGTTCAGTGTGGCTTGTCGCGCAGTTCCCCGCGCCCCTGGAAGAGCCTGCGGCCCTTCCAGGGGGCAGATGATGCTCGGTTTCTACTTCTTCTTGGCTGTTGCCCAATTGTGCTGGGCTGCCACGTTCTGTTTCAGCTCTGCCAGTTGGGTCGCCACCGCGCTTGGGGCTGTGCCGCCGCGGCCGTTTCGGGAGGCCAGGGCGCCGGGGACGTTCAGGACTGTGCGGACCTCGGGGGTGAGGTGGGCGCTGATCTTCGCGAACTGGTCGTCGGTGAGGCCGTCCAGTTCGATGCCGTCGGCCTCGGCGGCCTTCACGCACTCGCCGGCGACCTCGTGGGCGACGCGGAACGGGACGCCCTGCTTGACCAGCCACTCGGCGACGTCCGTGGCGAGGGAGAAGCCGGCCGGGGCCAGTTCCTCCATGCGGTCGCGGTGGACGGTGAGCGTGGCCATCATGCCGGTGAACGCGGGGAGGAGGACCTCCAGTTGGTCGCAGGAGTCGAAGACCGGCTCCTTGTCCTCCTGGAGGTCGCGGTTGTAGGCGAGGGGAAGCGCCTTGAGGGTGGCCAGGAGGCCCGTCAGGTTGCCGATCAGGCGGCCGCTCTTGCCGCGCGCCAGCTCGGCGATGTCCGGGTTCTTCTTCTGCGGCATGATCGACGAGCCGGTGGAGAAGGCGTCGTGCAGGGTGACGAAGGAGAACTCCTTCGTGTTCCAGATGATGATCTCCTCGGCGATGCGGGAGAGGTTGATCCCGATCATCGCCGTGATGAAGGCGAACTCGGCGACGAAGTCCCGCGAGGCCGTACCGTCGATCGAGTTGCCCACGCTGCCGTGCTCGAAGCCGAGGTCCTTGGCGACCGACTCCGGGTCCAGGCCTAGTGACGAACCGGCCAGCGCGCCCGAGCCGTACGGGGAGACCGCGGTGCGCTCGTCCCACTGGCGCAGGCGCTCCGCGTCCCGGGACAGCGGCTGGACGTGGGCCAGGACGTGGTGGGCGAAGAGGACCGGCTGGGCGTGCTGGAGGTGCGTGCGGCCGGGCATCGCCACGTCCGGGTGAGCCTCCGCGAGGCCGATCAGCGCGTCCTGGAGGTCGGCGATCAGGCCGGCGATCGTACGGGCGTGGTCCCTCAGGTACATCCGGAAGAGGGTCGCGACCTGGTCGTTGCGGGAGCGGCCGGCGCGGAGCTTGCCGCCGAGGTCGGGGCCGAGGATCGCCAGCAGGCCGCGTTCCAGGGCCGTGTGGATGTCCTCGTCGGCGATCGTGGGGACGAGGGTGCCGTCGGCGACGTCCGCCTCGAGCTGGTCGAGGCCGACCAGCATGCGCGTCAGCTCGTCCTCGGTGAGCAGGCCCGCCTTGTGCAGCACGCGCGCGTGGGCACGCGATCCGGCGATGTCGTAGGGCGCGAGCCGCCAGTCGAAGTGGACGGACGCGGACAGCTTGGCCAGGGCCTCGGCGGGACCGTCGGCGAAACGGCCGCCCCAGAGCCGTACGTCACCGCTGTTGCTGCTCACTTGCGTTGCTCCTCGAAGACAGGGGGGTGGATGTGCGACCGCCTCCCCACCCGTAAGGAAAGGAGGGGAGGCGGTGGCGACAACGGTATCGGTTATGCCTGGTCGCGCTTGGCCGCGATCTTCGACGACAGGCTGTAGATGTCGATGAAGCCCTTGGCCGCGGCCTGGTCGAAGGTGTCGCCCGTGTCGTACGTGGCGAGGTTGAAGTCGTAGAGGGACGTGTCCGAGCGACGGCCCGTGACCACCGCGCGACCGCCGTGCAGGGTCATCCGGACATCGCCGTTGACGTGCTGGTTGGCCTCGTTGATGAAGCCGTCCAGGGCGCGCTTGAGCGGGGAGAACCACTGGCCGTCGTAGACCAGCTCGCCCCAGCGCTGCTCGACCTGGCGCTTGTAGCGGGCGAGCTCGCGCTCGACCGTGACGTTCTCCAGCTCCTGGTGGGCCGTGATCAGGGCGATCGCGCCCGGAGCCTCGTACACCTCGCGGGACTTGATGCCGACGAGGCGGTCCTCGACCATGTCGATCCGGCCGATGCCCTGGGCGCCGGCGCGCTCGTTGAGCTGCTGGATCGCCTGGAGGACGGTGACGGGCTTGCCGTCGATGGCGACCGGGACGCCCTCCTTGAAGGAGACGACGACCTCGTCCGCCTCGCGCGGGGTGGCGGGGTTCGAGGTGTACTCGTAGATGTCCTCGATCGGGGCGTTCCAGATGTCCTCCAGGAAGCCCGTCTCGACCGCGCGCCCGAAGACGTTCTGGTCGATGGAGTACGGGGACTTCTTGGTGGTGGCGATCGGGAGCTGCTTCTCCTCGCAGAAGGCGATCGCCTTGTCGCGGGTCATCGCGTAGTCGCGGACCGGGGCGATGCACTTGAGGTCGGGGGCGAGGGCGACGATGCCGGCCTCGAACCGCACCTGGTCGTTGCCCTTGCCGGTGCAGCCGTGGGCGACCGTGGTCGCGCCGTGCTTCTGGGCGGCGGCGACGAGGTGCTTGACGATCGTCGGCCGGGAGAGGGCGGAGACCAGCGGGTAGCGGTCCATGTAGAGGGCGTTGGCCTTGATCGCCGGGAGGCAGTACTCCTCGGCGAACTCGTCCTTGGCGTCCGCGACCTCGGCCTCGACGGCGCCGCAGGCGAGCGCGCGCTTACGGATGACGTCCAGGTCCTCGCCGCCCTGGCCGACGTCGACCGCGACCGCGATGACCTCGGCGCCCGTCTCCTCGGCGATCCAGCCGATGGCGACGGAGGTGTCCAGTCCGCCTGAGTAGGCGAGTACGACGCGCTCGGTCACGGGTTTTCTCCTCACAGTGCATTCGCTGACATGCATGAGTATGCAGGAGTCTGCATGGTTCGTCAATCTCAGGAAATTCCTACGGATCTTTGACGAGCCTTTGAACACCGGAAACCGCTTGCCCGTACTTCACGCCGACGCAGGCGCCGCGTCCGTAAAGCGAGTGGAACCACGCACACCCACCCCTGACCCGAGTGAGGCATCCGCATGTCCAGGGCTCTTCCGAAGTACAACAAGCGTCGTGTGGGCATCATCGGCGGCGCCGCCGCAGTGGCTCTGTCCGGTGCGATCATCGCCGGCTCCGCCCTTGCCGGGGAAACGTCCAAGAACAACACCTCCGCACAGGCGCTCACCAAGGCCGCCGCCGCGACGGTGAACTGCCCGGCGGTCGCGAACAAGCTGCCCGCGATCCCCGCGTCCGCGAAGGCCGAGGTCGACCGCAACCTCGCCCTGCTGAACACCCAGATCGCCGAGGCCAACAAGCGCATCGTCGACACGCAGGGCCAGGGTGGCGCGAACTTCGTCCAGAACGCGATCCTCGGCCCGCTCAAGGACAAGCGCGTCTCGACCATCAACCGCATCGCCACCGCCATCGGCCGCACCGCCGCCAAGCCGGTCGGCCTCGACGCGCTGGCCGCCTGCGGGCTCAACGGTGGCGCCGCTGCCGCCCAGCAGCCCCAGCAGGGTGGCAACAACGTCGACGCCGGGAAGGCCGGGAACAACGGCAACGCCGGAAACGCGATCGCCGAGGCCAACAAGCGCCTCGTCGACACCGTCGGCCAGGGTGGCGCCAACTTCGTCCAGAACGCGATCGTCGGCCCGCTCAAGGACAAGCGCGTGGCCACCATCAACCGCATCGCCACCGCCATCGGCCGCACCGCCGCCAAGCCGGTCGGCCTCGACGCGCTGGCCGCCTGCAGCGTCAACGGCGCCGCCGCTGCCGCGCCGCAGGCCCAGCAGGGTGGCAACAACGGCAACGCGGCGAACACGGGCAACGCCGGTAACGCCGCCAATGCCGGCAACGCCGGTGGCAACAACGGCGTCGGCACCATCAGCTGCCCGGACGTGGCCTCGCAGCTGCCCGCGATCCCCGCCTCCGCACAGGCCGAGGTCGACCGCAACCTCGCCCTGCTGAACACGCAGATCGCCGAGGCCAACAAGCGCCTCGTCGACACCGTCGGCCAGGGTGGCGCCAACTTCGTCCAGAACGCGATCGTCGGCCCGCTC
>NZ_LGDW01000012.1 GCF_001280005.1 Streptomyces sp. NRRL WC-3618 | reverse complement strand
GAGAAACCCTCCGTGCGGCCCGGCGCCGCCTGCCGGGGCGTGGTCACCCGGGCATCTACGAACCACCCGGACAGCCCACAGCCGGTGGCGTGCGTAGTCGGTTCTCCACGGGCCGAACCGTTCGGGCTGGTCACGACAGCAGGGGTGGCCTACTCCAGCGTCCGAGTTCGGGTGGTTGTAGGACTTCAGCCTGTTTCAGGCGTGGCTGCCCCACCGCGCAGATCTGCTGAAACGGGGGCCCGGCCGTAAAGGATCACGAACGGGATTCCAGTAAACCTGGGGTCCGATTCGCGGCGACACTGGGGGGTTTCAGGGATACGACGGCGTCGGCGGACGAGGAGGCTGGCAGAGGTCGCCCACGAGGCCCCGACGGGGCCTGGCGCGCCTGCGCACCGTGCGTGCGCACGCCGTGTTCCCGACAAGGAGAACCCCGCATGGACAACGTGCCCCGACCGAGCGCGACCCAGTACCTCGTCGTGTGCAACGGCGAGGAGCAGTACTCGATCTGGCCGGTGGGCAGGCCCCTGCCGAACGGCTGGCGAAGCACCGGACCGAGCGGCCCGAAGTCGGAGTGCCTGCGCCACATCGACGAGGTCTGGACCGACCTGCGTCCGCTCAGCGCCCGCCACTAGGTCCTGGCCCTGTCCGGTCGGGGTGTCCGGCGGGCGCGCCCGCCGCCGTCCCGCAGGTGGAGGGCTCGACCGGTCAGGCATGAGCGGAGGGCATCCGGGTGTCAATTGCCGAAGGAGTGTCATGAACGGACTTTCTCTGCCCACCGGAGCCGAGTACGAGCGGCTGCTGAGCTCGCTGCGGCTGCGGACGACCTGGGCCGTGGCCGGACTCGACTTCGCCGAGGACTCGGCGGACCGCTCGGCCGGGCCACTACCGGCTCCGGATCCGGCGCCCGCGAGCGCCGACGCGTGGGTCCCGGCCGGCGAAGTGATCGACCGGATCGCCCGGGTGAACGGCGACCGGATCGCGCTCGGCGACGGGCGGCGGACCTGGACGTACCGTCAACTCCACGCGAGGAAGGAATGCTTGGCGGGCAGGCTGCGCGAGGCGGGAGTGCGCCGGGGGGACGTGGTCGCGGTGACGCTGGAGCGCGGCGTCGCCTTCGCCGAGGCCGCCCTGGCGGTGTGGGCGGCCGGCGGTGCCTTTCTTCCGCTCAAACCGGGCGACCCGCTCGCCTGGCGCGAGCAGGCCGCCCGTGCGGCGGGGGCCCGGGTGGCAGTCTCGGCTACGGCGGAGTCGGCACTGCCAGGAGTGGCGCAGCTGATCTGGCCGGGGCCGGGGCCGGGGCCGGAGTCGGACCGCGAGGGCGCGGAGGGCGCGGAGGGCGCGGAGGGCGCGGGGGGCGTGGAGGAGCCGGCGGGCCTCGCGGGGGCGGACGCGGCGAGTCCGGTCGAACCGGAGCGAGCCGCGCCCGGTGACCTCGCGTACGTGATCGCCACCTCGGGCTCGACCGGGGAGCCGAAGCTGGTGATGTTGGAACACCGGGGAGTGGCCAACCTGGTCCGGGCCCAGGCCGAGACGCTGCCCGCGCTGGGGCCCGGCTCCCGGGTCCTCCAGTTCTCCCACCCCACCTTCGACGGCGCGGTCTTCGACCTGCTGCTGGCTTTGGCGCACGGGGGCCGGCTGGAGGCGGTCACCGACTCGGAGACCTCGGGCGAACCGCTCGCCGCTGTCCTGCGGCGACGGCGCGTCACCCACGCGGTGCTCCCGGCCGCCGTCCTGCGGACCCTCGACGCCGAGCAGTTCGACGACCTGGACGTCGTACTGAGCGTCGGCGACGTCTGCCTCCCCGAGACCGCTCGGCTCTGGAGCGCGCGCCACCGCTTCTTCAACGGCTACGGCCCGTCCGAGACCACCGTCTGTGCCACCCTGCACCCGGGGGAAGCCGATTCCGGTGCCGAGCGGGTTCCGGTGGGCCGGCCGGTCGAGGGCGTCCGGGTGGTCGTCCTGGACGATGACCTGGAGCCGGCGGCCGTCGGGGATGTGGGCGAACTCTGCGTCGCTGGAGCAGGGGTGGGACGCGGCTACCTCGGCCGGCCGGCCCTGACCGCCGAGGCCTTCGTCCCGGACCCGTTCAGCGCTGTTCCCGGAGCCCGCCTCTACCGCACCGGCGACCTCGGTCGACTGCTGCCCGGCGGTGGCGTGGAGTTCCTGGGCCGCCGCGACAATCAGCTGAAGATCCGCGGCGTCCGGATCCGCCTGGACGACATCGAGAACGCGCTGGCGGCACTCCCAGGGGTGCGCGACGCCGTAGCGGTGGCCATCGGGGCGGCCGGTCAGGGCGACCGCAACCTGGTGGGGTACGCCGTCGCGGAGCCGGGCCACCGGCCGACCGGCGCCGGGCTGCGTGCGGAGCTCGCCCGTCGCCTCCCGGCCCACCTGCTCCCCGGCGCCGTCCTGGTGCTCGACGACTGGCCGCTGACCCCGAGCGGGAAGGTCGACCGGTCCCGGCTCCCCGACCCCCGCACGGCTGCCGAATACCAGGCCGCACGGACACCGGACGAGGAGGTCCTCACCTCGCTCGCGGCTGCTCTGTTCGGACACGGCCGGGTCGGCCGGGACGACAACTTCCTGGCGCTCGGCGGGAACTCGCTGCTGGCCACCCGCTTCGTGGCGCGCGCCGAGGCTGCTCTCGGCCGACGGCTGCCGCTCGCGGCCGTCCTGTCCGGTGCCACGCTGGCCGAGCTGGCGGCGCTCGAGGGAGGCGAGTTGCCCCCGGCCGTGCCAGGGCCGGTGCGCGGGCTGCCGGACGGACCCCGGCGGGTGCCGTCCTTCGCGCAGGAACGGATCTGGCTCATGCAGCAGCTGCGCCCCGACTCACTCGCCTACCACGCCCAGGCAGCGTTGCGGATCGGCGGCGTGCTGGATCCGAACGCGCTGTCCGCAGCGCTGACCGACCTGGTGCGTCGCCACGAGGTCCTGCGCAGCCGCTTCCACAACGACGGCGGCATGCTGCACTGCGCAATCGAGCCGGCACGGCCGGTGGAACTGCCGCTGCTCGACCTGAGCGATGAACCGGCGGACCTGCAGGAGGGGTTGCTCGGCGAGGCCGTCGAGCGGTTCGTCATGCGCCCCTTCGCCCTGGACAGCGAACCACTGGTGCGCTGGCTGCTGATCAGGCTGGGCGGCCAGGAGCACGTCCTGGTCCACGCGGAGCACCACCTGGTGCACGACGGCTGGTCGTTCAACGTCTTCCTGCGTGAGCTGGTGGAGGGCTGCCTGGACCACCAGCGGTACGGCGAAGTCCGCCGGCCCGAGCCGGAGATCCAGTACTACGACCACGCGCGGTGGCAGCGCGAATGGTGCGGCGGCCCCGAGGCGCGGCGCCAGCGCGACTTCTGGCGCCACGAGCTCGCCGGTGCGTCGACCATGCTGCCGCTGCCCCGGCGCGCGGCCGCAGCCGACCGGCGGTTCGTGGGGGCTGCGCCACGCGTCGAGATCGACGGCGAGCTGGCCCGCGCCCTCGAAGCGCTCGGCCGGCGCCACGGCCACTCCCTGTATGCCGTGCTGCTGGCCGCGTTCTTCGCCCTGCTGGCCCGCAGCACGGGCGCTGACGACGTCCTGGTCGGCTCCGGGGTGGCGAACCGCCGCTGGCAGAGCACCGAGGACCTGATGGGCATGTTCGTGAACACGGTCGTCCTGCGTGGCAGGATGGCGGACGATCCCACGTTCGCCGCGCTGCTGGACCGGGTCGGGCACAGCGTCCACGCCGCGCTGGACCACCAGGACCTGCCCTTCGAGGACATCCTCGCGCAGAGCCGGGCCGAGCACGTCCCCGGTGTGAATCCGCTGGTCCAGGCCTCCTTCAGCTTCCACGACGCGATGCCGGGCCGGCTCGGCGCGGCCCCGTTCTCGCTGGACGTCATCGAGGGCCTCGGCACCGGTTCGGCCAAGTTCGACCTGAACCTCATCGCCTTCCCGCGCTACTTCGCCGCCGGGTGCATCGGCCGCGCCCCGGGCAACGTCCTGCGGGTTCCCGCTTCGGACGGGCCCGTGCCGCCGAGCCCGGGCGCCGCGCTGGACGGCATCACCGTCTCCTGGGAGTTCGACTCCGACCAGCTGGAGACGGGGTTCGTCACCGGGCTCATGCGCACGTACCAGGAGATCCTGCGAGCGGTGGTGCGCGCCCCGCGGACCGTGCTCTCCGAACTCCCGCTGGTCTCGACAAAAGAACGCGAGCGGCTGCTTCGGCGGGCCCTCGGGCGCCAGGACGAACCATCGACGGACCGGGTGCCCGACGTGGTCGCGCAGTGGGTTGCCGCGGCCCCGCAGGCACCGGCGGTGTCTGCGGATGACGAAACCCTGACATACAGTCAACTATGGCTCAAAGCATCGGAGTTGGCCGCCTTCCTCGGTGACTCCGGGGTCGGCGGGGGCGACGTGGTGGCGCTCCACCTGCCCCGCTCCGCCAGGCTGGTGGTGGCGATGCTCGCCACACTGATGACCGGGGCCGCCTCCCTCACCCTGGATCCCACCCACCCGCCGGCCCGCCTGGCCGCGCTGCTCGACGACAGCGGCGCCCGCACCGTACTGGCCGACCCGGGTGAAGCCGCCCGTCTGCCGGTCGGCCGGTGGCAGACCCTGACGCCGCGCCCGGACCCGTCGTACGACCGACCGTCCGCGCTGCCCGCGCCCGGCAGCCCCCGCGATCTCGCCCACGTCATCTACACCTCGGGATCCACCGGACGCCCCAAGGGAGTCGAGGTGGAGCACCGGTCGCTGGTCGCCCGCCTCCGCTCGTCCGACATGACCGCCCTGGGCCCTGGGCGGAGCGTGCTGGCCACCAACGCGACGGTCTTCGACGTGTTCACCATGGAGGTCTGGTCCGCCCTGCTCAACGGCGCCGCGCTCCACCTCCTCCCGGCCTCGGCGGGCCCGCAGGAGATCGCCCGGCGCATCGTCCGCCACCGGATCAGCCACCTCACGCTGGTCACACCGCTGCTGCGGGTCATGCTGGAGACGGCGCCCGAGGCCCTCGCCCAGCTCCAGACGCTCGTCATCGGCGGCGAGGCCGCACCTCCGGAGGCCGTACGGGCCACGCTCGAACTCGGTACGCGCCGCCTGGTCAACGGTTACGGACCCACCGAAGTGACCGTCTATGCCACGGCGTTCGAGGCAAGCGCAGTGGAACGGATCGGCACCGAGGTGCCGATCGGACGGCCGGTCTCCAACTCCCACGTCGTGCTGCTCGACGACGGGCTGAACCTGGTCCCCGACGGCAGCGTCGGCGAGATCTGCGTCGGCGGCCCCGGAGTCGCCCGCGGCTACCTCGGGCGACCCGCCGAGACCGCCGGGCGTTTCGTGCCGGACCCGTACTCCACCGAGCCCGGAGCCCGCCTCTACCGCACGGGGGACCGCGGGCAGTGGCTGCCGGACGGCAACCTGCGATTCCTCGGACGCCTCGACCACCAAGTGAAGATCCGCGGGTTCCGGATCGAGCCGGAGGAGGTACGGGCGGCGCTGGCCGCTCAGGACGGCGTCCGCGAAGCAGCGGTGGTCGCGCACCGCAGCGGGGGATCGGAGGCCCGACTCGTGGGCTACGCCCACCCCGAGCCCGGCCGCCGCGTTGAGCCGGCCGCCCTGCGGGCAGCCCTCGCCGCGCTGCTGCCGGGATACCTGGTGCCCGAGACCATCCTGGTCGTGGAGAAATGGCCACTGGGCGCCACCGGCAAGCTGGACCGCTCCCGGCTGCCCGTACCGCCGCCCGCGGTCACCGGGTCGGGTCGGCCGGCCGACCACGGGTACGCCGCAGAGGTGCTGGCCCGCGTCCTGGCCGAACTCCTGGAACTGCCCGAGGTCGGCGCCGACGACGACTTCTTCCAGCTCGGCGGCCACTCACTGCTGGCGATGCGGTACGCCGCCAAGGCCGGCCAGGCGCTGGAGCGGGACATCGACCTGGCGACCGTGCTGGCGCACCCCACCGTCGCACGACTGTCCGCCGCCCTGCACACCGCCGCGGCGCCACCCGCCGAGCGCCCGCACAGGCTGTCGCGCCGGATCCCCGGCCCCGTCACCCGGGCGCAGCGGTGAAGAGCGATGGCCCGGCGGCCCCGGCGGACGGCACGCTGTTTCCGCTCTCCCACCTGCAACGCAGGCTCTGGTCCTTGCACACCCTCGACCCGACCAGGGCCCTGCAGAGCACCGCCCGATGTTTCCAGCTCGACGGCCGCCTGGACACCGGCGCCCTCCAGAGGGCGCTGGAACACCTGGTCGAGCGGCACGAGCCGCTGCGCACCGTCTTCCCGCTCTCCGCGTCCGGCGAACCCGTCCAACTCGTGCTGCCGGCGGCCGCGCTTCCCCTGGGCCCGCTGGACTGCCGCAGTGGTGGCGAACCGCTGCTCTGCGCGCGGGCCTTCGCCGAGCAGCCGTTCAACAGCGAACGCGGGCCGCTGGCCCGGGTCGGGGTGCTCCGCACCGGACCCGATCAGCTGCTGCTGGTACTGGCCGTCCACCTGCTCGTGGCGGACGGCTGGTCCTGGAATGTCCTGCTGCGCGAACTCGCCGCCTGCTACGCGGCCGCGCTCACCGGAACCGATCCGCAGCTGCCCGAGCTCCCGCTGCAGTACGCCGACTGGGCACACTGGCAGCACGGGCGGCTGACCGAGGCCCGCCGTCGCGAGCTCCACCGCTGGTGGGACCTGGAGCTCGACGGCGCGGCCCCGGGCCTCGGCCCACCGGCCGACGACACCACGGCGGCCAAGCCCGGCCGAACCGTCACCCGCTACCTGGACACCGGCACCCAGGAGGCCCTGCGCGCCCTCGCCCGGCGCGAGGGAGTCTCCCTCTTCGCGGTCCTCGCCGCGGCCTTCGGCGCGGTGATCGGCCGCCGGAGCCGCCGCGAGGAACTGGTGATCGGCACGCCGGTCGCCCACCGCGACCTTCCGGAGACCGAGCACCTGCTCGGCTTCCTGGTCGGCACCCTTCCGCTGCGTGTCGACCTGACCGGCGACCCGCCCTTCACCGAGCTGGCCCACCGAACGGCCACCGCCGCACGACGGGCCTTCGCCCACAAGGACCTGCCCTGGGAGGAACTCCCGGGGCAGGTCACGGCCGGCCGGCAGACCCTGCCCACCCTCGCTCACCACCCGGTCGGCAGCACCGGCTCGCTCGCCCTGCCGGGGTGCCGGGTGAGCGAGCTCGACCTGCCCACCGGAGCCTCCAGGTTCGACCTGACCCTGCGCCTCCGCGAACACTCCCGGTACAGCAGTGTCCGCGTGGAGCACGACACCCGCGTGGTGGCCCCCGACGAGGCCGACGACCTCATCAGCGGGTACCTCGCGCTGCTGGACCGCGTCGCACTGCGCTCGACCGCCCGGCTGTCCGAGCTGCTGCCGCCGCACCGGCTCCTGACCCCCTGATTCCTTACGGAGGCACCGCCATGACGGACCTGTCCACCGCACCCGACGACTACCCCCTCCAGCGTGACGCCCGATGCCCGATGGACCCGCCCCCGGCCTACCGGTCGCTACGGGAGACGGACGGACTGGTCCGGGTTCGAGCCTGGGACGGCAGCGAGCCCTGGCTCGTCACCCGCTACGACGACGTCCGGGCCGCGCTGGCCGACAGCAGGCTCAGCTCGGACCCGCGCACCCCGGGATTCCCGCACACGCAGCCGACCTCGGCGGCGCGCCAGGAGATCGACCTGCCGTTCGCCTTCGTCGAGGGACCGGAGCACCTGATCGAACGACGTCTGCTGGTGAAGGAGTTCACTGCCCGTAAGGCCCGCGAGGCCCGGCCGGCCATCCAGCGGATCGTGGACGAGGCGATCGACGGCATGCTGGCCGGTACCAAGCCGTGCGACCTGTACGAAGCACTGTGCCTGCCGGTCGCCACCCACACCATCGGCGAACTGCTCGGCGTTCCGCCGGCCGACCGGCCGCTGCTCCAGACCGGCAGCCGCAGGATCGGCTCACGCCGGGTGTCCAAGGAGACCGGCAGCCAGGCGTTCCAGGATCTCAACGACTACTTCGAGCACCTGGTGGACCTGCGCATGCGCGAGCCGGGGGACGACATGGTGAGCCGGCTGCTCGCCGCATACGCGGCCACCGACGGGCTGACCCGGGCCAAGGCGGTCTCCACCGTCCAGGTGCTCTTCTTCGCGGGGTGGGGACCCAGCTCGTACATGATCGAGTTCGGGGTACTCGCCCTCCTTCTCCACCCGGACCAGCTCGCGCTGCTGAAGGCCGACCCGAGTCCCGGGCTGGTCGCCTCCGCGGTCGAGGAGTCGCTGCGCTACGCGACCGTCTCGGTCAACGGCCGCCAGCGCGGCGCACTGGAGGACCTCACCCTCGGCGGTCAGCTGATCCGGGCGGGCGAGGGGGTCCTGGTCCAGCTCGACTCCGCGAACCGGGACGCCGACACCTTCCCCGACCCCGACACCTTCGACATCACCCGCCAGGCCGGACGGCAACTCGGGTTCGGGCACGGCCCGCACAAGTGCATCGGCGCCGAACTCTCCCGCGTCAAGATGAGCGTCGCGTACGAGACGCTCTTCCGCCGCATCCCGGACCTGCGGCTGGTCCAGCCGCTGGACCAGCTCCCCTTCAGCACCGAGCTCACCCTCTACAGCCTCGACGAGCTGCTCGTCACCTGGTGACCCGGCCGGGACGAGGAGGCCGCCCGGGCCTGGCCCCCCGCCTCGTCCCGGCCGGCCCTCAGCGGCCGAGCCGCCATGCCGAACGGCGTCAAGGTCGACACGTCCGCTCCCAGACGGCCTTCCGGCCGCGACTTCACGGTGGTGATGCCGGCTCGCCGACCTCGAACTACGCCACCGGTCGGCGGCATGCGGGACTCGTCCGCACCGGGGACCGGCGCGCCCGGGGGCCTCCGCCTCGTCCGCACGCGTCGAGGGGTGCGTGCCGCGACGGCCGTTGTCGACCCGGGCCCTGCCCCGCCGCCCGCTGAACGACGGCACCGTTCTCCACGGCCAACAGCGGTGGAGGACCGTGCCGTCGTTCAAGTGGCCGCATCGGCCCCGTCGGTGGGACCGCCCGCCTGTACGGCTCTGGCGCGTGGCGGTTACTTCTCGGACAGTGCCGACGCGTCGCCTCCGGAGGCGTCCGCCCGGTCGCGGGCGGCCAGGTCCTGGCGTATGCGTTCGTCGGGGTACACGAACGGCAGCAGGACGCCGGCCATGGCCGTCGTGATCAGGGCCATCACGACCATGAGTGAGTAGAGGGGCTGATCGAGGACACCCAGTTGCAGTCCGACCGTCAGCACGATCAGTTCGGTGAGGCCGCGGGTGTTGATCAGGACGGCCAGCACGGTCGAGTGACGTGGTCGCACACCGTTGAGCCGGGCTCCGACGAAGGCGCCGACGAACTTGCCGCCGATCGCCACCAGCAGGATGAGCCCCAGCTCGCCGAACGCCGTCGCGTCCATCGACGACAGGTCGACCTTGAGGCCGGCCACCATGAAGAACACCGGGAGCAGGAGGACGGAGCAGAGTCGTTCGACCAGCGGCAGGGCGTGCCGGCGCAGTCTCGAGGCGCCCTCGCGCGGCATGACGATGCCGAAGAGGAACGCTCCGAAGATCAGGTGCAACCCCATCCATTCGGTCGCCCGGGCCGACAGCAGCAGGCCGGCGGCGAGCGCGAGCAGTACGCCCGCGTCGGTGAGCCGCGCCGTCAGCCGCCCGACGGGCCGGTCTGCTGTCGCCTCGCGCCTGGCGCGCCTGGCCAGCAGCGGCCGTACGATCCACACCAGCGCGGCGGCGTAGGGCAGGACGAGCAGGAGCTGCCAGGGGGCCCCGCCGGCACCGGCCAGCGCTGCCACGGCGGCCAGCATCGACCAGGCGAGCACGTCGTCGACGGCTGCCGCGGCGAGCGCCAGCCCGCCGATGGGGGTGTCGATCAGGCCCTTGTCGGTCAGGATGCGGGCCAGCACCGGGAACGCCGTCACGGACATCGCCGTACCGAGGAAGAGCACGAAGGCGAGCCGGTCCCCGGTGGGATGGTCGGCGACGAGGTGCAGGGCGAGCAGCGCGCCGAGGGCGAACGGCAGGACGACCGCGCTGAGCGACACACTGACCGCGATGCGGCCCTGACCGCGCAGCAGGCCCCGGTTGAACTCCAGGCCGACGAGGAACATGAACACGCACACGCCGACGTTGGCCAGCGTCGTCAGGGACGGCCGGACGTCGGCGGGGAAGAGGAAGGAGGTGATCTCGCCGTCGAACAGCGTCGGTCCGAGGAGGATCCCGCCGAGGATCTCACCGATCACGGCGGGCTGCCGCAGGCGCCGGGCCAGCGCGCCGAGCAGTCGGGCCACCCCGACGATCACCGCCAGACCGAGAAGCAGCGTCCCAGCCGTGCTCAGCTCCATCGAGTGGCCCCTTCCCCGTCGGCGGGGACCGGGGCGTTCCCCGGCGTCAGCGCGGGGCCGGTGAACGGCGCTTCAGTGTGGTCCTGGGTCATTGCGTGGCTCCCCTTTGGTCTTGTGGCCTGCCCGCCGGAGAACGGCGGGCAGGCCGCGAAGGTAAGGGGAGCCCCTCAAGGCATCGTCGAAAAACGTCAGGCGATGTCCTTGGGCCGGGGGCCCGGAAGGGACGGGTCGGGGAGCGCGGGGTGGTCGCCGTCGCGGTGCGCCCGCTGGGCCTCCTCGACGAACTCGCGGGTGAACATGGTGGTGAGGTTCGCCATGCCGCCACGGGTGATCCGGATCTCGCTGTGCTGCAGTCGCCCGGTGAGCCGGATGCGCCGTCCGTCGGCCGGTGCGTGCCGCTGGGCGTCCTTGACCTTGGAGCGGTCGGGCAGCTCCAGTTCCGTCTCGTCGACGACGGCCTCGTCCGGGACCAGCAGTTTGACCGTGGAGCGCTCGGCGTGCAGGTGCACCACGATCTCGCCCTCGGGGATCCGGTGGGAACGCAGGTCGAGCTGGAGCGAGGACTGCCGTGCGCGGACCTCGATCCTGCGGGCCTCGGTCCAGTGGCCGAGCTTCTTCTCCGTCGTGTAGAAGACCTCCACGCGGACGGTGTCCCCGTCTGTGACCGTCTGCTCGCTCGGCGTCGGCTCCGGCTCGGTGTTGTGCTGTTCCTTGTCCTGCGGGGTGTTCATCACAGTGTTCCTCTCTGGAACCCGGGCAACATTCCCGATTACTTCTACGGCTTGATTTTCCTTGGGAGTCAACTATCTTGACTTTCAAGGTGTACCTCTATCTTGAAGGTCGAGATACTTGAATGTCAAGTGAAGCTGCGGGCGGCCCGAGCAATGAGGCGCTGTGCTGGGAACTCGCCGGTGAGATCCGCGCCCTCCAGGGCGCGGTGGAGGCGGTCGACGCGGCAGCGGCCGCCCGACTGGGCGTCAATCAGACCGACCTGCGCTGTCTGGACGTACTGCTCCAGCGGGACAGCGCCACCCCCGGGGAACTGGGGACGGCGCTCGGACTCACCACCGGCAGCGTCACGGCCATGCTGGACCGGCTGGACAAGCTCGGCTATCTGACCCGGGAACCGCACCCGGACGACCGGCGCAGGTCCGTCGTGCGGCCCAGCGACCGCACCCGGAAGGCCGCCGAGGAGATCTACCGGCCGCTCGCCGAGGAGGCCATAGAAGGGCTCCAGCGCTATTCGGCGGTGGAGCTGCGGCTGCTGCTGGACTTCGTCCGGGGCAGCCGCGAGGTCCAGGAGAAACACGTGTCCCGGATCCGTGGCTGAGTGCCACGGACCGTACGACCGCCACAGACGCCGGTGGCCCGCGACGCCGAAGCGACGCGGGCCACCGGGGCCGGGGTGCGGGCCGGCGCCCCCCGGTTGTTCCGGGTGGTGCCCGGGACGGGGAACGCGAGGCCGTGGGTCACTCCTTCCTGGCGATGACCAGGGTGACGTCGTGACCCAGTGAGGTGTGGCTGACCGAGGCGAAGCCCGCCTCGCGCATCCACTCGGCGCACTGGGCGAGGTCGTACCCGGTGCCGTGCGGCGTCATCAGCTGGAGGTTGAGGCTGCGGACCAGGTTCCGCAGATAGCTGTCCTCACCGTCCACGATGACCGGGTCCCACACCAGGAACGCCCCGCCCGGCCGCACCGCCGCGAAGGCGTTGCGGACCAGCTGCTGGCGCTGCTCGTCGTTCCAGTCGATCAGCGCGTGGCCGATCATCAGGACATCGGCCTGGGGCAGGGCACCCGCGAAGAAGTCCCCGCCCTGGAACCGGACTTTGCCGGTCATCCCGATCGACGCCATGTGCGCGGCGAAGTCGGGCTCCAGCTGCGGCAGGTCGAACACACAGGTGTCCAGGTGCGGATGGGCCCGCGCCAGACCGGCCAGCACGTTGCCCCGGCAGCCGCCGAGCTCCAGCACCGAGTGGTGAGCCGCCCAGTCGAAGCCCTCCGTCAGCGCGGGGATGAGCGGACGGCTGGCGTCCTCGGCCATACCGACGAGCCCGTCCTTCTTCTCCTCACTGTCGTACAGCTCCCCGAACATGTCCTCGCCGCTGTACGTGGCGGCCTGCGGCGCCCCGGTGCGCAGCGCCTCGGAGAGCCGGCCCCAGGCCGGGTACATCACCTGGTCGGCGGCGCGCAGGAAGCCGCCCAGATAGCCCTCGGCACCCGGCACCAGGCACTGCCCGGTGATGTCCGAGTTGCGGTACCGGCCGGATTCCCCGCGCTCCAGGAAACCCAGCTCGGCCAGGGCCGCCAGAAAGTGCCCGGTGCCCCGGGGGTGCAGGCCGAGCCGCCTGCGCAGCTCCTCCTCGTCGCCCGGCTCCTTGGCCAGCGCCTCGAACAGGCCCAGCTCCATCCCGGTCAGCACGAGCTTCGCCGACTGGAACGCCATGGCCTGGCCCAGCACGGCCGCCGGTCCGGCGGCGGTGTCGGTGTCCGTCATCTCGTCGGTCCTCTCAGACCGTGGCCGGCACATGGCCGGCCACGCGGGCGATCGCATCGGACAGCACCGCCGTCGGGTCGTCCGAGGACTCCGCCGAACGCCAGCCCACGAAGGCGTCCGGGCGCACCAGCACCGCGCCCGCCGGGCCCACCCCGTAGACGTCGGTGAACTCACGGTCCGTGGGCCGCAGTTCCGCGCCCGCGCCGATGACATGGGTGCGCAGCGGGACCCCGAGCTTCTCCGCGACCTTCGTCGCCGCCTCCGCCCAGTGGCCGCCGTCGGGGCCGGTGAGCAGCACGTACGAGTCCCAGAACAGGTCGATCGTGGAGATCGTCTCCTCGCCCCGGCGCAGCCACAGATGGGGAGCGCGGGTACCCGGCTCGCCGGTGAGCTCGAGGTCGGGGGAGAGCACCTTGGCGCCCGCCGGCGCGACCACCGACGAGGAGCGGTAGCGGTACCCGAGCGTGATGACGACGTCGTCGACGAAGTCGGCCTTGTCCTGGTCGGTGGCGTAGCCGTGCCGGATCCGGTTACGGACCAGCGCCTGCTCGGACATGGCCTTGCCCAGGGGGCGGCGCTCGGCGTCGTAGGTGTCGAGCAGGGCGTCGGTGCCCCAGCCGTCCAGTACCGCGGCCAGCTTCCAGGACAGGTTGTGGGCGTCGTGGATACCGGTGTTGGCACCGAACCCACCGGCCGGCGGGTGCACGTGGGCGGCGTCACCGGCCAGGAACACCCGTCCCACACGGAAGGTGTCGGAGACCAGCTGGGCGCCCCGCCACGGCACCTTGTCCATGATCTCCACGTCGATGTCCTTGCCGGCCGACTTGCGCACGATGTCGATGCAGCGCTCGTCGGTGTAGTCCTCCGGCTTCTCTCCCTTCTCCGGGAAGTAGATGGGCGCCGCCAGCCAGGGGTCACAGCCGTGCAGCCGGGACAGACCCATCAGCGTGCCGCTGGCACTGGCGTAGCAGAGGATGAACTTACGGTCCTTCAGCAGCACTTCGAGCTCGGGCGCCCGGAAGTAGATGCTGAGGGCGTTGAAGACGGTGCCGCGGCCGTTACGGGGCACACCGAGCGCCTCGCGGGTGAGGCTGCCGGCGCCGTCCGCACCCACCATGTAGTCGGCGCGGATGGTGAACCGCTTGCCGCCGTCCTCCTCCGCGACGGCGGTGACGCCGTCCGCGTCCTGCTCGAAGGAGATCAGGCGGGTACCGAACCGGATGTCGGTGCCGGCCTCCCGCGCCTTGGCGACCAGGACCTTCTCGTAACGGTCCTGTCCGCAGCCCATGACGCGCTCGGGGCTGACCGTCGGCCCGTCCAGCGAAGGGGACTCGAGGAGCTCGGCGTTGTCGATGTCGGCGAAGGTGTGCACCTTGATGATGCCGCCCTCGAAGTAGGCGTGCGAGTCGCCCATCTCCAGAGCTCGGATGTCCGGGCCGAGACCCGCCGCCCGGAACAGTTCCATCGTGCGGGCCTGCAGGCCGGGTGCGCGCGGCAGGGTGGAGGTGCTGTCACGCTTCTCCAACAGCATCGTGCGCACACCGCGCCGTCCGCTGAAAAGGGCGGTGGCCAGCCCTACGGGCCCCCCACCGATGATCAGCACTGGAATCCTCACGTCATACATGCATGTCCCCTCTTGACGCTCCGGTCGCTCGGACAGACGCGAGATGAATAGCTGCGCCGCCTCAAGACGCGGTGGAGGGGAGGTACGAGACAAGGGGCCCGCCACCCGTCCCGTCGGCCGTCCCGCGAGGCGGCCCCGGCTTCGTTCGAGGGCCTCTCGACTCGGCCGTGCGACGGTCCGTCGGCCGCGTGGCACTCGGCCACGGCAGGCGTTGGAAGGAGCACAAGCGCATGACGCAAACCATTCCCGACGTCAGCACTCCTGCCGGGATCATCCGGCTCGGCAACATGTTCTGCGACGCCAAGGCGCTGCTGACCGCCGTCGAGCTGCGCCTGTTCACGGTGCTCCACGAGAAGGGCCCGGCCACGGAGGAGGAGATCAGGGCCGCTCTGGAGCTGCACGGGCGTGGTCTGTCGGACTTCCTGAGCCTGCTCACCGCCCTCGGCCTGCTGGAGCGCGAGAACGGGACCTACCGCAACAGCACCGGCGCGGACACCTACCTGGTGCACGGCACGAAGAGCTACGTCGGCGGCTTCCTGGAGCGGTCCAACAGGAACCTCTACCCCGCCTGGGGCCGGCTCTCGGAGGGGCTGCGCACCGGAAAGCCCCAGTCCGGCAGCGACTTCGAGACGGTCACCCAGAACCAGCACATCCTCCGGCAGTTCGTCGGAATGATGGACGCGCTCACCCATGTCGTCGGGCCCGAACTCGCCCAGAAGTACGACTGGTCGGGGCACACCTCCGTGCTCGACGTCGGCGGCGCCCGGGGCAACCTGTGCTCCATCATCGTCAAGCACCACCCGCACCTCACCGGCAACGTCTTCGACCTGCCGCCCATGGAGCCGCTGTTCGACGAGCGGGTCGCCGAGGACGGGCTGACCGGGCAGATCACCTTCCACGGCGGCAGCTTCTTCAACGACCCGCTGCCCCACGCCGACGTGGTCGTCCTCGGCCACGTCCTGCACGACTGGGACAAGGAACAGCGGGCCGCGCTCATCGCGAAGGCCTACGACGCCGTCAACCCCGGCGGGACCCTCCTCATGTACGACCGGATGCTCGAGGACGAGTCCACGCACATCGAGAACCTGGTGATCAGCCTCGACATGCTGCTCGTCACGGACGGCGGCGAGGAGTACCCCACGTCCGAGGCCGTGGCGGTCGCCAAGCAGGTCGGCTTCGCCTCCGTCGAGGTCTCCACCCTCAGTGAGTACGACACGCTCGTCGTGTGCCGCAAGAAGGCCTGAACAAGAGAGAGGAGTCTCCCATGAGCAAGGCGCCTTCAGAGGTGCAGGTGCTGGTGGTCGGAGGCGCGGTCGCCGGCCTGTCGACCGCCGTCTTCCTCGCCACGCACGGGGTCAGCACCATGGTCGTAGAGCGGCACCCCGACACCCTCAGCCACCCCCGCTCCCGGGGCATCAACCCCCGTACGGTCGAGGTCTACCGGCAGGCGGGGCTGGAGTCCCGGATCTGGGCCGAGGCCAGCCTGGCCACGGACTTCAGCAAACTCCAGATGATCAGGGCGGAGACCCTGGCCGCCGAGGACCACTTCAGCGGTCCCACGGACAGCCCCGACCCGACCGGCGAGGTCAGCCCCTGCGAGTGGGCGCCCATCGACCAGGACCGGCTGGAGCACCTGCTGCGTGAGCGGGCCACCGAGCTCGGCACCGAACTCGCCTTCGCCACGGAGCTCGTCTCCTTCGAGCAGGACGACGACGGCGTCACCGCCGTCCTGCGGGACCGGGAGAGCGGCGGCGAGCGCACCGTTCGCGCCCGGTACCTGATCGCGGCCGACGGCGGTCGCAGCCCGATCCGCTCCGGCCTGGGCGTCGAGCTCGACGGCCCCGGCGAGTTCGCCACCACGGTCTCGGTGCTCTTCGAGGCCGACCTGAGCGAGGCGGCCCGCGGCCGTCCGGTCGGGGTCTGCTACCTGGACCGGCCGGCCCCCTCGACGATCCTCTTCGCGCACGACGGTGACCAGCGCTGGATCTTCGCCACGGCGATGCCGCCGGACACCACCCTGGAGACGGTCACCGAGGAGCAGGCCATCGAGCTCGTGCGGGCCGCCATCGGCCTGCCCGACCTCAAGGTGCGGATCATTCCGCAGCTGCCGGCGGGCGGCGCCAAGTGGCTCAGCTTCGTCATCGGCGCCCAGGTCGCCCGCGAGTACCGTCGCGGCCGGGTCTTCCTCGTCGGCGACGCCGCCCACCTGGTCCCGCCCACCGGCGGGTTCGGTGCCAGCCTGGGCATCCAGGACGCGCACAACCTGGCCTGGAAGCTGGCCGCGGTGCTCGACGGGACCGCGGGGGAGGCGCTGCTCGACACCTACCAGGCCGAGCGGCAGCCGGTGGCCTGGATGACCCTTCAGCAGACCATGTCGATGATGCAGGACCGTACCGGCCAGGACGGCGGTGAGGACGGCGGGCTCAGCCCGGCGGAGAGCTACAGCACGACCGTCTTCGGCTACCGCTATTCCGAGGGCCAGCCGGTGCCGCCCCGTCAGCTCAGCGGCGAGGCCGGCACCAGGGCCCCGCACGTGACGCTGGAGCGCGGCGGCGAGACCATCTCCTCGCTCGACCTGTACGGCGCCGGGCCGGTGCTGGTCACCGCCGCCGGCGGCCAGGCCTGGGAGGCGGCGGCTGTCGCCGTCGTCAAGCGCCACGGGGTGCCGCTCAAGGCGTACCGGGTCGGCAGCGGCGGGCTCACCGACCCGGACAACGCGCTGGCCGAGCGGTACGGCATCGGCGCCGACGGCGCGGTCCTGGTCCGCAGTGACGGCTTCGTCGCCTGGCGCGCGCAGGGCGCCGCGGCCAAGCCGGAGGAGGAGCTGACCGCTGCGGTGCTGCGGCTGCTGGGTCGCGGCTGAACGTTTCCCTTCCCTCACAAAGCGCCGGGCGGGCTGGTCTCCAGCCCGTCCGGCGCTTTTTTCAGGGCCTGGCACTGTGGGGGCGACGGGGGACGGTTTGTCGGCTGCGGGTTCGTCGTGTTTGCCGCGCAGTTCCCCGCGCCCCTGAGGGGGGCGCGGGGTGGGGGGAAACGGCTGTGGCCCGGGAACCTGACTTCGGTTCCCGGGCCACAGCCGTGGGAGAGGATCCGTCCGGGCCTCAGCCGTTCTCGACGACCCGGATGGAGTTCGTCGGGCACGCGCGGACCGCGCGGTGGACCTCCTCGTGCAGCGAGGCGTCCGGACGGTCGTCCAGGACGAGCACCAGCCCCTCCTCGTCCTGGTCGAAGACACCGGGCAGCCGGTAGACGCACAGGCTGGCGACCGCACAGGTCTCGGAATTGGCTACCACACGCATCGCTGCTGCTCCCTCACCTCGCGGTTGGATCCCGTCACCAGGCCACCGGGATCTCGGTGAAGCCCTCCATGAAGCCGCCCAGCGCGCGGGGCAGTTCCTCGGCCGGCTTGGCGAGACGGATGTCGGGGAAGCGGCGCAGCAGGCTCTCCGTGGCGATCTGCAGCTCCATCCGGGCCAGCGCGGCACCCACGCAGTAGTGGATGCCCGCGCCGAAGGTCATGTGGTGGTTCTCCTGGCGACGGATGTCGAGCTCGAAGGGGTTCTCGAAGACCTCGCGGTCGCAGTTCGCGCCCTCCTCGGAAAGGAGAACACTGGTGCCCTTCTTGATGACCGAGCCGTCGGACAGCGGGATGTCCTCGATCGCGTAGCGCATCGTGCCCACCGAGGAACCCATGATCTGAGTGCGCAGCAGCTCCTCGACGGTGGAGGGGACCAGCGACCAGTCGGCCTGGATCTCCCGGACCAGGTCGGGGCGGTGCAGCAGCACGGCGGTGCCGGTGCCGATCTGGCTCGCGGTGGTCACGTATCCGGCGATGAGCAGACCCTGGCACCAGAAGTGCAGCTCGTGCTCGTTCATCCGGTTGTCGTCCTCGTCGCGGACCCGGATGAACTCGCTGATCAGGTCGTCGGCCGGGTTCTTGCGCTTCTCCTCGATGAGGTCGCCCAGGTACTTCCACAGGTTCTGCCGGGCCTTGCCGATCTCCTCCGGCGGCAGCTTGGTCACCGCGAGGAAGCCGTCGACGTAACCGCGGAACTGGTCACGGTCCTCGGCGGGCACCCCGAGCAGCTTGCAGATCACCATGATGGGCAGCGGGAACGCGAACGCCTCGTTGAGCTCGGCGGGCCGGGGGCCGGCCGCCATCTTGTCCAGCAGCTCGTCGGCGACCTCCTGGACGTACGGCCGCAGCGACTCGATACGCCGGGCGGTGAACGCCTTGGTCACCAGGGACCGCACCTGGGTGTGCTTGGGCGGGTCCGGGTCGATGTGCGGATCCATGAACAGGTCGTTGTCCTTGGAGATCCGGGCGCAGTCGGGCCGGGCGATGTTCCGCGACAGCCGCTTGTCGGCGAACAGGGCGCGCACGTCCTGGTAACGGGTGACCATCGTCGCCGTGTCACCGCTCGGCAGCGTCACCTCCATCGCCGAGGACCCGTGGACGTTCTTGAGCGCCTCGGGCATCTGCATGGGCGGTTCCCAGGCGAACGGGTACCGGGGAGGGTTGGCGGCATGGGGGCACACTTCGGGGCTCACGTCGGCGGTCACATCGATCCCTTCACAGACGGTGTCACGGTCATCGGATTCACAGCGGCCAGCCCGACCGGGACCACGCGGCCTCGGCGAACGCCCACTCGTAGCGGATGCTGGTCGTGAAATATTCGAGGAGTTCGGCACGGCCGGGGACGGCCATGCGCTCCCCGAGTTCGTCGTACGCGGCCAGGAAGCCCTTCACCGCGTACTGGTAGCCCTCGCCCGGGTGGTAGACCTTGATCCACTCGGCGTAGCGGGAGCCCGGCACATGGCGGCGCAGCAGGTCGTCGGAGATCTGGTGGTTGAACCAGACCATGGGCAGCAGCGCCCCCATCCCCGCCGCCACCGTCGCGGCGGTGGCCGCGTGGAAGAAGGAGCAGTGCGCGTGGGTGGGCGCGGTGATCTCCGGCGACTCGGCCGCCGCCGGCAGCTCGAGGCGGGGAGCCAGTTCCGCGTACGCGGCGCGCAGCCGGTCCCTGGCCTCCAGCGTGCCGATGACCGAGCGGGCCAGCAGCGAGGCGTGCGCGTCCCACCGGGTGGCGGCGGCGGTACGGGCCAGCGCCCGGGCGTAACCGGGCAGCAGCCAGCCGGTGTCCTGCTCCACGAAGTAGGCGAGCGACTCGGGTGGCAGCGAACCGTCCCGCAGCCCCGCCCAGAACGGGTGCTCCCTGACCTTGGCGAGAACCGGTTCGGCCAGTTCCTGGAGTTCCTTGCTCAGCATGGGCATCCTGCTCCTGTCAGTTCTCGGTTCCTGGTGCTCGCTGCTCGCTGCTCGCTGCTCGGTTGTGGGCTCTGGGTTCTGGGTTCTCGGATCACAGGTCGAGGCGTACTCGGGAGTTGCGCAGCCAGCCGTCCAGTTGCAGCACCATCTCCACGTCGCGCCGCTCGCCCCAGCCGCTGACCTCGATGGGCCGGTCCTGGGCGGAGAGCCGGGCGCAGGCCTCGCGGTCGAGCAGCCCGGCCATCGGTCCGGCGGGGTCGTTGACCACGGCGTCGAACCGCTCCTTGAGGACCTGGCCGTAGCCCGGGTCCTGGGTGATCGGGAAGGGGCTCTTGCGGCGTTCGGTCACCGAGGCGGGCAGCAGGTCGGCCACGGCGGAGCGCAGGACGCTCTTCTCCCGGCCGTCCGCGGTCTTCATCTCCCAGGGGATGTTGTAGACGTACTCCACCAGCCGGTGGTCGCAGTACGGCACCCGCAGCTCCAGGCCGACCGCCATGCTCAGCCGGTCGTCCCGGGTGAGCAGCAGCGGCATCCAGCGGGTCAGATGGACGTGGCTGACGCGCCGCATCCGGTGCTCGAGCTCCGACTCGCCCGGCACCCGGGGCACTTCGGCCACGGCCTCCGCGTACCGCTGGGCGGCGTAGCCGGGAACGTCGATCTTCTTGAGCACCCCGGGGTCCAGCAGTCCGGTGCTCATGCCGTGCGGAGCCACCTTCAGCCCCATCGACACCCAGGGGAAGTTCCCGGTGTCGGTCAGCGACGGATCCTGGAACGACCGGTATCCGCCGAAGAGTTCGTCGGCCGCCTCACCCATCAGGGCCACCGTCGAGCGCTGGCGCACCGCGCGCAGCAGCAGGTACAGCGAGCGGTCCATGTCGGGGATCGGGCGCGGCAGGTCCTGCGAGCGCAGCGCCGCCGCGTCGACCACCGGGTCGGCGAGATCCGCGGTGCGCAGCACCACCGGCTCGTGGTCGGTACCGACGTGCCGGGCCACCTCGGCGGCGTACGGAGCGTCGGCGTCCTCGTGCCAGAAGTCCTTCTGGAACCGCTCGGTGTGCCCCTCGAAGTCGACCGAGAACGTCCGGGGCCGGTTTCCGGCGCGGGCCGCGAGCGCGACGATGGCGCTGGAGTCCACCCCGCCGGACAGCAGGGTGCACAGCGGTACGTCGGAGACCAGGTGCGCCTCGACCGACTCGGCGAGCAGGCCGCGCACCGTGTCGATGGTGGTGGCCGTGTCGTCCTCGTGGGGACGGGCCGGCAGCGACCAGTACGCGGACTCGGTCACCCCGCCCCCGGTGACCATCGCCGTGTGGCCCGCGGGCAGTTCACGTACTCCGCGGTAGACCGCGTGCCCGGGTGTCGCGATGTACGCCAGCAGCTCGGCGAAGCCCTCGGAGTCCACCGCGCACTCCATCGCCGGGTGGGCGAACAGTGCCTTGGGCTCGGAGCCGAACAGCACACCGTTCGCGGTCCTGGCGTAGTACAGCGGCTTGATGCCCAGCCGGTCGCGGGCCAGCAGCAGCCGGTCCCGGGCCGGATCCCAGACGGCGAACGCGAACATGCCCTCCAGGTGCTCGGCGCAGCGATCGCCCCACTCCAGGTAGGCGCGCACCACCACTTCGGTGTCGCCGGCGGTGCGGAACCGGTGTCCGAGCCCCTCGAGCTGCCGCCGCAACTGGCGGAAGTTGTAGATCTCCCCGTTGTGCACGACGACGGCCAGGGTGCGGCCGTCCTCCTCGACGGCCATCGGCTGGGTGCTGTTCGCCAGGTCGATGACGGACAGCCTGCGGTGGCCGAGGGCGGCCCGCCGGTCGGTCCACACGGCTTCGTCGTCCGGGCCGCGATTGGCGAGCGTGGCGACCATCGTCCGTACGGTGGCGCCCTCCTCGCTGAGGTCACGCCGGAAGTCGATCCAGCCCGCTATGCCGCACACGAGATCACCTTCGTCCGAAGTTCGTTGACGATGTCGGAGGGGGAGGGCCGGTCCCGCATCTCGGCCCGCAGCCGGCGGGCCGTCTCGCGTACCGCCGCCCCCGCCTCGGGGTCCAGCAGCCGCCCGGCCTCCTCGCGCAGCCGCTTTGGTGTCGCCTCGTCCCGGGACAGCACCTCACCGGCACCGGCCGCGAAGACCCGCCCCGCGTGTCCGGTGTGGTCGGGCAGTTGGGGTACGAGCAGCAGCGGCACCCCGCCGCGCAGCGCCGTCAGCACGGTGCCCGCGCCGCCGTGCGCCACCACCAGATCGGTGCCCGGCATCAGCGCGTGCAGCGGCGCGTCCTCCACCACCCGGACCGCGCCGGGACCGGACAGCAGAGCCGGGTCCAGCAGCCCGCGCTGTGCCGCCGTCACCGCCAGCACCACCTCGGTGTCCGCGCCGCGCAGCGCGTCCGCGACCTCCCCGGCGAGGAAGAGGCCGGGGCTGAGCCGGGCCATGGTGTGACCCCAGGTCACCAGCACGCGCCGGACACCCGGCGCGGGTACGCCGAGCGGCCCCGGGGTCACGCCGACACCGTTGTACGGCACATGACGCATCGGCAGCCGGGGATAGTCGGTGGGCACCTGGAACGTGTCGGGACACGGGTCGACGGTGACCGCTCCCAGCGGGTCGAAGTCCGTCACGCCGTGCCGCTCGGCAAGCGGCGAGAGCAGCTCGGGCAGCAGCTTGCGGGCCCGCAGCATCAGATCGGTGCCGTACAGCACCCGTATCGCCGGGATCCCCACGGCGGCGGCGGCCAGCGGGCCGGCCAGCGCGGTCGGCTCGTACACCACCGCGTCGGCACGCCAGTCGCGGGCCAGGTCCACCAGGCCGTCGGTCATCGACTCCGCGTGCGCCCAGAACATCCGCAGCGCCCGGGGCCCCTTGCCCTCCTTGGGCGCCTGCGGACCGCCGGCGGCCTCACCGGCCGCCGACGGCAGCACGTATCCGCGCACCATCCCGACCGCGTCGACGTCCTCGCCGACCACGGCGGCGGGCAGCCCGGTCCGTTCGATCTCCTGCTTCAGGGCCGGCTGGCTGGCGATCAGCACCTCGTGACCCGCTGCCCGGAAGGCCGAGGCCAGCGGCACCAGGGCGTACAGGTGCGAGGGCCAGGCCCAGGTCGTGAACAGTACGCGCATCGCTTCCGTCAGCCCCTTCGTGACGTGGGTGGACCCCGGCGGACCGGGTGAGTCCAGTGCTGGACGGACAGTGCGGCAACCGGCTAGCAACCAGCTCGGGATCCGCTCGACCCCCGCGACACCCCCGTGTCCAGCCGCCCTTGAGCCCGTCTGCAGTCGGCTCGCCCAGCCTCACGGGAGCCCGGAGCCGTTCCCGGAGCGCCATCCGTCTCCCGCAGCGCTCCGGGGACGGCCCCGGGCCCCGAACCGTCCGGCATCCGCCGTATCCGCCCATGAGACGCATCCGCCGCTGGAGGACCCGTGACCCGTAACCTCTTCACCTCGGAGTCCGTGACCGAGGGGCATCCCGACAAGATCGCCGACCAGATCAGCGACGGCATCCTGGACGCCCTGCTGGCCCAGGACCCGTCCTCCCGCGTCGCGGTGGAGACCCTCATCGCCACCGGACAGGTGCACGTGGCCGGCGAGGTCACCACCCAGGGATACGCCGACATCACCAACCTGATCAGGCAGACCGTGCTCGGCATCGGCTACGACGCCTCGCAGAAGGGATTCGACGGCGCCTCCTGCGGCGTGTCCGTCTCCCTGGGCGCGCAGTCCCCGGACATCGCCCAGGGCGTGGACTCGGCCTACGAACAGCGCGTCGGAGGGGAGTCGGACGAGCTCGACGGGCAGGGCGCGGGCGACCAGGGCCTGATGTTCGGCTTCGCCTGCGACGAGACCCCCGAACTGATGCCGCTGCCCATCATGCTCGCCCACCGGCTCGCCCAGCGTCTCACCGCGGTCCGCAAGGACGGCGTACTGCCGTATCTGCGGCCCGACGGCAAGACGCAGGTGACCATCGAGTACGACGGCTACCGGCCGGTGCGGCTGGACACCGTCGTCGTCTCCAGCCAGCACGCCCCCGACATCTCCCTGGACAGCCTGCTGGCCCCCGACGTCCGCAGGTTCGTCGTCGAGCCCGTGCTCGCGGCGCTCGGCGAGGCCGGCACCAAGCTGGAGACCGAGGGCTACCGGCTGCTGGTCAACCCCACCGGACGGTTCGAGATCGGCGGCCCCATGGGCGACGCGGGACTCACCGGCCGCAAGATCATCATCGACACGTACGGCGGAATGGCCCGCCACGGCGGAGGCGCCTTCTCCGGCAAGGACCCCTCCAAGGTCGACCGCTCCGCCGCCTACGCGATGCGCTGGGTCGCGAAGAACGTGGTCGCGGCGGGCCTCGCCACCCGCTGCGAGGTACAGGTCGCTTACGCCATCGGCAAGGCCGAGCCGGTCGGCCTGTTCGTGGAGACCTTCGGCACCGAGAAGATCGCGGTGGACAGGATCGAGGCCGCCATCGCCGCCGTCTTCGACCTGCGCCCGGCCGCCATCATCCGCGACCTGGACCTGCTGCGTCCGATCTACGCCCAGACCGCCGCCTACGGCCACTTCGGCCGCGAACTTCCCGACTTCACCTGGGAGCGCACCGACCGCGTGGCCGCCCTGCGGGCCGCGATCGGCTGACCCGACACCACGGCCACCACACCACCGGGTTCGACCACGCGCACATCACAGGAGGCACAGCCATGCGTATCGCCGTGACCGGTTCCATCGCCATCGACCAGCTGATGGGCTTCTCCGGCAGCTTCGCCCAGCAGCTGATCGGGGAGCGGCTGGACCAGGTCTCCCTTTCCTTCCTCGCCGAGTCACTGGAGATCCGGCGGGGCGGAGTCGCCGCGAACATCGCCTTCGGCCTGGGACGGCTCGGTGTGCAGCCGGTGCTGGTGGCCGCGGCCGGGGCCGACTTCGACGACTACCGGGTCTGGCTGAAGGAGCACCGCGTCGACACCGACTGGGTCCGTGTCAGCGACCGGGCGCACACCGCCCGGTTCATCTGCACGACCGACCGGGAGAACAATCAGATCGGCACCTTCTATCCCGGGGCCATGTCCGAGGCCCGGGAGATATCGATCGCCGAGATCGCCCGCCGGACGGCCGTCGACCACGTCCTCGTCTCCCCCGACGACCCGGCCGCCATGGTCCGCCACGCCCGCGAGTGCCGGACCCACGGCATCACCTTCTCCGCCGACCCGTCACAGCAACTGGCCGTCCTCGAACGCGCCGACGCCCAGGACGTGGTGCGGGGCGCACGCTTCCTGTTCACCAACGCCTACGAAGCCGAGCTGCTGACCGAGCGCACGGGCTGGACCAAGCAGGACGTGCTCGACCAGGTGGGCACCTGGGTGACCACCCGGGGCGCCGACGGCGTCAGCGTAGAGAGCGCCGACTCCGCACCCCTGCGGATCCCCGCCGTCCCGGTACGCCGCGTGGCGGAACCCACCGGCGCCGGAGACGCCTTCCGGGCGGGCTTCCTCGCCGGCCAGAGCTGGCGGCTGGGCACCGAACAGGCGGCCTGGCTGGGCTGTGCCATGGCATCCGCGGCCCTGGCCACGACCGGCACCCAGACCTACGCACTCAGCCGCCGCGGCCTGAAGGTGGCCCTGCGCGGCGGCTACGGATCCGCCGCGACGGACGCCGTCACACCACACCTCGGGGAAGTCCTGTGAGCGGCGCCTCCCTGCGCGCGGCCCTCGCCTCGCGGGTGGTGGTGGCCGACGGCGCGATGGGCACGATGCTTCAGGCGCAGGATCCGACGCTGGAGGACTTCGAGCAGCTGGAGGGCTGCAACGAGGTTCTCAACGTCACCCGCCCCGACATCGTGCGCACCGTCCACGAGGCGTACTTCTCGGTGGGCGTCGACTGCGTGGAGACCAACACCTTCGGCGCGAACCTCGCCGCGCTCGCCGAGTACGACATCGCCGAGCGCAATTTCGAGCTGTCGGAGGCCGGCGCCCGCATCGCCCGCGAGGTCGCCGACGAGTTCGGCGCCCGCGACGGCCGCCAGCGCTGGGTGCTCGGATCCATGGGTCCCGGTACGAAGCTGCCCACCCTGGGCCACATCACCTACGGGAAGATCCGCGACGCCTACCAGACCAACGCCGAGGGCCTGCTGACCGGCGGCGCGGACGCGCTGCTCGTGGAGACGACCCAGGATCTGCTACAGACCAAGGCCGCCGTACTGGGCGCCCGACGCGCCCTGGACGCCCTTGGCGCGGATGTGCCGGTGATCGTGTCGGTGACGGTGGAGGCCACCGGGACGATGCTGCTCGGCTCGGAGATCGGTGCGGCGCTGACGGCGCTGGAGCCGCTGGGCATCGACATGATCGGCCTGAACTGCGCGACGGGGCCCGCGGAGATGAGCGAGCACCTGCGCCACCTCGCGCGTAACGCCCGTATCCCGCTCTCGTGCATGCCCAACGCGGGCCTGCCGGTGCTGACCAAGGACGGCGCGCACTACCCGCTGGGCGCGCCGGAGTTGGCCGACGCCCAGGAGAACTTCGTCCGTGAGTACGGGCTGTCACTGGTGGGCGGGTGCTGCGGTACGACGCCTGAGCATCTGCGTCAGGTGGTGGAGCGGGTGCGCGGTACGGCTGTCACCGAGCGCCGGCCGCAGCCGGAGGCGGGTGCCGCTTCGCTGTATCAGACGGTTCCGTTCCGTCAGGACACGGCGTACATGGCGATCGGTGAGCGCACCAACGCGAATGGTTCGAAGAAGTTTCGTGAGGCGATGCTGGAGGCGCGCTGGGACGACTGTGTGGAGATGGCGCGGGATCAGATTCGTGAGGGCGCGCACATGCTCGACCTGTGCGTCGACTAT